>NZ_KI911656.1:0-1038 GCF_000515355.1 Promicromonospora kroppenstedtii DSM 19349 | reverse complement strand
CCGCCAGCGCCGCCGCCACGCGGTCCGCCTTCTCGGCGCCGGCCGCGACGACCCACACCTCGCGGGCGGCCCGGATGGCGTCGAACGTGAGGGAGACCCGCTCCGGCGGGGGCTTGGGCGAGCCGTGCACGCCCGTGGTCGTGCCCTGCGCCGCGAGGCTCTCGTGGCCGGGGAACAGGGACGCGACATGCCCGTCTGGGCCCATACCGAGCAGCAGCACGTCGAACGCCGGGACGGCCGTGGCCGCTCCCTGCGCGTGCTCGGCGAGCAGCGCGGCGTAGGCCGCGGCGCCCTCCTCCGGCGTCGCGACCGACGTCGGGCCCGGCATGGGGTGGACGTTGGCCGCGGGGAGCCCGTGCTCGGCGACCAGGCCGTCGAGCAGCGCCTCGCGCGCCTGTGTCTCGTTGCGGTCGGGGTCGCCGTCCGGCAGGAACCGTTCGTCGCCCCACCACAGGTGCACACCCGACCAGTCCACGGCCGGCACCAGCGGGCTCGCGGCGACTGCCGCGAGCGTCGCGATGCCGACCGTGCCGCCCGTGAGGACGACGTGGACGGGGGAGCGGACCGACTGCACGTCCAGGACGCGCGTGAGCAGCCGCGCGGCGGCGGCCAGCGCCAGCACCTCCTTGTCGGGGTGCACGACGACGAGCCGCACGCCGGGCGTCTCCGTCATCAGGCCGCCGTCCGGTTGGTGACGTGCCCCAGACCTCGCGTGAGGACCTCCTCGAAGACCTCGTCCGGGTCGAGCCGGCGCAGCTCCTCGATCAGGGCCTCGTTGAGCGCGCGGATCGGCAGCGCGATCCGCCGCGCGGGCTTGCCCGGCTGCGTGATCGTGACGGTCCGGCCGTCCGGGCGGTCCAGCACGATGGGCCCGCTCCTGCGCTCCAGGACCACGCGCGTGATGGCGTCGTCGCTGGCGGTGCGCACCACCTCGGCCGGGCAGTTCAGCCGGGCACCGAGCCAGGCCGCGAGCAGGTCGAGCGACGTGTGCCGCTTCTGCCCCTCGACCGTCACGGACAGCACCGGCTCGAACGGCGG
>NZ_KI911655.1:16641-19489 GCF_000515355.1 Promicromonospora kroppenstedtii DSM 19349 | reverse complement strand
GCCGGCGGCGCCCTGGCGCGCGTCGTCGGGGCGGAGCCCACCACCGCGGCCCGCCTGGCCCGGGCCAACGTGGTCGCGGGCGTGGCCTTCATGATCGGCGGTGCGATGTTCGCCCTGGGCCCGCTGCTCGCCCAGCTCGGCGTCGGCAGCATCCGGGCCGTCGACACGGTCTACCTGGTGGGCGGGCTGTTCTTCAGCACCGGCGGCTACGCGTCGGTGGTACAGGCGTCGAACGCACCCACCGCGATCGACGAGCGCGGCACCCTGAGCGCCACGGCGTGGCGGTGGTGGGCCTGGCTGCCGCGGCAGATCGGCTGGCTCAGCGTGGCCGTGCTGTTCGCCGGCACCCTGTTCTTCGGCGTCAGCCTGGTCGCCGCCTTCGCGTCCGACCTGACGGCGCGGCAGTCCAACGGATGGATCTGGCTACCCGACATGACAGGCTGCGTCTGCTTCCTCCTGTCGGGGCACCTCGCCCTGCTGGAGGTGTGCCACGGTCGCATCGGGGTACGGCCGCACGAGCTCGGCTGGTGGGTGGTGGCCGTCAACCAGGTGGGCTCGGTGTTCTTCTTCCTGGCCGGGCTCGCAGCGTTCACCCGGCCGGCGACCTCGACCGTCGTCGCCGCGGGACTGGTCAACTGGGGCACGCTCGTCGGAGCGGTCTGCTTCGTCGTCGGCGGGGCGCTGCAGCTCGGCGAGCACCCGGAAGGATGAGTGCCCGGCCCCGGAAGTTCGCCCGCCCACCGGTCGACGATGTCCGGGGCCCATGCTTGACTCGAAAGCATGGGCACGCGTGACGAGCGCACGACGGCGCTGTACGGCAACCGCTTCCTGACCGAGGAAGTTCCGTCCACGGTGTTTCCGGACACCGGCATGAGTCCCACCGACACCATGCGGATGCTGGGCGAGGACCTCGCACTCGAGGGCGACCCGATGCGCAACCTCGCGACCTTCGTCACCACGTGGATGGAGCCGGAGGCGCAGCGGATCATCGCGGAGAACCTGCACCGCAACTTCATCGACCACGCCGAGTACCCGATCTCGGCGGAGATCGAGCAGCGGTGCGTGCGGATGCTCGCCGACCTGTTCCACGCGCCCGGCGAGACCACCGGCTGCCGCACGCAGGGGTCGTCCGAGGCGATCATGCTCGGCGCGCTGTCGCTGAAGTGGAAGTGGAAGGAGCGGCGCCAGGCCGCCGGGGAGCCCGTGGACCGCCCCAACCTCGTGTTCGGCGGCGACGTGCACGTGGTCTGGGAGAAGTTCTGCCGGTACTTCGACGTCGAACCCCGGATCATCCCCCTGGGCGTGGACAAGTACACGATCGGGCCCGACGACGTGGCCCCCTACCTCGACGAGAACACCATCGGCGTGGCCGCGGTGCTCGGCACCACGTTCACCGGACACATGGACGACATCGTCGGCATCAACCAGCTGCTCCTGGACGTCAGGCGCGATCGCGGGCTCGACATCCCGCTGCACGTCGACGGCGCCAGCGGCGGTTTCGTCTGGCCGTTCCTGTACCCCGACTCACGCTGGGACTTCCGGCTGGAGCAGGTGCGGTCCATCAACGTGTCCGGCCACAAGTACGGACTGGTCTACCCCGGGATCGGCTGGCTGGTCTTCCGCGAGACGTCCGACCTGGCGCAGGACCTCGTCTTCTACGAGAACTACCTGGGCAAGACCGACGCCACCTTCACCCTGAACTTCTCGACCGGCGCGGCCATGGTGCTCGCCCAGTACTACAACTTCGTGCGGCTCGGCCGCGAGGGCTACACCTACGTGATGACGCAGATGCAGCAGAACGCCCGGGTGCTGGCGGCCAACCTGCGCGACACCGGCCGGTTCGAGGTGATCGGCGACGACGCCGAGCAGCTCCCGCTGGTGGCGTTCCGGCTCGCGGGCGACCACGTCGGGTACGACGAGTCGGACATCGCCTGGCAGCTATCGGCCGAGCGCGGCTGGATGGTCCCGGCGTACACGCTGCCGCCGGACGCGCAGGACGTGAAGATCCTCCGGGCCCTGGTCAAGGAGACCATGAGCCGGGCGCAGGTCGACCGGCTCACCGAGGACATCGAGGAGGCGTGCAAGACCCTCGACCTGAAGGGCGGCGCGCACCCCAAGGAGCGCCGTCAGGCCAAGACCGGCACGGGCTACTGAGGCGCGGGCAGCGGGTCGTCGTCGTAGGCGGGCAGGCCGTCGATGCTCGTCCGGTTCTTGGCCCGGCGGTACTCCTGCTGCCCCGCCTCGCCCTTGCGCTCGAAGTACGGGCCGACCAGTCCGCGCTCGCCCGCGTAGGACATGAGCGGCACGCCCCAGCCGCAGCTGTCGGAGACCCTCTCGACGTCCACCACGACGACGGCGCGAGCGCCGGGCACGTCGGTGAAGCGGGCCGCGAGCGCCGCGTACCCGTCGTCGTACCGGCTGACGACGCGGCCGGTGCCGTGCAGGCGGACGATGTTCGGCGGGCCGTCGAAGGCGCAGAACATGATGGTGATGCGGCCGTTCTCCCGCAGGTGCGCCACGGTCTCGCTGCCGCTGCCCGTACCGTCGAGCCAGGCGAACGTGTGGTCGTCCAGCACGGCGAACGTGCCGGGTATGCCGCGCGGCGAGAGGTTGACGTGCCCGTCCTCTGCCAGCGGCGCCGTGGCCACGAAGAACATGGGCTGCCGCTCGACGAACTCGCGGAGGCGGCCTTCGATCCGTTCGTGGAGCTTCATGCCCGCATGCTGCCACGGCGTCGGGCGACGGTGTCTACCTGCCCACGCGGCGTCGGACCGCGATGAGGAGCGCGCCGAGGAGCACCGCGGCCGTCGCGGTTCCCGCCAGGACGGCGGCGGGCGAGCCGGTCACG
>NZ_KI911655.1:7204-16541 GCF_000515355.1 Promicromonospora kroppenstedtii DSM 19349 | reverse complement strand
CGGCCGACGACGCCTCCGACGGCGCGCCGAGCACGCCGAGCGCCGTGCCGGGCACGGCGGCGATCGCGAGCGCAGGGGGTTCGCGCCAGAGGATCGCGGGGGTCGGGATCGGCGCCAGGGCCATGGCCCGCACCTCGACGTCGGCGTGCGCCAGGTCGCCGTCGACCTTCAGGAAGATGTCGCCGACGCGCAGCGTCGCGCGCTGGCTGTGGGCGACGACGACCTCGACCTGATCCGTGCCGGGCTTGTCCATGCCGGCCATCCTGACGGAGGAGGCCGCGGATCTCGCCGTTTTTTGCGCTAGTCGTGTCTCCTGTCGAGCAGTGCCCTGGCCATGCGGTCACGTTGTCGGCGAGCTGGTAGACGCCGACGACCAGCTGAACGGCGCCAACGATGATCGCGGTGCCGCCGATGAACATGAGGAGCACCGACGTCTCCGAGATGGGCACCACATGAAGCCCCAGGATGAGGAAGAGGACGGCCGCGCCACCGAGGACCGGGCCGAGCCCCAGTGCGAGAGAGCCCGCGGAACCATGGACCTTCTGCTCCGTGGATTCGGCGTTCGCGGAACCGATCGTCTCGTCGCCCATGGAGTGAAGGGTGCGGCCCGGCCGTCAGCGCCGGACCCGGCGGTCCACCGCGATCCAGTTCGTCTCCCACGTCGCGCCGTCGTCGGCCGAGAACGCCTGCTCGAACCTCGCTTCGCCCTTGCTCACGCGGGTGATGAGGAACCGCACCTTGATCGGCCGGTCGCCGAGGTGATCGTCGCCGTAGAACGTGCCGACGCCGTCGTGGAATCCGCCGTACACCGCAGGGGTGAGCAGCCCGTCGCGCATGTTGACGAACGTGAGACTCCACCGCTGCGCCTGCGGTTCGTACAGCCTGAGGTTGAGCGCGTCGATCCGGCCGTCCGGCCCCGAGACCTCGAGCTCGACGACGTTGGCCCGCCCCTCCGAGAGGGGACGCACGATGCTGGTCCCGCTGAACTCGAGCCACTCGTCCGGCGACTCGGAGAGCGGGTCGGCGAGCACCCGCACCGACGATCGCCAGGTGCCGATCTCCCAGTCGAAGTCCCGTTGGCCGTCGACGACGGCGGGCGTGGGATGTGGTGAGGCGTCACCCGCCGCCGTCGTCGCGAAGAACGCCATCGTGAAGAAGAAGGTGGCGGAAAGTCCTGCGGTCAGGATCTTTCGGTATGGAATGGTCATGGGTTCGACTATTGAGCGGAGCTCTGTCATGGACAAGAAGGCACCTGCGGGTAACCCCTCGCGCCGCAACCCCTTGCCAGGCTGCCCGATGGCGGCGGCGTTCAGCGCGATCGGCGGCAAGTGGAAGCTGACGCTGCTCTACTGGCTCGCCCACGGAGAGTCCCACTTCGCCGGTCTGCGCCGCAGGAGCGCGCCCATCACGCCCAAGGTGCTGGCCGAGCAGCTGCGCGAGCTCGAGGCCGACCGACTCGTCGAACGCGTGGTGACCGGGCCCGTCCCGGCGCCTGTCATCTACCGGCTGACGCCGTACGGGGCGACAGTGCTGCCCGTCGTCGAAGGGGTCAGGGTGTGGGGTGAGGCCCACCTGGTGCGGACGGATGGCACGGCGGCGTCGGACCTGGCGATGAGCTGCGCCGACACGATCGGGTAGCCGGTACGGATGGTCGTGCCGATGAGTTCTCCGCGGTGTGCCGGTCTGTGCTGGAGACCGACGGACGGAAGGTAGAACGCCATGCGGAAACTGCTCTACGGCATGAACCTGAGCGTGGACGGCTACATCTCCGCGCCCGGCGACGACCTGGGCTGGAGCGAGCCGAACGACGAGCTGTTCCAGTGGTGGCTCGGCGAGGAGCGGGCCATCGAGCTGTTCCTGTACGGGCGCAGGCTGTGGGAGACCATGAGCTCCTACTGGCCGACGGGCGACCAGCAGCCGGGCGCCACTGCGGCAGACATCGAGTTCGCGCGGAACTGGCGGGACACACCGAAGGTGGTGTTCTCGTCCACCCTCGACGAGGTCGACTGGAACGCCCGGTTGTTCGCCGGCGACGCGGTCGCCGAGATCGCCCGGCTCAAGCCCGAGGACGGCGGGCCGATGCGGGTCGGTGGAGCGAAGCTGGCCGCGGCGGCCATGCGGGCCGGGCTGATCGACGAGTACACGATCGTCACCCATCCGGTCCTGGTGGGTGGTGGCGCACCGTTCTTCACCGTGCTGGACAGCTGGGTGAACCTGAGGCTGGTGGAGACGCGGACGTTCGCCGGCGGGGTGGTCCTGAACAGGTACGAGACGCGGCGCTGAACCACGCTTACAGGCGTTCACCGCCTGTGGCGCCAAGGATCTGGGCCGTGACCCAGCGGGCATCGCGGGAGGCGAGGGCGCCAGCAACCTGGGTATCGACGGATCGCGGATCACGGATCGGGGAGCTCGGTCCACCGGCACGTTCCGGTGGGCGCAACAGCGGCCGGGATCGGTGGAACTCCACCGATCCCGGGCGCTCTCGAGAATCGCCGAGCCGCGCGTCGCGCTACGCGCCGTATCCCCCGTCGATCCTCAGCACTGCGCCGGTGACGTACGAGGCCTGCGGGCTGGCGAGGAAGACGACGCCTGCGGCGATCTCCTCCGGCCTGGCGTACCGCCCCATCGCCGCCGTCGGAAGGAACACGGATGCCGCAGGGCCGTCGGCGGGGTTTCCTTCCGTGTCGACGAACCCGGACTGGATGACGTTCACCGTGATGCCCCGGTGCGCCAGATCACGCGCCGCGCCCCGGCTGTATCCCTCAAGGGCCGACTTCGTGCCCGCGTAGTACGCCATCCCCCGGAAACCCGCCCGTGTGCCCACACCCGAGCTGACGCTGACGATCCGGCCGCCGTCGGGCAGCAGCGGCAAAGCCGCCTGGATCGCGGCCACCACGCTGGTGTAGTTGACGGCAAGCTGCCGGTCGATGGCAGCCTGGTCCCGGGCCTCGCTGTCGACCAAGCCTCCGCCACCGACGGCCGCGTTGTTGACAAGGATGTCCAGCCTTCCGAACTGCTCGGCCACCCGATGGACCAGGCCCGCCGCCTGCGCCACATCCGCCTGGTCGGCTCGGAAGGCCGCCGCACGGACGCCCCTCGCCTCCAGGTCGGCAACCAGAGCCTCGGCTCGATCCGCCGAGGACGAGTAGCTGATCGCGACGTCGGCACCCTCGTCAGCGAGCGCCAGCGCCGACGCCGCCCCGATCCCCCGAGACCCACCAGTCACGATCGCCACCTTGTTGTCCAGCTTTCCCATGTGCTTCTCGCTTTCCGTACGTGATGGAGTTCTTGACGGCACGGTCCACAATAAGGATGCTGGACCAACCGGTCAAGAACTCGTACGCTGGTTGCATGGCACGTCCGAGAGCCCTTCGACGACAAGCAGGTGCTGATCTCCGTACAGGAGCAGTTCTGGGACGCTGGTTACGCCGCGACCTCGCTGGAAGACCTGATGCGAGTCAGCGGGCTGGGCAAAGGCAGCCTCTACGGGGCGTTCGGCGACAAGCGCCAGCTCTTCCTCCGGGCGCTGCGCAGCTACACCGATGGCCAGCATGACCAGCTTCGGAAGGTCCTCGCCGAGACTCCACGGGCTGTGGACGCACTACGCATGCTCTTCGAGGCGCCGGCGGACGACCCGACCGGCGCAAGCTCGCTGCGCGGCTGCCTGATGGCCAACAGCACCTACGAGCTCGGCAACGCCGATCCGACCGAGATCATGACGTTCGCCACCCAGCTCATGGCGATCGTTCTACCGGAGCGGACAGCAGGTCACCACAGGATGGGGTCGAGCTGGCCCTGAGCGGCCATGAACAGAGCGTGGGTCTCGCGAGAGGCGTTCCGGGTGCTGGCGTTCGCGACGGCGATGAGCCCGGACCTGGCCGCCGTGGGGAAGTACGCCGCGTGTTTCGTGTTCTCTGCTGCCCGTGATAGAAACGCCTGATCGGGCGTCTACGCAGGTCGCCCCCGATTTCGATGGATAATTTGGATGAATGTCGAGGGGTGGAGGGGCATGCCTGACCTCGAACCGCAGCGGAGCGGGGGCCGGGTCGCGCTGGTGGACCTGACCGGTGCAGAGGACATGACTGCGGCACTGCGCAAGCTGCAGGACCAATGGGGGCCGGTGGCCCCCGTGGACCTGGAGCCAGGCGTACCGGGCTGGCTCGTGCTGGGGCACGCCGAGGTCATGGAGGTGATGCGCACCGAGAGCGTCTTCGCCCGGAACCCACGGCACTGGAGAGAGCAGCTACCACCGCAGTCGACCCTGCACGCCATCCTGTCCCCGACCGGACGGCGGAACCTGTACTTCTCGGACGGAGCGGAGCACCGGCGGCTGCGGCTCCCGGTGGACGAGGCGTTCGCCGACATGGACGAGGTCCGGACGGCAGCGCTCGTGCGCGTCGTCTGCGCCCGGCTCATCGACTCGTTCGCCGCCAAGGGCAGTGCGGACCTGATGGGCGAGTATGCGGCGGCGGTGTCGTTCCTGGCGGTGTCGGGCATGTTCGGCTTCGACGAGCGGCAGGGGGTCGACCTGTTGCGCTGCGCGAGCGAGATCTTCGGGCACGGCGGCGATCCCGCGTCAGCCCTGGTCCGGATGGACCAGATCGTGATGGACCACGTCATCGCGACCCGGGCGGAGCCAGGCCCGAACCTGACCACCAGCTTCATCGAGCACCCGAATTTCGAGGACGACACCGAGATCGTGCACTCCATGGTGATCGCGATCTGCGCGGCCAACGAGATGCTCGTGACCTGGATCGCGGCCACACTTCGCCGCATGCTCACCGACCCCCGGTACACCGGCCGCGTCACCGGCGTGCGCCGCGGCCTGGACGACGCGATGGACGAGACGCTGTGGAGCGAGCCGCCCGTGGCGAACCTGCCCGCCCGGTACGCCGTGACCGACTGCACCCTCGGCACCGCCCAGATCCGCGCCGGTGACGCGATAGTGATGGGCGTGGCCGCCGCGAACAACGACCCGCGGGTACGCACCAGTGACGACCTCTTCGAGGCGGGCAACCGGTCGCACCTGTCCTTCGGCGTCGGGCCGCACGCGTGCCCCGCCAAGCGCCCCGGGCGGCTCGTGGTCAAGATCGCGGTGGAGAGCCTCATGGAACGGCTCGACCTGAGGCTCACCGACCCGGTGGTGAAGTGGGCGCCATCGCCGTGGTCGCGCTACCCGTCCACGCTGCCGGTGACGTTCACTCCCGAGCGCCAGGCCGCCCGCACGCCTGCCCGCGTCTGACCTGCCCCTGGAGCGTCGGACGGCATCGACGTGCGCCTTGCCGTTCACACAAGTCTTCGTGCGCCGTGCCCGCGCCGGGTTCGCCGTCGGGGACCTGCATCTTGCAGCATGAACTCGAGGTTCCAGCGCGCCTCGTCGACGATGTTGGCGACTCTCCCCGAGGCGTCGCACCTCTCCGCCGACCGACCCGGCAATGACGGTGTCGTTCGTGACGAACCGACAGGGGTCTTCGACACCGGGGTCGGCGTGGCAGGCGGTTGCCGAGGCTGCCAGGTTGCGGCAACGGCGCACAAGACCACCCACACCGTCACATGGCTGCCTCATAGTCACTTCTTTACGCAATGGTCACACGGCGACCCGCAAGGGCCGAATGTTCTGCCCGGTATGCACGTTATGTTTAACGTTGTCCGTCGGCAGACGAGATGGTGTCTTGGCTGAAGAAGGAGCCCCCAGTGCCTGACCACAGCGGTAGATCCCGGAAGACGGCAGACGCCGTCGCAGCCAGTTCGGACCGCAATGCCCGCCGCCGCGTGACCAAGCTGATCCGGCACCTGAGCACGCCCGAAGGGCGCGCCGACCCCCACGCCGTCTACGACGAGCTGCGGGCCATGGGCCCGGCGGTACGCATGCCGTGGGGAGCCTGGATGGTCACCTCGCACGGCGCGAGCCACGAGGTGCTCAGCGGATCCGGCTGGCGCACCGTGGACGCCGCCTGGCGCACCGCGCGCCAGCCGACGTGGGTGCGGCACCCGGGCCTGAAGTTCCTGCACGACTCCGCGCTCGGCACCAACCCGCCCGGGCACGCCGGGCTGCGCCGCAGCCTTGGCTCGTTCGTCTCGCCGCAGTCGGTCGCTGACCTCACACCGCAGATCGTCCAGACCGTCCACGAGTACCTCGACCGGTTCGATGCCGTGCTGCGCGCCGACGGCAAGGCGGACTTCGGGGCCCTGGTCGGCGACCGGCTGCCCATGGCGGTGCTCTGCATCGTTCTCGGGCTGCCGCGCGAGGACATCCCGCTGCTGTGCGAGATGAGCCGCATGCTCTCGAACGTGCACGACCTCGCGCCGAGCAAGGCGCGGATGGCGCAGGCCGACCGCGCGGGCAAGCTGTGGAACGCGTACTGGGAACAGCTCGTAGCCCAGCCCAGACCCCGGCTCACGGAGGACTCCCCGCTGGGAGAGTGGCTCGACACCGAGACCGACCCCGCGGTGCGCGCGGTGGCCGGCTCCCAGCTCAACGTCATGATCGAGGCGGGCCTCGAGACGACGACGTCCCTGCTGTCCGACGGCGTGGTGCAGCTCCTGCGCCGGCCCGACCAGGCCACGTGGATGCTCGAGCACCCGGAAGCCGTGCACGGCGCCGTCGAGGAGCTGGTCCGCTTCGTATCGCCCGTACAGCTCATGACCCGGTACGCGGCGCAGGACACGGAGCTGCCGGGCGGCATCCCGGTGGCAGCCGGGCAGATCGTGCACGCCGTGGTCGCCGCGGCCAACCACGACCCCGACGCCTACGACTCGCCGCACGACCTGAACCTCTCGCGCCCGCCCCGCCGCAACCTCGCCTTCGGCGTGGGCATGCACTACTGCCTAGGCGCGCCGCTGGCCCGTCTGGAAGCGACGACACTGTTCCCCGAGGTGCTGCAGCGGTTCGATCTCGAGTTCGCCGGGCCAGTGGGCTACGACGAGACCCTCGCCTTCCGCGGAACACGTTCGGTGCCGGTACGGCGGCGACCCCGTCCAGCCGCGACCGCGGGTGCTGGTGCGGCGGTGGCCGCTGGTGAGAGCGCGTCCGCCGCCGGACCCGTCGTGGTCAACCGCGAGGACGCCGTGCTGGTGGTGACCCTCACGCGGCCCGACGGCGACAACCGGCTCGACCGAGCGACGCTGACCGCCCTGGGCGACGTGCTCACGACGCTGCCCGACGACATCGCCGCCGTCGTGCTGCGCGCCGAAGGGCGCCACTTCTGCATAGGCGGCGACCTGGACGAGCTCGCCCAGCTCGCCACCAACGACCCCGACGGCTACCGGAACCTCGTCGAGCTCAGCGACGACGTGCTGCGCGCCTGGCGCACCTGCCCGGCGGTGACAGTCGCGGCACTGCACGGCAACGTCGCCGGAACAGGGCTCGGGCTGGCGGTCGCGAGCGACCTGCGCGTGGCCGCCGAGGACGCACGGTTCCGCGCGCCCGAGACGGTCGTCAGCATCCCGGTGGGTCCGAGCGAGGTGCTGGACCGCCTGGTCGCCGAGATCGGTTCCGGCTGGACCCGCGCCATGCTGCTGCTCGGCGATGCCATCAACGCCCAGGAGGCGCTGGAGGGCGGGCTCGTACAATCCGTCGTCCCGACCGAGAACGTGTGGGCCGAGGCCAAGCGCCTGGCCCGGCGCATCGCCCGGCGCGACCGGCAGGCCATCCGCGTCACCAAGCAGACGATGGCCCGGCTTCCGCACGACGGTCCCGATCCGACGGAGGGCACCGACGTGTGGGAAGCACCACTGGCCCAGGCCCTGCGGCGCCGGATCACCCTTGGCAACGCGAGGTAGCGAGTCGTCGTCGACGAAAGGCCGGCGGGGCCAGCGACAATGCTGGCCCCGGGAAGCGCGCCCGAGACGATCGTCAGCATTCCGGTCGGCCCGAGCGAGGTGCTGGACCGGAACTCGCGGCGACCGTCGTCCTGGCGGTCTGGAGACGGCGACCCGGACGCCGGCAAGTTCACGTTCGAGGAGCACGCCGAGCACTGGCGGACGCTCCAGGTCCATCGCGGCAACACAGAGGAGCAGGTCGATGTGGTTCTTGAGATCCGAACGTGATCTCGCCCCTGGAAGCCTC
This sequence comes from Promicromonospora kroppenstedtii DSM 19349, assembly GCF_000515355.1. Lineage (GTDB taxonomy): Bacteria > Actinomycetota > Actinomycetes > Actinomycetales > Cellulomonadaceae > Promicromonospora > Promicromonospora kroppenstedtii. The sequence continues at coordinate 8,473 of NZ_KI911655.1, read as the reverse complement.
CGACTGATGCTCCGATTCAGGTCAGGGCCTTAAATGCGGACGAGCCGGTCTGTACGCCGGGTTCTGTTCCCGCGCGCGGTTACCCCCGCGCGGGCGACGGTCATCCATCTAGGCCCTGCGTTGCCGCAAGGCTCGAGCGGTCTACCCGACTGTGCTTCTCGCAAGAGAATCGAGCGAGCAGCCCTCGAACACAGTCTGTCTGACCTTGCTCCAGGTGGGGTTTACCTAGCCGCCGCCGTCACCGGTGGCGCTGGTGGTCTCTTACACCACCGTTTCACCCTTACCCCCGGTCCGAGGACCGAGGGCGGTCTGTTTTCTGTGGCACTGTCCCGCGGGTCACCCCGGGTGGCTGTTAACCACCACCTTGCCCTGTGGAGCCCGGACGTTCCTCGGCGGGCACCCGAGGGTGCCCGACGCGACCGCCCGACCGACTCGTCCGCAGGTAGAAGAGTACCGTCAACTCTCCGCACCGCCCGCCCGTTCAGACGTCCACGCGATAGCTCAGCGCCAGCTCGTCCCCCGATACCCCGCGAATCCCCCAGTTCTCGCGCGGGCTCTCCACGATCACGACCTCCAGGTCGTCCGCGGACAGCCCGAGGCGCGGGGCGACGTCGTCGTACAGCGCAGCGATCAGTGCCCGCTTCGCCTCGGGACTGCGTCCGGTGAAGCAGACGATCTCGACGATCAGGTAGGCGTCCGAGCGCGGGGCGACCAGGTCGCCGTCGTCCAGCAGGAGAAAACGGTGGAACCGCTTCTCCGCCGGGAGCTGCCAGGTGCGCACGAGCGCCTCGTGCAGCGCGTCGGAGATCTCCGCCCGCCGCCCGCCCCACACCGACCGGTTCCCGTACACCTTGATCTGCGCCATGCGCGTCAGCCTAAAGCGATGCTGCTGCCCGCCGGAACAACGAGGTGAACGTAGGGTTCGTCGGCGTCTGAGCCGCCAGAAGGCGACGAACCCTACGTTCGCCGGCTGCGCCGCCCGCGGTCGCCGGCCGCGGGCAGCGTGACCGGCCTCATGCGCGCACACCTGGGTCCGCGACCTAGGCTGGGCGGGTGCTCCTGCTCCTTCCGCCCTCCGAGGGCAAGACGCCCGCGCCCGACGGCGCCGCTCCCCTCGATCTGGCCGCCCTCGCCCACCCGGAGCTCACGGCCCGACGCCGCCAGGTGCTGACCGAGCTGGCGCAGGTCAGCGCGCGGCCCGGTGCGACGACGGCCCTCGGAGTCAGCGACGGGCTCGCCGAGGAGGTGGCGCGCAACACCGCGCTGCAC
>NZ_KI911655.1:6198-7104 GCF_000515355.1 Promicromonospora kroppenstedtii DSM 19349 | reverse complement strand
CGGCCGCCCTGGAGGCCGCCGCGCGGGACGCAGCGGCAGGCACGCACCGGCCGGGCTCGCCGCTGCCGCTGGGCTCGGTCGAGGCCGAGGGGAAGTAGCGGGTGGCTGGTTCTGTCGCTGATCGGCCCGTCGCCGTCGTGCTCGTCGCCATGGACGACGAGGCCGCGCCGTTCCTCGCGCTGGCGTCCGAGGTCGGTAAGCCGGAGCGGGTCGGCTTCGCCGACGAGCGCCGGATCGTGCTCGCCGGGCAGCCGGTCGTGCTGGTGCGCACCGGTATCGGGTTCGTCAACGCGGCGTCCGCGGGCGTGGCCGCGATCCTGCGGTTCGGCGCGGGCGTGCCCCTGATCAGCGCGGGCAGTGCCGGCGGGCTCGCCAAGGACGTCGCCGTGGGCGACGTGGTCCTGGGCGCCCGCCTCCTGAACGCGGACGCCGACGCGCGCGCCTTCGGCTACGTGCTCGGCCAGGTACCCGGCATGCCGGAGGCGTACGACGCCGCGCCCGCGATTGCCGACGCCGTCCGCCGCGCCGCGGTCGGCATCGCCGACCTCGAGGTGCGCGAGGGCGCGATCGGGTCCGCCGAGAAGTTCGTGACGGCGGACCTGGCGGTCACGCTCCGCGCCGACTTCCCGGACATGCTCGCCGTCGACATGGAGTCCGCGGCGCTGGCGCAGCTCTGCCACAACTTCGGCGCGCAGTTCGTGTCCGTGCGGGGTGTCTCGGACCTGTGCGCCCCCGACGGCACGGAGTTCCTCACCCACGTGGACGACGCCGCACAGCGTTCGGCGCGGCTGGTCACGGCCGCGATCGGGCTGCTCGGGGGCTGAGGGCGGGGGCGCGCCGGGCAGGAGTGGCGTCGGTCTCGCGGGCGCTCGCCCGTAGCTGCGCCACGGCGTGGCCGATGAGCGC
>NZ_KI911655.1:5060-6098 GCF_000515355.1 Promicromonospora kroppenstedtii DSM 19349 | reverse complement strand
CGGCGCTCTGCTCGAGGGGTCGCCGGTCGGTGATGCCGACCAGGTCGGCGAGCGCGTCGGCGACGCCGCGCGGGGCGGCGTCGGCGTTGGTGTGCGCCACGTGCAGGGCGCAGCCGCCGGTCAGCAGCCGGTGCACCACGGAGCCCTTGAAGGTGGTGGCGGCCACGGAGCTCACGCCGCGCAGGAACAACGGGTGGTGGGTGACCAGCAGGTCGGCGCCCCAGTCCAGCGCCTCGTCGACGACGGCGGACACCGGGTCGACGGCGAACAGCACCTTGCGGACGGGCGCTGCGGGGTCGCCGGCGACGAGCCCGACGGCGTCCCACCCCTCGGCCGTCGACGGCGGGTAGAGGCCGTCGAGGGCGGCGACCACCTGGGCGAGCGTGGGGCCGGTGGGTGTGGTGGGGTCGGGCGCGTCGCTGCTGCTCACGCGATGCAGCGTAGTACGAGGGAAGTACGGGGGAAGTGCCGGGGGGAGCGCGGGGCCGAAGACGGCTTAGGCTCGGACCGTGACCGAGTCAGCATCCTCCCCAGCACCCCGCATGAACGTCGAGTCCTTCAACCTGGACCACCGCGCCGTGTCCGCACCGTACGTGCGCCTGGCGGACCGCAAGCAGCTCCCGGGCGGCGACGTCATCGTCAAGTACGACGTGCGCTTCACCCAGCCCAACGTCGCGCACCTCGAGATGCCGACGGTGCACTCCCTGGAGCACCTGTTCGCGGAGCACTCCCGCAACCACTCGGACGCCGTCCTGGACTTCTCCCCCATGGGCTGCCAGACCGGCTTCTACCTGATGCTGCAGGGCGAGCCCGCCTACGACGACGTGCTCGCGCTGATCGACGCGACCCTGCGCGACATCATCGCGGCGACCGAGGTCCCCGCCGCCAACGAGGTGCAGTGCGGCTGGGGCGCGAACCACACGCTGAGCGGCGCGCAGGAGGCCGCCTCGGCCTTCCTGTCCGCTCGCGGCGTGTGGGCGGAGGTCTACGCGAAGGACGCGCCCGGCGACGCCTCGGCCCGGGACGCCGCCGCTCGCG
>NZ_KI911655.1:3470-4960 GCF_000515355.1 Promicromonospora kroppenstedtii DSM 19349 | reverse complement strand
GGCCGCGGGCGCTCAACGGCGGCCCCGGGACGTCAGACCCGGAGCCGACGCCGGCCTCCGTCAGCGCGGTGACACCGTGCCGCACGAGGACCACGGTGAGCGGGTGTGCGTCGTCCAGGCGCGGGGACACTCCCGCAGGGTGGGTCATCCGGCGGCGGCACCCGTCGGGGAGGCGACGCGCACCAGGATGCGGCCGCACTCCTCGCAGCGCACCACGGCGTCGGGCGCGGCGCTGCGGATCTTGTCCAGGTCGACGGGCGGCAGGTCCATGCGGCAACCGTCACAGCGGTTGCCGTTCAGCACCGCGGCGCCCGTGCCGCCGAGCTGCGCGCGCAGCTTCTCGTAGAGGGCGACCAGGCCCGCGTCGAGGCCCTCGACCGCGGTGACGCGGCTGGCCGCGAGCGCCGCTGCCTGCGCGTCGAGGTCGGCCCAGCCCTTGTCGCGCTCCCCCTCGACCTTGGTCTTCTCCGTGACGAGCTCGTCGTTCGCGGCCTCGACCTTGGCCAGCGCGTCCTCGTGCGCGTCGAGGCGCTCCATGACGTCGAGCTCGACCTCCTCGAGCGCGGCCTGGCGCGTGGCGAGCGAGCGGAGCTCGTCGGTCAGCGCGACGGCGTCCTTGGCGCTCACGCTGCCCGTGTCGAGCCGCTGCTGGTCGCGTGCGGCGCGGTTGCGCACCTGTTCGACGTCGCCCTCGGCCTTGGTGAGCTCACGCTTCAGGTCTGCCACCCGGGTGCGCGACTCGACGAGCGAGGCGCGCAGGTCGGCGATGCGGCCCTCGAGCTCGGTCAGCTGCGCGAGCGCGGGCAGGCTCTTGCGCTGGTGCTCGAGCTGCTGGGCGCGGGTGTCGAGCGCCTGGACCTCCAGCAGCCTGCGCTGGTCTTCGGGTGGTGCAGTTGCCACGGGAGGCGTCCTCTCGGTCGTGATCTGGGGGTGGTCCAACGCTACCCCGCGACCGATGGGGCGGGCGCACGCGGACCGTGTGCCCGGACTGTGCCCCTGCACGTGGCAGTCCCGCGGATCACTCGGTGACCCGAGCGTCTGAAACAGGCGGGAACCGGCGGTCAGCGGGACGGGACCTGGCCGGTCCAGGGGTCGGTGACGAGCTCGCTGACGCGGGCCTCGACGGCGAGGCCGTCGGCTGCGAGCGCAGCGGCGAGATCCTCGACGGCGTAGCGCAGCCAGGGCCACTCACTGGCGTAGTGGGCGGTGTCCACGAGGAACGGGGTGCCGGCCGGGCCGGGAGCTCCGGCGGCACGGGCCTCGAACTCGGCACGTTCACGCAGCTCGGACGCTGGGTGGTGACGCAGGTCGGAGGTGACGTACACGTCGACGTCGGCCGCGCGGACGGCGTCGAAGTACCCGTCGCCGGAGCCACCGAGGACGGCGGCCGTGGTCACGACGGCGTCGGGGTCGCCGGAGAAGCGGATGCCCTGCGCGGTGGCGGGCAGCGCGGCGGCGACGCGGCGGGCGAAGCCCGCGAGCGTGGTGGG
>NZ_KI911655.1:1255-3370 GCF_000515355.1 Promicromonospora kroppenstedtii DSM 19349 | reverse complement strand
GACCGGCCTCGGCGAGCGCCGTGCGCGCCGACAGCGCCGAGGTGCGCAGCACGGCGTGCGCCAGGCGCAGGTCGTGCGCGCGGTCGACCCGGACGCCCTCGGCGAGCAGGGCCGGGTACCAGCGGTTGGTGTCGTCCCAGGTCCAGCGGACGTGGGACGACTCGGCGGCTGTCACCGCGCGGGTCAGTCCGGAGGCCTCGACGATGTGCGGCTCGCCCTCGGGCGCGCCGGAGTCGGACACCGACCGTAGGCCGATTTCCGCGCCGTCCTGGGAGACCACCGTGTGCATGGGGACCAGTCTGCCGTGAGCCACTGACACTCGGAGGTCGGCGGCTCCTCGCCATGGATGTCAGGTCCGAGGGCTCACCGTCGCGCTCCGATGAGTTATCCACAGATCTCAAATCTTACGAGAACTGAGCACCTTTGTTCGATAGCCTCGTCGAGTCGCCGGCACCGGGCCGAGCGTCGGATCGAGGGGGTGACCGGATGGTGCTGGCACAGCCGAGCACGACGAGCGCCGGGGCGCGCTCGCTCGAGGAGATCGTCACGGACCTCCAGGTACTGACACAGGAGCTGGTCGGCGTCGCAGGTCCGGCGGCGCTGGACGACACTCTGCCGGGCGGGGCCTCCGGAATGGCCGGCCGCCTGGCCGCGGCATCACCGCTGCTGCGCGTCGTGTGCTCGCAGCTGGAGGTGCTCCGGATGACCTGGCTGCCCCGGATCGATGCCGACGGCAGGTGGGCGCTCGACGGTTCACGGACGTTCCGCGTCTGGCTCGCTCGCCGCGAGAAGGTCACCATGCGCACGGCGAGCCGGGACGTGCTGACCGGTGAGCGGCTTCTCGAGCACCTTCCGGCCACGCTCGCCGCCGCCCTGAGCGGACGGCTCGGCATGGACCAGGTCCGGGCGATGGTCGATGTCGGCCCGACCTCGGAGGACCGACGCAAGGCGCTGGTGAGCCCGGTCGACGCGGCGCCCCGCGGGACAGGCGAGGACGAGCCCGCGAACGACGGCGACGAGGCCACTGCGAACGGCGCCGACGGTTCGGGGGCTGACGACGGCGAGCCGGCCGGGCCGGCAGGCGGGGACCCCGCTGGCGACGGCGCGGGGGCCGTGGTTCATGGGCCGACCGGGGAGGAGGTGCTGTTGGACCTGGCCGACCAGCACGGCCCGCTCGTGTTCCGCCGGTTCGTGGACCGGTTCGTACGCGTCGCCGACCCGGAGTCCGACGAGCGCGGGTACAAGCGGGCCTGGGAGCGCGAGCACCTCGAGGTGGCCAAGACCTTCGGCGGCTACCACGTCGCCGGATTCCTCACCGACGAGCACGGTGAGGCACTGCGCACCGCGATGGACTCGGTGATGGGCGCTCCGACGCCAGGCGACGCCCGCACCCCCACGCAGCGACGTGCTCAGGCCCTCGCCGACCTCGCCCGCACCGTGCTCGACAACGGCCACACCGGGACGGGCGGCGCCGTACGACCGCACGTCACCGTGACCGTGTCATGGACGGAGCTCGCTCGCCTGACCGGTCGGTCCGGTGCGCCTGGCAGCAGCGAGAGCGGCAGCGGCCGCGGGGCCGGTCCGAGTGATGGCGGACGCGTGGGCGATCACGACCATGAGGCGGATCGCCTACGTCTCAAGGAACTGCCGGGGACCGGCGGCTCGACGAGCCTGACCGACGTCACCGCAGCACCCGCGAGATTCGGCATCTCCGCATCGCTCGTGCCGACCAGCACCCTGCGGCGTCTGCTCTGTGACGCCGCGGTGACGGGTGGTCTTCGGACCGGACAGCCAGGTGCTCGACGTCGGTCGGGCGCAGCGCACCGTCACCGGGCAGATGCGCCGGGCCGTGATCGCCCGGGACAGACATTGCGTCTACGTCGACTGCACGCAGCCGCCCGTTCGCTGCGAGGTCCACCACGCCGAACGCCACTGGGCCGACGGTGGAGACACGAGCGTGCGTAATGCGGCCTTGCTGTGCTGGCACCACCATGACCTGGTCGACCGGACCGGCATCACGATGCGGTGGACCGGGAACCCGGACGGCGCCCGCCATTCCGGATGGACGCTCGTCGACCGGCACGGCCGCGAGCTCACGCCGGCGGGCAGCCCACC
>NZ_KI911655.1:0-1155 GCF_000515355.1 Promicromonospora kroppenstedtii DSM 19349 | reverse complement strand
GACCCGCGAAGGCCCGTTCGCGGAGGTCCGCGAGCCGGGTGGCCGCCTCGGCGGCGGCGCTGACCTGCGGCAGGCTCACCGTGTGGCCCCGTTCGACGGCGCCCCGGGCGACGTCGACCAGGATCTCGGCGGCCAGCGCGCGGGCGCCGACCGGGCCGGGCGCCTTGCCGGCAGCACCGTCTACAGCACCGTCTACAGCACCGTCGACAGCACCGCCGACAGCACCGTCAAGCGCACCGTCGACGAATGTGCCGTGGAACGCGAGCTCCCGGAGGTGCGCAGCGTGCAGGCGCTCGTAGTACCCCGGCGAGGGCATGCCCGCGCCGTATCCCCGAAGGCCGTCGAGCCGCTCGTTGTCGTACCGCACCAGCCACGCCTCGCCCTCCGCGACCGGGCCGAAGCCGCCCTCCGGCTGGCGGCCGCGCACCGGCGCCCCCTCCACCGCGCCGGACAGCGCCTCCACCAGCGCGAGCGTGTGGAAGGCGCCGGTCACCACGAGCACCGGCCCGTCGACCTCGGCCGCTGCCTCGGCGACACGGGCGGCCATGCGTGCCTCGCGGTCCAGGGAACCGTCGGCGGCGAGCACGCTCTCCTCGTAGTCGAGGCGCGCGAGCGCCGCCCACGCGAAGACGTCGTCGAAGACGGCCCGCCAGGCGGCCAGCTCGGCGCTCGGCCGCGACTCGAACAGGTGGTCCCAGACCTCGTCGTGGTCCCGGCACCCGAGCCGGCGCGCGAGCGCGGCGACCGCCTCGGAGTGCGCCAGGTACCGCTCGGACATCAACGTGCGCGCGAAAGGATCGGGCTCGGCATCCGGCCCAGACCCGCCCAGCCCCGACACCGCGCGCTCCGCGGCCGACCGCTCGCCGAAGGACCGGTCGATGAACCGGAGCTCGGCGCCGACGTCGCGCCCCGCCCGAAGGGCCACCCACTCCGGGGAGAAGGAGGCGAGCGGGTAGAAACCGGAGCCGCCGCCGGCCTCGGAGTTCTCCGCCGACGAACCGGAACCGGAGTCGCCGAGGCTCAGCACCGCGATCGGCGGTCGCGTCGCCTCGTGCAGCAGGTCCGGGATGAGCCGCGTGAACTCTTCCGGCCCCTCGATGAGGACGGCCGCCGGCCGCAGCTCCTCGATCGCCGCGCGCACCGCCACGGCGCACG
>NZ_KI911654.1:3357-4351 GCF_000515355.1 Promicromonospora kroppenstedtii DSM 19349 | reverse complement strand
AGGCGGCCGGCGGCCCCGGCCTGTTCTGGCCGGTCCCGGCCGTGTCGGACCCACAGCTCCCGGGGGTGACCCGTGGATCTGGCACGACGCCGCATCCCGGCACGCCCCGGCTGTTCCTCGACCGGTTCGCGACGTCCGACGGGCGGGCGCGCATGGTGCCCGTCGACCACGTGGGCCCGAGCGACGACGTGCGGCCCGCAGCGCCGTTCTACCTGGTCACCGGCCGGGTTCTGCAGCACTACCAGTCGGGTGCGCAGACCCACCGCGTGGCCGAGCTGGAGAAGCTCGTGGCCGAGCCGTACGTGGAGCTGCACCCGGTGCTCGGCTTCCGCATCGGCGTGCCCGACGGTGCCCGCGTGCGCCTCACCAGCGCGCGCGGCCGCGTCGAGGCGACGGCGCGCTGGACCGACGCCGTGCGCCCCGACACGGTCTTCATGCCGTTCCACTGGAGCGGCGCCGGGTCGGTCAACCAGGTGACGACGGATGCGACCGACCCGATCTCCGGGATGCCGGAGTTCAAGGTCTGCGCGGTGGACGTCTCGATGGCCCCTGCGGAGGCCGAGCCTGTCGGGACCCGGGCGACGTCCGCCGCGCCCGGTCCCGACAAGCTCGACCAGCGGGGTCCCGTACAGAAGGAGCTCTCGACATGAACCTGCGTGTCCCTGTGAAGGTGGTCGTGGTGGGGTTCGGGATGGTCGGCTCGCGGCTCGTCGACGAGCTGCTGCGCCGGGAGCCCGAGGCCTTCGACATCACGGTGCTCGGCAGCGAGCCCTACGAGCCGTACAACCGGGTGCTGCTGAGCGACGTCGTGGCCGGCCGCACCGACGTCGCGGCCATCACGATGCCCCTGCCCGACGGCGCCCGTGTCACGGTGCGCCGGGGCGTCACCGCGGCGTCGATCGACCGCGCGTCCCGGGTGGTGCACGCCGACGACGGCACCCTGCACCCGTACGACCACGTGGTGCTGGCGACCGGCGCGGCCGCCCGCATCCCG
>NZ_KI911654.1:0-3257 GCF_000515355.1 Promicromonospora kroppenstedtii DSM 19349 | reverse complement strand
GCCCCCGCGACGAGCTCGGCCGTGCGGCCGGGCTGCCGGTCGGGGAGCGCGGCGGCGTCGTCGTCGACCTGACCTGCCGCACCGAGGACCCGCACGTCTGGGCCGTGGGCGAGGTGGCCTGCATCGAGGGCCGCTGCCTCGGCCTGGTCGCGCCCGGCAACACGATGGCCGAGGTGGTCGTGGACCGGCTGCTCGGCGGCCTCGCCGAGTTCCCGGGCGCGGACACGGCGACCAAGCTCAAGCTCTCTGGCGTCGACGTCGCCTCGTTCGGCGACGCGCACGCCCGCACCGAGGACGCCGTCGAGGTGGTCTGGGCCGACCCGGTCGCCGGTGTCTACAAGAAGCTCGTCCTGTCCGACGACGCGCGCACCCTGCTGGGCGGCGTCTTCGTGGGCGACGCCGGACCGTACGCCAGCCTGCGCCCCATGCTCGGCGCGGAGCTGCCCGGCGACGACCCGAGCGCGTTCCTCCTGCCCGAGGGCGGCGGCGGGGCCCCGGGCCTGGAGCTGCCCGACGACGCCAACGTCTGCTCCTGCAACAACGTCTCCGCGGGGACGATCCGCGGCGCCGTCACCGAGCACCAGTGCACCGACGTCCCGGGTGTGAAGGCCTGCACGCGGGCCGGCACCACCTGCGGCGCCTGCCTGCCGCTGGTCAAGAAGCTCGTCGACACCGAGCTGGAGCGCGCGGGTATCGAGGTCAGCACCGCCCTGTGCGAGCACTTCGAGATGTCCCGTGCCCAGCTGTTCGACGCCGTCCGGGTCGCCGACCTGCACTCGTTCAGCGACATCGTGGCCCGGTTCGGGGTCTCGACGAGCTCGACCACCGGGGTCGGCAACCGCGGCTGCGACATCTGCAAGCCCGTGGTCGCGTCGATCCTGGCGAGCCTCGGCAACGGGCACATCCTCGCCGGCGAGCAGTCCACGCTGCAGGACACCAACGACCACATGCTCGCCAACCTGCAGAAGGACGGCACCTACTCGGTGGTGCCCCGGATGCCCGGCGGCGAGGTGACGCCGGAGGGGCTGATCGTCGTCGGCCAGGTGGCCAAGGACTTCGGGCTCTACACGAAGATCACGGGCGGCCAGCGCATCGACATGTTCGGGGCCCGGGTGGACCAGCTCCCGGACATCTGGCGCCGCCTGGTCGACGCCGGCTTCGAGTCCGGGCACGCCTACGGCAAGTCGCTGCGCACCGTGAAGTCGTGCGTCGGCTCCACCTGGTGCCGGTACGGCGTGCAGGACTCGGTCGGCATGGCCGTCGAGCTGGAGCTGCGCTACCGCGGCCTGCGCTCGCCGCACAAGCTCAAGATGGGCGTCTCCGGCTGCGCCCGCGAGTGCGCCGAGGCGCGCGGCAAGGACGTGGGAGTCATCGCCACGGACAAGGGCTGGAACGTGTACGTGGGCGGCAACGGCGGCCAGACGCCGCGGCACGCGAAGCTGCTCGCCGAGGACCTGACGTCGGAGGAGCTCCTGCGGACGATCGACCGGTTCCTCATGTACTACGTGCGTACCGCCGACCGGCTGCAGCGCACCGCGCCGTGGATCGAGGAGGTCGACGGCGGCTTGGAGGGTGTGCGCGAGGTGATCATGGAGGACTCGCTCGGCATCTGCGCCGACCTGGACGCCGCCATGGCCCGCCACGTCGAGAACTACGAGGACGAGTGGAAGGCCGTGCTGGAGGACCCGGAGAAGCTGCGCCGGTTCTCCTCCTTCGTCAACGCCCCCAAGGACGCCGACCCGTCGCTGGCCTACGTGACCGAGCGGGGCCAGCGCCGTCCGGCGACGTCGGCCGAGCGCGCGTCCGGCGTCGTCATCGCAGGTCCCAAGCTGGAGGTTCGAGCATGACCGCCCACGACGTGTCAGACGTACAGGTCACCCGAGGGAACTGGGGGTCCGACGACCCGGGCGTGGCCCGCTGGGAGCGGGCCTGCCTGCTCACCGACCTGTTCCCGGAGCGCGGTGCGGCCGCGCTCTTCGGGGACGTCCAGGTGGCCCTCTTCCGCCTGCCCGACGACACCGCCTACGGCGGCCACGCCGGCCGGGTCTACGCGGTGCAGAACCTGGACCCGTTCTCGGCGGCGAACGTGGTCTCGCGCGGGATCGTCGGTACCCGGGCCGGTGAGCCCACGGTCGCCGCTCCGGTCTACAAGCAGGTGTTTTCCCTGGTCACCGGCACGTGCTTGGTGCTGGCGGACAAGACCCCGAAGGACGACCTGCCCGCCGACCTGGTGACCTACCCGGTCGAGGTCCGCGAGGGCGTGATCTACGTGGGCCTGACGTGAACGTGTCGGACGCACAGGTCACCGGAGGTGACCGGGGGTCCGACACGACCGGTCGGGTGACGCTCGTCGGTGGCGGCCCGGGCGCCGTAGACCTGCTGACCGTGCGCGCGTGGCGGGCGCTGCAGGCGGCCGACGTCGTCGTGGCCGACCGGCTGGGGCCCGTCGAGATCCTCGCCGAGCTCCCGCCGCACGTCCGCGTGATCGACGTCGGCAAGGAGCCCGGCCGGCACCCGGTGCCGCAGGAGCGCATCAACGAGCTGCTCGTGGAGCACGCGCTGGCGGGTGCCGACGTGGTGCGGCTCAAGGGCGGCGACCCGTTCGTGCTGGGCCGCGGCGGCGAGGAGGTGCTCGCCTGCGTGGCGGCCGGCGTGCCGGTCGAGGTGGTCCCGGGCATCACGTCCGCCGTCGCCGTGCCGGGGCTGGCCGGCATCCCGCTCACCCACCGCGGCGTCACCACGGGCTTCCACGTGGTCTCGGGCCACTGCGCCACCACCCCGGACGTGTCAGACGCACGGATCACCCCGGGCAACCGTGCGTCCGGCGCGTCCGGGCCGCTCGACGCCACGGCCCTCTCCTGCGTGCGCGACGGCACGGCTACGCTTGTCGTACTGATGGGGGTGCGGTCCCTCGGCGCGATCGTGGCGCAGTCCCTGGCCGCAGGCGCCGATCCCGGAACTCCCGTGGCGATGGTGGAGAACGGTTCCACGCCGGAGCAGCGCGTCACGCGGGCTCGTCTCGACGAGGCGGCCGCCGTGGCGGCGGCTCGTGGTGTGCGGTCGCCCGCGGTCGTCGTCATCGGCCGCGTGGCCGCGGCAGGGCTTCTGGAGGGTGCGGATGAGCGACGTCTGGCAGGTGCCGGTGTCTGACGTCGCAGCGCCCGCCCGCGCGCAGGCCGCCCACCCGACGCTGGGTCAGGTCATGGCCGGCGCGACCGTGCTCGTCACCGCCGAGCGCCGGGCCTCCGAGCTCGCCG
>NZ_KI911653.1:54367-55771 GCF_000515355.1 Promicromonospora kroppenstedtii DSM 19349 | reverse complement strand
ACCTGGGCCGGGAGTGCATGCGCCTGACCGGGCTCACCCCGCGCCGGCTGCTCGGCGGCCGCGCCGACCGGTGCGCGTGCGACCACGAGCACGCGGCGTCCTACCGGCCGTTCCTCGCCGCCCGACGCCGGACGCCTCTGCTCGCCTGAGCATGCGCGTTTCGTTCAAGACGGGCCGGCGCCCGGCTCCTAGGTTGGACGCACCACCCCTCTGAAGGAGCCCGATATGCTCGAACCCGCAGTCCGCCGCGTCCTCGACGGCACCTCGATCGCCCACGTCGCCACGGTCCTGCCGGACGGCGCGCCGCACGCCGCCCCGGTGTTCGTCGGCACCCACGGCGACCGGATCGTGTTCTTCACCGGCCCCACCATGCGCAAGGCACGCAACCTGCGCCGCGACCCGCGCGTGGCGCTGTCGGTCGCGCCCGTCGACAACCCGTTCGAGCCCGTCGTCGTCCGCGGCCGGGTCGTCGAGTGGCTCGACGGCGACGCGGGCTGGGCGATCGTCGACGAGCTCGCCCGTAAGTACACCGGCGCGCCGTACTCCCGCGAGCAGGAACGCGTCGTGGCAGTGATCGAGCCCGAGCGGCAGCACGTCGGCGTCGGCTGAGCGTCGTCGGCCCCTCAGAGCCGGACGGCGTCCCGGAGCTGCCGCGCGTACGGGTGCTCGGCGTCGTCGAAGACGCTCGACGCCGGGCCCCGCTCCACGATGCGGCCCTCCTGCATCACCGCCAGGTCGTCGCTCATGTGCAGGGCGACGCCGAGGTCGTGCGTGATCAGCAGGTATGCGAGGTCTCGCTCGCGCTGGAGCCGGTCCAGGAGGTCGAGCACCTGCGCCTGGACCGAGACGTCGAGCGCCGAGACCGGCTCGTCCAGGACCAGCACCCGGGGCTCGGCCGCGAGCGCCCGCGCGACGGAGACGCGCTGCCGCTGCCCGCCGGAGAGGTGCAGCGGACGGCGTGCGGCCGTCCCGGGGTCAAGGCCTACCGTGTCGAGCAGGTCCGCGATCTGCGCGCGCACGGGTCCGGGGCGGAGCGACCGGCCGCGGGTGATGGCGTCGGCCAGGACGGCGCCGACCGTCCAGCGCGGGTCGAACGAGCTCAGGGCGTCCTGGAACACCGCGCCGATCAGGTGCCGGCGCGGACGGCGCCGGGCTTCCGGGAGCGGGTTCCAGGGCTCGCCGAGCAGCGTGACCTCGCCGGCGTCGGGGTGCTCGAGCCCGAGCAGGAGCCGCGCGGTGGTGGACTTGCCCGAGCCGGACTCGCCGACCAGCCCGAGGGTGCGGCCCGCGCGGAGCGTGAACGACACGTCGTCGGCGGCGACGATCTCCCGCCCCCCGACGTGGAACACCCGCGACAACCCGCGAGCCTCGACGAGCGCCTCGCCCTCGCCCCCGGCCGGCCCG
>NZ_KI911653.1:53200-54267 GCF_000515355.1 Promicromonospora kroppenstedtii DSM 19349 | reverse complement strand
CGCGCCCCGCCCTGCCGGCGACCAGGGCCTGGAGTTCGGCGCACCGGTCGACGCGCCCACCCCCACGCCGTCGGCCACGGAACCCGAGCCGGCCGCCCGGGCGGCCGGACCAGAGGGCGAGCCAGAACCGGAACCCACGGACGAGCCCCGCCCGCTGGCCGAGCTGCTCGACGAGCTGGACCAGCTCATCGGCCTGGGCCGCGTCAAGGACGAGATCCACCGCCAGACCGAGCTGCTGCGTATCGAACGCCTGCGCGCCGAGGCGGGCCTGACCTCCCCCACGCTGACGCGCCACCTGGTGTTCACCGGCAACCCCGGCACGGGCAAGACCACGGTGGGCCGTCTGGTCGCGGGCATCTACCGCGCGCTGGGCCTGCTGGACAAGGGCCACCTCGTGGAGGTGGACCGCTCCGAGCTGGTGGCGGGCTACCTGGGCCAGACGGCGGAGAAGACGACGGCGGTGGTGCAGCGCGCCCTGGGCGGCGTGCTGTTCATCGACGAGGCGTACGCCCTGGCCGAGGACCAGTACGGTCGCGAGGCCGTGGACACGCTGGTCAAGGACATGGAGGACCACCGCGACGACCTCGTGGTGATCGTGGCGGGCTACCCGGGACCCATGGCCCGGTTCATCGCGACGAACCCGGGCCTGGAGAGCCGGTTCGCGCGGACCATCACGTTCGAGGACTACTCGCCCGAGGAGCTGCGCCGCATCTTCGCGGCCATGGCGGGCTCCGCCGACTTCGAGCCGGAGCCCGAGACCCTCGACCGGTTCGACCGACTCGCGGCGGACCAGGTGCGGGGCGAGGGGTTCGGCAACGGCCGCTGGGCACGCAACGTGCTCGACTCCGCGATCGCCCGGCACGCCTGGCGCCTGCGGGACGTTGAACGACCGACGGTGGACCAGCTGCGCACGCTGGTCCCGGAAGACCTGGAGGACGTCGTGGACATCGGGACAGACAGCGAGGCCACCCTGTGACCGCGCCCCAGACGACCACGGGCCCGCCGGCCGACCCGGACCCGCCGGCCCCCGGCGACACCCCGCCCGCCCGCGCCGGCCTCCGGGACCG
>NZ_KI911653.1:51195-53100 GCF_000515355.1 Promicromonospora kroppenstedtii DSM 19349 | reverse complement strand
CTGGCTGGGCGACTCCCGCGTGTACTGGCTGCCGGACGCCGGGCCCGCGGAGCAGCTCAGCGTCGACGACTCGTGGGCGCAGGAGATGATCGCCGCCGGCGTACCGCGCGCCCAGGCCGAGACGTCGCCGCAGGCGCACGCCATCACCCGGTGGCTCGGGCCCGACGCCCCCGACACCGACGCGCGCTGCGCCGCGACCGTGCCGAACGGGCCCGGCTGGCTGCTGGTCTGCTCCGACGGCCTGTGGAACTACTGCTCCGACGCGCACGAGATGGGTGAGCTCGTGCGCAAGTTCGCCGGCTGCGGCGAACCCCACGCCGCCGCCGCGGCGCTCGTCCGCTGGGCGAACGCCCAGGGCGGGCGGGACAACATCACCGCCGCGCTCGCGCGGATCGCCCCGACTGTCACCGAGCAGCGCTAGCCTGCCGTAACCGAGAGGAGCCACCGTGGCCGAGTTCTCCGCCGAGGTCTTCCAGAACGAGTTCCTGTCCGACGGCGGCACCGACGTGCACGCCATCGTGTCCGTGACCTGCACCGGCGCGGGGGCCGCCGGGGCAGGTACCGCTGCGAGCGCCACCGCGGACGCCGGTGGCGCGGGCCAGGTCGCCGAGATCGTCGCCGTCGACACGTCCGGCTCCATGCAGGGCCGCAACATGGAGGCCGCCAAGCACGCCGCCGCGGTGGCCGTGGACCAGATCCCTGACGGCACGCTGTTCGCGATCATCGGCGGATCGCACGTGGCCACGAGGATCTTCCCGTACCCGAACGCCCGCGTGCCGATGGTGGCCATGGAGCCCGGCGCGCGCGCCGAGGCCAAGCGCGCGATCTCGACCATGGCGGCCAGCGGCGGCACGGCCATCTCGACGTGGCTGCGCCTCGCCGACGACCTGTTCGCCACCGTCCCCGCGGCGCAGAAGCACCTGATCCTGCTCACGGACGGCAAGAACGAGTCCGAGCCGAAGATGCACCTGGACCAGATGATCACCCACGTCACGGGGCACTTCCAGTGCGACGCCCGCGGCGTGGGCGACCGCTGGGTGGTGGAGGAGCTGCGGAAGATCTCGACGGCGCTGCTCGGCACGGTGGACCTCATCGCGCGCCCGGAGGACATCGCGGAGGACTTCGCGGCCCTGGTGCGCAAGTCGATGTCCCGCGGCGTCGCGGCGGTGGACCTGCGCGTGTGGGCGCCGCAGGGCTCGCAGGTGCTGTTCGTCAAGCAGGTGGCCCCCGAGGTGGACGACCTGACGAGCCGGCGCACCGAGGTAAACGCGCTAACCAGTGGGTATCCCACGGGCGCGTGGGGCGACGAGACCCGCGACTACCACGTGGCGGTCCGCGTGGCGGCGAAGCCCGTGGGCTCGGAGCAGCTCGCGGCCCGCGTCCAGGTGGCGGTGGGCGACGAGGTGGCGGCGTCGGGCCTGGTCAAGGCCAAGTGGTCGGACGACTCGACCCTGACCGCCCGGATCAGCCCCGAGGTGGCGCACTACACGGGCCAGGCGGAGCTCGCCTCGGCCATCCAGGAGGGCCTGGCGGCCAAGGCCTCGGGCGACGAGGCGACGGCGACCGTGAAGCTCGGCCGCGCGGTGCAGCTCGCCGCCGAGACCGGCAACGACGAGGCCACGTCGCGCCTGCGCAAGATCGTGGAGGTGGAGAACGAGGAGGAGGGCACCGTGCGGCTCAAGCGGAACACCGCCAAGCTGGACGAGATGGCGCTCGACACCGCGTCCACGAAGACCACCCGGGTGAGGCGCGCATGACCGTCGTCTGCCCCGAGGGACACACCAGCCAGGCCACGGACTACTGCGACGTCTGCGGCACGCCGATCCCGGCGAGCTCGTCGGCGGCCGGTCCCGGGCAGCCGGGGTCGGCGGCCTCTGCCGCGCCCTCGGCCGAGGGTGCCGCCGG
>NZ_KI911653.1:47103-51095 GCF_000515355.1 Promicromonospora kroppenstedtii DSM 19349 | reverse complement strand
CGTCTCCCCCACCACCGGCACGCGCCCCATGGCCGACGCCGGCAGCGCCGCCACCGCCTCGAAAGCGTCGGTCAGGCGCGCGCCGAGCCGCACGGGAGCGGGCGCTGGCTGGACGATCCGGTCGGCGCCGTCCAGGTCGGTCGTCTCCACCCGGGCGAGCGAGAGCATCCGCGAGGCCGCGCCGTCGCCGATGAAGTCCCGCACCCGTTCCGACGCCGGGTGGGCCAGCACCGCGAGCGGGCTCGCGACCTGCTCCAGCTTGCCGCCGCGGGACAGGACGGCGATGCGGTCGCCGAGGCGCGCGGCCTCGTCGATGTCGTGCGTCACGAGGATCACCGTGGTGCCCGTCTCCTGCTGGATGCGCTGGAACTCGGTCTGCAGGTGCCGGCGGAACTCCGGGTCGACGGCGCCGAACGGCTCGTCCATCAGCAGCACGGGCGGGTCCGTCGCCAGGGCCCGTGCCACGCCGATGCGCTGGCGCTCACCGCCGGACAGCTCGTGCGGGTACCGCTTCGCGTACGTGGCGGCGGGCAGACCCACGAGGTCCAGGAGCTCGGCCACGCGCGCCCGCGTGCGCCGCCGGTCCCAGCCGAGCAGGCCGGGGACGGTCGCGATGTTCGCCTCGACCGTCCGGTGCGGGAACAGCCCGACGTTCTGGATCACGTAGCCGATGCGGCGCCGCAGGGCCACGGGGTTGCTGTTGGTGACGTCCTCGCCGTCGAGCAGGATCCGGCCCGACGTCGGCTCCACCAGCCGGTTCACCATGCGCAGCGTGGTGGACTTGCCGCAGCCGGACGGGCCGACGAGGGCGAGCACCTCGTGCTCGCGCACGGAGAGGCTGAGTCCTTCGACGGCGACGGTGCCGCTCCCGAACTCCTTGCGGACGGTGTCGAGCTCGATCACGGTGCGAGAAGCCATGTGCTCGAACCTACCGGGTGACGGGCACGATAGGTTTTACGGCATGCCCGGCAACCCGTGGTTCTCCTGGTCGTACGTGGTCGACAACGCGCCCCTGATCTGGCAGCGCACCGTCGAGCACGCCGGCCTGACGATCGAGGCGGTCGCGATCTCGGCCGCCATCGCCATCCCGCTGGGGGCACTGGTCTCCCGGTCGCGGTGGCTGGCCGGGCCGGTGCTCGGCACGGCGGCCGTCATGTACACGGTGCCGTCCCTGGCGCTGTTCGCGATCCTGGCGCCGCTGCTCGGGATCGGCCGCACACCGGTCCTGGTGGGCCTGGTGGTGTACGCGCTGCTGATCATCCTGCGCAACACGGTCGCGGGGCTGTCGACCGTGGACCCCGCCGTCACCGACGCCGCCCGCGGGCTGGGTTACGGCCCCGGCCGCCTCCTGGTGCAGGTGGCCATGCCGAGCGCGCTGCCGAGCATCATCGCCGGCCTGCGGCTGGCCACCGTGTCCACCGTCGCGCTCGTGACCGTGGGCGTCGTCGTCGGGTACGGCGGGCTGGGGCAGCTCATGTTCCAGGGCTTCCGCAACAACTTCTACCGGGCCGAGATCATGACGGCGACGCTCGCGACCATCGCGCTCGCGCTCGTGCTCGACCTGGCCCTGTGGGCCGTCGGCAGACTCCTGACCCCCTGGCTGCGCGGGAGGGCCGCATGAGCGCCCCCACCGGCGTCCTCCAGGAGGCGATCGTCTGGCTGAACGACCCCCTGACCTGGACCGAGCCCGGCGGCATCCTCGAGCTCGCGGGCGAGCACCTGGTCATGACGGCGATCGCCGTGGCCGTCGCCGCCGCCGTCGCCATCCCGACCGGTGCCTGGCTGGGGCACAGCGGCCGGGGCGCGGGCACCGTCGTCTGGCTCACGAACGCGTCCCGCGCGCTGCCGACGCTGGGCATCATCCTGCTGCTCGCCGCGGGCGGGCTGTTCGGCAACACCGCCACCGTGATCGCCGCGGCGTTCTTCGCCGTACCGGTGCTGCTGGTCAACACCTACGAGGGCGTGCGCGGCGCCGACCCCGACGCCAAGGACGCCGCGCGCGGCATGGGCATGAGCGACGGGCGCATCCTGCTGCAGGTCGAGCTGCCGCTGGCCACGACGCTGGTCTCCGCGGGCCTGCGGGTGACGATCGTGCAGGTCGTCGCCACGATCCCGCTCGCCGCCCTGGCCGGTGGCGGCGGCCTGGGCCAGATCATCGCGCTCGGCATGGGCACGCAGCGGTACGGCGAGGTGCTGGCGGGCGGCATCGTGGTCGCGGGGCTGTGCCTCGCGATCGACGGTGTGCTCGCGATCGGCCAGCGCCTGACCACGCCGGCGCCGCTGCGGGTCCGCGCGGGCTAGAAGCCGCAGGACGGCCTAATGTAACGACATCCTCACGAGCGGGTTTATCCCTTGCCATCGACCGCTCACCGGGGTCGAATGGGACAGATCGAAGCGGTAGAACAGTTGTACGCCACCCACGTTCGGAGACATTCGATGAAGTTCCCCCGCACACACGTATCCCTGCCCCGCGCGCTCGGCGCCGCGGCAGCCGTCGTCTCCCTCGCGTTCCTGACCGCCTGCGGCGAACCCGGTTCGGCCGGGGGCGGGGGCGGGGGCAGCGAGACCGGCGGCAGCAGCCTCGCGGCCTGCGAGGCGGTCCCCGGCGACGAGCTGGTGGTGCTCGAGGACGACAAGCAGCTCCAGACCGTCGACAACATCATCCCGGCCGTGAACGCGGCAGCGGTGGAGGGCGACGACACGCTGATCCCGCTGCTCGACACCGTCTCCGCGGCGCTCGACACCGACACCCTCATCGGCCTGAACAAGGCCGTCGACGTCGACCGCCGCACCTCGAAGGAGGTCGCCGAGGAGTTCGTGGCCGACGCCGGACTCGACGATCCCGAGCAGAGCGGCAGCGGCAAGGTCGTCGTCGGCGCCGCCGACTTCGCCGAGAGCGCCACGCTCGGCACCATCTACGCGACGGTGCTGAACGCCGCCGGGTACGACGCCGAGGTCACCACCATCGGCAACCGCGAGGCCTACCTCCCCGCGCTGGAGGACGGCAAGCAGGTCCAGGTGATCCCCGAGTACGTGGGCACGCTGACCGAGTTCATCAACAAGGACGTCAACGGGGCCGACGCCGAGCCGGTCGCGAGCAGCGACCTCGACGCGACGGTCGAAGGCCTCACAGGCCTGGGCGAGGAGGTCGGCCTCGTGTTCGGTCAGCCGTCCCCCGCGCAGGACCAGAACGCCTTCGCCGTGACCAAGGCGTTCGCGGACGAGCACGGCCTCACCACGCTCAGCTCGCTCGCCGAGGCGTGCGGTGGCCTGGTGCTCGGCGGCCCGCCGGAGTGCACGGAGCGCCCGTTCTGCCAGCCGGGCCTGGAGGAGACCTACGGCCTGGAGTTCGCGGAGTTCCGCTCGCTCGACGCCGGCGGCCCGCTGACCAAGTCCGCGCTGCAGCAGGGCGAGGTGACGCTCGGCCTGGTCTTCAGCTCGGACGGGTCGCTCACCCCGACGAGCTGACCTGCCGCTCGCAGTTCCCTTTCGAGGCCTGAGTTTCTTCGCTCTGAGCGGCCTCAGAGCGAAGAAACTTAGGCCTCGAAAGGGTTGGTGGCCCGGGTCAGGGGCAGATCACAGGCCGTAGGACTCCAGGAACCGGATCCAGACCTCGCTCACCGTCGGGTACGCCGGGACCGCGTGCCACAGCCGGTCGAGCGGCACCTCGCCGACGACGGCGATGGTCGCGGCGTGCAGCATCTCGCCGGCGTCGGGCCCCACGAAGGTGGCGCCCACCAGCACCCGCCGCTGCGTGTCGACCAGCACCTGGGCCCGCCCCGTGTACCCGGGGCCGTCCACGCTCGCGCCCGCCATCCACGACAGGTCGTACGACACGGCCTCGACGGGGATCCCGGCCGCGCGCGCCTCGCGCTCCGTGGGCCCCACCCAGCCGACCTGCGGCCTCGTGAACACCACCTGGACGCGCGCGCCGTGGTCGGCGGTCGCGGCGTAACGCGACCACGCTCGCCCCTCCTGCCCGACGGCGGGCC
>NZ_KI911653.1:43418-47003 GCF_000515355.1 Promicromonospora kroppenstedtii DSM 19349 | reverse complement strand
GGGCCGGACGCCGTCGCCGCGACCGAGGAGCTCGGCCTGCTCGCCCTGCGCGCGACCGCGGAGCCGAAGGAGAACGCCCTGGTCTCCCCCGCGTCCCTGTCCTTCGCCCTGGCCCTGCTGGCCGAGGGGGCGCGCGGCGAGACCGCCACGACCCTGGACGCGGCGCTCGGCGCCGCCGGCGAGGAACGCACGTCCGCCTACAACGCCCTGCAGGGCGAGCTGGCGAAGCACGACGGCGACCCCGCCGTCGTGCAGGACGACGAGCTCCCCGAACGCCCCGTGCTGCACCTGGCCAACCAGGCGGTGCTCGACGACGAGCTGACCGTCGAGCCGGACTATCTCGACGCGCTCGCGTCCGCGTTCGACGCCGGCGTGCAGCGCACCGACCTGGGCGGCGGTGAGGGCAAGAAGGTGCTCGACTCCTGGGTGAACCACCACACCGGCGGGCTGATCGAGGAGTCGGCGACCGAGCCCGACCCGTCGCTGCGCCTGGTGCTGCAGAACGCGATCCTGCTCGCGGCGCGCTGGCAGAGCCCGTTCGACGAGGCGTCGACCGGCGACCAGGACTTCACCGGACCGGGCGGCACCGCCCCGACCGAGATGCTGCGCGGCACGCGGCCGTGGGCCTACGCCGAGAGCGACGGCTGGGCCGCGGTCCGCCTCCCCTACGCCGAGGCGTTCCACGCGGACCTCCTGCTGCCGCCGGAGGGCACCGACCCGGCCGACGTCGACCCCGGGACGCTGACCGCCCTCACCACCGCGCTCGACGACGCCGCGCCCCAGGTGGTCGAGCTCACCATGCCGACGCTGGAGCTCGAGCCGCCCACGCTCGACCTGGCCCCGGCCCTGGAGCAGGCGGGTCTCGCCGGCCTGTACGACTCCCCCGACCTGTCGGGCATCAGCACGGCCGAGCAGCTCCGGGTGAGCCAGGTGCTGCAGCAGGCCTACCTGAACCTGGACGAGGAGGGCACCGTCGCGGCGGCCGTCACCGAGATCGCCGCCGAGGCGACCAGCGCCATGCCCGAGGAGCCCGCCGTCCGTATGACGGTCGACCGCCCCTACCTGCTGCGGATCGCGCACACCGAGACCCGCCTACCGCTGTTCCTGGCCGCCGTGCGCAGCCCGCAGCACTGAGCCGGCCGCGCCTGCGCAGACCATTGACCCGGGCATCCAGCGCCAGTAGCGTGCGCACGCAAACGGGAGAAACCGCACCTCGTGCGTCTGATCCCCTGAGCACGAGGAGGTGCGCATGGCGCTGTCGTTCCTCGACCGCGAGCACACGGTGGCAAAGCCCGGCTACAGCAGGTGGCTCATCCCGCCGGCCGCGCTGGCCATCCATCTGTGCATCGGCCAGGCGTACGCCACCAGCGTCTACAAGAGCGCGCTGGTCGCCCACTTCGAGTCGAGCCTCACCGCGATCGGTGTCATCTTCTCGATCGCCATCGTCATGCTCGGCCTCTCGGCCGCCGTGCTGGGCACCTGGGTGGAACGGGCCGGGCCCCGCGCCGCGATGTTCGCGTCGGCCTGCTTCTGGGCCTCCGGGTTCCTCGTCGGGGCGCTCGGCATCGCCACGTCGCAGCTGTGGCTGGTCTACGTCGGGTACGGCTTCATCGGTGGCATCGGGCTCGGCATCGGCTACATCTCGCCGGTGTCCACGCTGATCAAGTGGTTCCCCGACCGGCCGGGCCTGGCCACGGGCATGGCCATCATGGGGTTCGGCGGCGGCGCGCTCATCGCCTCGCCCCTGTCCCGCCAGCTCATGGCCGGTTACGACAGCGGCTACGACCCCACCGACCCCACCTCCGTGGCCTCGGGCAGCGCCGTCACCTCGCTCTTCGTGACCCTGGGCATCGCGTACTTCCTGGTGATGATGCTGGGCGTGTTCACGGTGAAGGTCCCGCCGCCCGGCTGGACGCCCGCGGGGTTCGACGCCGCCGCGGTGGCGGCGAGGCCGATGGTGTCGACCGCGAACGTCTCCGCGGCGAACGCGATCCGGACCCCGCAGTTCTGGTTCCTGTGGACCGTGCTGTTCTGCAACGTGACGGCGGGCATCGGCATCCTGGAGCAGGCGGCGCCCATGATCCAGGACTTCTTCCGCGAGGACGGCATGTCCTCGGTCGCGCCGGCGACGGCGGCCGGGTTCGTGGCGTTCCTGTCCCTGTTCAACATGGCGGGGCGCTTCGTGTGGTCCTCCACGTCGGACTACATCGGCCGCAAGCCCACCTACGTCCTGTACCTGGGCGTCGGCATGATCATGTACGTGCTCCTGGCGACGGTCGGCCACACGTCCACCGTGATCTTCGTGCTGGTGGCGGCCGTGATCCTGTCCTTCTACGGCGGCGGCTTCGCCACCGTGCCCGCGTACCTGCGCGACCTGTTCGGCACCTACCAGGTGGGCGCGATCCACGGCCGCCTGCTCACCGCGTGGTCGGCCGCGGGCATCGCCGGGCCGCTGATCATCAACGGCTTCCTGGACGCCCAGGGCACGCCGGGCGAGCTGGTCGCGGCCGACTACCGGCCCGCGCTGTTCACCATGGTGGCCGTGCTCGCGGTCGGCTTCGTGGCCAACGCCCTGGTCCGCCCGGTCGCGGCGCGGTTCCACGAGAGGCCGGGCCACGCGGACGAGTTCGCCGAAGGAAAGGTGTGACCATGGCCGAGCAGACACCCGAACCGGCACCGCAGCCGACGTCGAACCAGGTACCCCGGCTGATCCTCACCTGGGCCGTGGTGACCGTGCCGCTGGCCTACGGCCTGTTCCAGACGGTACGGAGCGTCATCCCGCTGTTCACGGGCTGACCAGCCCGCTGCCCGACGGCGACCGCCTCACCGCACGCTCCCGGCCTCCAGCCCGCCTCGCACGGCGGCGAGGACCCGCGCGAGCTGCCCGAGGTCGCCGTCGGGCACACCGGTGCCCCGCAGCGCGTCGGCCGCCTCGCGGGCGAGGGTCGGGAGCATCTCGTCCAGCACTCGCCGCCCGGCCGGCGTGAGCTCCAGGAACGAGGACCGGCCGTCCTCGGGGTTGGCCTGCCTGCGTACCAGCCCGTCCCGCACCTGTCGGTCCACGCCTTTGCTGGCCGCGCCGACGGTGATACCGAGACGCCGGACCACGTCGGACACCCGGCACCGCGGGACCGCGTCGACGGCGCGCAGCAGGTCGAACCTGCCGAGCCCGTGCCCGTGCGTGGCGCGCAGACGCGCGTCCAGCAGCGTGTAGAGCCGGACCTCGACCCGGACGAGGTCGTCGAGCAGCCGCGCGCCGTCGAGGTCGCCCTCGGCCCGAGGAATAGATTCCGTGGAATCTTGTTTGGCTTCCATGGAATCTATCTTCGCGCACCGAGGGGAACCATGGACCAGAACTCGCTCGCCGAGCTCCGTACCTTCTACACGTCGTTCGGCCGGCTCCCGCTGCCGGAGGGCACCCGCGTGGCCGAGACGACGCTCAGCGGCGTCCCGGCACTGGAAGTCGCCGTGCCGCAGGCCGCGAACGACGCCGGCGTGCTGCTCTACCTGCACGGCGGCGGCTACGTGATCGGCGACGCCCGCACGGGCGTCCCGCTGGCCGCAGCGCTCGCCGCCCGGGCGGGG
>NZ_KI911653.1:42518-43318 GCF_000515355.1 Promicromonospora kroppenstedtii DSM 19349 | reverse complement strand
CGGCACGCGTCGTCGTCGCGGGCGACTCGGCGGGCGGCGGCCTCGCCCTGGCCACGGTGCTGGCCGCCCGTGACGCCGGGCTCCCGCTGCCCGTCGCCGTCGTCACCTTCTCCGCCTGGCTAGACCTGACGCTCTCCGGTGCGAGCCTCACGGGCAAGGAGAGCGTCGACCCGATCTTCGACGCCGCCGACATCCAGGGGTATGCGGCCACCTACCTGCCCGACGGCGCCGACGCCCGCAACCCCTTGGCCAGCCCGGTGCTCGCCGACCTGCGCGGCCTGCCACCGCTCCTGCTCCAGGTGGGCTCTGCCGAGGTGCTGCTCGACGACAGCACCCTGCTGGCCGCCCGGGCAGCCGAGGCGGACGTCGAGGTGACGCTGGAGGTCTACCCGGGCAGCGCGCACGTCTTCCAGCACCACCATGCCACCGAGGCGACGGCGGCCCGCGCCATGGACACCGCCGCGGACTTCCTCGCCCGCCGCCTCGCACCGACCGCCCCGCCTCACCGCAGCCGGTCCGCCCGCGTGTAGACGTTCATCGAGTCGCCCCGGACGAACCCCAGCAGGGTCAGGCCGCACTCCTCGGCCAGGTCCACCGCGAGGGTCGACGGCGCCGAGATCGCGGAGAGCACCGGGATCCCGGCCCGCGCGGCCTTCTGCACCAGCTCGAACGACGCCCGCCCGCTGACCTGGAGCACCGTCCCGGCAGCGGGCAGGGCGCCGTCGCGCAGGCCGGCTCCCACCACCTTGTCGACGGCGTTGTGCCGGCCCACGTCCTCGCGCACGTACAGCGGCTCGCCG
>NZ_KI911653.1:28841-42418 GCF_000515355.1 Promicromonospora kroppenstedtii DSM 19349 | reverse complement strand
GGCCGCGCCCGGCCGACCAGCGCGCCGGGTCCGACGAGCCGGACCATGAGCGGTTCCTCAACGGCGAGCGTGTCCGGGCGCGCCGCGCGGGCGCCCTCGCGGACGCGGACCACGCGCCGTCGGTCGGTGACGACTCCCATACCGCCAGTCTCGCACCGCTTCCGCCCACCTCCGCGACCGATATGTCCACCGGTACGCACGGACGCCCCCGAGGTTCTGTTCAAGCCACGATGTTGCAACGTTTCACGCTGGTTCCTGCGGGCAGTGGTTCGTGGTCTGAACAGAACCTCAGGAGCGAACTGTGACCCCTGACCGATATGTCCACAGCCTCCACAGGCGGTTGACTCCGGCGTAGGGTCAGGAGGGTGACCGACGTGAGCGACGAAGCCCGTACCGACGCCCCCGAGCAGACCCTGCGCGTCGGACCGCCCAAGACGGCCGCCGCGGGCGTACCAGGGGTGGTCCACGGCCTGGCGCACGTGTTCGAGGAGGCCGGCGTGGCGCGCGGCCTGCGCACGCTGCCCCTGATCAACCAGCAGCGCGGGTTCGACTGCCCGGGCTGCGCCTGGCCCGAGCCGGGCAAGCCACACCTCGCCGAGTTCTGCGAGAACGGCGCCAAGGCGGTGGCCGAGGAGGCCACCCGCAAGCGCGCGGACGCGGCGTTCTTCGCCGAGCACGCGATCTCGGAGCTGGCCACCTGGACCGACCACCGGCTGGGCAAGTCAGGGCGGATCACCGAGCCGATGCTGCGCGACGAGGGCGCCGACCACTACCGGCCGGTCTCCTGGGACGAGGCCCTGGACCTGGTCGCCGGCGAGCTGCGCGGGCTGGGCTCCCCGGACGAGGCGGCGTTCTACACGTCGGGCCGCACCAGCAACGAGGCCGCGTTCCTCTACCAGCTCCTCGCGCGCAAGCTCGGCACGAACAACCTCCCCGACTGCTCGAACATGTGCCACGAGTCGTCCGGCACCGCCCTGGTCGAGACGCTGGGCATCGGCAAGGGCAGCGTGTCGCTGGAGGACATCACCGACCACGCGGACCTGATCGTCGTCGTCGGGCAGAACCCCGGGACCAACCACCCGCGCATGCTCACGGCGCTGGAGGAGGCCAAGGACCGCGGGGCGCGGATCGTGGCGATCAACCCCCTGCCCGAGGCCGGGCTGCAGACCTTCAAGAACCCGCAGCGGGTGCGCGGCGTCGTGGGGCAGGGCACCAAGCTCGCCGACCGGTTCCTCCAGGTCCGCCTCGCGGGCGACCTGGCCCTGTTCCAGGCGGTGAACCGCCTGCTGGTCGAGGCCGACGACGACGCGCGCACCGCCGGGCACGCCCCCGTGCTGGACCACGAGTTCATCGCGCAGCACACCTCCGGGTTCCCGGAGGCGGCGGCCGCCTGGCGCGCCGTCGACCAGGCCGACGTCGAGCGGGCGACCGGCCTGGACTGGGCGGAGATCGAGGCGTTCGTCGACGACGTGAAGGCCGCCGACCGCATCATCGTCTGCTGGGCGATGGGCCTGACCCAGCACAAGCAGGCCGTGGCGACCATCCGCGAGGTGGTGAGCTTCCTGCTGCTGCGTGGCAACGTGGGCCGCCCTGGTGCGGGCGCCTGCCCCGTCCGCGGCCACAGCAACGTGCAGGGCGACCGCACCATGGGCATCTGGGAACGGCCCACCGAGCTCTTCCTGGACGCGCTGGCCACGGAGTTCGGCTTCGAGCCGCCGCGCGCCCACGGGTACGACGTCGTCGACACGGTCCGGGCGCTGCGCGACGGGCACCTCAAGGTCTTCATGGCGGTGGGCGGCAACTTCGCCGCGGCCACCCCGGACAGCGCGGTCACGGAGGCCGCGCTGCGCGAGGTGCCGCTCACGGTGCACGTCTCGACCAAGCTGAACCGCTCGCACGTGCTGCCCGGCAAGCGGTCGCTGGTGCTGCCCTGCTTCGGCCGCACCGAGCGGGACATGACGGGCGGGCGCGAGCAGGTCGTCACCGTCGAGGACTCGATGAGCGTGGTGCACACGTCGCGCGGCCGGCTGGCCCCGGTCTCGGACAGCCTGCGCAGCGAGACCGCCATCCTGTGCGACCTGGCCCGCCGGGCGCTGGGCCCGGACGACCCGACGCCGTGGGAGGAGTTCGCCGCCGACTACTCGCGGATCCGCGACTCGATCTCGCGCGTGGTCCCGGGCTTCGAGGACTTCGAGCGCCGGGTCGCCGAGCCGGGCGGGTTCGTGCTGCCGCACCCGCCGCGTGACGCCCGCCTGTTCCCGACGTCGACCGGCAAGGCCAACTTCACCGTCAACGAGCTCGAGATCGTCCAGGTGCCGGAGGGCCGGCTGCTGCTGCAGACCGTCCGCTCCCACGACCAGTTCAACACCACGGTCTACGGCCTCGACGACCGCTACCGCGGTGTGAAGAACGGGCGGCGCGTCGTGTTCGTCCACCCGGACGACCTGGCCGCCGGTGGGATCGCCGACGGCGACACCGTGAACCTGATCAGCGAGTGGCCGGGGCCGGACGGCGAGGTCGGCGAGCGCCGCGCGGAGGGCTTCCGCGCCGTCTCGTTCCCGACGGCGCGGGGCTGCGCGGCGGCGTACTTCCCGGAGACGAACGTGCTGGTGCCCCTGGACCACACCGCGGACCAGAGCAACACCCCGGCGTCGAAGTCGGTGGTGATCCGCCTGGAGCCCGCTCGCTGAGCGGGCCGGCGGTCACGGGGCGAGACGGAAGACCGGCCAGGCCACCTCGGTGCGCCACGCGGAACGCTCCGGCGTGTCGGCCGGGGTGACGAGGTACGTCTCGCGCACGGGCGTCGGGTGTGCCGAGGATCTGCCGCACCTCGGCCAGCGCCACGTCCAGCTCGCGCAGCCGGAGGATCACCTGGGCGGACGGGATCTGACGCCCGACGACGGCCGTGGTCACCTCTCGTCGAGAGGTGACCACGGCCGTCGTCGGGCAGCGGGCGGACCGCCGCTCAGGGATGCCGCGTCAGTGCGAGACCGCCTTCTCGGCGCCCGCGCCCGTCAGGGAGCGGACCTCCATCTCGGCGTACTTCTCCGGGTGCGACTGCTCCTTGCTCAGGTACGTGCCGACGATGCCGAGCAGGAACGCGAGCGGGATGGTCACGATGCCCGGGTTGTCGAGCGGGAACCAGTGGAAGTCGATGTCCGGGTTGCTGATCATCGACTTGCTGAGCCCGGTGACCGGGTCGGCCGGCTTCCCCGAGACGACCGGGGAGAAGATGATCAGCACGACGGTCGAGATCAGGCCGCCGTAGATGCTCCAGAGCGCGCCCGAGGTGTTGAACCGCTTCCAGAACAGCGAGTAGATGATGGTCGGCAGGTTCGCCGCCGCCGCGACGCAGAACGCCAGCGCCACGAGGAACGCGATGTTCTGCCCGTTGGCGAAGATGCCGCCGATGATCGCGATGATGCCGATGACGACCACGGTCCAGCGGGCCACACGGACCTCGCCGTCGGGCGACACCTGCCCCTTCTTGATGATCGAGGCGTAGATGTCGTGCGAGAAGCTCGCGGCCGCCGTGATCGTCAGGCCGGCCACCACCGCGAGGATGGTCGCGAAGGCGACCGCCGCGATGATGCCGAGCAGGATCTCGCCGCCGAGCTCGAACGCGAGCAGTGGTGCCGCCGAGTTCTGTCCGCCCGGCGCCGCCAGGATCGCCTCGGGACCCACCAGGGCGCCCGCGCCGTACCCGAGCACCAGGGTGAACAGGTAGAAGATGCCGATCAGCCAGATGGCCACGACGACGGACTTTCGGGCCTCCTTGGCCGACGGCACCGTGTAGAAGCGCATCAGCACGTGCGGCAGACCCGCGGTGCCGAGCACCAGGGCCAGGGCGAGCGACAGGAAGTCGAGCTGCGAGATCGCCGAGGCCCCGTACTGCAGGCCCGGTTCGAGGATCGCCTCGCCGTTCTCGCCGGCCATGTTCACGGCCTCCTGCATGACGGCGGACAGGTTGAAGCCGAACCGCGCGAGCACCCAGATCGTCATCGCGCCGGCGCCCAGGATGAGCAGCGTCGCCTTGATGATCTGCACCCACGTGGTGCCCTTCATGCCGCCCACCAGCACGTACAGGATCATGAGGGCGCCCACGACGGCGATGACCAGGCCCTGGCCGCCCTTGTCCGTGATGCCGAGGAGCAGGGCGACGAGCCCGCCCGCGCCGGCCATCTGGGCCAGCAGGTAGAAGAACACGACCGCGAGCGTGGACAGCGCCGCCGCCATGCGGATGGGCCGCTGCTTGAGCCGGAACGACAGCACGTCGGCCATCGTGAACTTGCCGGTGTTGCGCAGCAGCTCGGCGACCAGCAGCAGGGCCACCAGCCAGGCCACGAGGAAGCCGATCGAGTACAGGAAGCCGTCGTAGCCGTTGACGGCGATGGCGCCCGCGATGCCGAGGAAGCTCGCGGCGGACAGGTAGTCGCCCGCGATCGCGGTGCCGTTCTGCGTGCCGGTGAAGTTGCGGCCGCCGGCGTAGAAGTCGGCGGCGCTCTTGTTCTGCCGCGAGACGCGGAAGACGACGATGAGCGTGACCACCACGAACGCCGCGAAGATGCCGATGTTGATCCAGGTGTTGCCGACGTTGGTCGCCGCCGCGGCCATGACTGTCCCGTTCACAGCTCGCCCTCCTCGATCTCCTCGCGCAAGGCCTGGGCCCGGGCGTCGAACTTGTTGTTGGCCCACCGCGCGTAGAGCGTGGTGATGACGAACGTGGACACGAACTGCAGCAGCCCGAAGATCAGACCCACCGTGATGGTGCCGGCCACCCGGATGCTCATGAACTCGTGCGCGTACGTGCTCATGAGCGCGTACAGCAAGTACCAGACGAGGAACAGCGCCGTCATCGGGAAGACGAAGTTCCGGAAGGCCTTGCGGAGGCTCTGGAACTCTTCCGATCTCTCGACGCGTTGGTAATCGGTTTCTGCAGACCCTGAAGCCTGTACGTCACTCATGACGCCTCCATTGGCTCATGGGGGCGCGCGCTCTGCCGCGGCCCGGTGTGCGCATCTCACACCCGGCCCAATGTGCCGCACCTCACACCTTTGGGGCAAACAGATCAGACGGCGCGTTCAGCGACTTGACCAAGTCGTTACACACGGCGCGGCTTTCACCCGCTCGCCGACAGGAACCGGCAGGTCAGCGCAACATCAGCGCCGGACGTACGCCAGGTCCGCGATCTCGCGCCCGGCGTCGTGCGCTTTGCGCTCGAACCCCGTCAGCACCCGCCGCTCGAACCGCGGGGCGCGGGCACCCGGGCCGTGCGCGTTGACGAGGTTCTCGTCGGCCTCCAGGACCTCGATCATCTGCTCGGCGTACTCGGCCCAGTCCGTCGCGAGGCGGAGGGTCCCGCCCGGCCGCAGCACGCGCACCGCGAGCGCCGCGAACTCGGCGGTGACCAGGCGGCGCTTGTGGTGCCGGGCCTTGTGCCACGGGTCCGGGAAGAAGACCCACAGCTCGTCCACGGAGCCGGCCGGGACCGTGGTGTCGAGCAGCTCGGCCGCGTTGGCCTGCACGAGCCGCAGGTTGGGCAGCCCGTCCCGGCCCAGGGCGGTGCCGGCACGCTCGGCGCGGGCGATCGTGTGCACCAGCCCGGGCTGGTAGACCTCGACCGCGAGGTAGTCCCGCCCGGGATCGGTCGAGGCCGCGCCGACGACGGCGTCCCCCAGGCCGGAGCCGATCTCCACGACCAGCGGGGCCGTACGCCCGAAGATCGCCGCGGCGTCGAGCACGTACTCCGGGTGCACGGAGGTGCGGGCGATGGCTCGCGGCACGTCGACCACGTAGGCCGTGCGACGTTCTGCCCAGAGCCGCTTCTGCTTGTCCGTGAGCCGGCCGGACCGGCGCACGAACGACACCGGCTTGGTCCGGAACCCCGAGAGGTCGAGCGGGGTCTCGGTGTCCTGGCGCGCGGTATCGGGCTGGGCGGAAGCGGGCTGACTCACGGGAAAAGCGTACGAGGTCGCGGACAGGCGTTGCGTATCCGCACTGATTCCCGGCCCGACGCGCGGCCCCGCGGGCGCACCGGGCAGGCTGGGCGCAGCCGCCTCGCCAACCACTTCCAGGAGCCGCACATGCTCGCCATCGCCCCTGTCACAGAACCGGTCATAGACGTATGGCAGAGATACCATACGGACATGGCGCTCAAACGGACCACGGTCTACCTCGACGAGAACGACCTTCGGGACCTCAAGATCGCCGCTGCCCGACGCGGCGTCAGCGAGGCAGAGATCATTCGGGAGGGGGTGCGCCACGCCCTCCTCCGGAACCGCGTGTGGGACGAGCCCGTCAACCTGCCCCTGGTCTCTAGCGGCGACCCGACCTTCGCGGCACGAACGGACGAGATCCTCGACTCGATGAACCTGGAGCCGGACGCGGAATGATCGTGGTCGCCGACACGTCAGGCCTCATCGCGGCGATCGACACGGACTCCCCGGAGCACGAAGGCGCTCGTAGCGTCGTCGATCACGCGAGCACCGTCCTCGTCCCACCCGTCGTCCTCGCCGAGCTCGACCACCTTGTCACCCGGCGATTCGGCCGTGGTGTCGCCGCCAACCTGATGGACGAGATCATCCGCCAGGCTGAGTCAGGGCGGTTCATCGTCACCCCGCTGGCCGTTGACGCCCTACGTGCAGCGCGGGCCGTGCAGGCTCGATATGACGACCTCGACCTCACTGACGCCGTCATCACCGTCGTCGCACGGGACAACTACACGAACGCGGTCCTGACGCTCGATCGTCGGGACTTCCGCGCCATTCGTCCGCTCACCGATGACAAAGCATTCCGTGTCCTGCCCGACGACCTCTGATCGGAAGCGCCCATGACCGACCGCGCCCCCTGCTCGCGCGTCGAGCTCGACGGACAGCGGGTCGTCGTCGATCTCTCCACCACGGACGCCGACCGGCTCGGCACCATGGCGGCGCGCAGCGGCGTCGGCGGGCCTGAGCTCGTGCTCGGGTGGATCCGGCGCGGGCTGCTCGACGGCCCGGCGCGGGACACGCGCACCTGGGACGGACCTGTCGACAGGGGTGCACGGCTGGCACGGGACGTCGAGGTCGCCCGACACGCCGAGGAGGCCTTCCGGAACGTGTTCGGCAGCCCGGACCGGCCGGACTGAGAGCCGCACATCGGCCGGGCCGCACGGCGTCCGGTCAGCCCATGCCCACCTCCGCCTCCAGCATCGCCACGGCCTCGGCCGGCTCCAGGTCCCGGACGAGCACCCGCAGGGTCAGCCCGTCCGCGAGCGCCAGCAGCCGCCGGGCCTGCGTGAGTGCCTCCTCCGCGCTCGTGTCGCGGTCGGCGGCGATCAGGCGCGCGCACTCGTCCTCCGCGCCGCGCCGCGCCTCGGCCAGGACCTGGCGGACGGCGGCGTCGTTGATCGACTTCGCCACGTAGGCGTACCAGACGCTGACGCCGATACGCCCGGCGTCGTCCCGCGGGATCTGCTGGGTCATGACGTGCAGCAGCCGCTCGCGCGGGGCGGCGTCGGCCGTCTCCTGGTAGCCCCCGTACGCGCGGTCGACGAGGGCGGTGCAGCCAGCCAGGACGAGGGCGTCCTTGGTGCCGAAGTAGTGCTGGATGCGGCCCATCGAGACGCCGGCCTCGGCGGCGACGTGCCGCAGGCTGACACCCTCGATCCCCTGCTCGGCGATGACCAGCCAGAGGGCGAAGACGATCTCCCACCGGCGTTCCTCGTGGTCCACGACTCTCGGCATGGACCCAGGATAACAATGCACTCGCATCGCTATCTGTTACGATGCGAGTGCATTGCAAAACCGACCGCCGCTGAGCGCCCGCTCCTGGAGGAACCGATGCGCGACCACACCACCGGCCCCAAGCGCCGCCGCTGGCCGACCGTCCTGCTGGCCGTCGTCGCGGCCGTGTCCACGAGCGGTCTCGTGCTGCTCGTCGCGGCGGGCGGCCCCGGCGTCGGCCACTTCCGCACCCCCGAGGCCCGCCAGGCCTACGCGGACGCGTACGCCGACGCGCTCGGCCGCCTGCCCGAGCCCACCGCGACGCACGACGTCGCCACGAGCTTCGGGACGGTCCGGGCCTACGCCTGGGTGCACGCGGACAACCCCGACGCGACGCCCGTCGTCCTCCTGCCGGGCCGTTCGGCCGCTACCCCGATGTGGGCCGACAACCTGCCCGACCTGGTCAAGCACCGCACGGTGTACGCCTTCGACACACTCGGCGACACCGGCCTTTCGGAGCAGACCGTCGCGATGCGCGACGTCGCCGACGCGGCACGCTGGGTGGACGAGGCGCTGGCCGGCCTCGACCTCGACCGGGTCCACCTCGTGGGGCACTCGCAGGGCGGCGGCCTGGCGGCGGCCGTCGCCGTCCGGCACCCGGAACGGCTGGCCGGCCTGACCCTGCTCGAACCGGTCATGACGCTGGGCATGATGCCGCTCTCCGTCGTCCTGACGACCGTCCCGGTGTCGCTGCCGTTCTTCCCGCAGTCGTGGCGGGAGTCGGCGCTCAACCGGATCGGCGGCGTGTCGGACGACGAGGTGGACCCCGACGACCCGCTGGCCCGGATGATCTCGGTGGGCTCCGAGAGCTACAGCTCGTCGGGGCTGCCCAACCCCAGCCTGCTGACCGATGCGCAGCTGGAGGCGCTGCCGATGCCGGTGTACGTGGCGATCGCGAGCGACTCCTCGCTGGCGGGCGGCGAGGCGGCGGCCGAGAAGGCCCGGCTCATCCCGGACGCGCAGGTCAAGATCTGGCCGGACACCACGCACTCGCTGCCCATGCAGGTGGCGCCGGCGCTCGACGCGGAGCTGGAGAGATTCTGGGCGGCGTACGAGTAGGCCGGCTTGGCTCAGATCCGTCGAACGTAGGGTTGGTCGCCGCATGAGCGCTCATGCGCCGAGCAACCCTACGTTCGGCAGATCCCGCGACCGGGCCTACGGTCGGGCACTCAGAACGCCAGCCGCTCCACCACCCACCACAGCGCCACCGCCGCGATCACCGCGCAGCCGGCGCCCAGCGTCCAGCGGGCCGTGCGCGGGGCGCGCACCCGGAGCAGCACCAGCAGCGGGAACACCACCGCGATGATGCCGAGCTGCACCGCCTCGATGCCCACGTTGAACGACAGCAGCGACCACAGCAGGGTCCACGACCAGGCCGCGTCGATGCCGAGCGCCCCCGCGAACCCGACGCCGTGCACCAGCCCGAAGACGAACACCACGGGCAGCCGCCACCGGTCCCAGGCGCCAGGCTCGTCGCGGCTCCTGGCCGGGCCGCTCCAGCGCAGGGCGTCCCGCACCGGGCCCGACGCCGGGCCACCGCCCAGGGCCGCCCCATCGAGTGCCACCCCACCCCGCCGGATCAGCGCCAGGTCCACCACCGCCACCACGGCGATCGACGCCGCGATCACCGGCTCGACCACGATCGCCGGCACCGACACCACGCCGAGGGCCGCGAGCAGGAACGTCACCGAGTGCGCCACGGTGAACGCCGTGGCCGTCAGGACGACGTCGCGCAGCCGCCGCGACCCGATCAGCAGTGCCAGCAGGAACAGCACGTGGTCGATGCCGAACAGCAGGTGCTCGCCGCCCAGCACGAAGAACTCCCCGACCTGTCGGAGCAGCCGGTGCTCCCCCGTCGTCAGGGTGGGCGACGCCGTGGTGAGCACCGCCGAGCCGTCCTCCTCGTCGAGCGAGTACCGGATGATCGTCTCGGTCGAGTGCACGAACGACTCCGCGTCCGGGAAGAGCGCGCTGGAGACCTCGTGCACTCCCTCGGGCTCGCCGTCGCACGCGAACGTGTAGGTCAGGGACGCATACGCCCGCTCGCCGCGCTCCACGAGGTCGACGCCGGAGAGCGCCGGCTCGCACGGCTCGCCGTCGTACGTGACCGCGAAGCGGTCGGTGACGTACCCGTCCACCTCGGCCTCGTGCTCGTCGAGCTGGGCGAGCTGGGCATCCCGGCCGGTCGCCTCGTACGCCTCCGCCCGGAGCCACGCGGACTTCATGAGCAGGTCGTACTCGAGGTCCAGCACGGCCGCGACGTCCGGCCCGGCGCCCTCCGGACCGGAGGACGACGGCGCCGTGGTCACCTCGGCGTAGACGTCGCTCGTGGCGTCGTGCGCCTGGGCGGCCTGCCCGACGACGGGGCTGCTCAGCACTGCGAGCAGCCCCGCCAAGGCCACGGTGCGTCCGCGAAGAGGGCCGAGCCTCAACGCCGCGCCGTGGTGAAGTACGCCGGCGACGCCGTCGCCGTGCCGCCACCCGGTGTGCGGGCCGTGACGAACCAGGCGTAGGTGCGGTCCGGCTTGAGGCCCGGCCAGCGGACCGAGGCGACCTCGCCGGAGGCCACGGTGTCCCGGCCGATCTCGTCCACCGGGTCGTAGAGCACCACCGAGTCGGTGCTGAACGACGTCGTGCGGGAGGTCAGGTCGACCGGCAGCACCATGTTGTCCTCGAGCCCGTTGTAGCGGTGCTCGGTGTCGTACTCCGTGGCGCCGAACTCGCCCAGCAGCGGCGAGTAGGTGTCGATGGAGACCTCGCCGCGGTCGACGTCGAACTGCAGCATGCGGAAGAACGAGGCGCCGAACTGGAGCTGGTCGGCCGGGTCGTACCCACCGATCTCGGTGAGCCCGAGCCGGCCGGCGGACACCGTGTAGAACTGGTAGTCCGCGAGCAGCTCGACCACGCCGCCGCCGATGTCGCCGACCACGGGCGGGCGTACGTTGGTGCCCACGCCGTGCCGGTGCCCGGCGAGCACCATGAACACGTTCGGGTTGTCCTTGACGAGCAGGTTGTACAGCAGCGGCCCGTCGGACCCGCCGAAGTTGGCCCCGCGCCCGTCGGGCGACGCGGACGGCTCCAGGTAGTCGTGCGTCAGCAGGATGCCGTTGCGGTCGGAGTACCGGTCGAAGACCGACGCCGCCCACTCGGCCTCGTCCCGCGTCACGCCGTAGGACAGGCCCACCACCACGAAGTCAAGGCCGCCGGCCGAGAACAGGTCGTAGTGGTTCTCGTTCGAGCCGGGCTCCATGACGCCGCCGTAGGACGCGTCCTCCCAGTCCTCGGACAGCGCCTCGTACCGGTCCGGGCCGAAGTACTCGTTGTAGAGCGTCGCGTCGGTGCCGGACTGGTTGTCGTGGTTACCGGCCACGACGCCGTTCGGGATGCCTGCGGCGTCGATCCGGGCCTGCGCCTGGGACGCGAACTCGAACTCGCCGACGACCTGGTCCTCCAGCTCGTCCGGGAACGCGCGGATGTTGGTCTCGGTGATGTCGCCGGTGTGTGCCACGTAGGCGATCTTGCGCTCGTCGGCGTTGTCGACGATCCAGTCCATGACGCCGTTGTAGCCCTGTGCCCAGACGGCCCGCTCCTCGGGGGTCTCCTGCTCCACGGCGCCCTCGGTGAGGTACTGGGTGTCCGTGTAGTGCACCATCGAGAAGTCGTAGTCGTCGGGGTCCTCGAACCGGTCCTTGTCGCCGGCGTCCATGTCGTCAGCGAAGGGGTCCTCGCCCGTGACCATGGCGTGCACCGTGCCGCGGTCCACGTAGTCGCGGGACACGGTGCCCTCCAGGACGGTGCCGCCCTCGACCGCGCCGCGCGCGGAGGCGACGACGTCCCAGGTGTCGGTGTCCGGGTTCCAGGCCCGCAGGCTGACCAGGCGCGCCGGGTCGGCCGTGCCCTCCCAGCGCAGCACGGGCGCCTCAACCTTGCCGCGGACCGGCACGTCGAACCGCTGGTAGGTCACGTCGCCCGACGCCAGGGAGTCCACGGACTTCCCGTCGCCCGGCTCGAGCCCCTTGGTGCTCAGCCTCTTCTCGCCGCGCGTGGACAGCGTGGTCGGTACCTGCGCCGCGCGGCCCTGCCAGGCCCTGTTCGGGGTCAGGATCTCCGCCGCGGAGAAGTGCGCGGTGACCTTTCCGCCGTCGGGCTCGGCGAGCTTCGCCTCCAGTGTCGCCGTGCGGCCCACACCCTTCGTGCCCGACGCCGGGGCGACGTCGGCCGGGGCATCCGGGATGCCGGCGCTGACGAACGCGATCTCGTGGGTGACCTCGTTGCCGAGGCCGTCCGCCGCCGACACCTCGAGCGTGTGCTCGCCCGCGGACAGGCCCGGGCCGACCGGGTCGCCCAGGGCGATCTTGTCTCCGTCGAGCGTGACGTCCGGGCCCTCGACCACACCGGAGGCGTCGTCCAGCGCGACCGCGAGCGCCACGGCCGAGGTGAGCCGGTCGCCGTCCGCGGGGGTCGCGGAGACCAGCGCGGGCCCGGAGTTGTCCGTGAACAGCGCGCGGGTGGCGGTCTCGCCCGTGGTCGAGGTCGCCGCGAGCTCGTGCTCGCCGTCCGGCAGGGTCGCCGTGTCGACGTCGGCGCGCAGGCCGCGCGCGGGGGCGTCGACCGTGAAGGTCAGCGTGACCTCGCGGAGCGCGGTGCCGCTGGAGCCGCAGGTGCCGTCACCCATCGCGTAGGAGGGCTTGAGCCCGACGCCGGCCGCGGTGCCCGCGGCGGGGGTCAGCGCCAGGTTCGAGATCGTGAAGTCGTCGCGGTTGCAGTCACCCGCGAAGGTGCCGGTGACCACCTTGACCGTGTTGTCGCCGGGGCGCAGCCACTCGTTGGGGATCGCGATGCTGGCGCGCTGGCTCGCGTACGAGCCGCCCATCGGCGTCTCGATGCCGTTGACGACCAGCAGGTTGGCGGCTCCGCCGTCGACGGCGTTCGAGCCGACGTTGAACGAGAAGGCCGCGTCGCCCGCGCCGAGCGTCTCGGTGGTCTCCACCGCATCGCCGTCGACCGTGAGCCTGGCCGTGGCTCCCTCGCCGTCGGCCGGACGGGCGCCCGTGACGGTGACCGTGCCGCGGCTCAGCGTGCCGTCGACCGGCGAGAGGCGGGGCGCGCCGGCGGGCGCGTTGTTCACGCGGACCTGGTGCTTCGTCGAGTCGCCCGAGGCGGTGCGGGCCTCGATCGTGTGGGCGCCGTTGGCCAGCGTGGTGGTGTCGAGGTCGGCGCTCAGGCCGGTGGTGCCCCGCGGGTCCCCCTGGACGAAGAACGTCAGCTCGGCGCGCAGCAGCAGGCTCGTGTTGCTGCCGCAGCTGCCGTCGCCGAACGAGTAGGTGTACTCGTTCTCCTCGCCGTCGGCGAGCTCGCCGAGGGGCTCCAGCGTGAAGTCGGAGAGCACGAAGTCGTCGTGGTTCACGCCACAGCTGGTCTCGATGGTGCCCGCGACCACCTCGACCGTGTTCTCACCGGTCACGAGGTACTCGTCGGGCACCTCCAGCTCGACGCGCTCGCTCACGGCGTCGGGCAGGTAGATGGGCGCCGAGCCGTTGACGACCACGTAGTTCTTGTAGCGCGCCTCGGTCGAGTTGGTGCCGACCGTGTAGCCGAGCACCGACGTGCCGAGGGTCTCCGTGGCGCCCGGGACGTCCTTGCCGTCGACGGTCAGGTGCGCGACGTCGTCCCCCGGCGCGACCGGCTCGGCCGCCACGGGCACGGTGCCCTCGAGGAACTCGCCGTCGTCGGGCGTGAGGATCGGGGCGCCCGACGACGGGGCCTCCGGCTCGTGGGGAGCGGTGGCCGCTGAGCCGGCGGCGGGGGCGGTGT
>NZ_KI911653.1:25081-28741 GCF_000515355.1 Promicromonospora kroppenstedtii DSM 19349 | reverse complement strand
GGCCGCGGCGTCGAGCTCGGCGGCCGCGGTGCGCAGGCCGTCGAGCGTCCCGGCGACCAGGTCGCCGATGGTCTGGCCCGGCTCGGGGTGCAGCTCCTGCTCGACCAGCGCGACGCTGCCCTGCCGGCGCACCTCGCCCGACTTCGGCAGCAGGTCACCGGCCAGCAGGTGCAGCAGCGTGGACTTGCCCGACCCGTT
Source organism: Promicromonospora kroppenstedtii DSM 19349 (assembly GCF_000515355.1). Classification (GTDB taxonomy): domain Bacteria; phylum Actinomycetota; class Actinomycetes; order Actinomycetales; family Cellulomonadaceae; genus Promicromonospora; species Promicromonospora kroppenstedtii. The sequence continues at coordinate 28,543 of NZ_KI911653.1, read as the reverse complement.
CTCGCCGACCACGCCGAGCCGCCCGCCCTGCGACACCGAGAAGCTGACCCCGTCCATGACGGGCCGCCCGGGATAGGCGAAACCGAGGTCCTGGGCGACGAGGTGCATCCGCCCAGCCTACGGGGACCCGTCGTCGGGCCGAAGTCGGGGCCCCGCACCGGCCTGCGCTCCCGGTCCCCGTTTTCGTTTACGCGCCGGGTCGGCCCACGCGAGGATGTGCCAGATCCCGGCCCGAACCGCGACCCCAGGAGTGCCGTGTCCCTCACCACGCCCGCCGACCCGCCGGCGCTGCGCCTGACCAACCTGCTCCTGGCTCCCGCCGCCCGCACGCGCCGGGACCCGGACGTCGTGTTCGACCGGATGATCGCGCGTGCCTCCCGTGGCCGCGCACCGCTGAGCGCGGAGAACGCCGCCGACCTGGACCACCTGCGGCTCGTGCTGCGCGCGTTCGCGGACTTCCCCGGCCTGAGCCCGCTCGGCTGGGCGGCGGGCCAGGCCATGGTGTCCGGCCGGATCCGGAACCGGCTCGTGGTGGGCGACCTGCTGGCCCGGCACCCCCGGATCGCCGACGAGCCGGTGGAGGCTCCGGTGTTCGTGGTCGGCATGCCCCGGACAGGCACCACGCTGACCTACAACATCCTCTCCAGGTCACCCGCGCACCGAGGGCCGAAGCTCTGGGAGATGACCTACCCGGGCCTCGCCGTCGGCCCGCGCGCCGAGGCCGCGCTGATCCGGCGCACGGGGCGGAAGTTCGCGATGACGTCGGTGCTGAGCACCACGTGGGACACCATCCATCCGATGTACGCGGCCTCCGAGGAGGAGGACACCTTCATCCGCGCGCACTCGGAGCTCCACTCCTCGGCGGTGCCCATGCCGGACTACCTCGACCTGCTCGCGCGCTTCGACCACCGGCCGGACTACCGGTTCCTCCGGGACACGCTCCAGCTGCTGTCGTACGGTCGCCCCGCTCGGCGGTGGGTGCTCAAGCACCCGGCGAACCTCTTCCACCTGTCGGCGATCCGCGACGTCTTCCCCGACGCGAGGTTCGTGTGGACCCACCGGGCTCCCGAGGTCGCGCTGGCGTCGCTGTGCTCCCTCGCCGAGTCCGCCCAGCGCATCCACCGGCACGCGGATGCCGTGGACCCCGTGCGGATCGGCCGCGAGTGGCTCCCGATCATGTCGGACGGCGTCTCCCGCGCCCTCGCGCAGCGCGCCGACCTGGGACCCGAGACCGTGCTCGACCTGCCGTACGACCGGCTCACCGGCGATCCGGCGGCGGTGCTGCCCGCGCTGTTCGAGGAGCTCGGCGCGCGGTGGGGTGAGGTCGACGACACGAACCTGACGGCCGCGCGGGAGGCGCCGGGGAAGCGGTCGCCGCACCGGTACAGCCTGGAGCGGTTCGGTCTGGGCCAGTCCGAGGTCGACGCGGCGTTCGCCGGCTACCGGGATCTTCTGTCGACGCTGCCACAGTAGGGCCGCGGCCGGGCACGCCGCGTCGGCCGGGCTTGTCGAGACACACGATCCCGACAAGCCCGACCGACGCCCCGGCGCCCGGGTTCAGCGCGTCAGAGCGACGACGCCGAGGTGTACAGCGTCTGTGCGACGTCGCCCAGGTACGGGCCGAACATGTAGTTGCGCATGCTGCCGCCGCGGTACTTGAAGGAGTTCACGGAGTTGAGCACGCCCACGCCGGTGGACTCGGAGTAGTTGACGAACCAGGGACCGCCGGACGACCCGCCGGTCAGGTTGCAGTCCAGGCCCTGGTCGGAGCTGCCCCCGAACGTGTCCTGCACGACCGTCCCGTGGCACCACGCGATGTCCGAGCCGTCGTACGGGTTGGCGGCCGGGTAGCCGAACGAGTACATGTACTGCCCGCGCGCCTGGTTGAAGCCGATGGCCTGCCCGCCCACGACGTCCGTCAGGTGGGCACCGTTCAGCGTGTTCAGCACCGCGAACGCGACGTCATAGTCGAAGTCGCCGCTAGTCTGCCACTGCGTGGTGGTGGTGAGCTGACGTGCGGTGAACGTGCCGTAGGGCCGGGCGCCGTCGTCGTAGGCGGGGACGAACGCCCAGTTCGTGGCGAACTCCCCGGGTCCCTCGTTGACGCAGTGGCCGGCGGTGAGCACGACGTCCTTGTTCCCCGAGCTCACGGCGCTGCCCGAGCAGACGTAGTTCACGCCGGCGAGCGTGAAGAACACCTTGCCCGTGGTGTCGACGACCTCACCGCCGCCCGAGTAGTACCCACCCACGAAGGCCGCGGTGGGGGCGGGCTTGGCGGCGGCCAGCGGGACGACGGTCGGGCTGCCGGCCGCCACGGTACCGCCGGCCGAGGACTTGTCCTTGCCGGCCACCAGCACGTCGGCGGGCAGGGCTTCGCGCATCCGCTGGGGGGTCCAGTAGTCGGTCACCCGGTCCTGGGCCGCCCGGGTGGTCGCCGCGCTGTGTACCGCGATGTCGCCGGTGCCCTCGCTGGCCTGTGACGGCGCACCGAACGCGACGGCCACGCTGCCGCCGAGCACCAGGGCGGCGAGGCCACCGAGCAGGGTGCGGGAGAGGTTGCTACGCATGCTGCCTCCTTGATCACACTCGCCGCCGAAGTGGCGGCCGTGTGATCCTGCGGCCTGGGCGATTCGGCCGCAAGAGGCGCGTATGTCCGGGATGTAAATTTTCTCCCGGGTAGTGGGTGCCCGGGTTCGCGGACACCGGGAGCGCGGCCGGCGGACTACCCTCGACGCGTGAGCACCACTGCCCCCGCCTCCCGCACCTCGCCGTTCTGGCCCGCCCTCGTGGCCGACGCCGTCGCCGTCCTCGTCTTCACGATCGTCGGCATCGCGTCGCACGACGGTTCGCTGACGAGCGCCTTCGGCCGCGTGGTGTGGCCGTTTGCGCTGGCCGCCACGATCGGCTGGGCCGTGGCCCGCGCCTGGCGGGACCCCGCACGGGTCTGGCCCACCGGCGTGATCATCTGGGCCGTCACCGTGCTCGGGGGCCTCGCCCTGCGTGGCCTCTCGGGCGGCGGGCTGGCATGGTCGTTCGCACTGGTCACCGCCATCTTCCTGGCGATCACGATGCTGGGCTGGCGCGGCCTGGTGGCGGGCATCCGCCGCGGCCAGGCCCGCGCGGCGGCGAGCTAGGCGCCGAGCACCTCGACGACCACCGGCGCCAGCGCGCGGAACGCCTTGCCGCGGTGGGAGATCGCGTTCTTCTCGTCCGGGGACAGCTCCCCGGCGGTCCGGCGGCCAGGACCGTCGACCAGGGACTCGGCGGACGGCCCCGCGAACAGCGGGTCCTCCTCCGGGACCAGGATCGGGTCGTAGCCGAACCCGTTGGCGCCCCGCGGCGCCGTCGCGAGCACGCCCCGCATCTCGCCGAGCCGCACCTCCTCGCGGCCGTCCGGCGTGACCAGCGCGGCCGCGCACACGAAGCCACCCTGGCGGTGCTCGGCGCGCACGTCGCCGAGCT
>NZ_KI911653.1:19289-24981 GCF_000515355.1 Promicromonospora kroppenstedtii DSM 19349 | reverse complement strand
GCGGCGGACGACGACGTCGCGACCCACCCCGTCATGGCGAGCGTCGCGGCCGTGACCGCCGCGACGAGACCGGCTTGCTGCCGGCCGCGCTGTTTCCTGGTGACTGGCCGCATGGCCGTCCTCCCTGTGGTTCGTGAGGTGGACGGCTCCGAGCACGCCCGGAGGACAAACCTGGCCGGGCCGGGTGAACTCCACGGGTGCAGCAGGCAACAACCGGACAAATTGTGGGCGCCTGAGAGCCCTACGCTCGGACCATGACGAACCACGACGAGGAGATCCGGCTCTGCTGCCTGCTGTGGGCGCGACCGGGCCAGGAGGCGGCTCTGACGGCCTACGAGGACAAGGTGCTGGCCCTGGTCCCGGAGCACGGCGGGGCGGTGCTCCAGCGTGCGGCGTCCGACGGCGCGGACGGCCGGCCGCACGAGGTGCAGCTCTACCGGTTCGCCGGCCAGGCGGAGCTCGACGGGTACCTCGCCGACCCGCGCCGCACCGAGCTGACCGCGGAGCGGGACCGGGTCGTGGCACGGACCGAGCTGTTCCCGGTCGAGCTGCTCTGATCGGGCGGGCTCGGCCCGGTCGCGGGAACGACGAAGGCCCCCACCGTGGTGGAGGCCTTCGTCAGGGTTGTGCGCCATCTAGGACTTGAACCTAGAACCCGCTGATTAAGAGTCAGCTGCTCTGCCAATTGAGCTAATGGCGCCTGCGACGGGAAGATTACCAGGGTCTGGGACCCTCTGCGCACCGATTTCTGCGCCTCACGAACGGACGTGATCCACCCTGCCGCCAGAGGACGGGAAGGAGCCGCGAAGCCGTCGTGCTGGTGCGCCATCAGGGACTCGAACCCCGAACCCGCTGATTAAGAGTCAGCTGCTCTGCCTATTGAGCTAATGGCGCGCAACGGAGATAAACACTACCAGGACCAGGGGCGTCATCGGTAACCGAACGAGCGGCGCTCCTCTGTGAACTGCACGACAGGCCGGGGCCGGGCTGACGGGCGCGCGCATGCGGTCCGCGGAGGCGGCCCGCCGCCTACAGGTAGAGCCCGGTAGAGCCGTCCGCCTCGTCGCTCTCCGCGACGCCGTGCACGTCGCGCTCGCGCAGCAGCACGTAGTCCGTGCCGGCCAGGTCCACCTCGGCGCGGTCCTCCGGGTCGAAGAGCACGCGGTCGCCGACGTCGACCTGCCGCACGTGCTCGCCCTTCGCCACGACGGTCGCCCAGGCGAGCCGCTTGGGGCCGACGGCGGTCGCCGGGATCACGAGGCCGGCCGTCGACTGCCGTTCCGCGGAGTCCGTCTCGGGCTCGACCAGGAGCCGGTCGTGCAGCATGCGGATCGGGAGGTTTCGGGGCTTCGTCACGGAGTCGGCAGTAGCGGGGGTGCTCACGGGATCAACGCTACGCGACTGGCGCGCGAGGTTGTCCGCAGGGGTGTGGCGCACGGGCCACGGAGCGGCCCTGGGGCGGCTAACGTTACGGGCATGACGACTCGCCTCGAGCCCGGGGACAAGGCTCCCGACTTCACCCTCCCGACCGCCGACGGCGCCTCCGTCAGCCTCGCCGACCTGGCGAAGAGCACCGACAAGGGCGTCATCGTGTACTTCTACCCGGCCGCCGCGACGCCGGGGTGCACCAAGGAGGCGTGCGACTTCCGCGACTCGGAGGCATCGCTGCTGGGCGCCGGCTACGCCGTCGTCGGCATCTCCCCCGACAAGGTGGCCAAGCTGGCCAAGTTCGCCGAGTCCGAGGCGCTGACGTTCCCGCTCGCGTCCGACGAGGACCACGCGACGCTGGAGGCGTACGGCGCCTGGGGCGAGAAGCAGAACTACGGCAAGACGTACGTGGGCGTGATCCGCTCCACGGTCGTGGTGAACCCGGACCTGACGGTTGCCGAGTCGTTCTACAACGTCAAGGCGACGGGCCACGTGGCCCGGATCCGCAAGGTGCTGGGGCTCGACTCCTAGTGGGATCGCCGGCCGACCTGCTCGACCTCGACGCCGAGCTCAGCGACACCGAGCTCGCCACGCGCGACCGCGTGCGGGAGTTCGTGGACCGCCGCGTGCGCCCGGACATCGCGCGGTGGTTCGCCGACGCGCACTTCCCGCGCGAGCTCGTCCCGGAGCTGGGCGAGCTCGGGGTGCTCGGCATGCACCTGCACGGCTACGGCTGCGCGGGGCGGTCCGCCGTCGAGTACGGCCTGGCGGCCCAGGAGCTGGAGGCCGGCGACTCCGGCATCCGCACGTTCGTCTCGGTGCAGGGCTCGCTGGCGATGTCGGCGATCCACAAGCACGGCTCCGAGGCGCAGAAGCAGCAGTGGCTGCCGCGCATGGCGACGGGCGAGGCCGTGGGCTGCTTCGGGCTCACCGAGCCGGGCGCCGGGTCCGACCCGGCGAGCATGACCACGCGCGCCCGCTTCGAGCCCGGCTCGGAGGGCGGCGACGCCGGCGGCGAGTGGGTCCTGGACGGCGCCAAGCGGTGGATCGGCATGGCCTCGTTCGCCGACGTCGCCGTCATCTGGGCCAAGGTGCGCGAGCCCCAGGCCGACGGCGGCGAGCGGGACCGCGTGCGCGGGTTCGTCGTGCCGACCCCGACCCCCGGGTTCTCGGCGGTGCCGATCGAGCCCAAGCTGTCGATGCGTGCGTCCGTGCAGTGCGACGTCACGCTGGAGGGCGTGCGGCTGCCGGCGGACGCGATCCTGCCGGAGCACCCGGGCCTGGCCGGGCCGTTCGCCTGCCTCGACGAGGCGCGCTACGGCATCGTGTGGGGCGCGGTCGGCGCGGCCCGGGACGCTTTCGAGGCCGCCCTTGCCTACGCGCAGGGGCGTGAGCAGTTCGGCACGCCGATCGCGGGGTTCCAGCTCACGCAGGCCAAGCTCGTCGACATGGCGCTGGAGATCACCAAGGCGCAGCTCATGGCGCTGCGCCTGGGCCGGCTCAAGGATGCCGGGCGGCTGGAGGGGCACATGATCTCGGCGGGCAAGCTCAACAACGCCCGCATCGCGATCGAGGTCTGCCGCGCCGCCCGAACGGTGCTGGGCGGCAACGGCGTGACTCTCGACCACTCGCCGATGCGGCACGCCAGCAACCTGGAGTCGGTGCGCACCTACGAGGGCACCGACGAGGTGCACACGCTCGTGCTGGGCCGGCACCTCACGGGGATCGCCGCGTTCCGCTGACCTGCCGCTCACCTGCACGTAGACTGAGCGCCGCGCGCGAGTGGCGTAATTGGCAGCCGCGCCAGGTTTAGGTCCTGGTGTCTTCGGACGTGCGGGTTCGAGTCCCGCCTCGCGCACCCCGTGTTCCCGGCGCCCCCTGGTGCCGGCCCTGCCGCGTCAGCTCTGCTGCGCGGCGATGTCCTTGCGGACCACGTCCATGTCGAGACCGCGGACGGCCTCCACGACCTCGGCGAGACCCTTGGCGGGCAGCGCGCCGGCCTGGCGGAAGACGAGCACGCCGTCCCGGAACGCCATGAGCGTCGGGATGGACGTCACCTGCGCGGCGGCCGAGATGCCGGGGTTCGCGTCGGTGTCGATCTTCGCGTGCACGATGTCCTCGTTCTTCTCCGAGGAGGCCTCGAAGACGGGGCCGAACATCTTGCACGGCGGGCACCAGGTGGCCCAGAAGTCCACGAGGACGATCCCGTTGTCGCTGACCGTCTTCTCGAACGTGGCGTCGGTGATGTCGACAGTTGCCATGTCACGCTTCCTTTCGTTGGGCGTCTACCTGGTGAAGCACAGCCCCACCCTCTGCTATTCCAGGAGGTCCCGTTCGGAGGTCCGTGTCACATTCGGGTACCGATCGGACGGCGCGGGTCAGGCACCGCTTGGCCCGAACTGGTAGAACGGACCCGTGACGGACACTGCCGACTACCCTGCCGACGATTTCTACCGCGAGCCTGCCCCGGTCTCGGGCTGGATGACCGACGAGGACCTCGCCGTGGTACGCGCGCAGCTCCCGCTCGTGTACGTCGACGCCGTTCCGGTGCGCGTCGACGACTCGGGCGACGTGGTCGCCGTCGGGCTGCTGCTGCGTGTGAACCCGCAGGGCGTGATGACCCGGGCCCTGGTCTCGGGCCGCGTGATGTACCACGAGCGCCTCCGGGACGCGCTGCTGCGACACATCGAGAAGGACCTCGGTCCGGTCGCGCTGCCGCAGGTGCCGCCGTCGCCGCAGCCGTTCACCGTCGCCGAGTACTTCCCCACACCGGGAATCACCGCGTTCCACGACCCGCGCCAGCACGCGGTCTCGCTCGCGTACGTGGTGCCCGTGACGGGCGACTGCCGGCCGCAGCAGAACGCGCTCGACCTCGCGTGGCTCACGCCGGAGGAGGCCTGCGCGGACGACGTCCAGGCCGAGATGATGAACGGGCAGGGCATGCTGATCAAGCAGGCGATGGCCCACGTGGGCCGGCTGCCCTAGCGGACTCAGACCGCCTGCGTGAGGTCCAGGACCGGCCAGTCCTCCAGGTCCGAGCGCATGCGGCGGTCGTGCGTCGCGACGACGACGGCGCACGGCGTCACCTGGAGGGCGCGTGTGAGCTCGTCCACCAGGTCGATCGACAGGTGGTTCGTCGGCTCGTCGAGCAGCAGCAGGTGCGGAGCGTGCAGCAGCGCGCGTGCCAGCTCGAACCGGCGCCGCTGTCCCGCGGACAGCTCGGCGAGCTGGCGGTCCAGGTCGTCCTCGCTGAGCAGGCCGAGGCCCGCGACCGGCACCACGTGGTCGGGGTCCAGCTCGCCCGAGGCAAGCAGCCGCAGCGCTTCGTCGGCATAGGTCTCGAACCCGGTCCGCAGGCGGGCCTTACCGGTGATCGGCTCGCTCTCCTGCCCGACGACGCCGATGCGCGCGCCGGGCGCGACCGTGCGGCTCCCCCGGTCCAGCTCCAGCGTGCCGGCCAGGGCCGCGAGCAGCGTCGACTTGCCGGTCCCGTTGGGCCCGACCACGAGCAGGCGGCCCGACGGCGGGATCGCCACCCGGGTGCCCGGCAGGTCCAGGCGGGCGCCGTCCTCGCCCGCGGCTGCCGGCGCGGATCCCGCGGGGAAGTCGACGCGCGGCGAACGGACCTCCACGACCGGGTTGCTCGGGTCCCACCCCGGCGACATCGCGGGCAGGTCGGGGAACCCCAGCTCGACGGGCGGCCTGGGCACCTCGATGGCCTCGGCCTCCAGCTTCTGGACCAGCCGGTCGGCGGCCTTGACGTGGATGCGGGCGCGCGTGGCGCGCCGGTGCTTCTGCGAGCCCTTGCCCGGGCGCCACTCGTCGGACAGCCCCTCGTAGGACTCGTCGAGCCGCTCGGCCAGGGCCGCGGCCCGCTTGCGCTCCGCACGGTAGCGCTGCCGCCACCGGTGCAGCGCCTGGGTCTTGGCGAACCGGTAGGCCAGGTACCCCGGCTGTCCGTAGAGCACAGGCTTGCCGTCCCACGACGGGTCGAGGTCCAGGATCGCGGTGGCGACGTCGTCGAGCAGCTCGCGGTCGTGGGTGACCAGCACGACAGCGCCGCGCCAGGCGACGAGCTCGCCGGTGAGGAACTCGATGGCGGAGTCGTCCAGGTGGTTCGTGGGCTCGTCGAGCAGCAGCAGGTCGGCGCGCTCCGCGAGACGGCAGGCCAGCCGCACCCGGAACCGCTCCCCCACGCTGAGCTGGTCGAGCCGGCGCGCGGGGTCGCGCGGGGCGCCCAGCCGCGTCAGGGCCACCTCGACGC
>NZ_KI911653.1:8568-19189 GCF_000515355.1 Promicromonospora kroppenstedtii DSM 19349 | reverse complement strand
GCGGTGCTCGGCGCGCACGTCGCCGAGCTGGCCGAGCAGCAGCTCCAGGTTCGCGAGGTCGTCGCCGTGCTTGCCGGCCCAGCGCGCCGAGAAGATGCCGGGCGCCCCGCCGAGCACGTCCACGGCGAGGCCGGAGTCGTCGGCGACGGCGGTCAGCCCCGTCGCGGCGCACACCGCGCGCGCCTTGATGAGCGCGTTCTCGGCGAACGTCACGCCGTCCTCCACGGGCTCCGGGGCGCCGACCTCGCCGGAGGTCACCAGCTCGCCGTCGGACAGGTCCAGACCCGACTCGGCGAGGATCGCCCGAAGCTCCACGACCTTCTTGGCGTTGTGCGTGGCGAGAACGATCCGGGCGGCGGGCGGTACGATCAGGGAGGTCATGCCCCGATCATGCCAGCCCGCGCTCCGGGCCCGCGCGAGCGCTCAGAGCTCCTGCGCGAGCGCCGCCTGCTGGATCTTGGTGAGCTCGGCGGTGCCGGCCACGGCGAGGTCGAGCAGCGAGTCGAGCTCCGCGCGGTCGAACGGCGCGTGCTCCGCGGTGCCCTGCACCTCGATGAACTTGCCGCCGCCCGTGACCACCACGTTCATGTCGGTCTCGGCGCGCACGTCCTCGACGTAGGGCAGGTCGAGCATCGGGGTACCGTCGATGATGCCGACGGAGACGGCGGCGACGGAGTCGGACAGCACCTGCTTGCCGCCCTTGACGTGTCCGTGGCGGCGGCCCCACGCGATGGCGTCGGCGAGGGCCACGTAGGCGCCGGTGATCGCGGCGGTGCGGGTGCCACCGTCGGCCTGCAGCACGTCGCAGTCCAGCACGATGGAGTTCTCGCCCAGCGCGCTCATGTCCACGACGGCGCGCAGCGAGCGGCCGATCAGCCGCGAGATCTCGTGCGTGCGGCCACCGATCTTGCCCTTGACGGACTCGCGCTGGCTGCGCTCGTTGGTGGCGCGCGGCAGCATCGCGTACTCGGCGGTGACCCAGCCCTCGCCGGAGCCCTTGCGCCAGCGCGGCACACCCTCGGTGAACGAGGCGACGCACAGCACACGCGTGCGCCCGAACTCCACGAGCACCGATCCCTCGGCCTCGTCGAGCCATCCCCGGGAGATCTTCACGGGGCGGAGCTGGTCGGTGGCGCGCCCGTCGGCGCGCACGATCTCGTCGGTGCTGGAGGTCATGCGCCCAGCCTAGGTGGTGCGGGGGCTGATGATTTCGCGCTCCGGAAAGCAGGTCGCTGACCTGCCGGAACGTGGCGCGCGTCACGCACAGCGCGTGGCGCCGGTAACGGTTCCGACACGATCACATCGCTAGGCTTCACCCCGTGAACGACGCGCCCATCGGGATCTTCGACTCCGGCCTCGGCGGCCTCACGGTCGCGCGCGCCATCCTGGACCAGCTGCCCAACGAGCAGGTCCGGTACCTCGGCGACACCGCGAACAGCCCGTACGGGCCCAAGCCGATCGCGGCGGTGCGTGCCATGGCGCTCGACGCCATGGACCGCCTCATGGCCGACGGCGTGAAGATGCTGGTCATCGCGTGCAACACCGCGTCGTCGGCCATGATGCGCGACGCGCGCGAGCGGTACGAGCAGCGCCACGGCATCCCCGTGGTCGAGGTGATCCTGCCCGCCGCACGGGCCGCCGTGACCGCCACCCGGACCGGCCGCATCGGCGTGATCGGCACGCGCACCACGATCCGGTCACGTGCGTACGACGACGCCTTCCACGTCACCCCCGGCCTGACGATCACCAGCCAGGCCTGCCCGGAGTTCGTGCGCTTCGTCGAGGAGGGCCGCACGTCCGGCCCGGAGGTGCAGAAGTTCGCCCACGAGTACCTCGACCCGGTCAAGGAAGCCGGCGTCGACACGCTCGTGCTGGGCTGCACGCACTACCCGCTGCTCGCGGGCGCCATCTCCTATGTCATGGGCGAGGACGTCACACTGGTCTCCAGCGCCGACGAGACCGCCAAGGACGTGTACCGCACCCTGGTCGCGCACGACCTGGAGCGCTCGCCCGACTCCGGCGCCCCGGTGCACCGCTTCCTCACGACCGGCGACCCCGCCCCGTTCGGTCAGCTGGCCAGCCGGTTCCTCGGCCCCGAGGTCTCGCTCGTGGAGGCCGTCTGATGCGCCTCGTCCCCCTGGGCGTCTCCGGCTCGTTCCCCGGTCCCGCCACCCCCGCGTCGTCGTACCTGGTGCAGGTCACCGCCGCCGAGGCGGCGGCCGCCGGCCACGAGGCGCGTGACTGGAACGTGCTGCTCGACCTCGGCAACGGCGCGTTCGGCGCCCTCCAGCGGCACGTCGAGCCCCGGATGCTCGACGCCGTCTCGATCTCGCACCTGCACCCCGACCACTGCGCGGACCTCGCGGGTCTGTACGTATATCTGCGCTACCACCCTGAGCACGGGTCGCTGCGCACCGGCCGCCGGAACGGTCCCCTGCCGGTCTACGGGCCGTCCACCACCGAGCGGCACGTCGCTCTGTCCTACGGGCTGAGCGACGGCGAGTCCATGGAGAACGACTTCGACTTCCGCTCGTGGGCCGACCACAAGCAGATCGAGGTCGGGCCGCTGACGATCGAGCCGCACCGCGTGTTCCACCCGGTGGAGACGTACGGCGTGCGGGTGACCGGTCCGTCGAAGGCGGGCGGGACAGTGACCCTGGCCTACACGGGCGACACCGACGCGTGCACCTCCGTGGTGGACCTCGCACGTGACGCCGACCTGCTGCTCAGCGAGGCGGCGTTCCTGGAGGGGCGCGACGACGTCGTCGAGCGCGGCATCCACCTCACCGGCCACCGCGCCGGGCAGGTCGCGACCGACGCCGGCGCCCGACGCCTGCTGCTCACGCACCTGCCGGTGTGGAACGACCCGGCGGACTCGCTGGCCGAGGCGCGCGCGACCTACGCGGGCCCGGTGGATGTAGCGGTCCCGGGCGAGACCTACGAGCTCTGACCCGCCTACGCCAGGGGGCGCTTGCCCCGCAGCTCGGCGAGCATGACGTCCATCAGGGTCTCCTGGGCGTAGCCCGCCGCGACGAAGACGCCGGACCAGAACCGCCGGGCGGCGCGGCCGTCCGTGGCCACCGGGATCTCGCGGCCGGCCTGCCGGTCCCACATGATCTCGTCGGTGAGGTGCATGACCTGGTCGTCGGTCTTCAGGCCCAGGCGCTCGGCGATGACCAGCCGCACGTCCGTGAGCGCACCGGCGAACTGCTCGGCGTCCTCCCGCGGCACCCGCACAGGGGGCGGCGCGCCGTGCCGGCCCACCGTCGAGGGCGCGTCGTCGCCCGAGGGCAGGTCCAGCAGCGCGGCGAACGCCTCCAACCGGTCCACCTTGGCCTGGGCGACGTCGTTCTGCGTGAGCCGCCGGAACTCGTCGGCGATGTCCGTGTCGTCCTTGCTCGCGTCCGGCAGCAGCCGCCGCGCCGCGGGGTCCGTCGGGATTCGCCCGACGCCGGTCACGCCCGTGAGCCGGGCGAGGTCGGCGTCGGTCAGCTCGTCCGGCGCGAGGAGCCCGTTGGCCCAGGCCTGCCCCTTGCCCGGGGCGTGGTGCGACGACGGACCGGGCTCACCGCCGTCGGAGAACAGGTCCAGGCCCGCCTCCTCGCGGAGCATCGCGGAGACGTCGCGTGCCACCTTGGCCAGGACGACCCGCTCCACCGGTTCGAACCGAGCCTCGTAACCCCGCCGCATGGCGCGGAACGGCGTCATGCGGCTCCCCGAGCGCCCGACTCCTGCAGCGTCGCCCACAGCCCGAACCCATGCATCGCTTGCACGTCCACCTCCATGCGCTCGCGCCCACCACTGGACACGACGGCGCGACCGTTCTTGTGCACCTGGGTCATGAGCTGCTCCGCCTTGGCGCGCGGGTACCCGAAGTAGCTCTCGAACACGTAGGTGACGTACGACATCAGGTTCACCGGATCGTTCCAGACGATCGTCACCCACGGGTCGGCGACCGCTGAGGCGAGTGCCTCCTCGGTGTCCTCCTCGACGGCCGTCCCGGCTGACCCCAGGGGCGTGAGCAGCGGCAGCGGGGAAGAAGTCACAGGTCTCACTCTAGGCTGTTTCGTCCCTCGACTGGACACCCCTGTCCGAGATTCGCCGGAAGTTGTCGCCGGGCTGTGACCTGCGGCCACCGGTCGGTCACGACGGGTTCACCGCGCGGTCCTCGCGCAGGTCGGACCGGGACCCGCGACCAGCCCCGGGGACGGTCGCGAACCTGTCCCCGGGGCCGTGTGCCTGCTCGGTCCGGCTCGGTCCGGCTCAGTCGCGGAGGTCGGCGAGCCGCAGGTCCACCGTCGGGATCGCCGGGTCGCCCTTGGACAGCCGGCGCGCCCCGCGCGGCAGCTCGGCGCGCACCATGCCGTGGTTGATCGCGGCGTTCGCGACGCCGTACGGACCCACCCAGCGCGAGTCGACGGCGCCGTCGACCACCAGCGGCGCGAGCAGCGGCCGCAGGTCGTCGCTCTGCGGCGTCCACTCCGCCACGGCGGTGTCCGGGCCGGTCACCATGATCTCCTCGATGGCGTACCCGTCGCGGCCGTAGCGCCGCGCGGCCGCCTTGCGGCCGCCCACGGACGCCTTGTTGGCCGAGGCCTTGGCGACCGGCTGCAGCACGCCCGACGCGTCGGCGCGTGCCACCAGCTTGTAGACCATGCCGCAGGTGGGCGCGCCCGACCCGGTCACGAGCGACGTGCCGACGCCGTAGACGTCCACCGGCGCGGCGGCCAGCGACGCGATCGCGTACTCGTCGAGGTCGGAGGTGACCACGATCTTGGTGTCCCGCGCGCCGAGCGAGTCGAGCTGCCGGCGCACCTCCCCCGCGAGCCCGCCGAGGTCGCCCGAGTCGAGGCGCACCGCGCCCAGCCCGGTGCCCGCCACCTCGACGGCGGTGGCCACGCCCTGCCGCACGTCGTAGGTGTCGACCAGCAGCGTGGTGCCCGGGCCCAGCGAGGCGACCTGCGACGCGAACGCCTCCCGCTCGCTGTCGTGCAGCAGCGTGAAGGCGTGCGCGGCGGTGCCGATGGTGTCGAGCCCGTAGCGCATGCCGGCCTCGAGGTTCGAGGTGCCCGCGAAGCCGCCGATCACGGCGGCACGCGCGGCCGCGACGGCGGCCTGCTCGCTGGCCCGCCGGGAGCCCATCTCCAGCACGGGGCGGTTGCCCGCCGCGCTCGTCATCCGGGACGCGGCCGAGGCCACCGCCGAGTCGTAGTTCAGGATCGACAGGATCAGGGTCTCCAGCAGCACCGCCTCGGCGAACGAGCCCTCGACCTGCAGCACGGGCGACCCGGGGAAGAACACCTCACCCTCGACGTAGCCCTGGATGGTCCCGGTGAACCGGTAGTTCGCCAGGTAGTCCAGCGTGCGGCGGTCCACCACGGCGTTGTCCTGGAGGTAGGCCAGCTCGGCGTCCTCGAAGACGAAGTGTGGCAGCGCTTCCAGGACGCGACCGGTCCCGGCCAGGACGCCATAGCGCCGGCCAGCGGGCAGGCGCCGCGTGAACACCTCGAACACGCAGTGCCGGTGGGCGGTGCCGTCGGCCAGGGCCGCCTGGAGCATGGTGAGCTCGTAGCGGTCGGTCAGCAGTGCGACCGACGGGCGTACCGCCGGAAGGGGTGCTGCGGGGAGCGGCCGCGGTTCCACGACACCGTTGTCGAGCGCAGGCCACGAGTCGGTGAGCGGAGCGCCGATGCTCCGAAGCTCGTCGGTCATGCACTCACGGTAGGCCAGAGATCTGGCCTGGGCCGGGCGAATGCGGCCATGTCGGGCTCCTGTCTCACCATGCGGATCGTCTCGCTCTCCTGCTACTTCTGACCGACGAACCAGCGCCGCACCTGAGCCACCCGGGCGGTCAGCTGATCAGCCGTGGCCAGGGGCACCTCGGGCCCGCCGCACTTGCGGCGCAGCTCGGTGTGGATGATGCCGTGCGGCTGCCCACTGCGCTTGGCCCACGCGGAGACGAGCTTGGACAGCTCCTTGCGCAGCTCCGCCGCGCGCCGGTGCTCCTGCTCCGACCGCTCCGCCTCCACCTCCCGGGCCGACGGCGCCCCGCCGCGCGCCTTGAGGTGGTCGGCCTGGCGCTGCCGCAGGAGCGTCGCCACCTGGTCGGGCTCCAGCAGGCCGGGCAGGCCGAGGAAGTCGAGCTCCTCTGCCGAGCCCACGTCCGCTCCCGCGCCGAACTCGCCGCCGTCGAACAGGACCCGGTCGAACGAGGCCTGGGCCTCGAGCGCCTGGAAGGAGCCCAGCAGCTCGCCCGACGCCTTCTCCTCCTTGTTGGCCTCCGCGATCAGCGCGGCCTCCGGGTCGTACTCGATGCCCTGCTCCTCGGCCGTGCGCGGCCGGTCGAGCGCGTGGTCACGCTCCTGCTCCATCGAGTTGGCCAGGTTCAGCAGCGGCGCGACGCTCGGCAGGAAGATCGACGCCGTCTCGCCGCGCTTGCGCGCCCGCACGAACCGGCCGATCGCCTGCGCGAAGAACAGCGGCGTCGAGGCGCTCGTGGCATACACGCCGACGGCGAGCCGCGGCACGTCCACGCCCTCCGACACCATGCGCACCGCGACCATCCAGCGGTCCTCGCTCTGCGCGAACTCCTCGATGCGGCCCGAGGCACCCTCGTCGTCGGACAGGACGACCGTGGGCCGCTTGCCCGTGATCTCGTGGAGGTGCGCGGCGTAAGCACGCGCGTTGTCCTGGTCGGTGGCGATGACCAGGCCGCCGGCGTCGGGCACGGTGCGGCGCACCTCGGTCAGGCGTTTGTCCGCGGCCGAGAGCACCGAGGGGATCCACTGCCCCTCCGGGTCCAGCGCGGTGCGCCACGCCTGGCCGGTCATGTCCTTGGTCATGGCCTCACCGAGGCGGGCGCTGACCTCGTCGCCCATCTTGGTGCGCCAGCGCATGTCGCCGGCGTAGGACATGAACAGGACGGGCCGCACGACGTGGTCGCGCAGCGCCTCGCCGTAGCCGTAGGTGTAGTCGGCCTTGGAGCGGCGGATGCCCTCGGCGTCGGCCTCGTACTGGACGAACGGGATCGCGGACGTGTCGCTGCGGAACGGGGTGCCGGTCAGCGCCAGGCGCCGCTCGGCGCCCTCGAACGCCTCGCGGACGGCGTCGCCCCAGCTCAGGGCGTCGCCGCCGTGGTGCACCTCGTCGAGGATGACCAGGGTGCGCTGCGCCTCCGTCCGGGCACGGTGCAGCGCCGGCTTGGCCGCGACCTGGGCGTAGGTGAGCGCGACGCCGTCGTAGTGCGAGCCGTGCCTGCCCTGCGAGTTCTTGAAGTGCGGGTCGATGCGGATGCCCACGCGCGCGGCGGCGTCGGCCCACTGGGTCTTGAGGTGCTCGGTGGGCGCCACGACGGTGACCCGCCGGACGATGCCCTGCTCGAGGAGCTCGGTGGCGATGCGGAGCGCGAACGTCGTCTTGCCCGCGCCAGGGGTGGCGACGGCCAGGAAGTCCCGCGGGTCGGTCTCGCGGTACAGCTCCAGGGCCTCCGCCTGCCAGGCGCGCAGACTCGACGCCGTGCCCCAGGGGGCACGCCGTGGAAAGGCAGGGCTGAGCGACGAAGCGGCCGCAGACGACGGTGTGTGGGGCAGCTGCTGCGGCTGGCTCGTCACTTTCCGGAGTCGCCCTCGCCGCCGTCCTGCGGATCGCGGAGACCGTCGTAGATCTCCTTGCACCGGGGACACACCGGGAACTTGCCCGGGTCCCGGCCCGGAACCCAGACCTTGCCGCAGAGCGCGATCACGGGCTTGCCGCTCATGGCGGACTCCATGATCTTCTCCTTGCGCACGTAGTGCGCAAACCGCTCGTGGTCTCCCGGTTCGGTCTCCTCCCGGGTCTCCTCACGCTCGAGGACGCTCGTACCGCCCTGCGTACTGGGCTCGTCCTGCGGGCTGGAGAGTGGTTCGGTCATGCACCCGAGTCTACGCGGGACCACCGACACGGACTCCAGCGGCGCGCGCTCCGGACCAGGTCGAAAGGTCCCCTTCCGACCGCGCGCGGCGGCCCGGCGCGCTTCGCGGCGCAGGATCCTGCACCGTCTGACGCGCGGAATTCCTTGCGGTCGTGTCGGTGACCCCCGCTATAACTGTCTGCATGTCATCTTCCCGCCCTGAGAGGAGCCTCACTCTGCCCGACGACGGCGCCGTCCCCGCGACCGATCTCGCCACGACCCTGTCCACCGCGCTGTCCGACGATCTTGCCGACGACCACGTCCCCCGTGGTGCGCCCGACCCGGTCTGGCCCGACTTCGGCGACCACGACGAAGCCGCGCGCCGCGCCGTCGCGGCCGTCGCCGCGATGCTCGGCCGCCCGGTCCCCGACCGCCCCCGTGAACCCCGCACGTCCAGCGAATGGCTCGGCCGCCTGTGGGACGTCGACGAGAGCACGCTCGTGAACGTCTCCCGCGACATGTCGCGCACCCTGCAGCGCCTGCACGCCTACGCGCTGCAGCGCTGGGTGGACCGGCACCCCGACGACGTCGCCGTGTTCGGCCCCGGTGGAGCGCCGCAGCGCGCGGCCCTCGACCTCGGCAACGGCACCTCGGTGAGCGTGCCGGCCGTCGCCACCGTCCACTTCCCGGCCGGGACCGCCTACGACACGGCCGTGGCCGTCGAGGTCGCCTACCGGTACGGCACCCCCACGATCACCGCGTTCACCCCACCTGGCGGGCTCGCGCTCGCCGAGCAGGTGCTGGCGGACCTGACCCGCACGCTGGAGGCGGACCACCCCTACCGGGGCGGCGTGCTGTCGGCCCGGCCCGGGAACGGCACCGTCGAGCTGACGCCGGTCAGGCACACCGTCCAGGTGCGTGGCGACGTCGTGCTGCCCGCCGACCTGTGGCGCGAGGTGGACCTGTTCTGCTCCAGCGTGACCACCCGCCGCGACGCGCTGCGGGCCCTGGGCCACACCACGTCGCGCGGCCTGCTGCTGGCCGGCAAGCCCGGCGTCGGCAAGACCAAGCTCACGCGGGTGATCGCCACGGAGCTCGCGGGGCCGCTCACGGTCGTGCTCGTGACCGCCGAGGTGCTGCGGACCTGGATGACCGAGCTGTACGAGGAGATCCGCGGGCTCGGCCCGTGCCTCGTGGTGCTGGAGGAGATCGACTCGGTGGCCTCGAAGGGCTCGCGGGGCGACACGTCGTTCGCCGAGTTCCTGGACGCCCTGGACGGCACGCGCAGCTCGGACGACGTCCTGACGGTCGCCACCACGAACGACCCGGACGCCCTTGACCCGGCGGTGAAGCGGCCGGGCCGGTTCGACACCATCATCGAGGTGCCGCCGCCGGACCAGGCGGGACGGACGGCGATCCTCCGCCTCTTCCTCCCGGCGGACGCCCCCGTGGACGTTGACCTGGTCGCCTCGTACCTGGACGGCGCCACGGGCGCGGACCTGCGCGAGGTCGCCCGCCGCTCGATCCTGGAGCACGGACCGGAGGGCCTCACGACCGGCCGGGTCGCCGACGTGGCGACGTCGGGCCGGTGGAAGCCCGCCCCCGTCGCGGGCAACTACCTCTGACGTGTCGGACGCTCAGACCCCTGAAGTGACCTGAGCGTCCGACACGTGGCTACAGGCCCTGCCAGGTCGGCTTGTCGGCGTACGTCTGCCGGTAGTAGTCGGCGAGCTGCAGGCGGGAGGCCGCCGCGTCGTCGACCAGCACGGTCGCGTGCGGGTGCAGCTGCATGATCGTGGCGGGCCACATCGCCGAGATCGGCCCCTCCACGAGCTGGTGCACCGCCTCGGCCTTGGCGCGCCCGGACGCCAGCAGCACCAGGTGCCGCGCCGACATGATCGTGGCGAGGCCCTGCGTGAGGCAGTGCCGGGGCACGTCGTCGACGGAGCCGCCGAAGAACCGCGCGTTGTCCTCGCGGGTCTGCCGGGTCAGGGTCTTGATGCGCGTGCGGGAGGCGAGCGACGAGCCGGGCTCGTTGAACGCGATGTGCCCGTCGGTCCCGATCCCGAGGATCTGCAGGTCGACGCCGCCGGCGTCCTGGATGCTCGCCTCGTAGGCGGCGCAGGCCGCCGGGAGGTCGTCGGCGAGCCCGTCGGGTCCCTGCACCGCGCCGGCGGGCAGGTCGACGCGGGAGGCGAACTCCTTCTCGATGACGTTCCGGTAGCGCTCCGGGTGGTCGGCGGGCAGGCCCACGTACTCGTCGAGCATGAAGGCCCGGGCACGCGCGAACGAGAGCCCCTCCTTGTGCCGGGTGGCCAGCTCGTCGTACACCGCCAGCGGCGACGACCCGGTGGCCAGGCCCAGCACCGTCTCGGGGTTGCTCCGCAGCAGACCCTCGACGGCGTCCGCCGCCAGTCTCGCCAGCTCGGCAGCCGGTGCGATCACGACCTCCATCAGCTTCTCCTTCCCAGGACCGCGGCGCCCACCGCCGCGACCGGAACGTGCGTCGGCGCCAGACTGACCCGCTCGGCCAGCTTGAGCGACCCGAGGAACGCCGACACCTTGGCCTGCTCGCGCAGCGCGTCCTGCACCGCGACCAGCAGCTCGGTGCCGAGCTGCGCCACGCCGCCGCCGAGCACCACGTGCCGCACGTCGGTGGTCAGCACGAGCAGCCGCACCGCGGACGCCGTGGCGGCCGCGAACCGGTCCTTGACCGCGACGGCCTCCTCGTCG
>NZ_KI911653.1:8162-8468 GCF_000515355.1 Promicromonospora kroppenstedtii DSM 19349 | reverse complement strand
TGCGTCTTGACGTGCGGCGCGTGTTCCACGCCCGCTGCCGCGAAGACGCCCGCGACGGTCGCGATGTTGTGGTCCAGTGCCGGCTCGTCGAGCGTCAGCAGGGGCCAGGAGAACCGGGGGTCGTCGATGCGCAGCACGACCCCATCCTGCCGTGCGGTTCGGTCTGCCGACGAACCCGTCCGGTGCGCGGGCCGGTCCGCGGTCGCCTTCGAGGCCTAAGTTACTTCGCTTTCCAGCGCTCGAAAGCGAAGAAACTTAGGCCTCGAAGGGGATGGGGCAGACGAACTGCCGCGGGTCAGACCACGG
>NZ_KI911653.1:1557-8062 GCF_000515355.1 Promicromonospora kroppenstedtii DSM 19349 | reverse complement strand
GCCGCCTCGAACAGCTCGACCGGGGCGGGCTTGCCGTGCCGCGACGGCCACGCCGCCTCCAGCGCCTTGCCCGAGGCGAACCGCTCCAGGCACCCCCGCTGTCCGCACGGGCACTCCGGCCCGAGCGGGTCCACGGGGATGTGCCCGATCTCACCGGCCGCGCCGCTCGCGCCGCGACGTAGCTCGCCGTCCAGCACCAGGCCGGACGCGAGACCCGTGCCCAGCGCGAGGAACGCGAGGTCCTCGTGCTCGGCGGCGCCGCGCTCCGAGCTCTCCGACCGTTCCAGCACGTGCGCGGCGCCGACGGCGGCCACGTTGAGGTCGTTCTCGACCACCACGGGCACGCCGCCCAGCGCCAGGGAGAGCAGGTCGGCGAGCGGCAGCTCGTCGTCGTGCACCCCCAGGTTGACCGCGTGCTTCACCGTGCCGGACACGTGGTCGACGATGCCGGGGATGCCGAGCCCGACGCCGACCACCGCCGCGAGCTCCACCCCGCCCGACTCCACGACCTCCCGCACGGCGCCCGCCGCACCCGCGACCAGGCCGTCCGCCCCGTGCACCGTGGACCGGCGCACCGTGGCGACCACCTCGCCCGCCGGGTCGAGGAGCGCACCGAGGATCTTGGTGCCGCCGATGTCGAGGCCGACCGTGTACTCGGGCGCGGCAGCCCCCTGCCGCTTGCCGACCTTTCCCATCCCGACCTTTCGCTTGCTCGAACCACCCTTGGAACTGCTGCCGCCGGACTTCCGCCGACCGCCCATCAGCCCTTCACCGCGCCGGAGACCAGCCCGCCGGTCATCCGGCCCTGCACGATGAGGAAGAAGATCACCGCGGGGATCGCGATGAGCACCGAGGCCGCCATCACCGCACCCCAGTTGGTGGCCTGCGTGGCCTGCACGAACGTGCGCAGCCACAGGGGCAGGGTCATCGCCTCGGGACGCTGCATGATCACGAGCGCCGTGACGAACTCGTTCCACGCCTGGATGAACGCGAACACACCGGTGGCCACCAGGCCCGGGGCGAGCAGCGGGAACGTCACCCGCCAGAACGCGCCGGCCCGGGAACAGCCGTCGATCATCGCCGCCTCCTCCAGCTCCTTGGGTACCCCGTTGACGAATCCGCGTAGTGTCCAGATCGTGAACGGCAGGACTCCCGCCGTGTACACGAACGTGAGGCCGATGATCGTGTTGAGCAGCTGCCAGCCGTCGATGATCCGGAACATCGAGATGATCATCGCCTCTCCGGGGATCATCTGGACGACGAGGATCAGCACGATGAAGGTACGGCGGCCCTTGAACTGGAACCGGGTGAGGGCCAGCGAGGCGACGAAGCCCACGACCAGCGCGATCACCAGGGTCAGGAACGTCACGCCGATCGAGTTGAGCACGGCCGGCGCGAACGGCGCCCGTGGGCTGAAGATCGCCGCGCGGTAGTTGTCCAGGGTGAACACGTCCGGCGTCGGGAAGAACGCGAGGTTCTCGCCCCGGATCCGGTTGTTCGGCAGGAACGAGGTGCTGACCATCCAGTACACGGGGAAGGCCGAGAGCACGAAGACCATCAGGGCCAGGGCGCCGAACCCGGTGTCGGCCAGTCGCTTGCGGATGTTGATCACAGCTCTTCCTCCCGCAGCGTCCGCCGCACATAGGGGTACGCGATGGCCAGCATGACGATCACGAAGATGACACCGATCGCGCTCGCCACGCCGTAGTGCCCCTGGGCCATACCGGTCTGGTAGATGTAGACGCCGATGGTGCTGGTCAGCTCGCGGTCACCGCCGATGTCCTGCAGCACGAAGACCTGCGTGAAGAGCTTCAGGTCCCAGATCATCGACAGCACCACGAGCACGGTGACGATGCTGCGCACGTAGGGCAGCTGGATGAGCCGGAAGCGCTGGAACGCACTCGCGCCGTCGAGCTGCGCGGCCTCGATGACCTCCTCCGGGATCTGCGTCAGGCCCGCGTACAGCGTGAACGCGACGAACGGCACGGCGCCCCACACGACGATGCACGTCACGATCACGAAGAACGACAGCGGGTTGAGCAGCCAGGAGTAGCCGAACCACCGGTCCCCGGTGATCGAGGTGAGGAGGTTGTTCACCACGCCGTACTGCGTGTCGAACAGCCAGCCCCACACGGTGGTGGCGGCCAGCGACGGCATGGCCCAGGCCAGCAGCAGGCCGACGGACACCAGGAGCCGCATGGCCTTGCCGACCCGCATCATCAGCAGAGCCACGAGCATGCCGAGCACGATCGTGACGACCACCAGGACGACCATGAGCACGAAGCTGCGGGCCAGCACGGTCCAGAAACCGTCGACGTCGGTCAGGATCGCCGCGTAGTTGTCGAACCCGACCCACTCGGCGGGCAGGCCCATCAGCTGGGCCCGCTCGTACTCCTGGAACGACATGACGACCAGGCGGACGAGCGGGAACCCGGTCAGCACGCCGAGGATGACCATCGTGGCCGACAGCAGGAGCCAGGGCAGGTACGGGGGCCGGCGCTTGCGCCGGATCTCTTGGCGCGGTGGCGCCGGGGCATCGAGAAGTGTGGAGCTCATGTCCTGTCTTCCTCTGAGGCGGCCGGCTGCCGCTCCACTGGAAGAGCAGCCGCGGGCATCAGGCGGGCAGTGGTGTCCCGTCCCGCCCGGGCTCGAGATGGCGCCGGGCGGGACGGGAAGTCGTGCTGACCGAGGTCAGCTGTTGAGGATCTCCTCGATGTCCGCGTCGAGCTTCTCCGCGATGGTCTTCACGTCCTCGCCGGCGGCGATCCGCGAGAACGCGGTCTGCAGCAGCGTCTTGGACTCGACGTCGGCCCACTTCGGGGAGGCCGGGGTGAGCTTCGCGTTGGCGGCGGCCTCTGCGGCGGCCTTGCCGATCGACGTCGACTGGTCGACCTGCTCGAAGAGCGAGGTCTTGGCCGGGAAGAGGCCGATGCCGGCGAGGATCGACTGGTACTCGTCGCTGAGCAGGATCTCGTAGGCGCTCATCGCGAGGTCAGGACGCGCGGACTTCTGCGCGATGGCGATGTTCGAGCCGCCGGCGAACACCTGGGCGGCGCCGCCGTCCTTGCCCGGCAGGGCGATGCCCTCGAGGTCCTTGCCGTACGTCGAGGCGCAGCCGGGGACGCCGTCCGGGTCCTCAGGCTTCTCGGGGGCGTTGATGGACCACTGGATCCAGCTCGGCGCCGAGAGGAAGGCGACCTTGCCCTCGCAGAACGGCACCTGCAGGTCGGTCTCCTGCGCGTCGGACGGCGCGTTGTTGCCCTTGGTCATGATGGTCTGGATCTGCTCCAGGCCCGCGAGGCCGCCTTCGGACGAGAAGCCCGCGTCCCAGGTGCCGTCCTCGGCCTGCTCGGCGATGTAGCCGCCGTTCTCCCAGATGAAGGGCAGGGCGTTGTACCAGTCCTGGCCGGGCCAGTAGACGCCGGACAGGTCGTCCGTCTTCAGGTCGACGGCGGTCTCGACGTACTCGTCGAGCGTGGTCGGCACCTCGGTGTCGCCCAGGACCTGCTTGGAGTAGAAGACGACGCGCGAGCCCGAGTAGTACGGCAGGGCGTAGTGCTTGCCCTCCCAGTCACCGGCCTCGACGAAGCCGGGGAGCAGGTCGGAGCCGCCCAGCGTCTCGAACTCGTCCGCGGTGATCTCACGGAAGTAGCCCGCCGAGGTGAACGCGGCGGCCTGGGTGTTGCCGATCTCGACGACGTCGGGGGCGTCCGAGCCGGACAGCGCCGTCGTGTACTTGTCGACCAGGCCGTCCCAGGCCTGCTCCTCGATCGTGAGCGTGCTGCCCGGGTTCTCCTCCTCGAAGGTCTTCTTGAGGTAGTCGCGCGCCTCCGGGGGCGTGTCGGTGCCGACGAGCCAGACCCGGACCTCGCCGGGGCCGGTCTCCTCGGGGGCCGCGGCGCCGCCGGCGTTACCGCAGGCGCTGAGCGCGAGCGTCAGGGTGATCGCCGACGCCGCAGCGCCGACGAGACGGTTCTTGTTCACGTGTGGGTTCCTCCCGGGATACGACTGTGTGTCGCGGAACATTGGGAAAGCTCGATGGGATGCCCTCCGCCCACACGTGCGCACTGATGCTCACGAGACCCCCAGCTGGGCGGAAAGCACGAGGACGGCGGCACCCGCCAGCACCACGTCCTCGTCGAGTGCGGCCATCCGCAGCTGCAGGCCGGTGTTGATGGCCGGCATGGTCCGCTGTCGGATGGTGTCCAGCGCAGCCTCGCGCAGGGGGCCGTCGAGCAGGTCGCGCGGACCGCTCAGCAGCACCTCCGTGAGGTTGAGCGCGCTGACGACCGGGGCGAGGGTCACACCCAGCACCCGGCCGGCCGACGCCAGGGCGGCGTCGGAATCTTCTTGGCTCTTGTCCGCCACCGCGCGCCGCAGCGCCGGCACGGACAGGACCGTCTCGAGGCAGCCCACGCGACCGCAGGCGCAGGGCTCGCCGTCGTCCACGACGGTGACGTGGCCGATCTCGCCCGCGGCGTCGCGCTGGCCGTGCACCCGCACGCCGTCGACCACCACGCCCGCGCCGACGCCCGCACCCACGGTGACCACCAGCATGCTGCCGGTCGCGCCGCCGTAGGTGAACTCGCCGAGGGCCGCCGTGTTGGCGTCGTTCGCCACGTGCACGGGCAGGCCCAGGCGCTCGCCCAGGAGCTCGGCGAGCGGTACGTCGTACCAGCCTCGGTTCGGCGCCTCGACGACGCGCCCGTCGAGGTCGATGATGCCGGGCGATCCGACGCCGACGCCGATCACGGGGTGGTTCGCCGCCGCGACGAGCCGGCGGACGAAGCGGGTGAGCAGGTCGACCAGCTCGTCCCCCGTGCGCCCGTCGATGTCGAGCTGGCGGCGCACCTGGATCTGACCGGTGAGGCTGAGCACCGCGCCGCGCATGTGGCCGTGCTCGGTGAGGTCCACCGCGACGATCTGGTAGGCGTCCGTGCGCAGGCCCACCAGGATGGCGGGCTTGCCGACGCGCTGACCGGGGCGGGTGCCGAGCTCCTCGACCAGGCCCTCGGTGATGAGCACGGAGACCAGGTCGGAGATGGTCACGCGGGTGAGCGAGGTCGCTCGTGCGAGGTCGGCCCGGGAGGTGGGCCCCTCGTGGAAGAGGTGCTGCAGCACCAGGGACCGGTTGTGCGCCCTGGCGTGCTCGGGAAGCACCTTGGACGTCGCGCGCAGCCGTGCCCCGAGCCCTCGCCCGGTACCGCTGCGTTCTGTCGCCGTCGCCATGTTTGTTAGTAGACCTCCTTAACAGAGTCGCTGTCCATTGCCGGGTATGACCCGTAACAAGACTGTTACTTGGGTCACGCTGCTCCTGACTCCGGACGGACCCCGTTCGACGTGGACCGATTACTTCACGTGCCTGACGAATCCGAGCCTGCACCAAGCGGGCGGGCGGAGCACGGCGTGACCGGAACGTGATCAAGAACCGTGCAAAACAGATGAAAAATCGGGTCACCTGGGCCACAAGTTCACAAAGGGATCACAGTTCTCAGTTGAGGCGGGTTCCGGCACCGCCGGGCTCCTACGCTCGTCCCATGATTCGCATCCGGTCTGCTCTGGGGGACGCGGGCCCGCCCGCGCGCCGACTCGTCCACGCCCTCGTGGCCGCGGTGGCCGGCGGGACTCTCGTGATCTCCCTCGCGGCGTGCTCCGGCGGCGGGGACTCCGGTTCGGAGGCAGCGTCCGACGGCGGCGCGGCGCGCAGCGAGATGGTCGCCCCCGATGCCGCGGCGGACCAGGCTGGCGACGCCGCCACCGGTGCGATCGGCCTCACCGAGGCCCGCGAGGAAGCGGTGGACCGCGAGCTCGTCACCACCGGCAACGCGACGCTCGCGGCCGAGGACCCGTTCGCGGCCGCCGAGCAGATCAGCGGCCTCGTGGAGGAGGCCGGTGGCCGGGTCGAGGCTCGCGACGAGCGCGCCGAGACCGACGACGAGCCGGGCAGCGCGTCGATGACGCTGCGCATCCCCGCCGACCGCGTCTCGGCCACCCTGGACGCCCTCGACAAGCTGGGCGACGTGCGCGACCGGCACGTGGAGACGGTCGACGTCACCGGCACCGCGCAGGACCTGGACGCGCGTATCGAGGCGCTCCGCACCTCGACCGACCGGCTGCGCGAGCTCATGGCCGAGGCCGACCGGACCGCCGACCTGATCGAGATCGAGGCTGAGCTCTCCACGAGGCAGGCCGAGCTGGACTCCCGGGTCTCGGAGCGCAACCGGCTCTCGGACGAGGTCGCGATGTCCACCCTGCAGGTCGAGATCGTCGCGGAGGGCACCCCGGCGGCGCAGGCGAAGCCCGGCGGCTTCGTCGGCGGCCTGACGGCGGGGTGGAGCGCGCTGGTGAGCACGTTCAACGTGGTGGTGCTGATCCTCGGCGCGATCATCCCGTGGCTCGCGTTCGGCGGGGTGGTGCTGCTGGTGGTGATCGGGGTGCGCAGGCAGCTCGCCAGGGCCCGCTCCGGCGGCCCGACGCCGCCCGCCGTGGAGCCGGAGCCCGCCCC
>NZ_KI911653.1:0-1457 GCF_000515355.1 Promicromonospora kroppenstedtii DSM 19349 | reverse complement strand
AGCCCGGCCCAGCCGCCGACGGCGGTCTCCGCCGCCAGGTCGCGCGGGTAGCCCTGCACCCCGGGGCGGGTCTGCCAGGGGTGCGGGCCGGCGAGCGGCCGGTACTCGACGCCGTACGCGTCGAGCCGTGGCAGGTGGTGCCGGGCCAGGCGTTCCAGGAACTCCCTGGACCGCTCGGAGCCCGGCTCCCGGCTCGCCTGCGGGGACCACGCGACCTCCGCGAACGCGGCCAGCCGCGGGTAGGTCGCGTAGTCGACCCGCCGGGCGCTGTCGAGGTGCTCGGTCCACACCTGGGCCTGGGCGCCCAGAAGCCTACCCCGCGTGGGGGCGACCGTCTCGCCGGTGGTCGGTCTGGTCGAGGCCTGGGCCTCGACAAGCTCGGCCGGCGAGGACGAACGTTCGACCAGCGAGAGCGACTCGACGAGTCCGGGTGGGAGGGGGTCGAACGAGTAGACGTCCTCGACGGTGCGCAGGAAGCCGACCGGGATGGGCTCTGCGGGGTGGTCGCCCGCGCGGTGGTCAAGGTAGACGGCCTGCTCGGGCGCCATCACCACGTCGTGCCCCGCCGCGAGCGCCGCCGCGCCCTGGGCGTACCCACGCCAGGAGGTGACGATCACGTCGCGCGGCAGCATGGGCGAGACGGCCTCGTCCCAGACGACGGCGCGGCGGCCGGCGTCGGACACGTGCTCTGCGAGCCGGGCGATGAACCAGCCGTGCAGCCGCCCGACGTCGACCGCGCCGTCGGCCCCGTACAGCCCCAGCGCCCGGGCGCGGTCGACGATCTGCGGCGACTCGCGCCAGAGGGTCGGCGGCACCTCGTCGCCGCCGAGGCCGATCCAGGGCGAGTCGAAGACGTCCAGCACCTCGTCCAGCACGTGCCGGAAGAACGCGAGCGAACCCTCGGACGGGTCGAGCACGTCCTGGCTGATGCCCCAGGTGGTGCGCACCCCGCTGCGGTCCTTGCGTGTGCCGAGCTCGGGGTAGGCGGCGACGGCTGCCTCGACGTGACCGGGCACGTCGATCTCGGGCACCACGGTGATCCCGCGGTCGTGGGCGTAGGCGACGATCTCGCGCAGGTCGTCCTGCGTGTAGAAGCCGCCGTGCGGCCGGCCGTCCTTGGCGCCGGTGCGCCAGGTGCCGACGGTGGACTCCCGGCGCCATGCGCCGGTGCGCGTCAGCTCCGGGTAGCGGTCGATCTGCACCCGCCAGCCCTGGTCGTCGGTGAGGTGGAGCTGGAGCACGTTGAGCCGGTGGGCGGCGGCCAGGTCGACGAAGCGCAGCACGTCGTGCTTGGGCAGGAAGTGCCGGGCGACGTCGAGCAGCACCCCGCGCCACTCGAACCGGGGGTGGTCCTCGATGCGCACCGCCGGCAGGGCGGGCAGTGTGCCGGCGGTCCGGTAGGCCGCGGTCGCGCGGCGGAGCGCCGACGGGCCGGCGAGCTGGCGCAGGGTCTGCAC
>NZ_KI911652.1:1927-3088 GCF_000515355.1 Promicromonospora kroppenstedtii DSM 19349 | reverse complement strand
CGTCGATGGTCAGCACCGCGTCGACCGGCCCGGCGACCGACCGCAGCTCCGCGGCGAGCACCTCCGGCGGGTTCCACTGCAGCTGCGCCGCGCGGTGCTCGAGCAACGTCGCCTCCCGGGCGCCCAGCAGGCTCGCGGCCCGCAGGAGCTCGGTCGCGAGCACCGTGCGGCGGCAGGTGCTGGGGTCGGGACCAGGGTCGTGCGTCAGGCAGACGATCTGCACGGCCGTGCCGGCGTCGGCGAACGCGCCGATGACGCCGCCCAGTGCGAGCGTGGCGTCGAACGGGTGCGCGCACACCACCAGCAGGCGGCGGGTCAGTGGCAGGGGCGGGGGCCGCCGGACCTCCGGCGCTTCGGCGACGTCGAGCACGTCCTTGGCTCCCATTGCAGCTCCTCCCGCGAGGGTGTGGTCCCCTCCGACCTCAGCGTCTCGTGAGCCGCCGCCGTCCGGCCAGGGACCAACGACCCTCCCTGGCCGGGACCGAAGCCCGGATCAGCCCACCGGGTACACGATGCGCGTCTGCCACCCGTTCGGGTCGGCCAGGCTGTCCGGCCCCACGACGTACTCCTCCCACACCGTCGCCGGCGGCGTCACCCCGTTCTCCTGGAACCAGGCCGTCAGCTCCGCGTGGGACTCGCGCAGCCGGTCGTACGGCCCGACGTGGACCGCCTCCACCGTCGCCCCGCCCGGGAGCATCGCGGCGACCACCTCGTCGGACGGCGCCGCCCCCGCCGGCACCGGGTACCCCGCGGTCACCTCGAACCGCTCCGCCCGCAGTCCCTCGTACAGGGCCACGGCCGGTCCCGACGGTTCCATGCCCCGCTCCTGCAGCGCCGCGGCGGCCGCCGCCATCGCGCGGGGGAAGAACTCCCGCAGGTCTTCCATCCCCACCGTCTCGTGCAGGCCCACGATCTCCTGCGCCTCTCGTTCTCCTCGAACGATCTCCATCTGGTCCGCCTCCTCGGTCGCTGCGGCAGCACGTCTGTCGGGCACCTCCAGCATCGACCCGGCGGCGTGGCGGGCGCACCTCGGGGCGGGCGTCCGGTCAGCGCTCGCGGGCGCTCGCGGCGGGGGTCACGATGATCCGGGAGGTGGACCACATGGCCGCTGACGCCGGGGCGCCGCGCCGCCCGTGGGTGCGCGCCACCGCGGTGCTCGCA
>NZ_KI911652.1:0-1827 GCF_000515355.1 Promicromonospora kroppenstedtii DSM 19349 | reverse complement strand
GCGGCGCTCGCGGTCCTGCTGCTGGTCGTGCCCCAGTTCCCGACGTCGGACGCCGGCACGCTGCGCGTCGGCGCCGCCCAGGGCGACGGGCCCGCCGCCTACTCCGACGCGCGGGAGCCGGGCGACATGCTGGACTCCCAGCTCGCGGCGTCCGCCCCGCTGGAGAACGACCAGGTGGACCTCGTGGTCTGGCCGGAGGGCGGCGTGGACAGCGACCCGCCCGCCACGCCGTCCACCACGGTGGCCCTCGACTCGGCCGTCCGCCGGTACGGCGCCCCGCTGCTGCTGAACGCCGCGTCGGCGGACGGCGACCTGATCTACAACCGGTCGTTCCTGTGGACCGAGGGCGGCGCCGTGGCCTCGCACGCGAAGCGGCATCCCGTCCCGTTCGGCGAGTACGTCCCGGACCGGTGGTTGTACGGGGCCATCGTGCCCAGCCTCGTCAACCTTCTGGGCCGGGAGTACACGCCCGGCACCGACGCGCCCGCCGTCGACACGGGCGACGCCGTCGTCGGACTCGCGATCTGCTTCGACGTCGTGTTCGACGACGTGATCCGCGAGGGCATCGGCAACGGCGCGCAGGCCTTCATGTTCCAGACCAACAACGCCGACTTCCGGGGCACCGACGAGAACCTGCAGCAGACCGCGTTCGCGCGGATGCGGGCCATCGAGACCGGCCGCGCCGTCGTCAACCTCTCGACCACGGGCACCAGCCAGGTCTTCGCGCCCGACGGTGCGCCGGGCCAGGCCCTGCCCGCCGCCGAGCCCGGGCTGATCGTCACGGACGTCGAGCTGCGCGACGGCGTCACCGCCGGCGTGGCCCTCGGGCCGTGGCTCCAGGTGCTGATGGCGGCGGGCACCGTGGTGACCCTCGTCGCGCTGGGCGTGGCCGCCCGCCGCCGCCCGGCCTGACGGCTCAGCTCGTGCGGGCCACCGCGATGTTGGTGTTCCCGCGCTGCCCGGCCTCGTAGAACATGTACAGCCGGCCGTCCTCCTCGGCGAAGCTCGGGGCGGCGGCCCGCGTGGCCTGCGGCTCCGTGTACAGCACCCCGAGGTGGTTCTCGCGGTCGAAGCTCGTGCCGACGTCGGCGACGTGGATGCTGCCGGAACCGCTGTGGTAGACCACGTGGCCGCCGCCGTTGCGCGACCAGTAGTGGGCGCCGGAGAGCTGCCCGCCCTCGCCCGCGGCCGGCGAGATCAGCGGCTGCGGCTTGAACTGCCAGCCCGACGTGAGCCGGGTGGACCAGCCGATGAAGATCTTGCGGGTCCCGGCCTGCGCGCCCATGAACAGCATGATCTGCGTGTCCGACTTCGTGGGGTGGGGGAACACCCGCGCATAGGACGTCTCGGTGACGTCTCTGGGCAGCATCGCGGTGGTCAGCACGGTGCCCTCGTAGGTGAAGCTGCGCCCGTCGGCCGACGACGCCACGCGGGTGGTCGTGTTCTCGCCGTGGAAGTACAGGTAGAGCCGGCCGTCCGCGGCGTTCCAGACCGCGTGCGGGCTCGACACGTGGCTCACCGAGTAGTGCGGGGACCAGGTGCGGGAGATGACCGGGTTGCCCGAGTACTCCCGCCACGGGCCGTCGAGCGAGTCGGCGTAGGCGAGGCAGATCCCGCCCGGCGCATCGTGCGGGGCGTAGTACATGTACCAGCTGCCCAGCGGGTTCTGGACCCGGCCCGCGACGTTGCGGACCGACGGGAAGATGAGCTCGCCCGTCGGGTTGTAGGCGAGGGCCGACTTGTCCAGGGCGGCGCCGACCCGCTGGAACGTGGGGAAGCCCGGCACCGCGGCGGCCGCCCGGGGCGGTGCGGCGACGCCGAGGGCGG
>NZ_AZXR01001496.1 GCF_000515355.1 Promicromonospora kroppenstedtii DSM 19349 | reverse complement strand
CAGCCCGTCCGCCGTCGGCCCGCCCGCCGTCGATCCCCACCCGCACCAGCTCCGCGACCACCCCGAGCGCGGCCCGGAGCTGGTCGGACGTCAGCGGCCCGATCAGCGCCGACGCCGACAGCAGCCCGATCGTCACGCTGGAGAGCGCGAGCGACACCGCCTCCGGGTCGACGTCGGCGCGCACGTGCCCGGCGGCCCTCAGCTCCTCGATGTGCCCCGTGACCCAGCGGAACCGGGCGCGGTACCGGTCCGGGCCGACGGCGCGCACGTGGTCGCCGAGCACGGCGCGGTCGTCGAGCACGGCGGCGGACATCAGCGGGTCGTCCAGCAGTGCCTCGACCCCGGCGCGGTACAGCGCACTGAGCGGCACCGGGCGCGGCAGGTGTGACGTCAGCGCGTCCACGCGGTCGCCGAGCCGGGCGGTCGAGCGTTGCAGCACGGCGTCGAGCAGCTCGTGCTTGCCCGCGAACTCGCGGTAGACGCCGCCCTTGCTCACGCCCGCGGCGTCGGCCACGGACTGGACGGACATGGCGTCGAAGCCGCGGTCGAGCACGAGGCGCTCGGCGACGTCGAGCAGGGTCTCCCGGCGGTCCGGGATGGTCGGTCTGGGCATGCGCACCTCCGTAGTGACCCAAACTATCGCATGGGTCACTACGGACGGACCGCCACGGAGGAACCGGTGACGTCAGGGCACGAGCACGACCTTGCCGCCGGAGCGCCCGCCGTCGACCAGGGCCTGGGCCCGGGCCGCCTCCGTGAGCGGCAGCACGTGCGCGACCGGCACCGACACCTCGCCGCGGACGACGGCGCCGATCAGGTCGGCGAGTTCCTCGGCCGACGGCTCGGACCGCTCGGTGAACTCGACGCCGAGCCCGTGGGCCGCGTCGTCCGCGAGGGTCAGCACGCGGTCGGTGCTGCCCCGCAGCTCGATGCTGTCCGGGAGGACGCCGCGGCCGGTGGTGTCGAGCACAGCGTCGACGGCGGGGGCGAGCGCCCGGACGCGGCCCACCAGTCCCGGGCCGTAGGTGGTCGGCGTGGCGCCCAGGGCCGCGACCCGGTCCTGGTTGCCGGGCGACGCCGTGCCGAT
>NZ_KI911651.1:6848-9593 GCF_000515355.1 Promicromonospora kroppenstedtii DSM 19349 | reverse complement strand
GGCCGGCACGCCCGCCCAGGTCCGGGAACGGATCGACCGGCTCGGGCGCGCCGGGGTGACCTCCAGCGTCTTCATCCCCGCCGGGCCCGACCCCCTGGTGGCCCTCGACGCGCTGGCCCGCGTGCTGTGACCGCGCACCTGGCTCCGTCGGCGCAGCGTCGGCGGGCCGCTTTGTTCGTGTCCTTCTTCATGACCGGCGTGTCCATGGCCACGTGGGTCTCGCGCACGCCCGCGATCCGCGACGCGACCGGCTCGACCACGGCCGAGATGGGGCTGATCATCGCGGGGCTGTCCGCAGGTTCCATGGTGGGCATCGCCCTGGCCGGCACCCTGGTGGCCTGGCGCGGCGCCCGGTTCGTCGTGCTGTGGGGCATGGTCGCGATCGTGACCGGAGTCGCTGTGGTTGCGGTCGGCACCGCGACCGCGCAGGGCTGGCTGGTCGCCGTCGGGCTCGCGTCGTTCGGGTACGGCATGGGATCGGGCGAGATCGGGCAGAACGTCGAGGGGGTCGACGTCGAGCGGGCGCTGCGGCGCACCGTGGTGCCGAGCCTGCACGGCAGCTACAGCCTCGGTGTCTGCGTGGGCGGGCTCGTCGGCCTGGGCGCCAGCGCGGCGAGCGTGCCGGTGCTCGGGCACCTGGTGGCTGTCGCCGCACTGACCGCGATCGCCACGGCGGGCCTGGTGGCCAACCTGGCCCACGACGTCGGGCGGGAGGACGCCGACGCGGGGCAGCGCCGCCGTCCGCTCGGCGAGACCGTCGGGGCCTTCCTCGCCGTCTGGCGGGAGCGGCGCACGCTCGCCATCGGCGTGATCGTGCTGGGCATGGCCCTGGCCGAGGGGTCGGCGAACGACTGGCTGCCCTTGATCATGGTCGACGGGTTCGACCTGTCGGCCGCGACGGCGTCGTTGGTCTACGCGTTCTTCGGCCTGTCCATGGCGATCGGGAGGTTCGGCGGCGGGTTCTTCCTGGACCGGTTCGGGCGGGCGCCCGTCATGGTGGTCAGTGCCCTGCTCGCGATCGCCGGCATCGCCCTGGTGGCGTTCGCGCCGTCGGCGGTGCTGGGCGCGGTGGGCGTGCTGCTGTGGGGGATCGGCGCGTCGCTCGGCTTTCCGGTGGCGTTGTCCGCCGCGGGCGATGACCCGCTCAACTCGGCGCGCCGGGTCAGCGCCGTGGCGACGGCGGGCTACACCGCGTTCCTCGTGGGGCCGCCCGTTCTGGGCTTCGTGGGGGAGCACTTCACGCTGCGGCTCGCCATCCTGCTGGTCATGGTGCTGGTCGCGGTCTCGGCGTGCTTCGCGCGCGCGGTCACGCCGCCGGCGGGGGTGGCGCGCCCGGAGTAGTGGTGCGTGTGGTGCGTCAGATGGGGTGGGCCCAGGAGAGGTCGGGCCGGCGTGGGCGGCTGCGGGCTCGGTCGGGTGCCCGGTTGGCTGGGCGGTGCTGTGGTTGCTGTGTTGGGCGTGGTTGGCGGGGTGGTGGGCTCGGTCGGTAGGCGATGGGGCCGTGGGCGGGTGTTGTGTGGCAGCCGATGGAGTAGCGGCTGCGTGGGGTGCGGTCGGGTGCGGGGCCGGTCATGCCGACCGCGGGGGTCCAGGGCGGGGGCGTGGTGCGGTCGCGGGTCTGAGTGACGTCCAGTACCTGGTCGGGATCGCCGGACGCCGAGACGAGGTCTGCCGAGGTATCTGCAACGGGTGCCGGTCGGCCTGCTGCCATGCTGCCAAGCCCGGTCGAGCTCGCGATCGATTCCACCTCAGAGGCCGAGGCAGTGGCACGTACCGAGGGCGCGCCAGGAACGGCGAACGCGTCACGCACGGGTGTCGTGCCCCGGCCCGGTGTCGTGTCCCGGGTCCTGGCCGGTGCTGGTGGCGCGGGCGCGACGGAGACATACGTGTGCCCGGTCGGGGTGATGGTTTCGACGGCGTGGAGGCCGTTGAGGTGGGTGGTCTTCTGGGACCAGCCCGGTGCCTGCTTCGCGTGGTTGCACCGGGCACATAGACCTTGCCCGTTGTCGAGGCTGGTCGGGCCGCCTTCCGCGTGCGGGGTGACGTGGTCCGTGTGCCGGACCGGCGCGTCACACCAGACGGTGGCACAGATGCCCTGCTCCCGGGCCCGCAGCAGACTCGCAAGTCCCTGGGGGTGGAACCGGGACGTCGACGTCGTGGCCAACAGCCGCCCGTGCGGGTTGACGTAGATCGACCGCAGCCAGGCCGTGTCGGTGTCGATCGCGTGCGCTACCAGGTTGCGGGCGACCGGTGCCGGGACAACGCCCGCACCGGCCGGGGCGCCCTCGACCACCACACCCGGCTGGTTGCCGGCGGCCAGGAGGGTGTCGTCGGAGACCAGGAGGTTGATCGTGACCGGGACATCGTTCGCCTGGCCGGGTTCGCGTCCGGTGGCGTGTTCGATGAGGGTGTCGGCCATGATCTGACCCACCCCACGCCCGTCACCCGTGGCCTTCACGGCATCGGCGGTTGTCTTGAGCTGGGCGTAGGCCTGCACACCCTGCGCCATCGGCACCAGCGCGGTCAGGTAGACCATCAGGTCGGGTGCCGGACGGATGGAGACCCGGCGTTCCGTCACGGCCTTGGCGTTGCGGTTCACGCACGCGTGCACGTCGAGCCGGGCGGCGAGTTCCTTGATCCGGGCGATCAGCCGGCGGGTGCTCATCGTCGCGAGTTCGGTCAGGTGGGTGGGTCCGCAGATCTCCTCATCGATCAGGGCCCGGTGCTCCAGGGAGAGGTGGGACG
>NZ_KI911651.1:6450-6748 GCF_000515355.1 Promicromonospora kroppenstedtii DSM 19349 | reverse complement strand
CGTCTCCCGCACCAGGAGGGTGGCCCGCCATTGCGAGAGGACCCCGGTCTGCAGGGCGGTGAAGGTGTGGGGCATCTGGGTGATCCAGACGCGGGAGGTGGACACGAACCCGGCCCCGGCATGCGGGCTGACCCGCAACGCGGCGCCGACCTGGTTGGGGACACCGCGCCCTTGCCGCTCGGCCCGGATGCACTGCCGGGTTTCCTCGGCGCGGGTTGCCTCGTCCAGGGCGACCGTGAGTCGAGCCTGCGTGGCGGTGATCGCGTTCTTCACGGCTTCCAACTCACCGAGCAGGTCG
>NZ_KI911651.1:3939-6350 GCF_000515355.1 Promicromonospora kroppenstedtii DSM 19349 | reverse complement strand
GTGGCCTCGGTCCAGCGGGCGGCGGGCGCGGCCCAGCGCAGGCGCACGGGGCGGGGTGCGCTGGTCACTTGAGCCCCGAGAAGCCGATGGAGTCGACGATCCGGCGGCCGAACGCGAGGAACAGCACCAGCATCGGCAGGGCCGCGACCAGCGTGGCCGCCATGAGGCCGGCCCAGTCGGGGGCGGCCTGGGGCGAGGACTGCTTGAACACGGCCAGGGCGAGCGTGAGCGGCCGGACGCTGTCGTCGCTGGTCACCAGGAGCGGCCAGAAGTAGTCGTTCCACGCGCCGATGAAGCCCAGGATCGACAGGGTGGTCACGGGGCCGGACGTCATGGGCAGCGTGATCTGGAACAGCACGCGCAGGCGGCTGGCGCCGTCGATCAGCGCGGCCTCCTCGATCTCGCCGCTCAGGCCGAGCATGAACTGCCGCAGGAAGAAGATGTTGAACGCCGAGAACAGCGCGCCCGGCAGGATCAGCCCGCCAAACGTGTTGAGCAGGCCCAGGTCCTTGATCAGCACGAAGTTGGGCAGCAGCGTCAGGATGCCCGGCACCATGAGCGCCGTCAGCAGCACGGAGAACACCAGGTCCCGGCCGGGCCACTGCAGGCGGGCGAACGCGTAGGCGGCGATCAGCGAGAAGAACACGACCAGGACGGTCGAGAGCGTCGCGAAGATCAGCGAGTTCATCGCGAAGTGCAGGATGTTGATGCTGGCGCCCGAGCCGCCCTCGGCCAGGGACTCGGCCGACGTGGCGATGCCGAGCACGCGGCGGAACGCGCCGAGCGTGAAGTCCACCGGCAGCAGCGACGACGGGTGCGTGATCAGCGAGTAGTTGTTCGAGAACGACGTCCGCAGGATCCAGTAGAACGGGAAGAGCGTGACCAGCACGACCCCGCCGAGGTAGGTCCAGGCGACGGCGCGCCCCACGCTGGGACGGCGGCCCGACGACGGCTTGCGGCGGGCGGGGACGGCGGGTGCTGCGCCGAGGGCGGGCGGAGCTGTGACGGATGCGGACATGACGGGGTTCCTCAGTTCGTGTCGGACTCGTCGGCGCGCAGCAGGCGCATCTGCAGGAAGGTGATGGTGATGAGCATCGCGAACAGCGCGAGCGACATGGTCGCGGCGTAGCCGAACTCGAACTGGCCGAACGCCTTGTCGTAGATGTAGAGCTGCAGCACGTTCGACGCGCGCGCCGGGCCGCCCTGCGTGGTCACGGCCACGAGGTCGAACACCTGGAACGAGCCGATCACCGTCAGCACCAGCACCATCGCCAGCACGGGCCGCAGCAGGGGGAGCGTGAGGCGGCGGAACATCTGCATCTCGTTGGCGCCGTCGATCCGGCCGGCCTCGTAGACGGTCGGCGGGATGGTCTGCAGTCCCGCGAACACGATGATCGCGTTGTACCCCATGCCCTTCCAGACGCTGATCAGCGCGATCGTGGGGATGGCCCACCTGCTGGAGCCCAGGAAGAAGACCGGGTCGAGGCCGAGCTGGCGGATCGCGATGTTCACGATGCCGAGCTGGGCGTCGAGCATCCAGGACCACGTGGTGGCCGCGACGACCCCGGAGATGAGGAACGGGAGGATGATGACCCCCCGCAGCGCGGTCGACGCCGTCAGCCGGTGCAGCACCACGGCCGTGGTGACCGAGAGGGCCATGCCGATCACGACCGACAGGACCACGAAGTAGGCCGTGACACCGAGCGAGTGCCAGAAGACCTCGTCGGCCACCAGCCGCTTCAGGTTGTCCATGCCGGTCCACTGCGGCGGGGTGAGCACCCGGAAGTCGGTGAAGCTCAGGTAGATGCCGCGCAGGGTGGGGTAGGCGGCGAACGCGAGGAACCCGATGACGGCGGGTGCGATCAGGACCCACGCCAGCCGCGCGTCGCCGCGGTGGGCGGGCGAGCCGGCGCGGTGCACCGGCCCGGTCTTGTGGTCACGCCCGGTCGCGGTCCGTCCGCGCGCCGGGGTGGTGGTGGAGATCGCCATCGGCCTCATCCCTCGTCGTCGAGCTGCAGGAGGTGGGCACCTCGCTTGCCGCCGAAAGCGTAGGGCGACTAAGTTTCCGCTGTCAAGAAAGTCGATTCGGGGTGGTGAAGATGTCTGCTGGTGATGGATACGCGGTGCTGCGCGCGGCCGGAGTGTCGCTCGTGCTCGATCTCGTGGGCGTGATGCCCCAGGTGCTGCACTGGGGTGCGGACCTCGGTGACCTCGGCCCCGAGGGTGTGGACGCGCTGCGCGAGTCCGGGGCCACCGCGCGGGTCGCCAACTCCCCGGAGACGCCCCGTGCAGTCACGCTCCTGCCGGTCGAGCGGGACGCCTGGGCGGGTCTGCCGGGCATCGAGGGTCACCGCGCCGGGACGGCGACGACGCCGCGCCCCGAGCTCGTGGCGGCGGACGTCGAGGTCCCG
>NZ_KI911651.1:3273-3839 GCF_000515355.1 Promicromonospora kroppenstedtii DSM 19349 | reverse complement strand
GAGGCGGTCGCCGCGGCCGTCCGGGGCGAGGCGCCGGTGGTCCGGCACGCGGGCGACCTGGTGGGCTGAAGCCTGGCGGTCAGGCTTCGGGACCCTCGCCCGCGAGGGTCAGGTAGACCTCGCGGCGGGTCTTCTCGAGCAGCTTCGTGACCGCGGCCACCTGCTCGGGCGTCCCGGTGCGGGCGACCTGCTCGACGGCGTCGGCCAGGGAGCGGACCTCGTGCCGCAGCTCGCGGCCGTGGCCGTGCCCGACCTGCTCCCACGGGGTGCCGAGCTCGTCCTTGTGCTGCTCGACGTAGGCGGTGCCCTCGTCGGTCAGCGTGGCGAGCTTGCGGCCGCCGTCCTCCGAGAGGATGACGAGGCCCTCGTCGGCGAGCAGCGACAGCGCCGGGTAGACGGCGCCCGCGCTGGGGCGCCAGCGACCGTCCGTCCGGTCGGCCAGCTCGCCGATGATCTGG
The DNA here is from genome assembly GCF_000515355.1 of Promicromonospora kroppenstedtii DSM 19349. Classification (GTDB taxonomy): domain Bacteria; phylum Actinomycetota; class Actinomycetes; order Actinomycetales; family Cellulomonadaceae; genus Promicromonospora; species Promicromonospora kroppenstedtii. Next base: position 3,381 of record NZ_KI911651.1, on the reverse strand, counting down.
TACCCGTGCATCGGCTGCTCGGCGAGGAGCAGCAGGATCGCGGCGCGGATCTCACCGCGGCCGGCGCGGCGCGGGCCGCGTGAACCGCGGCGTCCGCCGCCGTGGGGG
>NZ_KI911651.1:1186-3173 GCF_000515355.1 Promicromonospora kroppenstedtii DSM 19349 | reverse complement strand
GCGGGCCGCGTGAACCGCGGCGTCCGCCGCCGTGGGGGCCGCGGGGGCCGAAGCCGCGGGGGCCTCCGCCCGGACCGAAGCCCGGGTTCTGTGAGTGGTTGTCGTGTGTACGCATGATCTGTCTCCTACGTGTGGCGGCGGGGCGAGGCGGTGCGCGATCTCGCGCACTACGGCGTCTCGTACGTCCTGCCGGTCGGGAACGCGTGGCTCAACCGACGCTCCAAAGATAGATCAAAGATATATCGTTACGCAACCCCTGGTGCCTAACTGCCCCCTGACCTCGGGGAATGCCGCTCGCCTCGGCCGCGTTGCCCCGGGCATGGACTTCAACCAGCAGATCGTCGACACCTTCCGCGCCAACGGCGGTGAGGTCAACGAACCCGTGCGGTTCGGCAAGGGGCTCGTGCTCGTGCACGTGCCGCGCAAGGACGGCGGCGTCCGCATCGCCCCGCTCGCGGCGATCCAGGAGGACGGCGCCCGGTACATCGTGGCGAGCGCCGGCGGCTCGCCCAGGAACCCCGCGTGGGTCTACGGCCTGCGGCGGGCCGAGCAGGTGGACATCGAGGTTCCGGGCGACCCTGTCGAGACCGTCCGGACCAAGGTCGAGGAGCTGTCCGGAGAGGCGCGCGACACCATGTGGGAGCGGTTCAAGGGGTTCTCCGCAGGCTTCGCGGAGTACGAGAAGACCGCGGAGGGGCGTGTCTTCCCGATCTTCCGGCTGGTCGGCTGACGCTCGAGCGGCTCTGCTCAGCCGCCGTTCGGCAGGCCGACGGGTGCGGCGAGGAACGCCGTCACCTGTTCGGGCGTGGGGAACTGCGTCATCTTCGCGTCCGCGAACCACTCGACGAGGCCGGTGGCGAGCTCGCGCACGGGGATGTTGCGCTGGTTGGACGCCTCCCGCAGCCGCGCGAACGCCTCCTCGTCGCTGATGCCGAAGCTGACCATGACGACGCCCTTGGCCTGCTCGATGGACGCCCGGCTCTCCGAGGAGGCGCGGATCGCGGCCGACGCGTCGCGCTGCGCCTGCTCGCGGCTGGCGGCGGTGACGTCGATGAAGTACCCGGCGAGCTCGGTGATCGCCCCGGAGTCCGGGTCGCGCTTGGCCTGGCCGGTGACGGCGAGCATCCTGGTGCGGCCCTTGGCGTCGACGATGCGGTGCACGGTGCTGAACGGTTCACCCGTCGCCGCCGCGTTCCGGAAGACGTGGTCGACGCGCTCGCGGTCCTCGGGATGCTTGTGCGACAGCACCAGCTCCGTCGTCGGTACGACGTCGCCCGGGCCGAACCCGTGCATGGCGTAGACCTCGTCCGACCAGGCCCATCGTCCTGTGGTGAGATCGAGGCGGTAACGGCCGACCGGGGCACGGTGACCGGGGGCCAGCGCGGCCTCGACCGCGCCCGGCGAGGGCTTGATGTCGTTCACGCCTGTCCTGTTCTACGAATCCGACGCTGCACCCACTCTGCACCCTGACGGGCTGAAGAGCCAAGGTGGGCGACCTCACGGGCGGTTATCAAGGTTAGACCAGCCAAATCATGACTAATCCGCTTGGATGGGTGATATCCCCGATTCGACGTCAAGGAGAACTCCGCGATGACCCAGGCAGCACAGGTCGGCACCGTGTACCAGAACAGCCAGGAGCTTCTCGACGCCGACCTGCCGCACCTGAGCGTCGCCCTCGACGCGAGCGGGTACGCGATCCAGCGGGACAGGGACGGTAACTGGTACAGCGTGTCGTCGGTCGGTCCGTCGGACCTCGCGGGGGTCTACACGGTGATCCACCTGCCGGCCGAACCGCTGCCCGCCACCTACGGCTCGGTCGTGATCACCGACAACGGCACGCCGTTCATGCGCCGCTGGGACGCCGCGACCGACGAGCGGTTCGGCGTGGAGCACTGGATAGGGCCCGACGGCGTCACGGTGACCGACGCCCACCTGCGCCACCTCGGCATCGCGCGGGCATGGGACGCGAGCGTCCCGGGCGCCGGCT
>NZ_KI911651.1:0-1086 GCF_000515355.1 Promicromonospora kroppenstedtii DSM 19349 | reverse complement strand
CCTCGTCCTGCGCCTCCCGCATCGCGTCGCCGAACCCCGCCGCGGGCGTCGCGGGTGTGGCGTGCGACGCGACGACGGTCAGGCGGGCCTCGTGCACGTCGGCGGCCCGGGCCGCCCACTCCAGCGCCGCCAGGCTCTCCTCCGAGCCGTCGACCCCGACGACGATGCCGCGGTACCAGGTGATGCTCATGATCGTCTCCTCACGATGTCGTCGAGCTTGACCACCAGCACACCAGCCGGCCCGTCCGCCCGGCAGAGCCAGGAGGCCCCGTGCCCCGGGACCAAGGTCCCCGTGCCCGCCGTGGGGCCCACGCGCTACCGTGGCCCCGGGAACGGCCGGACTGACGCTGGGAGGTGCCGATGGACCCGGTGGACGCGCCGCGCGACCGCACCGACGTGCTGCTGGAGGCCGTCGTCGGGGTGGGCCGCGGGCTCGACGTCGAGACCGTGCTGCACCGGATCGTCGAGGCCGCCGTCTCGCTGGTCGACGCGCGCTACGGCGCCCTCGGGCTGCTCGACGCCGACAGCCGCATCAGCCGCTTCCTCACCGTCGGCATGACCGACGACGAGGTCGCCGCGATCGGCCCCTACCCCACCGGGCACGGCGTGCTGGGCGAGCTCATCCGCCACCCCGTGCCGCTGCGCCTGCCCGACCTGTCCAGGCATGCTGCCTCCGTGGGCTTCCCCGCCCACCACCCGCCGATGCGGACCTTCGTCGGGGTGCCACTGCGCGTCCACGGCTCGCCCTTCGGCAACCTCTACCTCACCGACAAGCGCGGCGGCGGAGAGTTCACCGCCGACGACGAACGGGTGCTGGAGGCGCTCGCGGCGGCCGCGAGCGTGGCGGTGGAGAACGCCCGCCTCTACGACGTCGCCCGGCTGCGGGAACGCTGGGCCCGCGCGAACGACCGGATCTCGCGCCACGTCCTGGCGGGCTCCTCGCCGCACGACGTGCTCACCCTGGTGGGTACCGAGGCACGGGAGGTCGCGGACGCCGACGTCACCGCGATCGCGGTGCCCGACCCCGCCACCGGCCGCCTGGTGCTGCAGTCGGCCGCCGGGCTCGGCGCGGAGGCGCACGTGGGC
>NZ_KI911650.1:237-1554 GCF_000515355.1 Promicromonospora kroppenstedtii DSM 19349 | reverse complement strand
CGGCGCGCACCCGGTCCACGTACCGGCGCCGGGCCGTGGTGACCAGCCAGGCCACGGGGTCCGACGGCGGGTCGGCCGGCCACTGCCGGTACGCCGCGAGCAGGGCGTCCTGGACGGCGTCCTCGCACACGTCGAACTGGCCCGTGCCGTAGGTGCGCACGAGCCGGGCCAGGACCTGCGGCGCGAGGTCGCGCAGCAGGTCCTCGCCGACTGCGGGTCCAGCCCTCACGCGTCCCCGAAGTCGCTGAACATCACGGGCCGCACCTCGACGGCGAGCCCGTCGATGGCCGTGTCCGGGATCATGCGGGCGAGCTCCAGCGCCCGGGCCTCGTCCTCGACGTCCACCAGGTAGAAGCCGCCCAGGAACTCCTTGGCCTCGGCGAACGGTCCGTCGCTGGTCTGCGTGGTCCCGGCCACCGACCGGACCACCTTGCTCTGGCTCGGGTCGGCCAGCGCCTGCGTGCCCACGAACTCCCCGCGCTCCTTGACGTGCGCCATGAACGCCTCGTGACCGTCCTGGACCTGCTTGCCCTGCTCGGGCGTGAGCTGCTCGAGGACGGTGGGGTTGATCTGCATCAGGATCAGGTACTTCATGGTTCCTCCTCGGTTCGCGGCGGCGGCGCTCTGCCGTCGTCGTACCCCTTGGTCGGCACGGCCGAGCCGGATACGACAACCGGTCACGAGAAATCTTCGCCGGTTTTCGTGGGCGCCGTCTGCGCCGACCTCGTCCAAGCTGAGCTCGTCCGTCCATGACACGCGTGGTGGGAGGAGGTCCGCGGAGCCGCGATACTGGAGTGTGAACACGTCCATCGTTACCCCTGCGGAAGCAGGGGCGGATATCCCGATCGAGCTGCTCTACCGAGTTCCCTACGGCAAGGTGCTGCACGGCAAGGACTGCCAGCACCTGACCACGAACCGGCTGGCCACGCTCCAGCCGGCGACCGAGCTCGACCGGCAGAAGTTCAAGATCTGCAGGTCGTGCATCATCGCCCTCGACGGCGACCCCGGCCGCGACGACTTCGACTCGTTCGACGCCGCGCTCGAGGCGCTCCAGGTCCCGGCGGCGAACCGCCCGGCGATGCGCGCCATCGCCGACGGGCTCGACACGTCCCGCATCTGGATCCCGTCGACGCGCACGTACGTGGCCGTCTCGCCCGGTACGGGCCACGAGGTGACCGCGTTCTTCGGCAAGGACTCCGTCGACATGCGCAAGGACGAGGGCGGCTACGAGCGCCTCGTGCTGGCGACCCCCTCGGGGCGGACGACGGCGGCCGGCAAGCAGCGGGCGAGCGCCGCCGGCAAGGCGCGGGCGGCGGC
>NZ_KI911650.1:0-137 GCF_000515355.1 Promicromonospora kroppenstedtii DSM 19349 | reverse complement strand
CCCGCCGAACCCGGTCGCGGCGACGCCGTCCGCGATGGCCTGGACGGTGGGCCGCGGCGCTCCGGTCCAGGCCAGCACGGCGACGTTGGGCACGTTCTCGGCGTCGTACCCCATGGCGCGGCGTACCTCGCGCACCA
>NZ_KI911649.1:125614-126901 GCF_000515355.1 Promicromonospora kroppenstedtii DSM 19349 | reverse complement strand
AGACGCCCGGGCCGCGACGCCGGCCGGGCCGGTGCCAGGAACCAGGCCGGCAGCTCGAGCGTGCGGATCCGGGCGGCCCAACACCTCGACCACCCGTCGGCCGCCGCGCGCCAGCACCAGCCAGAGGCCGACCGCGACGAGCAGCCCCACGCCGAACGACTCCACGACTCTCACCACGGTCCGTACCTCCCTACCAGCTCGCTCCACGCGGCCGGTTCGGTGGAGCAGCACTCGCCGCCGTCCCACCGCGCGGCGGGGCGCACCTCCAGCTCCCCACCCGGGCCACGCCCCACCAGCCCGACCTCCGCCAGGTACCGCGTTCCCTGCCTGCGCCTGAGGTGCAGCACCACGTCCAGGGCGCTTGCGGCCTGCGCGGCAACCGCCTCCCGGGTCATCCCGGCCAGGCCCGCGAGCGCCTCCAGCCGCGCGGGCACCACGGCGACGGCGTTGGCGTGCAGGGTCGCGAAGCCGCCGTCGTGCCCGGTGTTCATCGCCATCAGGACTTCTCGGACCTCCGCGCCGCGGCACTCGCCGAGCACGATCCGATCGGGCCGCATGCGCAGGGCGTTCCGGACCAGGTCGGCAAGGTCGACCGCACCCGCTCCCTCGATGTTGGAGCGTCGGGCGGCCAGGTGCACCACGTGCGGGTGCGCGGGGCGCAGTTCTCGCGCCTCCTCGACGGTCACCACCCGTTCGCCGTCGGGCACCAGGGAGAGCAGGGCGGCGAGCAGCGTCGTCTTGCCGCTGCCCGTTCCTCCGCTGATCAGCACGTTCGCCCGCCGCAGCACGAGCGCCCGCAGAAGCCCTGCCCACTGTCGTGGCAGGGCACGGCCGGCCACGAGCTCGTCGATCGTGAACGCGCGGGTGCGCAGGACGCGGAGCGAGATCAGCGCGCCGGACTCCGCGAGGGGCTCGAGCACGGCGTGCAGCCGTGTGCCGTCGGGCAGCCGCGCGTCCACGTATGGACAGGCGTCGTCGAGGCGTTGCCCACCCAGCGCGGCCAGGCGGACGGCGAGCGCCCGCACATCAGCGGCCGAGCCCAGGTCGACCGGGACACGCTCCAGTCCGGCACCCCGCTCGACCCACACGTCGCGCGGGCCGTTGACGAGCACGTCGGTCACGTCGGCTGCGTCCAGCAGCGCTTGGAGCGGGCCGGCTCCGGTGAGCTCGGCCCGCGCGGACCGTTCCAGATCGCGCAGCGCGTCGGACCCGAGCACCCGCCCGGAGTCCCGGACCGCGTCGCGCACCGCAGCCCCCGCACCGGTGCGGCCGGTCGCCAGCCGGGCA
>NZ_KI911649.1:118733-125514 GCF_000515355.1 Promicromonospora kroppenstedtii DSM 19349 | reverse complement strand
CGCCCGCCCGGCGCGCGGCCGCCGCGAACTGCTCGGGCACGTCCGCCACCTGCGCGGCGGTCATCTCCGACGGCGTCGCGAAGCCCGGGTAGGGCACCGCGGACGGTGCGACGGTCGGCCAGCCGCCGTCGGCCACGGGCACGGAACCCTGCTCGGGCGACCACGGGCGGAAGGTCGAGGCCTTGCGCCCCGCGTGGGCGAGCTGGATGCCGATGCGCGCGCCGCGCTCGTGCACGAAGTCGACGATCCGCTTCCAGGCGGCCGTCTGCTCGTCGTTCCAGATGCCCGTGTCCTGCGGCGAGATGCGCCCATCGGGCACGACGGCGGTCGCCTCGGTCAGCACCAGGCCGAACCCGCCGACGGCACGCGCGCCGAGATGCACCAGGTGCCAGTCGTTCGGCAGGCCGTCGTCCGCGGAGTACTCGCACATCGGCGCCAGCCAGGCGCGGTTGGGCAGGGAGAGGCCGCGGAGCGCGACGGGTTCGAAGAGGAGGCTCACGCCAGCCCCAACGTGGCCGCCAACCGCCCCATTCCGGGGCCGCCGCCGGACGTCTCAGGAAGTGACACCCATTTGTGAGGGGTGTCACCGTCCGGGACTACACTCACCGACCAGAGAGAACGTCAAGGCAGCCCCAAGTACCTGCCCGAACGAACGCGAAGACGCGCACCGGAGGTCACCGTGACAGACACCAACCCGACGACGGGCTCGGCAGCCAGCCCCAGCCTCGAGAACCTTCTGCACGAGACCCGGAGCTTCCCGCCCAGCGAGGAGTTCGCGGCTCAGGCGAACGCGCAGGCCGACCTGTACGAGAAGGCGTCGGCCGACCGCCTGGAGTTCTGGGCCGCCCAGGCCCGGGAGCTCGTGACCTGGAAGACCCCGTTCACCGAGACCCTGGACTGGAGCGGTGCCCCCGTCGCGCGCTGGTTCGCCGACGGCACGCTCAACGCCGCGTACAACGCGGTGGACCGGCACGTCGAGGCCGGCAACGGCGACCGGGTCGCCATCCACTTCGAGGGCGAGCCGGGCGACACCCGGACGGTCACCTACGCCGACCTGCAGCGGGAGGTCTCTCGCGCGGCCAACGCGCTCACCGCCCTGGGCGTGCAGACCGGCGACCGCGTGGTCATCTACCTGCCGATGCTCGTCGAGTCGGTCGTCGCGATGCTGGCGTGCGCCCGCATCGGCGCCGCGCACTCCGTCGTCTTCGGCGGCTTCTCCGCCGACGCGCTCCGCAGCCGGATCGCCGACGCCGAGGCCACCCTGGTCATCACGGCGGACGGCGGCTACCGCCGCGGCGCGCCGTCGGCCCTCAAGCCAGCCGTCGACGAGGCGCTCGCCCCCAAGGAGGGCGCCGACCCGACCACCGTCCGCAAGGTCCTCGTCGTCCGGCGCACCGAGCAGGACGTCGACTGGGTCGAGGGCCGGGACGTCTGGTGGCACGAGGCCCTGGCCTCTGCCTCCGACCAGCACGAGCCCGTCGCGGTCGAGGCGGAGCACCCGCTGTTCATCCTGTACACGAGCGGCACCACGGGGAAGCCGAAGGGCATCCTGCACACGACCGGCGGGTACCTGACGCAGGCGGCGTACACGCACAAGAACGTGTTCGACCTCAAGCCGGAGACCGACGTCTACTGGTGCACCGCCGACGTCGGCTGGGTCACCGGCCACTCCTACGTGGTCTACGGGCCGCTCGTGAACGGCGCCACGCAGGTGCTGTACGAGGGCACGCCGGACACCCCGCACCGCGGCCGCTGGTGGGAGCTCATCGAGAAGTACAAGGTGTCGATCCTGTACACGGCCCCGACCGCGATCCGCACCTGCATGAAGTGGGGCGACGACATCCCCGGCGGGTTCGACCTGTCCTCCCTGCGCGTCCTCGGCTCGGTGGGCGAGCCCATCAACCCCGAGGCGTGGATGTGGTACCGCCGCGTCATCGGTGGCGACAAGGCCCCGATCGTCGACACGTGGTGGCAGACCGAGACCGGCGCCATCATGATCAGCCCCCTCCCGGGCGTCACGGCGACCAAGCCCGGTTCGGCGCAGGTGGCCCTGCCCGGCATCGCCGCGACCGTGGTCGACGACGAGGCCCAGCCCGTCCCCGACGGCGGTGGCGGCTACCTCGTTCTCTCCGAGCCGTGGCCGTCCATGCTCCGCGGCATCTGGGGCGACCTGGAGCGCTACAAGGAGACGTACTGGTCGCGGTTCGACGGCCTCTACTTCGCCGGTGACGGCGCCAAGAAGGACGAGGACGGCGACATCTGGCTGCTCGGCCGCGTGGACGACGTGATGAACGTGTCCGGGCACCGGCTCTCCACGACGGAGATCGAGTCGGCGCTCGTGTCGCACGAGATCGTGGCGGAGGCCGCCGTCGTCGGCGCCGCGGACGACACCACCGGCCAGGCCGTCGTCGCGTTCGTGATCCTGCGCGGCAGCCACGCCGGCCGGGCCTCCACACCGGAGGGCGCCGCCGAGGTGCAGAAGGAGCTCCGCGACCACGTCGGCAAGGAGATCGGCCCGATCGCCAAGCCGAAGAAGATCCTCGTGGTGCCCGAGCTGCCCAAGACCCGGTCCGGCAAGATCATGCGTCGCCTGCTGCGCGACGTCGCCGAGGACCGCGCCGTCGGCGACGCGACCACGCTGGCCGACTCCTCCGTGATGGACCTGATCACGGCGGGCCTGGCGGCGCCGTCGGCCTCCTCGGAGGACTGACCGTCTCGCTCGGGCATCCTGCCCGGCCGTCGGTCGAGCTTGTCGAGACCTCTGTCTCGACAAGCTCGACCGACGGGAGAAGATGAACGCATGCGAATCGCCGCCCCCATCGAGATCGGCCCGCTCGACGCCGACGCCCAGCAGGCCGTCCGGGACCTGGCCCAGGCCGCGGAGGCGCACGACGGTGTCGCGCCGCTGTCCGAGCAGCCCCTGCTCAACCTCGGAACCGACGCGGAGTGGATCACGCACGTCGTCGCGCACGACACGGCGGGCAGCACCGTCGGCTACGTGCAGATCGACCGTTCCGGCGAGACCGCGAGCGCCGAGCTGGTGGTGCATCCCGACCACCGCCGGAACGGACGCGGTCGGGTGCTGCTGCGCACCGCGGAGCGCGACGCCACGCTCCCGTCCCGGTCCGGGGAACCGGGCCAGCAGGGCAAGCAGCTCCGGGTCTGGGCGCACGGCGACCTGGAGTCGGCCCGTGGTTTCGCGGCCGCCTCGGGGCTGCGGCCCGTGCGCGAGCTGCTCTTCCTGGCCCGCCCGCTCCCGGCGGTGGACGGGACGCCCGAGCCACCTGCCGGCTACCACGTGCGCACCTTCCGTCCCGGGGCCGACGACGACGCCTGGCTCCGGGTCAACGCGCGCGCCTTCGCCACACACCCGGAGCAGGGCCGCATGTCGCTCGACGACCTGCGCGCCCGCCAGGGCGAGCCGTGGTTCGACCCGGAGGGATTCTTCCTCCTGGTCCCCGACGCGCCGCAGGGCGCAGGGACCGAGCCCGACCCGGTCGCGTTCCAGTGGACCAAGACGGAGCCGGGCCAGCCGGACGACGCCCGCGACGGTGAGATCTACGCGCTGGGTGTCGACCCGGACCACCAGGGCGAGGGGTTCGGCCGCCTGCTGACGGAGGTCGGGCTGGGCCATCTCGCGCGGACCGGTGCCACGCGCGCCGTGCTGTACGTGGAGGGCGACAACGCGCCCGCGCTGGCCACGTACGAACGGGCGGGCTTCACCCGGGCGGCTGTACACGTGCAGTATGCCCGCCCGTGACGGACGCTCTCCGGAAGCGTCACCCACTGTGTACCGAACGGTGACACCATGAACCACATGAAGGACAGCGCTGGGAACGCCTCCACCAGGACCCGGGACAAGAATGGGCGATTCATGAAGCAGACCCCCCGTCCGACGAGCCCCGAGTCCACGAACGGCTCGGCCGGCGACGGCCCCGAGCAGGCGGACGCGCCGACCGACGGCGTCCCCACCGCCGGGTCCGTGAAGACCGCCCCGGCCAAGGACGCGCCGGCCAAGGAAGCCCTTGCCAAGGACGCGCAGCCCAAGCCTGCGCAGTCGCAGTCGAAGGCGTCCGCGCCCCGGCAGGCCCTGCCGAAGCCGGCAGCCCCGGCGGCCGATTCCCGGGCGGAGGACATCCTGGCGCCGCACTCCCTGGACCCGAGCCTGGCCGCGCACATCGCGGAGCACATCGCCGAGAGCCCGGGCGGCACCAGCGTGCTGGACCCCCTGCTGGGCGAGCCGCTGCCGGTGGATCGGTTCGCCGACCGGGAGCTGAGCTGGCTCGCGTTCAACCAGCGGGTGCTGGAGCTCGCCGAGGACCCGCGCATCCCGCTGCTGGAGCGCGTGCGTTTCCTCGCGATCTTCGCGTCCAACCTGGACGAGTTCTTCATGGTGCGGGTGGCCGGCCTGCAGCGCCGCATCGCGACGGGCATCGCGGTCACCAGTGCCTCGGGTCTCAGCCCGCGCCAGGCGTTGTCGGCGATCTCCGAGGGCGCGCACACCCTGATGACCCGGCACGCGCGCGTGTTCGAGGACGAGGTGCAGCCGGCACTGGCCGCCGAGGGCATCACGCTGGTGCACTGGGAGGAGCTGGACACCAAGGAGCAGGAGCGGCTGCACAAGTTCTTCCGCAAGCAGATCTTCCCGGTGCTCACCCCGCTGGCGGTGGACCCGGCGCACCCGTTCCCCTACATCTCGGGCCTCTCGCTCAATCTCGCCGTCGTCGTGGCGAACCCGGCCACGGGCAAGGAGCACTTCGCGCGTGTCAAGGTGCCGCCGCTGCTGCCGCGCTTCATCGCGGTCGACGCGTCGGGCAAGCCCCGCCGGCCGGGCACGAAGAAGGCCGACCCGCAGCGCGGCCCGCTCTCGTTCGTGCCGCTGGAGGAGGTCATCGCCCAGCACCTCGACTACCTGTTTCCCGGGATGGAGGTGCGGGACAGCCACACGTTCCGCGTGACCCGCAACGAGGACGTGGACGTCGAGGAGGACGACGCCGAGAACCTGCTCCAGGCGATGGAGAAGGAGCTGCTGCGCCGCCGCTTCGGCCCGCCGGTGCGGCTGGAGATCCAGAAGGACATCAGCCCGCGCATCCGGGACCTGATCGTGCGCGAGCTGGGCGTGAAGGAGGAGGAGGTCTACGAGCTGCCCGCGCTGCTGGACCTGACGGGCCTCAACCTCATCGCGGACCTCGACCTGACCTCGCTGCACTACCCGCCGTTCGTGCCGTCGACGCACCGGCACCTCGCGGAGGTGGAGAGCTCCAAGCCGACGGACGTGTTCGCCGCGATCCGTCGTCGGGACATCCTGCTGCACCACCCGTACGACAGCTTCTCCACGAGCGTGCAGACGTTCCTGGAGCAGGCCGCGGCCGACCCGAACGTGCTCGCGATCAAGCAGACGCTGTACCGGACCTCCGGCGACTCACCCATCGTGGACGCGCTGATCGACGCCGCCGAGGCCGGCAAGCAGGTCCTCGCCCTGGTCGAGATCAAGGCGCGGTTCGACGAGGAGGCCAACATCTCCTGGGCGCGCAAGCTCGAGGAGGCGGGCGTGCACGTCGTGTACGGGATCGTGGGCCTCAAGACGCACTGCAAGCTGTCGCTCGTGGTGCGCCAGGAGCCCGACGGCTCCCTGCTGCGCTACTGCCACGTCGGCACGGGCAACTACCACCCCAAGACGGCGCGCCTCTACACGGACCACGGCCTGCTGACCTGCGACCCGGACGTCGGCCAGGACCTGACCCGCCTGTTCAACCAGCTCTCCGGGTACGCGCCGAAGTCGACGTTCCACCGCCTGCTCGTGGCGCCCCGCGCCGTGCGGTCGGGCCTGGTCGAGCGCATCGAGCGCGAGGCGGCCGCCGCCCGCGCGGGCCACGAGGCGTGGGTCAAGATGAAGATCAACTCGGTGGTCGACGAGACGGTGATCGACGCCCTGTACCGCGCCTCGCAGGCCGGTGTGAAGATCGACCTGGTCGTGCGCGGCATCTGCGCGGTCCGAGTGGGCGTGCCCGGCCTGAGCGAGAACATCCGGGTGCGGTCCATCCTGGGCCGGTTCCTGGAGCACTCGCGCATCTTCGCGTTCGCGAACTCGGTGGGCCCCGCGATCGCCGAGGGACCCGAGTCGGGCCCCGAGGTGTTCATCGGGTCCGCCGACCTCATGCACCGCAACCTCGACCGTCGCGTCGAGACGCTCATCCGGATCTCCGACCCGACCCACGTCGGCGAGCTCCTGGGGCTGCTGGACGAGTCGATGGCGGACACGACGGCGTCCTGGCACCTGCTGCCGGACGGCACCTGGGAACGCCCTTCCTCGGGTTCGGAGGGCAACGGCCTCCGCGACCTGCAGGCGGTCCTGATCCAGCGGCAGCGGCGTCGGCTCGAGCCTGTCCGGTGACGGGGCGGAGGTCGGTGGTGGGCACCGAGCCGACGACGGCGACCTCGCCCCCGGCGGGGACGCACGCCCCTGTCGTGATGACCGCAGGCGGCATCGTCTGGCGCCGTCGGGCAGGCAAGGTGCAGGTGCAGCTGGTGCACCGGCCCCGGTACGACGACTGGTCGTGGCCCAAGGGCAAGCTGGAGAACGGCGAGACGTTCCAGAACGCCGCGATCCGCGAGGTCGGTGAGGAGACGGGCCGGCAGATCGTGCTCGGCCGTCCCCTGCCCGGCCTGCAGTACCTCACGCCCGAGGGCCGCGTGAAGCGCGTGCACTACTGGGCGTCGCGCCGGGCGCGCCGGGGCCGGGACACCGCCGGGCTCGCGGCGCGCGCGCCTGTGGCCCCGA
>NZ_KI911649.1:110332-118633 GCF_000515355.1 Promicromonospora kroppenstedtii DSM 19349 | reverse complement strand
GGTGATCGCGCGGCACGGGCGCGCGGTGTCCCGCACGTCCTGGCACGGCGGCGAGCGCGACCGGCCGCTCACGCCGTTCGGGCACGGACAGGCCGCCGCGCTCGTACCGGTGCTCGCCGCGTACGGGGTCGAGCACGTGATCAGCTCCCGGTGGGAGCGCTGCGCAACCACGATCGACCCGTACGTGCGCGCGTCCGGCGTACGGCCGAGCTACAGCGAGTACCTCACCGAGGCGCAGCACGAGCGCTCGCCCTCGCGCGTGGCCGCGACCGTCGGCGAGCTGCTCGAGGAGACCACGGAGTCGTCCGTGATCTGCACCCACCGCCCCGTGCTGCCCACGGTGCTGGACGTGCTGGCCCAGCACGCGACGGGCTCGGTGGCGGCCGGCCTGCCCACGGTGGACCCGTTCCTCGAACCGGGTGAGGCCCTCGTGGCGCACATCGCCGAGACGCCGGCGGGACCGCGCGTCGTGGCCACCGAGAAGATAAGTCCGCAGGTCTGGTGACCCGCTCGGCCACCATCGTGGTGGACACACGTTCCATTTCGGCGCACTATCGGACACCATGAGCAGCGACCAACGACCGCCGAGACGGCCGGCCATGCTGGATCCCCGGGACGCCGACGCGCTTCCCGGCGAGGTGGACCCTGCCCTGCGTGACGAGATCGCGCACGCGACGGCCCGGGCCCTCGTGGACCGCGCCCGCACCACCGAGGACCCGAAGGTGGTCGAGCGACTCATCCACCTCGTCGAGAACGAGGGTCTCGACACCGTCGCGGGCCTGTGGGCCGACGCCTCCGCCGTCTCCCTCCCCGGCGCCCTGTGGCGCCTCTACGTGCTGCGCGAATGGGTACGCCGGGACATGCCCACCGTCATGCTCAGGTATCGACTCGGTGTGGAAGCCGCCCCCGTCCAGGAGGCCGTCGCGGGCGTGCCGAGCCCGCCGGAACCCGGTGACCTGCAGGTACTGGCCGACGCCGTGCTCTCCGGTGTGTTCACCGGGGACCTCGCCGTCGCCCTCGAACGAGCCGGCGCCTTCTGCCGGATCCTGTCGACCGGGGCGGCCTTCGACGCCGACTCCCGGGAGGTCGCCGACCCCACCGGCGCCACCCGCATGACCCGGGGCGCGAGCTCCCTGCTGCGCACCGCGGAGGAGCTGGAACGCGCCGCTGACCTGTGGCGCACCGGGTCCCTCGAGTAGCCCGGAACGCTGTCAAGCCCTCCGCACGGGCGTGCCCTGTGACGTCCGACCCCCTTGGCAGATCCGTACGCGCGACTAGTATGGTTCACGCGACGCCGGGCTGCGGTAGCCCCGGGCTCCACCTCAAGCCGCTACGAGCGGCCCCGCGCCGAGAGGCGCTCCCGGTTCGGCGTCGCTCTACTTCCCCTCCTGTCGGTCCTCGAGGCCGCCCCGATCGCGCTGCTCCCGGCCTGTGCCGTGTGTCACGAGTTGCCAAAGCATGACCTTGCAAATTGGCGATAGTCGGCAACAGCCCTACGCTGATCTCTGTTCCAGAGCCCTCAGAACGGGAGCCCTCGTGCGCCTTACTCCGCGCGACACCACGTACTTCGACCTTCTCGCCGCCCTGGCCCAGCATCTCGTGAGGGGTTCGTCCCTGTTGGCGGAGCTGCTCGGGGCCGACAAGGCCGGCCGCGAGAAGCTGGCAGAGGAGATGCACGACGTCGAGCACCTCGCCGACGACGCCACGCACTCGATCATGCGGCGCCTCAACCAGACCTTCGTGACGCCGTTCGACCGCGAGGACATCTCGAGCCTGGCCTCGGCGCTGGACGACTGCATGGACGAGATGGACGAGGCCGCCGACCTGATCGTCCTGTACAAGGTCGAGGGCCTGCCGGACCGCGTCTCGGACCAGGTCCAGGTGCTGCAGCGGTGCGCGGAGCTGACGGCCGAGGCCATGCCCCGGCTGCGCTCGATGGACAAGCTCGCCGACTACTGGGTCGAGGTGAACCGCCTGGAGAACCAGGCGGACAAGCTGCACCGCAAGCTCATCGCCCAGCTCTTCGACGACCTCGCCGGCGACCCGGTCCAGCTCATGAAGCTGAAGGAGATCGTGGAGGTCCTCGAGAACGCCGCGGACAGCTTCGAGAAGGTGGCGAACATGGTCGAGACCATCGCCCTCAAGGAGTCCTGAGTTGGAGGTCGCCCTCGTCGTCCTCGTGGTGGCGCTCGCCCTGAGCTTCGACTACACGAACGGCTTCCACGACGCCGCCAACGCGATCGCGACGTCGGTGTCGACCCGGGCGCTGACGCCCCGCGTCGCCCTCCTGATGGCGGCGACCATGAACTTCGCCGGAGCCCTGCTGGGCACCGAGGTCGCGGAGACCATCGCCACCTCGATCGTGGACCTGACAGGCGCCAGCACCCACGCCGAGCTCGCCGTGGTGCTGTGCGCGCTGCTCGGCGCCATCACGTGGAACCTGATCACCTGGTGGTTCGGGCTGCCCTCCTCGTCCACGCACGCCCTCATCGGTGGGCTCGTCGGGGCCGGGCTGGCGGGCGGCATGGCCGTCTACTGGTCCGCGATCGTGGACAAGGTCGTGCTCCCCATGGTCATCTCGCCGCTGGTGGGCTTCGGCCTCGCGTTCGCGGGAATGATCGCGGTGCTGTGGATCTTCAAGAGCGCGGCCCCGGCCAAGACGCACCGGCGCTTCCGGATCGCGCAGACCGCCTCGGCCGCCGCGATGGCGCTGGGCCACGGCCTGCAGGACGCGCAGAAGACCATGGGTGTCATCTACCTGGCGCTGCTGACCGTGGGCTGGGCCAACCCCGACACGGGCATCCCGCTCTGGGTCAAGCTCTCCGCGGCGGCCGCCATCTCGGCGGGCACCTACTCGGGCGGCTGGCGCATCATGCGCACGCTGGGTCGCAAGATCATCGAGCTGGACCCGGCCCGCGGCTTCGTGGCCGAGTCGGTCTCGGCCCTCGTGCTGTACGTCAACGCGTTCGTGCTGCACGCGCCGGTCTCCACGACGCACACGATCACCTCGGCGATCATGGGCGTGGGCGCCACGCGCCGGCTCTCCGCCGTTCGCTGGGGCGTGGCCAAGAACATCGCGTTCGCGTGGGTCCTGACCATCCCCGCGGCGGCCCTCGTGGCCGCGCTGGCGACCTGGGCGCTCTGGCCGTTCCTCACCTGAGGCCCACCTGAGCCCCGCGCCCTCCGGGGCGGTCCGCGGACGGCGCCGGGGGCACCCGGCGGACCGCTCGCCGCGCGACTGCCCCGGGGGGCGACTTAGCATCGCAGCATGAGCACTGGTCACACGGCCCCGAACGCCACCGCGCAATCGGCCCACCGGAAGGCGACAGCCCTGGCGTTCGCCGCGGCGGTGGGCGGCTTCCTGTTCGGCTTCGACAGCTCGGTGATCAACGGCGCCGTCGACGCCATCCAGGGTCAGTTCTCGCTCAACCCGACGATCACCGGCCTCGTGGTCGCCGTCGCGCTGCTCGGCTGCGCGCTGGGTGCCTGGGCCGGCGGCCGCCTGGCCGACCGCTGGGGCCGCACCAACGTCATGGTGCTCGGCGCCGTGCTGTTCTTCGTGTCCTCGATCCTGTCGGCCATCGCGTTCTCCGCGTGGGACCTCGCCGTCTGGCGGTTCATGGCCGGCGTCGGCATCGGCATCGCGTCCGTGATCGCGCCCGCGTACATCGCGGAGATCGCACCCGCCGCGATGCGCGGCCGTCTGGGCTCGCTGCAGCAGCTCGCGATCACCGTCGGTATCTTCGCGGCCCTGCTCTCCGACCAGATCCTCGCCGAGTCGGCCGGCGGCGCCGCCAACGTGCTCTGGTTCGGCTGGGAGGCCTGGCGCTGGATGTTCCTCGTGGCCGTCGTCCCGGCCGCGGTCTACGGCATCCTGGCCCTGCGCATCCCCGAGTCGCCCCGCTACCTCGCCGCCAAGGGGCGCGACGCCGAGGCCCGCGCCGTCCTGGCCAGCGTGCTCGGCCCGGACGAGGACGTCGACGACCGCCTCGCCCAGATCCACCGCAGCATCGTGATCGACGAGGCCAACGCCTCCGAGGGCTCGCTGCGCGGCAGCGCGCTGGGCCTCAAGCCGATCGTCTGGGTGGGCATCCTGCTGTCGGTGTTCCAGCAGTTCGTCGGCATCAACGTGATCTTCTACTACTCGAGCACGCTGTGGCAGGCCGTCGGGTTCGACGAGAGCCAGGCGTTCCTGGTCTCCACCATCACCTCGGTCACCAACGTCGCGGTCACGTTCATCGCCATCGCGCTGATCGACAAGGTGGGCCGCCGTCCGCTGCTGCTGATCGGCTCGGCCGGCATGACGGTGTCCCTGGGCCTCATGGCCGTCGCGTTCACGCAGGCCACCGGCACAGGCGAGGACATCTCGCTCAGCGGCCCCTGGGGCGTCATCGCCCTGATCTGCGCCAACGCGTTCGTCGTCTTCTTCGGCGCCTCGTGGGGCCCGCTCGTGTGGGTGCTGCTGGGCGAGATGTTCCCCAACCGCATCCGCGCGGCAGCCCTCGGCGTCGCAGCGGCCATGCAGTGGATCGCCAACTTCGCGATCACACTGACGTTCCCGCCGCTGCTGTCCGCCTTCGGCGCCAGCGTGCCGTACCTGATGTACGCGGCCTTCGCGGCGCTGAGCTTCTTCTTCGTGTTCAGCAAGGTGCCCGAGACCAGGGGCGTCGAGCTCGAGGACATGGGCGACGAGTCCCGCGCCGGCGCCTGACGCCGTCGCCGAACCCTGACCGGACGGCGCCGCTCCCCCACCGGGGAGCGGCGCCGTCCGCTCTTGCGCTGCCCACCGGGCTGCGCGGCCGAATGACGTGTCGCGCAGGTCACACCCGGCCACCCGGACCGACGCCGACAAGACCCTTGCATTCGGCAACCATCGAGATATAGTTGCTCTAAGCAATCAAACGCGAGGCACCATGACTTCTCACAGCAGCCGGACGGCGTCCGGCACCGAAGCTCCGGCCGTCGCCCTGATCACCGCGCTCCAGAGTCTTTCCCGCGCCCAGCGGGAGGCGGCGGCCCGTATCGCCCACGAGCTCGACTGGCCCAGGGCCGGCGTCGCCGTGCTGCACCTGCTCGACAGGTGCGGCCCGGCCTCCCTCTCCGACATCGCGGCACGCCAGCGCGTCGACCTCTCCGTGGCCAGCCGCCAGGTGAGCACGCTGGCCGACGCCGGGTACGTCGTGCGCACCGTCGACGACGAGGACCGCCGGGTGCGCACCGTCGAGCTGACGGACTCGGGCCGCGCCCTCGCGGCCGAGGCCACCGAGCAGTACTCGATCCTCATCGACCAGGCATTCGCTGCCTGGTCGCCCGAAGACCTCGCCGAGGCGACCCGCACGCTGGACCGCCTCGTCGACACCATCAGTGCGAACACCACGCACCGCAGAACCCCCCAGAACCAGCAGGAGTGTGCATGACCAGCCCCAACACCACGTCCACGGTGGTCGAGCCCGACCACCTGCAGGGCGAACCACCCGCCATGACGCACACGGAGGTTCTCCGGGCACTGTCCGGGATCCTCCTCGGCATGTTCGTCTCCGTCCTGGCGATGTCGGTGGTCTCGTCGTCCCTGCCGAAGATCATCACCGACCTGGAGGGCGGCCAGTCGGCGTTCACCTGGGTCGTCACGGCGACCCTGCTGACCTCGACGATCTCGACACCCATCTGGGGCAAGCTCGCCGACCTCACCAACCGCAAGACCCTGATCCAGATCGCACTGGTCATCTCGGTGCTGTCGGCAGCGGCCGCCGGCTTCTCGCAGGACGTCGGCCAGCTCATCACGTTCCGCGCCTTCCAGGGCATCGGCGCGGGCGGCCTGCAGTCCCTGGCCGCCGTGCTCATCGCCGACATCATCAGCCCGCGCCAGCGCGGCCGGTACATGGGGCTCATGGGCTCGATCATGGGTATCGGCATGGTCGGCGGCCCCATCCTCGGCGGCTTCCTCACCGACGCCATCAGCTGGCGCTGGAACTTCTTCGTGGGCCTGCCGTTCGCGATCGCGTCGATCATCGTGCTGCAGATGACCCTGAAGCTGCCCAAGCGGCCGAAGGGCTCCGCCCGCATCGACGTCATCGGCGCCACGCTGATCTCCGTCGGCATCGCCACCCTGCTGCTGTGGATCACCTTCGCGGGCAGCGAGTTCGACTGGATCTCGTGGCAGACGTTCGCGATGGTCGGCGGCTCCCTGGCGATCCTGGCGATCGCGGTGCTCGTCGAGCTGCGGGTCAAGAACCCGCTCATTCCCATGTACCTGTTCAAGAACCGCACGCTGGTGCTCGCCGTCATCGGCTCGGTCGCCGTCGGCGTCGCGATGTTCGGCTCCTCGGTGTTCCTCAGCCAGTACATGCAGCTCTCCCGAGGCAAGACGCCGACGGAGTCCGGCCTCTACACCATCCCGATGGTGGTCGGCCTGTTCCTGTCGTCCACGATCAGCGGCCAGCTCATCTCGAGGACCGGCCGGTACAAGCCGTACATGGTCACCGGCGGCGTGCTCCTGACGGGCGGTCTGCTGCTCCTGTCGACCCTGGACTACCACACGTCCTTCGTGCTGGTGTCGATCTACCTGTTCGTGCTCGGCGCGGGCGTCGGCATGCTCATGCAGAACATGGTGCTGGCCACGCAGAACACCCTGCACATCAAGGACTCGGGCTCGGGTACGTCCACCGTGACGTTCTTCCGCTCGCTCGGCGGCGCCATCGGCGTCTCCGCGCTCGGCGCGATCCTCGGGCACAGCGTCAAGGAGAACCTCAAGGACGGCGTCACCGCGATCGCCCCTGAGCTCGCCAAGCAGGGGATCGACCCGTCGGCACTGTCCTCCGGAGGTGGCACGCTGCCCGATCTCTCGACACTCCCGGCCCTGCTGGTCGAGGTCGTCGAGAAGGCCTACGCGAACGGCATCGCGGACATCTTCCTCGCCGCCGTACCGCTCGCGCTGGTCGCCCTGGTCTGCGTCTCCCTCATCAAGGAGGTGCCGCTGGGTCACCGGTCGGGCATCGACCAGCTCCAGGACCTCGAAGCCGCCGAGGTCTAAGGCTGGCAAGCGGGGGATTTCGTGCCCGCGGGCTGTGATCCAGGCGCTTGACGCGTCATCATGGGCGCATGCTCTCGAGTACAGGCAGGTCCAGCAAGGACGCGGCGCACGGTGTCGCCGCCGGCAGGGGTGCCGGCGGCGACACCGCCGACGAGCGCGCGACCGCTCCCGGACCGTTCGAGGGCCTGGAGCGTGAGGTGCGCCTGGTGATCCGCCGCGCGCAGTCCAACGGCGCGTCGATCGCCCAGCGCGTCCATCCCGAGCTCGACGCGAGCGCGTACCCCCTGCTGGCGCACATCGCCGAACGGCCCGGGGCCCGGGGTTCCGACCTCGCCACCTTCTTCGGCGTCGGGCGCGCCACCGTGTCGCGGCAGCTCAGCCGCCTCGTCGAGCTGGGCCTGGTGGAACGCACCGTCGACCCCGACGACAGCCGGGGCCAGCGCATCACCCTGACGCCCGACGGCGTCGACCGCTTCGAGCGGGCCCGCACCAGCCGGGTCGCCATGCTGGAGGGCGCCCTGGCGACCTGGGAGACGGAGGACGTCGCCCAGCTCGCCAGGCTGCTCAACCGCTACTCGGCGGACATCGTGGCGTGGAAACAGAGCGTGCGCTGACGCCGCTCGTCTGCCGTCAGGCCTCTTCGAACGTGAGGCTCACCGAGTTCATGCAGAACCGGTCGCCCGTCGGGGTCTGGGGCGCGTCGTCGAACACGTGCCCCAGGTGGGAGCCGCAGCTCGCGCAGCGCACCTCGGTGCGCACCATGCCCAGCGAACGGTCCTCGATCAGCTCGACGGAGTCGCCGGCGAGCGGGCTGTAGAACGACGGCCACCCGCAGTGGGAGTCGAACTTGGTCTCCGACCGGAACAGCTCGGCGTCGCACGCGCGACACCGGTAGACACCGGTGCGCTTCTCGTCGAGCAGCTCGCCCGTCCACGCACGCTCCGTGCCCGCCTGGCGCAGCACCGCGTACTCCTGGGACGACAGCTGCTCGCGCCACTCCTGGTCGGACTTGGACACCTTGTAGGTCATCTCGACACCTCCAGCCATGTCAACCTCGCGCCGTTCGCGAGTGTTCCCCGAGACGGGTCAGACCCACAGGTCACTCGCGTTACCTGTGGGTCTGACTCGTACGGGCGTCAGTTCGCGGCGGACGCGTTCGGGTTGCCCGCACCGCGACCGCGGCCACCCCGACGACGACGACGCGGTGCGCTGTCCGGCCGGGGGAAGTGGTCGGCGGCGGTACGGCCGCCGCCCGACGCCGGACGCCCACC
>NZ_KI911649.1:101233-110232 GCF_000515355.1 Promicromonospora kroppenstedtii DSM 19349 | reverse complement strand
GCCCTGGCCGGACCGGCCGCGGCCGCCCTGGCGCTTGGGCTGCCCCTGGCGGGCCGGCTGCTGCGGGGCCGGCGGCACGTACTCCACGTAGGGGGCGACCTCGCCCACCAGGCTGGTCACCGTGGCGTCGCCGGGGGCCACGTCCTGGGGACGGGCGGTGATCTTCGCCTTGCGGGTCAGGTCACGCACGTCGCCGCGCTCCTCGGGGAGCATGAGGGTCACGACGTCGCCGCCGGAGCCCGCGCGCGCCGTCCGCCCGGAGCGGTGCAGGTACGCCTTGTGCTCGGCGGGCGGGTCCACGTGCACCACGAGCTCGACGTCGTCGACGTGGATGCCACGGGCCGCGATGTCGGTCGCCACGAGCACCTTCACCTCACCGGACGAGAACGCGGCGAGGTTGCGCTCGCGCGCGCCCTGACCGAGGTTGCCGTGCAGGTCGACGGCGGGCACGCCCGCGGCGGTGAGCTGCTTGGCGAGCTTCTTGGCCTGGTGCTTGGTGCGCGTGAACAGCACGCGGCGGCCGGTGCCCTGCGCGAGCTGCTGCACCACGTTCTTCTTCGCGTCCTTGTCGGCCACGGCGAGGATGTGGTGCGTCATCTGCGGCGGCGGCGCGGCGGCGTCGTCCACGGAGTGGGTGACGGGCTGGTGCAGGTAGCGCTTGACCAGCACGTCCACGCCGTTGTCGAGCGTGGCCGAGAACAGCAGGCGCTGCGTGCGCGCACCGGTCTTGTCGAGGATGCGCTTCACGCCGGGCAGGAAGCCGAGGTCGGCCATGTGGTCGGCCTCGTCGAGCACGGTGATCTCGACGTCGTCCAGCGTGAGGTGTCGCTGGCCCAGCAGGTCCTCGAGCCGGCCGGGGCACGCGATGACGATGTCGACGCCGGCGTTCAGCGCGGTGACCTGGCGCGACTGCGCCACGCCGCCGAAGATCGTGGTGGTCTTCAGGCCGAGGGCCTGCGCGAGCGGCGCGATCGACTCGTCGATCTGGTTGGCCAGCTCACGCGTCGGGGCCAGCACGAGGGCGCGGGGCCGGCCCGCGGCGCGGCGAGGCTGCCCCGAGGCGGCGGAACGAGCGCCGGACATTGCGAGGCGCGTCACGACGGGCAGGGCGAACGCGAGGGTCTTGCCGGAGCCGGTGCGGCCGCGGCCGAGCACGTCGCGCCCGGCGAGGGAGTCCGGCAGGGAAGCCGTCTGGATGGGGAACGGCGAGGTGATGCCGCGGTCCGCCAGGACGCGCACGACGGGCGCGGGCAGACCGAGGTCGGCAAAGGTAGTCAAGGATGGGCCTCTCGGGCTCGGTGGCGGCGCGTCTCGCGCCGGTGGTCCGCCGTGCTCACACCGGCGGGAGAGTTGCTCACCCGGGCCGGGGCCACGACGTCGGGCAGCCTGTGCCGCCCACGACCGTACATTCTCGCACGTTCGGGAGCAGGTGGCTGCGGCGCACGTCACGTCCGGTGTGGTTCTATGTGGCGCATGGATTCCGCAGCGACCAGCTCCGCCGGACCGTTCGCCGCCATCGGCGACGTGATCGGCACAATCTGGACCAACGCGGTCACCCCGGTCGACCCCCCGTCAAACCTCATGGTGCTGGCCATGGCGGCGGTCGCCCTGGCCGTCGTGCTCTTCCGGCCCCTGTGGCACATGGCGCGGCACGTGATCACCATCGCGCACGAGGCGTCGCACGGCCTGGGCGCCCTGCTGACCGGCCGCAAGCTCGAGGGCATCCGGCTGCACTCCGACACCTCGGGCCTGACCGTGTCGCGCGGGAAGCCGCGCGGCCCGGGCATGGTCATCACGGCGTTCGCGGGCTACGTGGGCCCGGGTCTCATCGGCCTCGGTGCCGCGTGGCTGCTCAAGCTCGGCTACGCCGTGGGCCTGCTGTGGCTGCTCGTGGCCCTGCTCGCGCTGCTGCTCCTGCAGATCCGCAACTGGTTCGGCCTCTGGTCGATCCTCGTGAGCGGTGCGGCCCTCGTGTTCGTCACGTGGTTCCTGGCGCCCGAGGTGCAGAGCGCCGTCGCCTACGCCGTCACCTGGTTCCTGCTGCTCGGGGCGGTGCGGCCGGTGTTCGAGCTGCAGGTCCAGCGGTCGCGCGGCCAGGCCCGGACCTCGGACGCCGACATGCTCGCCCGCCTGACCGGCGTGGGCGGCCTGCTCTGGGTGACGCTCTTCCTCCTTGTGACCCTCGGTGCCCTGGCGCTGGGCGGCTCGTGGATCCTCGGGGTGGCGCTCTGAGGGGTACGCCGCGCCGAACCGCCTGACGCCGCCGCGCACGACGAAGGCCCCCGGAAGACCACCTGGCAGGTGGCCGCGGGGGCCTTCGCGGTTCGACGCCCGACGGGAGGGCGCCGGAAGGTCACGCCGTGGGCGTGAGCACGAATCCCGGACCCTCGGCGCGCGGGTCCGCGTCCAGGGTCAGCGTCTCCAGAGCAGGTGCTGCCTGCGCCTCGACGAACACGTTGGTGGAACCCGAGGCGTCGACGACCTGGTCGTCGGGCTGCGGGGCCGGAACCAGCGCGAGCTCGAAGTTCCCCGGCTGGTCGGCCGCCTGCGCGATACGCAGACCACCCTCGACCGGCACTCCGGCCTGCTGAGCGAGGTCCTGGACGGCGGTACGAGCGTTGTCAGTCACGGTGAGCACGATGAGCTCCTCACATTGGTTCTCGTGGTCCCGTCCACCGAACCAAGCCCTCCCGCTCACCGCAAGCGTGAGACGCATTTAACCCGATATCTCCCACTGGCTGGGACAGCGGATGACAGGCGTCGCCACAGGCCCTATGGTGCCCCGCGCGGAGGGCCGCACCAGCATCCGGGAGCTGACCGGTAGGCTTTCGTCTCGCGCCGCCCGCATGCCGGGCACGCGGGCCTCTAGCTCAACTGGCAGAGCAGCGGACTTTTAATCCGCGGGTTCCGGGTTCGATCCCCGGGGGGCCCACCGTCTCCTCACGCCACCCATTCGTCCTGGCAGGACACCCCGGCCCGGTCGTACGTTGGGTCGCGATGAACCTCGGACGCGCCCACCTGATCGATCCCCAGCTCCTGCCCCTCGTCGAGCCGACCAGCGAGTTCTACGCGAACCGCCCGGCCGGAAGAGGCCCGGCCAACATGGAAGAGCTCCTCGCCGCGCAGGCGCGGCTCAGCGGCCCCGCCCCGGCGGACCCGCCGGCGGGCGAGGAGATCGCGAGCGCCAGTGGCCGCAGCGTCCCCGTGCGGATCCACGAACCGGTCGACACGCCGAGCTCCGGTGTCGTCCTCCAGCTCCACGGCGGCGGGTTCTACATGGGCACGGCGGCCGGCGACGACGTCCGCAACCGGAGGCTTGCCGACGCGCTCGGTGTCACCGTGATCGGCGTCGACTACCGCCTGGCCCCGGAGCACCCGTGGCCCGCGGCCCCGGACGACTGCGAGACCGCCGCGCTCTGGATCACCGAGCACCTGGCGGAGCGCTTTCGGACCAGCAGGTTCGCGATCGGCGGGTTCTCCGCCGGCTCCACGCTCGCGGTGACCACGCTCCTGCGCCTCCGGGACCGGGGAGTGACCGCCGTCGACGCGGCCGTGCTCCAGTTCGGAACCTACGACCTCAGCGCGCGGACCCCGGCCGGTCGCCTCATCGCCGACGAGTTCTTCATAGCGGCGTACGCCGGCGATGCCCCGGACCGCACCGCCCCGGACCTCTCGCCGGTCTACGCCGACCTGGCCGGCCTGCCGCCGGTCCTCATGGTCGTCGGTGAGGCGGACATCCTGCTGGCGGACAACCTCGCCATGGCAGCGCGCCTCTCGGCGGCCGGCGTCGACGTCGACCTCTGCCTCTACCCGGACGCCCCGCACGCGTTCACGGGGCACCCGACCTCCATGGCACAGGCCGCGCTGGACGACATCCACTCCTGGCTCGAGGGGTTCCTCGGTCCGCGCTAGGCAGCCGGGCCCGTCGCCCCGGGCGGCCTCGCGCGGCAGTTATTTCCCGCAATCCGCCTCCGCCATGCGAAAAAGGTCGCCCGCGCCCCTCCACAGAAGACTCTTACGCCGCACATAGTCTGGCCTGTACCGTAGTCGCCCACCCGAACGCCGAGGGGCCCACATGGCACAGCTAGACCGTCGCACATTTCTGGCAGGCGCCGCCGTGGTCGCATTCGACCCGGCCGACTCCCGGTGGCTGAACAGCCTCCCGGAGAACTCCACCGCGATTCAGCTCCCCCATCTCGACGGCCAGCTCGTCACCGACGAGGACGCCCTCACCGAGGCCGCCACCGACTACGGACACCTGGTGCACGACCGCCCCCGCGCGGTCCTGCGCCCCGGTTCGGTCGCCGACGTCGTGACCCTCGTGCGGTTTGCCAACGAGCACGGGATCGTCGTTGCCGTGCGCGGTCAGGGCCACTCGACGTTCGGCCAGGCGCAGGCCGAGTCCGGCGTCGTGATCGACTCGCGCACCCTCGCCACGGTCCACGAGATCACGCCCGGCCACGCCGTCGTGGACGCCGGCGTCCAGTGGCTCGACCTGGTACGTATAACGCTCAAGGACGGCATCGCACCCCCGGTGAGCACGGACTACCTGGGCCTCTCCGTGGGCGGGACGCTCTGCGTCGGCGGCATCGGCGGCGCCTCCCAGCACCACGGGATGCTCGTCGACAACACGCTCGAGCTCCAGGTGGTCACGGGCGACGGCCGGCTGGTCACCTGCTCCGCCGACCACGAGCCCGAGCTGTTCGAGGCGGTGCTCGGCGGGCTGGGCCAGTTCGCGATCATCGTGCGCGCGACGGTCCGGCTGGTGCCCGCGCCCACCATGGCGCGCGTCTACACGCTCACCTACCCCCGCGTCACCGACCTGACCGCGGCCCAGCGGACCGCGCTGGCCGACGGCCGCTTCGACTACCTGGAGGGCCAGCTCGTCCCGACGGACGACGACGACTTCGCCTTCGTCCTGGAGGGTGGCTCCTGGTACACGGCCCAGCCGCCCGACGACGAGGCGGTGCTGGCCGGCATCGAGCCCAGCGGCGTCGACGTCGTGGACGTGCCGTACTTCGAATGGCTGAACCGGGTCTACGAGACGGTGGAGCAGATCGAGGCGCTCCGCCTGCCCGGGCCCTGGCTCAACGCCTTCCTCCCGGACGCCGCCACCGACGAGATCGTCACGGAGCTCCTCACCACGCTCACCCCGGCCGACGCCGGCGGCGTCGCCCTGCTCTACCCGGCGCGGAGCTCGCTCATCACCCGGCCCCAGGTGCGGGTCCCGGCCGGCGAAGTGTTCTTCCTGCTCGCGCTGCTGCGCGCGGTGAGCCCGCCCGACGACGCCGAGGCCGAGCGTCTGATCGCCGACAACGACGCGCTCTACGCCCGGGTGCTCGCCGCCGGGGGCACGCAGTACCCGGTCAACGCCCTGCGCCTGACGCCCGCCGGCTGGCGCACCCACTACGGGGACCGCTGGCCGGCAGTGCTGCGCGCCAAGGACCGCTTCGACCCGCGCGGCGTCCTGACGCCGGGGCAGGGCATCTTCGAGCCGCTCAGCAGAGCGCCTGGTACTCCTTGAGCCCTTCGACCGTCGAGGCGACGTCGAGCTCGATCTGCTCCTGCGTGCCGTCGTCGAGGGACTTCTGCAGCTGCAGGAACGGGACCCGTACTTTCTGCACCGGGCCCTGGAACTCCTCGGGCACATGGGACTCCAGGCGCCCGAGCTCCACCGCGATCGCGTGCATCTGATCGGCCGCGGCGGCGTCCAACCCGTCGCTCGCCCCGACGAGCGCGGTGCCGATGCGCTCCTCGAGCGTCTTGTCGCCCTTGACGTACATGGCGGCGCACGCCTCGTTCACGTCGAGGGGCGCGTCCCGGTCGTCCGCGGTCGCGGTCGCGCCTCCCGACTGCGTCGCGCCCGTTCCGCCGTCGGCCGCCGGGTCCTCGCCGTCGGCGGAGCAGCCGGCAAGGACTACGAGGAGGAGCGCCGCGGCGGCGAGCGCCCCGCGGGCGCGGGTCGCGCGCGGTGCAGGTCGAACCATGGCGCACATGTAACCACCTGGCGCTGAGAATCTGCATCCGGCGGGTTTCGCGCGGGTGGCCGACACGGCGCCCTTGGGGCCGCGTGGTGAACGGTCCTGGAACTCTCCTCGAATTCGCACCGGGGCGCCCGGGAGGCCCCCGTGAGCGGCTAACGTGGCGAGCAGAGCCGCAGATCCGGAGGTCAGCATGGCCGCTCGTCCCGCAGTCGTCGCCCACCGTGGGTACTCCGCGGTGGCACCGCAGAACACCCTCGCCGCCATCGAGGCCGCCTGCCACGCGGGCGTGGACTACGTCGAGATCGACCTTCAGCCCACCGCCGACGGCGTGGGCGCGGTGATCCACGACGAGACCGTGGACGCCACCACCGACGGGACCGGCAAGGTCTCCGCCCTCACCGCGCAGGAGGTGCTCGGGCTCGACGCCGGGGCGCACTTCTCGCCGGCCTTCTCGGGACAGCACGTCCCCACGCTCGGCGAGGTGCTCACCGTGCTGGCCCGGCACCCCGGGACGGACCTGCTGCTGGAGCTCAAGGGCGCATGGGACGCCGAGCAGGTCGAGCGGGTGGTGGCGACCGTCGACGCCGCCGGCTTCGACGGCAGGGTCCTGGTCCAGAGCTTCTGGCCGGGCACGGTGGCCACGGTGCGCGACGTCGCACCCCACCTGCCGGGCGGCCTGCTCGTGTCGTTCGACCCGCCCGGGCTGCTGCGCCTCTGCGAGCGCCTCGGTGTGGTCGCCTGCAACCCGTCGGTAGCCACGATCGCGGGCAGCCCGCGCATGGTGTCCCGCCTGCACGCCGCAGGCCTGCGGGTCATGTCGTGGACTGCGAACGACCCGGCGGCGTGGACCACGCTAGTGACCGCCGACTCCGGCGTCGGCGTGGACGGCATCATCACCGACCGGCCCGAGCGCCTGACGGGGTGGCTCGCGGGCCGCACCGGTCAGGCCGCGGCCCTGCCCGTGCCCGGCAGGGGCGGCATCCGCCTCCGCGGACGGCGACCCGCCCCGGCGCGGCGACTGGCCGTGGGCGGGGCGTAGCCCGTCAGGACCGGTGCAACCAGCCGTGCAGGCGGCGGGTCACCCAGGGCAGCACCCAGTACGCCATGATCGGCGTGAGGATCAGGGTCGAGACCAGCACCTTGAGCACCAGGGGTACGTCGTCCCAGCCCGGCACCAGGTAGGTGAACAGGGCGGTGAACAACAGGTTCACCGGGAAGAACCCGAGCCAGATGCTGGTGGCCTGCTTCCAGCGAGGCGGCACGACGACGGCAGCGACGTCGGCCGGCTCGTCCACCCGCGTCGGGTCCTCGAACCAGCCCTCGATGCCCGTGCGCTGCTGGTAGCGCAGTTCCTCGACGAGGCCGGTGCCCTGCGCGAGCCAGTCCCGCCGCTCGGCCGACTGCTCCCAGGCGGCGAGCCGCTCGGCGTCGGCGAACCGGTAGAGCATGTGCCAGTCGCGGGATCCCTCGGCGGCGCGGATCCAGCCCGAGCCGAGGAACCCGTCCCAACGGTTGGCGAGGTTGACGCCCGACTGCACCCAGCGGGTGACCTCGGGGACGTGCTCGGGGTGGACGATGCGATGGATTGACACGGTCACGGGTTGTCCGGCGGGGGTGGGCACGGATCCGTTCGCGGCCTGATCGTGATGGGCCATGCCCGAAGTCTGATACATGGCCTCGAACGCCTCAATGTGAGCGCGCACACCCCGGGTTGTCCCGCCTTCACCGCTGGGGCACGTTCTCTGCGCGGTTTTTGTGAGGCATACCTCTGGTCGGGGGGTTACGCAACTCGTGGACGGTCGTTCAACATTAAAGCGTTGCCGCGAAGAACTCCCCCTGGGCCTTCGAGCCGGGTTCTTCGCGGCAACCGCCATGACCCGCGCCCTGACGCGCGCCGTGGCCAGACAGCAGCCGGAGCATCCTTCACCGTCCCCCGAGGGCAACTCCCCTCGCGGTGTCGGCGTGCCCAGCCGCGGAACGGAAGCCAGCGTGCCCCAGACGCCGAACCCCGTCGTGCACACCGCGCGTCTTGTCCCTGCCCCCGAGCCCATGGAGCGCCCTTGAGGCCCGGAGAGCACACCCTCGTCCCCCGTCGCACGCGGCGCCCGGGCGCTCAGGGTGCTCACGCCGCCGTCCCGGCCGCGGGGCACACCGCACGATCCAGCCGGATGGTGCGCCGCTCGTCCTTCGCGGTCGCGGCGGCACTCACCACGGTGGCCCTGACCACCACGGCCGCAGTCAGCTTCGCCGGTGACGGCGGCGACGCCGTGGCGTCCGCCGCCGAGAAGGTCGCCCAACCGGCCGCCCAGCCCGTCGCCATCACCAGCGCGGTCGCCACGGACCCCGAGGTGCGGTCCGCCTCCGAGAAGGCGGACGCCGTCCTGACGGACGCCGACTACGTCACCCAGGAGGGCGACCTCAACTCCAAGGAGCGCCGGAAGCTCCGGGCAGCGACCCGGGAGCTCAGAGGCTTGGTGAGCCAGGCTCGCGACGCCGCCGTCACCGCGACGGCGCTGCGGCAGAACACGCCCGCCTCCCGGAGCACCGAGCGCGCGTCGCTCGCCGACCGTGCGGCCGACGCCTCGGCCGGGAGCGCCACCACAGATGACGTCGCCCGGGACACCGCGGCGGACGCCACCGATCCGACGAACCTGGCCGTCGCGGCCGCGGGTGTCACCCCGCTCGGCGGGCAGCAGACCGAGAGCCTGCCCATCCTCGCCACCCCGCTCGCCGACTCGGTCGTGAGCACCGAGGCGGCGCAGGATTCTGAGCAGGCGGAGCCGGCCGCCGACACCGCGGACACCGCGGACACCGAGGGCGCCGCGGAGAGTGCGGCGGCAGCGCCGTCGGCCGACAAGATCGAGAAGGTGACGACGTCGCTCCAGCGGCTCATCACCAGGACCGATGGCGACGCCGTCGTGTCGGTCAAGGCGGGCCCCACCCCCGAGGAGATCGCCGCGGCGCGCAGGGCGGTGCTGGAGGCCCGCGCCGACCGCGCGGCCGCACGCGCCGCCG
>NZ_KI911649.1:100587-101133 GCF_000515355.1 Promicromonospora kroppenstedtii DSM 19349 | reverse complement strand
CCGAGCGCGCGGCCGCCGCGGCCCGGGAGCGGGCCGCCGAGGCCAAGCGCATGGCGCAGGCCGCGAAGCAGTACGGCAACGGGCAGATCCCGTCGAGCGTGCTGTGCGGCGTGAGCTTCGCGTCCGGCGAGAAGCTGCGGTGCGACGCCGCGGCGGCGCTCGAGGACCTGAACCGGGCGTTCCGCTCGGCCTTCGGCCGGAACCTGTCCCTGACCGACGGCTACCGCTCGTACAGCGAGCAGGTGGCTGTGTCCGCGTCTCGCGGCGCCCTGGCCGCCGTGCCCGGCACGTCGAACCACGGGTGGGGCCAGGCGGTCGACCTTTCCGGCGGCATCCAGTCTTTCGGCAGCGCTGAGTTCAGCTGGATGCAGGCGAACGCCGGGAAATACGGCTGGAAACACCCGGGCTGGGCCCAGGCCGGCGGCAGCAAGCCGGAACCCTGGCACTGGGAGTTCGGCACGTCGTACTGACGCGTCGCCTCGCGAAGGACGCCGGCCCCAGGGCCGGCCCACGGACCCCGGTCCGCGAAGCCCCGCTTCGCGGACC
>NZ_KI911649.1:87729-100487 GCF_000515355.1 Promicromonospora kroppenstedtii DSM 19349 | reverse complement strand
CCGGTCCGCGAAGCCCCGCTTCGCGGACCGGGGTCCGTTCGTCTGCCGGCCGGACGGCGCCGCTCAGTCCCAGCCGAGCTCGTGCAGCCGCGCGTCGTCGATCCCGAAGTGGTGGGCGATCTCGTGCACCACGGTGACGGCCACCTCCTCCACGACGTCCTCGCGCGTGTCGCAGATCGCGAGGGTGGGGTTCCGGAAGATCGTGATGCGGTCGGGCAGAGCGCCCGCGGCCCACATGTGGTCGCGCTCCGTCAGCGGCACCCCCTCGTAGAGGCCCAGCAGCTCGGGATCGTCCGCGGGCGCGTCGTCCTCGACGAGCACCACCACGTTGTCCATCTGCGCCGCGAGGTCGGGCGGAACGAGGTCCAGCCCCTCGCTGACGGCCGTCTCGAAGTCCTCCCGCGTCATCTCCACCACGCACCCATCATCCCCGACCGGCGACTCGTCCAGGTCTCGGCCTCGACGTGCGGGAAGGGGGTCGAGCGCCTGTAGACTTGCCCGGTCTTGGCCCCCATCGTCTAGCGGCCTAGGACCCCGCCCTTTCACGGCGGTAGCACGGGTTCGAATCCCGTTGGGGGTACGAAGGGGCTCGCTCGAGCCAGGTTTCGACCGCTGTGAGGCAGGTCATCCCAGCAGGGTCCGGATCTGATTTCAGGTTCTGGCCCAGGGTGGGTTAGGGTACTCACGGTTCGGAACGAGCCCCCCGGTCGCGGGTAGCGACCATGGCCCTGTAGCGCAGTTGGTTAGCGCGCCGCCCTGTCACGGCGGAGGTCGCGGGTTCAAGTCCCGTCAGGGTCGCGCGAGAGGCGCCCGGATCGTCGGTCTCGACTATCCGGGCGTTCGCGCTAGGGCTCTGTAGCTCAGTTGGTAGAGCGTTCGACTGAAAATCGAAAGGTCACCGGATCGACGCCGGTCGGAGCCACAGCCAAGAACCCCCGGAACCACACGGTTCCGGGGGTTCTGCGTTTCACCGGATGATCCGCCGAGATGACCGGTTAGTGAATGAGTTAGCGAACGGCGCCACTCACCCAGCATCGGCACGCGAAGTTCGTTCGCACCCAACAGCGGCTCCATGTACCAGCCCGACGCGAACTCTTCCGGCGCGAAGATTCGATCCATCGCCGTCGCCCCCGTCTGAATCACCGGCCGCAGTTCGTGTCACCATGACGCTCGGCGGAACCGGCGGCATCACCTCGGGGTCCCCGTCCAGGTCAACGTGATCCCGCCGCAAGGCACGAACCTCCTCCGTCCGCAGGCCCGTCAGGATCGAGACCACGATGTACGCGTGCATCGGATCCGACTTCGTGAGGGTGAGCACGCCCTCCGCCTGTTCGACGGTGAGCGAACGGGACGCACGGCCTTCCCGCCCCTCGGGCACGTCGACCAGTTCCAACACGTTGCGTGGAGCGAGGCCACGAGCGCAGGCACGCTGCAGCATGGAGCCAAACGCGCCACTCATGGCCGACGGATCGGCTATCCGGCTCTTGGCGGATGAGGGAGAAGGGGTGAGTCCGCAGCGACTAGGGCGGTGTCACCCAACTGCGTGCCCTGCGTGATTGTCGGCGTTCAGAGACCGTCGATCGCTTCGCCGAGGTCGGTTCCGTAGGCGCTCCAGCAAACCACAGTGCCGTCGTCGTCAGCTTCGCCCATGTACCAGTCACGGTCATGCCGCACGAGGACCAGCCCGCCAACCGTGACGATCGCCCGGGGCGTGAGCCGAACGAGGCCGTGGACGCCGTCCAGGAACGCGTCACGATCGAGAGGGAGTTCCCTGGCCGTCACGTCGCCTGAGTATGTGCGAACGCGCTCAATGGTCCATCCATCACCGAGGCTCAAGGTCATCTCCGAATGGTCGCACTGCGGAGCCAGACCAAACCTCGCCCCCGAGACCTGTGTTCGCTCCCGACGCCGTGCCGAGCTTCACGGTCCAGGGCAGCATGATGACCTCGAACCTGATGGCGCCCACGCTCGCCATAGGTGACCAGCGGCGTGATGCTCGTCGTGCCCACCGCCACCTACTTGGTTCCTGAGCGTGGGCGTCATCACGGTGACCTCTGACCACCCTGGGATGAGCTCGGGGCTGGCGCACTTCTTCGGAAGCGCAGCCCGTCGGCCTTTCCAGGCCGGGTCGCGTGCGCGTATCCAGCTTCAGGCAGGTCCGGCCGGAAACCCTCTCCGGCGAGGCCACTTCCGATGCCGCCGCCCAGCCATCGCGAACTCCACGCCCAGCCGCCTCCGAGGTAATTCCTTCCACCAATTTCTCATTGCCGCGTGATCCTCTTCATGCCTTTTCCTGGAAGCCACGCCGCGCCAGGAATTGCCCCATGAGCTCTTGGCCTGTTGAGTTGTCTTCAGCGGCGCAGGCCGAAACCGGCAGCACGGGAGGGCAGATGATCGACGACGTGAAGTTCGACGACCAGACAGGACCGGCAGATATCCCTCCCGCGGGCGCTCCGGGACCCGACAGGCCGGCCTCCCTGGGCAAGCTGGTCGAGCAGGTCTCCGAGCAGGCCTCCCGGCTCGTCCGGGCCGAGATCGCGCTCGCCAAGGCCGAGCTGGCCGAGAAGGCCAAGAAGTCCGGCATCGGCGTCGGCCTGCTTGTCGTGGCGCTCCTGATCTTCGCCTACGCCGTCGGCGTGCTGCTCCTGGCGGCCGTGTACGGCCTGGGGACGGTCTGGCCCCTCTGGTTGTCGGCACTCGCCATCGGCGGCTTCATGGTGCTCGTGGTGGCCGTCCTGGCGCTCGTCGGCGCCCAGCTCCTGAAGAAGGCCACCACCCCGCCCGAGAGTGTGCAGCGGGTCAAGGACGACATCACGTCGATCAAGGAAGGGATGCAGCGATGAGCACCGAGACACCGCAGCCCAGCAGCAGCGAGCTCGAGGCCGAGGTGCTCCGCACCCGTGCGGACCTCGCCGCCACCATCGACGAGCTGACCACCCGGCTCAGCCCGGGTTACCAGGCGTCACGCATCGCCAAGGAGGCCAAGCAGGCCGCGAGCGACGCCGGGGCGATGGCCACCGGCTCGTTCGGGCACAAGAACGGCCCGGCGCCAGATCCGCGCCGGGCCCGCAACGCCAAGGTTGTGATCGGTGCCGCCATCGGGCTCGTGGCCATCGGCACCGCTGTGGTCGTAACCGCTGTGCTCAGGCGCGCGCGGGGCTGAGCTGGGGGGCAGCACCCGGCGCGCCTTCGTCCTACCTGCCGACCAATCCGTCAACGACGCCCGACTAGTTGTCGGTGTCGCCCGAGCTGTCCGCTGCCGCACCGAGCAGCGCCCGAACCTCGGACTCCTTGTAGCGGCGGTGACCGCCAAGTGTCCGGATCGACGAGAGCTTTCCCGCTTTTGCCCAACGCGTTACTGTCTTGGGGTCAACACGGAACAAGCTCGCTACCTCGGCAGGCGTGAGCAGGACCTCGGATTCTCCGTGGATGGACATCCCCGCACCTCCTCCGGAACGGTGCCGGCCTGGCCGTACCAGGCGGTTGACGACACCCGCTCTTGCACCATTGTTAGCAGCAAACGGGATTTAGGCGACTTGGGGACGGGGTTTATTCCCTCACTTTCTCCGCCACTCGCCACGCGCGCCCGTTTCGGGCGAGTCTCGGACACGTGCGACACACGGACACCACCTTTTGGTCCACACCTCTGCACAGCCTGGTGATCACCCGCGACGCCGTGCCGCCCGCCGATCGCGCGCCCGCCAGGAGTCGGCAAAGGACGGAATCGGCAGCCGACGGACTCGGGGCAGCCGGCCCACGCCAGGGCGCACCGGACGCCGTCCGACCAGGGCGCCAAGGCGCTCGACATCAAGTAAAAGTCAAGACATGGTCAGACACTCGGCACAAACGGGTCGCCAGGTCGAGCCGGACGACTGGAATGTCACAGCGGCGGATGGGACGAATCACGTCCACGGACTGGAAGAAACGCTGTACCAGCATGTAACGTTGGAACCTGGACAGACGAAACGCTACGGGGCCGCACGTCCATGCACGGTGCCGCCCCGCTCCTACGTTGAGGGGGGTCGGAGCCATGGGCCGCGGCCGTCAGAAGGCTAAGCAGACCAAGGTTGCTCGCGAGCTGAAGTACTACAGCCCGGACACCAATTATCACGCCCTCGAGCAGGAGCTCAGCGGAGCCTCCCATACAGATGTTGCGACGCAGTCGCGATGGGAATCCTCGGAGGACGAGGAGTACGACAACAGGTACTCCGACTGGGCAGAGCAGGACGACAACAAGCGCTGAGGGTGCCGGCGCCTTCGCGCCGGCCCCGCGTCCGCTCCTCGGTCAGGCCCAGCCACCGCCTCAGGGGCGGTAGTCGTTCACCAGCCTGACCGCGCCGCCAGACACGCCCTTTGTCCCCGCGACCAGGTCCTCCTGTGCCGTCGAGGCGTCCAGGGTCTCCACGCTGCCCAGCGTCCATGCCTGCACGCCGAGTGCTGACAGTCGCGCCAGCGCGGCGTCAGCGCCCTCTGCACCGACCACGGCGACCATGCCGACACCCAGGTTCAGCGTGTTCTCCAGGTCGCGCCGCGGCACGCCGCCGAGGCTCCGCACCAGCTGGAACACGGCCGGTACGTCCCAGGAAGCACGGTCGACCGTGGCCACGAGGCCCGCGGGGAGCACGCGCGCCAGGTTGGCGGCCAGGCCGCCACCCGTGACATGGGTGAAGGCATGGACCTGCGCCGCCTCGTCCGCGGCCAGCGCCAGGCAGTCCGAGGCATACACGCGCGTGGGCTCCAGCAGCTCCTCGCCGAGCGCCCGCCCGAGGTCGTCCACGTGCCGGTCCAACGCCCAGCCCGCCTGCTTGATCACGGCGCGCACCAGGGAGTACCCGTTGGAGTGCAGGCCGCTGGAGGCCATCGCGATCAGCACGTCGCCGTGCTGCACCCGGTCCGGACCCAGCACCTTGTCGGCCTCGACGATGCCCGTGGCGGCGCCGGCGACGTCGTACTCGTCCGGGTCGAGGAGGCCCGGGTGCTCGGCCGTCTCACCGCCCACCAAGGCGGTGTCCGCGACCTCGCAGGCCTGCGCGATGCCGCGCACGATGTCCGCGATGCGCTCCGGGACCACCTTGCCCGTGGCGATGTAGTCGGTCATGAAGAGGGGCTTGGCGCCCATCACCACGATGTCGTCCACGACCATGCCCACCAGGTCGAACCCGATGGTGTCGTGCTTGTCCATGGCCTGCGCGATCGCGACCTTGGTGCCGACGCCGTCGGTCGACGTGGCGAGCAGCGGGGCACGGTACCCCTTGAACGCCGAGAGGTCGTAGAGGCCGGCGAAGCCGCCCACGCCGCCGAGCACGGCGGGGCCCTGCGTACGCCGCACGGCGTCCTTCATGAGCTCGACGGCCTTGTCGCCCGCCTCGGTGTCCACGCCTGCGGCGGCGTACGTCAGGCCTTCGGAAGTCACTGGTGCTCCTGCGTCGTTCGGGTGGTGTACGTGGGGATCACGGGTGGTCGAGCGCGGTCGAACCGCCGGCGCTCACGGTGAGCTTCGTGAGGCCGTCCTCGGGCTGGCCGAGCGGCAGCTCCGCCTGCTCCAGCAGGTGCTTGCCCAGCTGGTCGTCCGGGGGCAGCTCGATCGGGTACTTGCCCGTGAAGCACGCGGCGCACAGCTGCGAGCTGGGCTGCTCGGTCGCGGCGATCATGCCCTCGGTGCTGATGTAGCCCAGGCTGTCGGCGCCGAGCGACTGGCCGATCTCCTCGACCCCCAGGCCGTTCGCGATGAGCTCGGCCCGCGACGCGAAGTCGATGCCGTAGAAGCAGGGCCACTTGACCGGCGGCGACGAGATGCGCACGTGCACCTCGGCCGCGCCCGCCTCCCGCAACATGCGGATCAGCGCGCGCTGGGTGTTGCCGCGCACGATCGAGTCGTCCACGACCACCAGACGCTTGCCTTTGATGACCTCGCGCAGCGGGTTGAGCTTCAGGCGGATGCCGAGCTGCCGCAGCGTGTCGGACGGCTGGATGAACGTGCGGCCCACGTAGGCGTTCTTGGTCAGGCCCTGGCCGAACGGGATGCCCGACTCGGCGGCGTAGCCGACGGCGGCCGGGGTGCCGGACTCCGGCGTCGGGATCACGAGGTCGGCCTCGACGGGGTGCTCGCGCGCCAGGGTGCGGCCCATCTCGACGCGCGCGGCGTGCACCGAGCGACCGTTGATCGTGTTGTCGGGCCGGGCGAGGTACACGTACTCGAAGACGCAGCCGGCCCGCTCCGGCTCGGCGAACCGCACCGAGCGCATGCCGTCGGCGTCGATGCAGATGAGCTCGCCGGGCTCGACGTCGCGCACGTAGGAGGCGCCGACGATATCGAGGGCCGGGGTCTCGCTGGCGACCACCCAGCCGCGGTCGAGGCGGCCGAGCACGAGCGGGCGCACGCCCTGGGGGTCCCGGGCCGCGTACAGCGTGTTCTCGTCCATGAACACCAGGGAGAACGCGCCGCGGAGGCGCGGCAGCACCTCGAGGGCCGTGGCCTCGAGCGTGTGGTCGGCGTCGCCCGCGAAGAGCGCGGTGATCAGGGCCGTGTCCGTGGTGTTGCCACGGGCGAGCTCGCCCCGGCGCTGCGCGCCGTAGCGCTCCGCGACGAGGTTGACGAGCTCGGCCGAGTTGGTCAGGTTGCCGTTGTGGCCGAGGGCCACGGTGCCGGACGCCGTGGCACCGAGCGTCGGCTGGGCGTTCTCCCAGGTGACCCCACCGGTGGTGGAGTACCGGCAGTGCCCGACGGCGATGTGTCCGGTCAGGGCGTTCAGGGCGGTCTCGTCGAAGACCTGGGAGACGAGTCCCATGTCCTTGTAGACGAGGATCTGCTCACCGTTGCTGGTGGCGATGCCCGCGGACTCCTGTCCGCGGTGCTGCAGGGCGTACAGACCGAAGTACGCGAGCTTGGCGACCTCCTCGCCGGGTGCCCAGACCCCGAAGACGCCACATGCGTCCTGGGGGCCCTTCTCGCCGGGCATGAGGTCGTGGTTGAGTCGGCCATCTCCGCGCAGAGGCATGGTCCGAGTATCCCACGCGGCCGGAACGAAGTTGCCAGCCGGTTCTGTGACCTCTGTGTCAGCGCCCGCGCAGGCTCCGGCGGTCCGCGATCACCGCGAACAGGCCGGCCAGCAGCGTGGTCACCGTCGTGACGAAGGCGGTGAGCACGGTGACGTAGACGCCGGGCTTCATCAGCGCCGTGCCCGAGGGCGTGCTGACCAGGTAGAACGACAGCGCGAGGCCGAGGATGATCCCGACCAGCGCACCGGTCAGGAAGAACGCCTTGTAGCGCGGGGCACGGCGCACGGTCGCCGGGTCGACGACGTCACGCACCTCGACGTCGTCGGAGGACTCGCGCGATGCCTGGGTTTCACTCACCCGACCAGGGTACGCGCCGCCCGGCGCCGAGATGGCACGGCAGAGAAGGAGAACCGCAGCGCACCCGTGGACGGGTGCGCTGCGGTTCTCCTTCTGCCGCGATGCTGTCTCGACGGAGGGGTCAGCCGATCAGCTTCCAGGGGCCGTGCTTCTTGAAGCCCGGGATCTGGAGGATCGTCGGCCGGGTCGCCTCGTAGACCTTGCCCTTGTAGGACACCTGGTCACCCCACCAGTAGAGCTTCCACGGCACCCACGCCGGAGCCTGCGGCTCCTCGGGGGTGGTGGCCTCGACGGTGATCGGCAGCCGCGCGGTGGTGCCCGACGGCGTCGCCGTCACCACGAGCTGGTACGCGCCGGCCGCGGTACCGGCCGGGACCGTGACGGAGGCCGACGTCGCGCCGTTGGTCACCGGGCTGGTGCCGAGCGAGACGCCGTCCGCGGGCTCGCCGCCGGACGGGACCAGGAAGGTCTCCACCGAGGCGTTCTGCGGGGCGCCCAGCGAGGTCAGGTCCAGACCCGAGAGGCTGACGTCCGTCGAGGCGCCCGCCTCGACCGTGCCGGGCAGGGCCGCGGCGACCGTGCGGGTGCGGGCGAAGCTCGGCGTGACCGGCGACGAGTCCTTCAGGTACGTGATCCAGGCGTCGCGGTCCACCAGGCCCGAGTCGCGACCGTCCGTGCCCTCGGTGAAGGCCCGGAAGTTGTCCCCGCCCGAGATCAGGAACGAGAACGTCGCGATGCGGTACTCCGCGGCGGGGTCGACCGGCCGGCCGTCGATCGTGATCGACGAGACGTTGTCGCCCGGCGTCGCGTTCGGGTCGGCCGTGGTCACGGTGTACGACACGTTGTCCGACAGGCCCAGCGCCAGGTACGGGCGCGAGGGCCGGTTGCCGTTGGCGTCCGTCTGCCACTGCTCCTCGAGCAGCGTGTCGAGCTGTGCGCCGGTGAGCGTGATCGTCCACAGGTTGTTGACGAACGGCAGCACCGCGTTGGCCTCGGCGTAGGTGATGATCCCGTCCTCGCCGAAGTACAGCTCGTTCCGCAGGCCGCCCGGGTTGACGATGCCGATGTCGGCGCCGCCCCGCTCGTCCGCGGCGAGCGAGTCCCGCAGCGAGTTGGCCACGAGGTTGCCGAGCGCCGACTCCGACGCGCGGTCGTCCCGGTTGCCGCCGGTGTAGACGCCGTCGGTGTAGGAGCCGCCCGAGAACGCGGTCGTGACGTCGGCCGTGACCTCGCCGATCGGCTGGGCGCCGATCTCCTCGGCCTTGGCCAGCGCGGCGTCCACGATCGAGTCGACCTCGGCGACCGCCGGGTAGGTCTCGATGAGCTCGGCAGCGGGGGTCGCCGTGCGCGCGACGTTCTCGACCTTGTAGCCGGTCACGTCGAAGGACTCGGTGTCGACGGTGAGCGAGACGTGGCCCAGGAACTCGCCGTAGTTGCCGGTCTGGATGATCGGGCGGGTCTCGCCCTCGGCACCCGGCACCGGCGCGTCCCACGCGTACTGCTTGTGCGTGTGGCCGGTGAAGATGGCCGCGACGCGCGGGTCGGTCTGCTGCACCAGGTCGGCGAACGGACCGCCGGCGGCGATCTCCTCCTCCAGGGTGGCGCCGTCGGGCGTGCCCGCGCTCGCGCCGTCGTGCGCGAGGGCGACCACCACGTCCGCCTCGCCGTTGGCGGCGTCGCCGTCCAGCAGCTCGTCGGTGACGCGGTTGAGCGCCTCGACCGGGTCGCCGAACTCAAGACCCTCGATGCCCGAGGGCGTGACCAGCGTGGGGGTCTCCTCGGTGACCACGCCGACGAAGCCGACGTCGACGCCGTTCACCGGGACCACCTGGTACTCCGGCAGGGCGGGCTCGCCCGTGGCCTCGTCGTAGACGTTGGCCCCGAGGTAGTCCCAGTCGGCGGCGTCGGCGACGCGGCCGGTGAGGTCGGACATGCCCTGGTCGAACTCGTGGTTGCCCACGGCCGAGGTCTTCAGACCGAGCGCGTTCAGCACGTCGATCGTGGGCTGGTCCTGCTGCAGCGCGGACGCGAACAGCGAGGCGCCGATGTTGTCGCCCGCCGAGACGAACGCCGTGCCCTCGGGGTTCTGCGCCCGGAGCTCCTCCACGGTGCCCGCGAAGTTCACCGTGTTGTTGTCGATGCGGCCGTGGAAGTCGTTGATGGCCACGAGGTCCAGGTCCACCGAGCCGGGCTCGGTGGTGGTGTCACCCAGGTCCAGGCCCACCAGGACGGGGTCGTGGTCGGACGACCGGAACGGCGTCTCGTCGTAAAGGATCGTCGCGTTGTAGTTGTAGCGGCTGTACTCGTTCGCCACCGGCTCGTACGCGTTGATGTTCCAGATGTCCGCGCCGGACACGGCCTCGGCCGCCGCCGGGGAGGCGAGCACGTGGTCGAGCGAGCCGACCATGCCGTCGAAGTTGTAGGTGTACTCGCCGGTGGTGGGACCGAGGTCCGTGTAGCCGGCGTCGGTGAGGACCTGGATCGGGTCCTCCTGCTCGTAGGCGTTGAAGTCGCCGACCAGCAGCACCTTGTCGGTGCCGGCCGCGGCGGCCTGCTCCTCGGCGAAGGCCGCGAGCGACGTCGCCTGGCGCGTGCGGGACTCGTTCGAGGCACCCTGGCCGTCGCCCTGGTCCGCGTCGCCCGGCCACGGGCCGGCCGAACCCTTCGACTTGAAGTGGTTGGCGATCACGACGACGTCGTCACCAGCGCCGGCGGCGCCGCCCGCGGGCTGGAACGTCTGGGCCAGCGGCTGGCGTGCGTTGCCGAACGCGTCGTCGCCCACCAGGATCGTCGAGTCGCCGACCGGCTCCGCGGTGGCGGTCCGGTAGATGAAGGCGTTGCGGATGACGTCCTCGGCGTCGGGCACCTCGGCCGGGGAGGCCGCGTAGGCCCACGTGCCGGCGCCCTCGGCCGCGTTCAGGGCGTCGACCAGGTCGGACAGCGCCTGGTCGCGCTCGCCACCGAGCGAGGCCGTGTTCTCGATCTCCAGCAGGGCGACCACGTCGGCGTCCAGCGCCGAGATCGCCGCGACGATCTTGGTCTGCTGGCGCTGCAGGTCCTCCTCCTCGGCCGCGCCGCGGGCGTCGCAGCCGCCCGAGACGGTGACGGGGTCACCGGCGCGGTCCGTGTAGTAGGTGCAGCCCGTGAGCTCGTCGCCCGTGGTGGTGAAGTAGTTCAGCACGTTGAACGTGGCGACCTTCAGGTCGCCGCCCACCTCGGCGGGCGCGTCCTCGCGAGTGTTCTCGAACGTGGCCGGCTGGACGGCGTCGGCGACGTCCGGCGTGAGGTGCGACGTCGGCTGGAAGCCCCACGCGTCGAACCGGTAGTCCAGGACGACGGGCCGCGTGAACGTGACGGCCGCACCCACCCGCAGCGGCGCGCCACCGGTCAGATAGGGCAGCGGCTTCGACTTGTTCGCGGTCGAGTTGTAGTTCGTGGACGAGCCGTCGTCGAGCAGCACGGCGCGCGCCGCGTTGTCCGCGACCTGCGCGTCGTACTCGGCCGACCCGGGCCGCCCTGCCGTGGTCGGCTGCACCAGCGGGCTGTCGCCGGCTGCCAGCCCGACCGTGCCGTAGTAGTTGGTGTCGTAGTTGTCCGTCACCGTGAACTCGCCCTCGGGCGCGAGCAGCATGCCCTCGAGCGCCTCGCGGCCGGCCTCGTCGGCGGGCCAGGCGGTGACGGTCGGCTCGACGGTCGCGGGCTCGTCCAGGACGGTCCAGCCACCCGCGGACG
The DNA here is from genome assembly GCF_000515355.1 of Promicromonospora kroppenstedtii DSM 19349. Lineage (GTDB taxonomy): Bacteria > Actinomycetota > Actinomycetes > Actinomycetales > Cellulomonadaceae > Promicromonospora > Promicromonospora kroppenstedtii. The sequence goes on along the minus strand of NZ_KI911649.1, from coordinate 89,399 downwards.
GCGTGAGCTCCGTCAGGCCGTTGAACTCCGAGACCGTTCCGGTGACCTCCACGTGGTCGCCCGCCGAGAGGTCGGCAGCGGCTGCCGCCGAGAACACGAAGATGGCGTCCGACGCGCCCGGCGTCGGGTCCTCGGAGCCGCCGGCGCCCGCGGTCTGCAGGTAGAGGCCGTTGAAGCCACCCGTCGGGTAGACAGCGGTCACGACGCCCTGCGTCGTGACCGTGTCGCCGACGAGCGGGCTGGTGTCACCGGTGCCCTGGATCTCGGCGATCGGGACGACCTCGCCGGGCTCGGTCGGCTCCGACGGCTCCGGCTCGGGCTCGGAGCCCTCGCCGTTGGTGGGGGTCACCTCGGTGCTGAACACGAAGTCCGCCGAGTTGTCGCCCGCGTCACCGGTGCGCTCCAGCGAGCCGACCACGCCGGTGCCCTGACCGGCCGGACCCTGGGCGGTCTCGAACGTGTCGGCGGTGCCGTAACCGAGCAGGTCGACGACGCCCGCAGCGCCCTCGGCCGGCACGGCGCCCTTGGCGGGCGTGACGGCGGTGGCCTGCGACGCGAGCGCGATCACGCCCGCCGCACCGCTCGGGTTGAGGTTGCCGACGGCGTCGGGCGTGGGGAGCGCCTCGCCGTTGGCCGCGTTCGACCCGCCCTGGACCAGGTAGTGGCCGCCGGCGGCGATGGTGCCGCTCAGGGCGGTGATCCCGGAGAACGACGCACCCGTCGCGGACTTGTACTGGACCGACCAGCCGTCGACGCTGACGGGCTGGTCCGTCGGGTTGTGGAGCTCAACGAACTTGTTGCGGTACGGCTGACCGGAGCTGCCGCCGACGAGGTATGCCTCGCTGATGACGACGTGCCCGGAGTCCGGGCCGTCCTCGGCGGCCGCGGGAGCGGCGACAGCCGCCGTGGCGGGCACGGTGAGCGCCGCGGACAGGGCCACTGCGACCGCGGTCGTTCCACGGGGTCGGGGGTGCTGACTCGGGGACCGGAGCGTGCTGGGTCTCACGCTGACTCCTTCTGCAATAGCCGACCGAGGCCGGGGTGGAGTGCACTGCTGCTGGACGACGTGCTCGGCGGCATCGCCGCGGCCGGTCGCGCGTCAGTTGCGCAGGCGGTCCGGCACGAGCGGCACCAACCAATCACTGCCTCGTGAACCGACGGTTACGGAAGGACGCCCGCCGGGAAAACTGCGGTCCCGGCACCGGGTGAACCCGCCCGCGGCCGAGCCACGAGATCGACGCCGAGGCTAGCGGGTGCCACCGACATCCACGATGCGGTACACGCCGACGGCGCAGGGTTCACCCGCCGGCGGCCGGAGGCTCCGGCTCGGCGCCCGACGCGGACGCCGCCCGGCGTCCGGCGGTCAGCGGCAGCAGGTGCGAGATGTCGGAACGGTCGCCCGAAGCGCGCACCCGCCCGTCCGCAACGACGTCCGCCCAGTTGAGGGTGCCCGTGGCCAGGCCGAGCCAGGTCTCCGGGTCGGTCTCGACGACGTTCGGCGGGGTGCCCCGCGTGTGCCGGGGCCCGGCCACGGCCTGCACCGCGCCCGCAGGCGGCACGCGCACCTCCACGGAGTTCCCGGGCGCGACCTCGGCCAGCTCCTCCAGCGTGAACCGCACCGCCGTCGTCACGTCCTTCCGCTCCGCCTCGCCCCGGGCCCAGACGCCGAC
>NZ_KI911649.1:87315-87629 GCF_000515355.1 Promicromonospora kroppenstedtii DSM 19349 | reverse complement strand
CGGCCAGCGGGTCGGTCCGGCGCCGCGGGGGCACTACCGCACCGCCAGGAGGTCGCCGAGCCGCGACCGGCCGGACTGCTCGAGGCTCGTGAGGTCGGTGCCGGGCGCGACCCGATCCGCGTCGGACGGCGTACAGGCGGTCAGCCGGGCGGCACCGAGCACGACGGTGCCCCCCGCGCGCAACGTGGTACCGGGAACAGCACTGGTCATGGGGCCAGTATCGCGGACCGGCGCCTCAGTACCGGTAGCCGTCGGGCACCCGGCCCTCGACCGCGAGCAAGTCCGCGGCCACGACCATCGGCAGTTCCTGCGAG
>NZ_KI911649.1:81367-87215 GCF_000515355.1 Promicromonospora kroppenstedtii DSM 19349 | reverse complement strand
CCCCACGTCCCGCGACCGGCTCGCCGCGCCGTCCGGGAGCCCCGCGAACGGACCGCCGAGCGTGAACGTGACGCGCCGCGCGGCGACGTCGGCCTCGGCGAGCTGGACCCGCACCTCGTCTCCGATCGGCAGCGCCTTGCCGACCACCCGTGCCCGGACGGCCGGGTCGCGCAGCACCACCTCGCCGCGCTGCAGCTCCTTGTCCGGCTGGTCGACGTCGACCACCACGGCGTCGAACTCCTCGCCCAGGCGGTCGGCGAGGAGCGACGCCTCGACGATGTTCACGCACTCGCGCTCGAAGGATGAGGACCGGCGGCCGGTCTCGGCCATCACGTCGGGCAGCCCGGGGAGGGCCTCCAGCACCCACTCGGGTACGGGTCGCCCGGCGGAGACGGCAAGGCAGACCTCGGCCGCGTACCGGTCCACCAGGCGGCGCAGCGGCGCGGTGACGTGCGCGTAGTCGGCGGCGATCGCGGCGTGCCGGGTGTTCTCCGGCGGCGGCACCGCGGCGCCGTCGGGCCCCCGCATGCCGAACGCGACGTACCCGGCGCCGCGGAAGAGCGTGGTCGCCTCGTTGAGGAAGGCCGCGTGCTCGGGGATGCGCGAGACGAGCGTCGGGACGAGCTTGGCGTAGGGCATGCTGTCCGGCCAGTCGATGCCGAGCGCGCGTGCCGTACGGTGCAGCCGGGCCAGGTCGCGCGGGTCGGCCTCGGGCAGGGTGCGCAGGATGCCCACGCCTGCCTCCCGCATGAGGTGGGCGGCCGCGATACCCGTGAGCAGCGAGATCTGCGCGTTCCAGTCCTCGACCGGCAGGTTGCGCCGGAACGACAGCGTGTAGGTGCCGTCCTCGCGCCGCTCCACCTCCTGCTCGGGTACGGAGAGCGAGACCCCGCCGCGCGCCAGCTCCAGCGACTGGCGCAGACGGCCGACGTCGGCCAGGAGCTGCAGCGACTCGCTCGCGGTGCCCGCGTCCAGCGTCGACTGCACCTCGGCGTACGTGAGCCGCTCGCGGCTGCGCACGAAGGCGCGCTCCAGCGCGGCGCCCTTGATGATGCCGCGCGCGTCAAGGGTGACCGTCCACAGGACGGCCGGGCGGTCCTCCTCGGGCAGCAGGCTGGCCGCGCCCTCGGAGAGCACCTTCGGGTGCAGCGGGGTGCGGGCGTCGGGACCGTAGACGGTCATGCCGCGCCGGTGTGCCTCCGCGTCCAGGGCACCGCCCGGCGTCACGAACGCGCCGACGTCCGCGATGGCGTAGTGCACCACGTAGCCCTCGCCGGACTGCTCCACGTGCACCGCCTGGTCCAGGTCCTTGGAGCCGGGCGGGTCGATGGTGACGAACTCGATGTCGCGGCGGTCGGCGCGGCCCGTCGAGAAGTCGTTCTCGACCGCCGCGCGCGCCTCTTCGAGCACGTCCTGCGGGAACATCGCGGGCAGGCCGACCTCCGCGCGAAGAGCCGCGAGGGCACCACTCACGTCGTCGGTGGCGGCGGGCGCGAGGCGCATCTGACGGATCGGCACAACTGCGAACATAAGCCGGTTCCGCGCTCACCGCTCGGTGTCGCTGTGCTATTCGACGACGACGGTCGCCACCAGCGCCCGGTGGTCGCTGCCGGGGACCTGCATCGCGACGACGTCGGAGACCGGCATGTCCCGTTCCACGACCACATGGTCCAGCGCGAAGAGCGGCGGGACGCGGTTGCCCTCCGGCCACGTGACGGCGGGGCCCGCGCCCCACTCACGGGTGGCGTCCACGAACCGCGAGCCGAGCAGGTCCCGGAAGGTCGCGTGGTCATAGGTGGCGTTGAAGTCGCCGGCCAGGATCTGCGGTGCGTCGTCCTCGTGGACGCGCTGCGTGAGCTCGACCAGCTCGGTGCGCCACGTCGTGATCTCGTCCGGCATCGGCGGGTACGGGTGCACCACGGTGACGCGGACGGCGGTGCCGCCCACGTCGATCAGGGCCGACGGCATCGCGAAGCTCGACCCGTGCTGCTGCTGCACGTCCGTCAGCTCGGTCGTGGACCAGAGCCCGCTGCCACCGGGGCTGTCCTCGGCGGGGACCGTGAAGCTGTGCGCCAGGAGCTCGTCCAGGCCCGCGTCGGTCAGCGCCTGCTCGAAGTCGGGGGTCAGCTCCTGGACCGACAGCACCTCGACGTTCTGGGACCGCACCAGGCTGACGACGCTGTCGGCGTCGGCCTGCCCGTACAGGGCGTTCACGGTCATGACCCGCACGGTGCCGGCGTCGGCCGGGTTCGCTACGTCCGACGTCTCCGGGGGCATGAAGAAGGGCGCCGTCCAGTACAGGAAGCCCGCGAACGAGACCCCGAGCAGCACCGTCAGCACCCAACGGCGCGAGAACAGCGCCACGATCAGCAGCGGCAGCACCACGAGCGGCGCCCATGGCGTGAACGCGACGAGCTGCGGCAGCGGTGCCACGTTGTCGAACGGAAGCGCCCTGGCCACCGCCACGAGAAGCAGGGGGATCGCGACGACCCAGAGCACGAGGGAGATGAGGCCACGGACAAATCGCACAGCCCGGACCCTACCGCTCCCCCGCCGGGCCCCGGATCAGCGTGCTGACCCGGGGCCGGGCGGCTCAGCCGAAGATGGCCGGGAGGGTCGCCTCGTAGGGCTCGCGGGCCTCGTCCAGCGGGATCTCGAACTGGCCCTCGACCACCACGGCGTCGCCGCCCGTGCTGCCGAGACGGAGCACCGGCACGCCGGCGTCCTCGGCGAGGTGGGTCAGCTCGCCCTCGTGCTCCGGGTCCACGGCGACGACGACGCGCCCGGTCGACTCCGAGAACAGAGCCACGAACGGGTCGACCTTGTCGCGGCCCGTGACGCCCTCGAGCGCCACGGACGCGCCGACGCCGAACCGCAGCGAGGACTCGATCAGTGCCTGCACGAGGCCGCCCTCGGACAGGTCGTGCGCGGCTGCCGCGAGACCCGACCGGCGGGCCTCCACGAGCACCGAGGCCAGCGCCTTCTCGGCGGCCAGGTCCACCTGCGGGGGCACGCCGCCGAGGTGCGAGTGCACGACGTCGGCCCAGGCCGAGCCGTCGAGCTCGTCCCGCGTGGTGCCGAGCAGCAGGAGGGAGAGGCCCTCGGTCTGCCAGCCGGACGAGAGCGCGGTGCTCACGTCGTCGAGCACGCCGAGCACGCCCACCACGGGGGTGGGGTGGATGGACGAGTCGATCTGGCCCGGCTCGCCCGTGCCGTTGTAGAGCGAGACGTTGCCGCCGGTCACGGGGACGCCGAGCTCCTGGCAGGCGTCCGCCAGACCCTCGATCGCCTCAACGAGCTGCCACATCGAGTCGGGGTGCTCCGGCGAGCCGAAGTTCAGGCAGTCCGTGACGGCGAGCGGCTCGGCGCCGGTCGTGGCCACGTTGCGGTAGGCCTCGGCGAGCGCGAGCGCGGCGCCAGAGCGCGGGTCGAGCTTGCCGTAGCGGCCGTTCGCGTCGGTCGCCAGCGCCACGCCGAGCCCGGTGGACTCGTCGACGCGGACCACGCCGCCGTCGTCGGGCTGCGCGAGCGCGGTGTTGCCCTGGACGAACCGGTCGTACTGGTTGGTGACCCACGCCTTGGAGGCGAGGTTGGGCGAGGCCAGGAGGGTCAGCGCGGTCTCGCGCAGCTCCTCGCCGGACGCCGGACGGGCGAGGCCCGCCGCCGTCGTCGAGTCGGCCTGCAGGCCGTCCTGCCACGCCGGACGCGCGTAGGGCCGCTCGTACACGGGGCCCTCGTGCGCCACGGTCCTGGGGTCGACGTCCACGATCCGCTGGCCGTGGTGGTCGATGGTGAGGCGGCCGGAGTCGTTGACCTCGCCGATGACGGCGGTCTCGACCTCCCACTTGCGCGTGATCGCGAGGAACGCGTCGAGCTGGTCGGGCCGGACGACGGCCATCATGCGCTCCTGCGACTCCGACATGAGGATCTCGCCGGCGTTCAGCGTGGGGTCGCGCAGCAGCACGTCGTCGAGGTCGACGTGCATGCCGCCGTCACCGTTGGAGGCGAGCTCCGAGGTGGCGCAGGAGATGCCGGCGGCGCCGAGGTCCTGGATGCCCTCGACGACCTTGGCCGAGAACAGCTCCAGGCAGCACTCGATGAGCACCTTCTCCATGAAGGGGTCACCCACCTGCACCGACGGGCGCTTGGCGGGGACGCCGTCCTCGAAGGTCTCCGAGGCCAGGATGGAGGCGCCGCCGATGCCGTCGCCGCCCGTGCGGGCGCCGAACAGCACGACCTTGTTGCCGAGGCCGGTCGCGTTGGCGAGGTGGATGTCCTCGTGGCGCAGCACGCCGAGGCACAGCGCGTTCACGAGCGGGTTGCCCTGGTAGGAGCCGTCGAAGACGAGCTCACCGCCGATGTTGGGCAGGCCGAGGGAGTTGCCGTAGCCGCCCACGCCCGAGACGACGCCGTGCACCACGCGCGCGGTGTCGGGGTGGTCGACGGCGCCGAAGCGCAGCTGGTCCATGACCGCCACGGGGCGGGCGCCCATCGAGATGATGTCGCGGACGATGCCGCCCACGCCGGTCGCGGCGCCCTGGTAGGGCTCGACGAACGACGGGTGGTTGTGCGACTCGACCTTGAAGGTGACGGCCCAGCCGTCGCCGATGTCGACGACACCTGCGTTCTCACCGATGCCGACGAGGAGGTGCTCCTTCATCTCGTCGGTCACCTTCTCGCCGAACTTGCTCAGGTGCACCTTCGACGACTTGTACGAGCAGTGCTCGCTCCACATCACGGAGTACATCGCGAGCTCGGCCGCGGTGGGGCGGCGGCCCAGGATGTCCTTGATGCGCTGGTACTCGTCCTCCTTGAGTCCGAGCTCGCCGTACGGCTGCACCTCGTCAGGGGTGGCGGCGGCGGCCTCGACCGTGTCCAGTGACGGAACGGCGGGAGTCGGGCGGGAGGGTGCCTGGGACGCGGGCGCGGTCATGTAGTTCCTCGCGTGCGGGGTAGGTTTCTGGGCGCCGGAGCGCCCCGCCAGTCTACGACGTGGGCCCGCCACCACGTGTCAGACGTACAGGCACCTCCTGTGACCTGTACGTCCGACGCGTGTCAGGGCGGTCAGCCCTGGTCGTAGACGCGGACGTAGTCGACGACCATCTGCTGCGGGAACTGCGTGGTGCCGTCGGGGTAGCCGGGCCAGTTGCCGCCCACCGCGACGTTTAGCAGCATGAAGAACGGCTGGTCGAAGACCCACTGGTTGCCGCCGACGTCGGCGGTGGTGCGGGTCTGGTAGACGTTCCCGTCGACCGACCAGGTGATGCGGCCGGGCTCCCGGTCCACCGCGAAGGTGTGGAAGTCGTCGGCGAAGGACCAGCCCTGCGGGTGGGTGTACGCCGCGCCGATCCCGGCGCCGCCGGAGTAGCCGGGGCCGTGGATGGTGCCGTGCACCATGTGCGGCTCGAAGCCGACGTTCTCCATGATGTCGATCTCGCCGGAGTTCGGCCACGGCGTACCGGAGTCGATCTGGCCGCCGAGCATCCAGAAGGCGGGCCAGATGCCCTGCCCGCGCGGGATCTTGATCCGTGCCTCGACGCGGCCGAAGGTGGGCTCCACCTTCCCCGCGGTGGTCAGGCGTGCCGAGGTGTAGCCGCCGTTCCCGTCCTGGCGGGCCGTGATGACGAGGTTGCCGTTCCCGTCCAGGGCCGAGTTGTCGCGCGAGCTCGTGTAGTTCTGGAGCTCGTTGTTGCCCCAGCCGCCGGCACCCGTCTCCTGGTTCCAGTTGGCCGGGTTCGGGGCGCTGCCTGCGGCGCCGTCGAACTCGTCCGACCAGGTCAGGGCGCCCACCGCGGCGGAGACCTCCGGCGCGGCCTGGGCCGCGCCGCCGTCGGGCGCGTGCTGGGTG
>NZ_KI911649.1:78692-81267 GCF_000515355.1 Promicromonospora kroppenstedtii DSM 19349 | reverse complement strand
AGGAGAACCGCAGCCGCGGCGCACGTCCCGCGAGGGATGTGCGCCGCGGCTGCGGTTGCTCGCCGCGTCTCCTACCGGGCCTGCGCAGCCGCCTTGGCCTTCTTGGCCTCCTGCTTGCGCAGCTCCTTCTCGCTGACCGGCGCCGTGCCACTCGCCCGCAGCTCGCGGTAGTACGCCCGGGCCTCGTCCTGCCGCTCCTTCTCGGAGCCGTCGGCGATCGGGGCACGCAGGTGCTCCTGGGAGAAGCCCCAGGCGTCGATGACGTCGAGCACGTGCGGACGCAGAGCCTTCAGCATGCGGTCGATCGTCGCCGTCACGGCCTTGGCCCGGCCCGTCGAGATACGACCGTTGGTCAGGTGCCAGTCCAGGTGGCGCTCGATGGTGGTGAGGCCGTAGATGTCGCGCAGCAGCGTCAGCACCGTGCGGGTACCCGGGTCGGTCACCTTGCCGATGGCCTTGGTGAACGCGTCCCAGCGGACCAGCTCGGCCCACGCGGCCGCGGACCCGATGAGGTTGACCTGGTTGTCGTCGAAGATCTCCTGCGCCTTGATCGAGTCGGCCTTGAGCGCGGGGCGCATGCCCATCGCGGTGGCCGCGACCATGCCCTCGTAGCGACCGGCGATCAGCCCGCGCTGCACGTCGGCGTCGAGCAGACGGCCCGCGGACCGGGCGGCGCCACCGTCGGCCACCGACTGGCCGAGCCGGCGCAGCGGGGTCTTGTGCAGCACGGCGTCCTTGGCCTGCCCGGCCACGATGCCCGCCATGCCCGCCGGGGACTTCGCGGCCCGCGCCATCTTCTTGCCGTGGTCCCCCACCAGGCGCTTGGCCGCGAGCTGCAGCAGCACGTGGTTGTCGCCCTCGAAGGTGGCGTAGATGTCGAGGTCCGCGCGCAGCCCGGTGAACCGGTTCTCGGACAGGAATCCGGCTCCGCCGCAGGCCTCGCGGCACTCCTGCAGGGTGTCGAGGGCGTACCAGGTGGACGTCGCCTTGAGCGCCGCCGCCGTCGTCTCCAGGTCCTCACGCTTGGCGGGGGTGTCCTCGCGTCCAGAGAAGACGTCGTCGAACAGGTCCAGGAGCTCGTCGTGCGCGAAGTGCATCGCGTACGCCTCGGCGATCCGGGGGAAGAGCCGGCGACGGTGCGTCGCGTAGTCGAGGAGCGTCAGCTCGTCGGCGCCGGTCGCGGGCGAGAACTGGCGACGCTGCTCGGCGTACTTCGTGGCGATCGCGAGGCCGATCTTCGCCGCGGTGATCGCCGCGCCGTCGAGCGAGACCCGACCCTGCACGAGGGCGCCGAGCATGGTGAAGAAGCGGCGTCCGGGGCTGTCGATCGACGAGGTGTAGGTACCGTCCGCCGCCACCTGGCCGTACCGGGCCAGCAGGTCCTGACGGGGCACCCGCACGTCCGTGAAGTGCAGCTTGCCGTTGTCGATGCCGTTCAGGCCACCCTTCTGCCCGTCGTCCTCGCCGCCGACGCCGGGCAGGAACTCCATGGTCTGCGGGTCCCGGATCGGCACGTAGAAGCAGTGCACGCCGTGGTCGACGCCGTTGGTGATCAGCTGTGCGAACACCGTCGCCGCCACGCCGTGCCTCGCCGCGTTGCCGAGGTACTGCTTCCACGCCCCGCGGAACGGGGTGTTGATGACGAACTCCTCGGTCTCCGGGTCGTACGTCGCGGTGGTGCCGATGGCGGCGACGTCGGACCCGTGACCCGTCTCGGTCATCGCGAAGGCGCCCGGGACGCTCAGGTCCATGGCGCCCGGCAGCAGGCGGTCCTTCTGCTCCTCCGTGCCGAGGTGGTTGATCGCGGACGCGAACAGCCCCCACTGCACACCCGACTTGATCTGCAGCGACGGGTCAGCGGCGACGAGCTCCTCGAAGCCCACCAGATTCGCGCCCGCCTGGTCGCGACCGCCGAGCCGCTCCGGGAAGGCCCGCAGCACCTGGCCGTACGGCACCATCTGCTTCATCTGCGCGAGGGTGATCTCCCGGTGCTCCTCCTTGGTGATCCCCTCCTGCTTCCACAGCTCGGGGTGCTCGGCCACCATCCGGCGGGCCTCGGACCGCTCCTCGGGCCAGCGCCCGAGCAGCATCCGCTGCAGGGCGGGCACGTCCACTCGGGTGCCCGACGCCGGACGGGTCGCCTCGGGCTGGGGCGCCACGGCCTGCGGGGCCGTCGCCGTGGGGGTCACGGGCTCGGAGGTGGTCGTCATCGGTTCTCCTCGGTGTTCGGCCGGAGGGCCAGGTCTGGTGTCGGGAGGGTGGGTCGGGGTCAGGCGGTCGCGGGCGCCGCGCCGGGCCGGGCCTGGTGCAGCACTCCCACCGGACCGGTCCAGAGCCAGAGCGTCACGCGTTCGGTGAGCTGTTCACGGGTCAGCGGCGTCGACTCGATGTTGCGGTGGCCGAGCCACCACTCACCGGAGCCGCGCACGAAGCCGACGGCGCCGGCGGCCCAGGCCGCCGCGTCGGCCGGAGGGACGTCGGTGGCACGCGCGAACGGCTCGGCGACGAGCTCGATCACGGAGTCGAGGTAGGCACCCAGCGGGTGCAGGTCGGCCGGCGAGGTCGGCGCGGCGTC
>NZ_KI911649.1:76462-78592 GCF_000515355.1 Promicromonospora kroppenstedtii DSM 19349 | reverse complement strand
GCGGCCTTGCCCCGCCAGCCCGTGCCGGAGGCCACCATGACGCAGCGGTCCACGCCGACGTCGGCCAGGAAGCCCAGGCTCTGTCCGCCGAACGAGTGGCCGACCCAGGTGAGCGGCACACCGGCGGCGTCGGCCCGGGTCCGGGCGTGCGCGGCGGCGGCCTCGGCGTCGTGGTACCAGTCGAGGGCCGTGGCCGCGGAGTCCCGCAGCGGTCCGTAGAGGTCCGGCTCCGAGCCACGGTAGGAGAACGTGAGCACCGCGAGCCCGCGCTCCGCGAGCCAGGCGGCGGTGTGCCGGTAGAACCGCATCGGCATGGCCATGGCGGGTGCGATCGCCACGACGCCGGCCACGTCGCCGTCGGGCAGGAACCAGCGGCCCGCGACCCGCGCGCCACCCTGCGCGAGGAAGCTCACGTCTTCGGTGCTCACGCTCGGGAGGCTACCAATCGGCCCGGCCGCGCCGGTACGCGAGTGAACCGGACAAACTGGGACGTCTCACGGGGCATCCCTGGCGTATCCTCGCCACGGCGCTGTGAAATTCATCCGGCGGGAGGATGCCATGCTCAGTGACGTGCTCGGCCTGACCAAGTCGCAGTCGCTCGCGTACCGCGAGCTCGTGGCGTCCCCCTCGCTCGACGCCGCGGAGCTGGCCCACCGGCTCGGCTGCGACCCGGGGGACGCGCTCGACGTGCTGCGCACCCTGGAGAACCACGGGCTGGCGGCCCGGCAGAGCGCGGACGACTCCCGCTTCCAGGCCGCACCGCCCGAGATAGCGCTGGGCGCGCTGCTGGCCCGCCGCAAGGACGAGATCCGGGCGGCGCAGGTCGAGCTGATCGAGCTGGAGGAGGACTTCCGGCGCTCGTCGGCGCTGCGCCCGGCCACCGACGTGGTGGACGTGGTGCGCGGCGCCGACGCCGTGAAGCACCGCATCATGCAGCTCCAGCTCGGCGCCCGCGAGACCGTCGAGTCGTTCACCAAACCGCCGGTGTTCGTGATGTCCGCCGAGGACAACACGGCCGAGGACCAGGCCGTGGCGCGCGGCGTCCGGTACCGGGTGGTGGTGGACCGCGTGTTCCTCGACACGGGCATGATGCGCGTCGACGACGTCGCCGAGGCCATCGAGAACGGCGAGGAGGTGCGGTTCTCGGAGCGGGTGCCGATCAAGCTGTTCATCATCGACCGCCGGCTCGCGTTCGTACCGATCCAGACCGTGGTCGACGCCGAGGACTCCGGCCTCACGCCCGACCTGGTGGGTGCGCTGATCATCCACCCCTCGGGCCTGCTCGACGCCCTGATCGCCCTGTTCGACGCCGTGTGGCGGGACGCGACGCCGTTCGCGCGGCCGGGCGAGCAGGCCGGAGCCGCCGACCTCGAGTATCAGGACGCCCGCATCCTCGGGCTGATGCTCGTGGGCCTGACGGACCAGTCGGTGGCCAACCAGCTCGGGCTCTCGCTGCGGACCGTGCAGCGCCGGGTCAAGGTACTGATGGACATCGCCGGGGTCTCCACCCGCATCCAGCTGGGCTGGCACGCCGCACGCAAGGGCTGGATCTGACCACTCGAACCGTGACAGCGTGTGCCCATGACCACACTGGCGTGCATCATCCGCCCCTCGACCCCGCCGTCCCGCGTCATCCCGCTCGCCCGCGCGATCGAGGCCGCGGGGATCGAGGAGATCTGGCTCTGGGAGGACTGCTTCCAGACCGGCGGCATCTCAGCGGCGAGCGCGATCCTGGCCGCCACCGAGCGGGTCCGCGTGGGAATCGGCGTGATGCCCACGCCGCTGCGGAACGTGGCGCTCACCGCGATGGAGGTCGCGACGGTGGACGGCATGTTCCCCGGCCGGCTGATCCCGGGGATCGGGCACGGCGTGCAGTCCTGGATGGGGCAGGTCGGCGCCCGCGCGGCATCGCCCCTGACGCTCATGCGCGAGTATGCGACGACGCTGCGCGCGCTGCTGGCCGGGGAGCGCGTGACGACGTCAGGCCGGTACGTGAACCTGGACGACGTGCAGCTGGACTGGCCGCCCGCCGTGCCCGTCGGGGTGCCGGTCGCCGCGACCGGGCCCAAGTCCCTGCGACTCGCGGGAGAAGTGGGCGACGGCGTGGTGCTGGAGGGCTCGGTGGGCGTT
>NZ_KI911649.1:65557-76362 GCF_000515355.1 Promicromonospora kroppenstedtii DSM 19349 | reverse complement strand
CGGACGCCGGCGCGGCCGGCGCGGGTGTCGCACGGATCGGCATGACCACGTCGTCGGCCTGGGACGGGTTCTACGACATCGTCGTGTCGCCCGAGGCGCGCGCCGCGCTGGACGCCGGGGTGCGTGCCCTGGCCGGGGCCGGGCACGAGATCGACGAGACCGCGCTGGCCGAGGCCCCGGAGTACGGGCCGGCGTTCCGGACCCTGTGGATGGGCGGGGCGTCGGCGGTGCCGATCGACGACCCGGCGACCCTGGACAGGCTGGAGCCGCTGACGCAGTGGCTCATCCGCACGGGCCGCACCGTCCCCGCGCGACAGCTCGCCGAGGCGGTGCGCACCCTCACCGGGTTCGAGCGCTCGCTCGTCGCGCAGGTCAGCGCGTACGACGCCGTCATGACCCCGGCCCTCGCGCTGACGCCGCGGCCGATCGGCTGGTACGACGCGGAGGACCCCGAGCGGAACTTCGAGCAGCAGTGCCAGTACACGCCGTGGACGTCGATGCTGAACGTGGCCGGGCTGCCCGCGATCACCGTGCCGACCTACTGGACCGAGCCGACGGCCGACGCGCCCGCCGGGCTGCCGATGGGGGTGCAGCTCATCGGCCGGCCGGGCGGCGAGCTCACGCTGCTGGCGCTGGCGGCCCAGCTGGAGTCGGCCCTCCCGGGCCGGCGCGCCTTCCCGCTCTGACCTGTCAGACGTACAGGTCACCATTGGGGCCTGTACGTCTGACACGGGGTTCGGCCGTGGCCGAATGAGGTTCCGCCCCGCCAGGGCCCGTGCTTCGGTACCCCTAGCGGGTATCTGCGCACGAGGACACGAGGAGACCGGGACCATGACCGAGACCTTCGAGGCGGCCGCCCCGGCACGGCGCAGCCGCTGGACCGGGACCTGGCCCACCAACACCGGCTGGGTCGTGCTCGGCGCGCTGACCGGCTTCGGCCTGCTGGTGGGCGGGACGGCGATCGCCGGCGGCACCTGGCAGGACGCCGTCGCCGAGGACCCGACCACCGCCGTCGGCGTCGCGGCACTCTGCTACCTGGCCGCCGCGGTGACCGGAGTGCGCTGGACGGCGTGGCTGGTCGCGCTGCTGGCGTCCGCGATCCCGGTCACGTCCGAGCTGCTGGACACGCCCCGCTGGATCGCGTTCGTACTGGTGGGCCTCGTGCTCACCGGCGTCGGGCTGGCCCGAGGCCGCAGTGCGACCTGGCCGCAGGCCGCCGCGATGGCCGGCTTCTTCGGCGTTGCCGCCGTCGCCCTGTTCCTGGAGCCGCGCGTCGGGCTGGCCCTCGCGGGCCTCGCCCTCGCCGCGCACGCAGGGTGGGACGTGCTGCACTACCGGCGCGACGTGGTGGTCAACCGCTCGCTCGCGCTGTGGTGCATCGGCCTCGACCTCACGATGGGCGGCATCTGCGTGGCGCTGGCGCTGTAGTCGTCAGTCCTCGTCCGGGAGGCAGCCGAACGCCTCGTCGAAGCCGAGCGCGGCCGTCGCGAGCAGGCCTGCCAGGCCCGAGCCCTCGGGCACGGGACGCGGGTCGTCGGTCACGACCCACAGCCCGTCGACGACGTCGTACCCGGCCTGCGGGCCGTCGGCCACCAGGCTGCCGACGGCGGCGATCAGCCGCTCGATCTCCTCGCCGGCGGTGCCGACGCCGACCGAGGCACGCACCGCGCCGGCGTCAAATCCGAGGCGGCCGAGCAGCGGGTGCGCGCAGAAGCGCCCGTCCCGCACGCCGATGCCGTGCTCCGCGGACAGGTACGCGGCGACGAGGCCCGGGTCGTACCCGGTCACGGTGAAGGTCACGACACCCACGGGGTCGACGGCGTCGGCCCAGACCCGCACGACCTCGACGCGGTCGATGGCCTCCAGGCCGGACACGAGCCGCTGCCGGAGGGCGTTCTCGTGCGCGACGACGTCGGCCGGGTCCAGCGCGGCGAGCTCCTCGCACGCCGCGGCGAGGGCGACCGCACCGATCACGTTGGGCGAACCGGCCTCGTGACGGGCGGGACCGTCGTGCCACTCCGTGCCGCCCACCCGCACGCGGCGGACGGCGCCGCCGCCCGCGAGGTACGGCGTGCCCGCGTCGAGCCAGTCGCGACGGCCCACCAACACGCCCGCGCCGAACGGGGCGTAGGTCTTGTGCCCGGAGAAGGCGAGGTAGTCGACGCCGGTCGACTCCAGCGAGATGCGGCGGTGCGGCACGAGCTGGGCACCGTCGAGCACCACCCGCGTGCCGAACTCGTGGGCGACGGCGACGATCTCGGCGATCGGGAGCGACTCCCCGGTCACGTTCGAGGCGCCGGTCAGGGCCAGGAGAGCGAACGGGCGGTCCGCGGCGGCGTCAGCCAGCTCCTCCCGGATCTGGGCGACGGTCGCGGCCACGGTGGCGCCGCCGGTCAGCACGGTCGCGCCGGTGGTGCGCTGCCAGGGCAGCAGGTTCGCGTGGTGCTCCACGTCGAGCACCAGCACGCGGCCGGGCTCGCCGTCGGGCTGCGCGGGGACGCAGCCCGCCAGGAGGTTCAGGGAGTCGGTGGTGTTCCGCGTGATGATCGTCAGGTCGTCCTCGCGGGCGCCGACGAACGCGCCGATGGTGCGGCGGGCGGTCTCGTACAGCGCCGTGCTCACCTGCGAGAGGTAGCCGGCGCCGCGGTGCACGCTGGCGTACAGCGGCAGCACCTGGGTGACGCGGTCGGCGACAGCCTGCAGAGCCGGGGCCGACGCGGCGACGTCGAGGTTCGCGTACGAGACCTGGGTGCCGTCCACGAGCGGGACGAGCGTGCCGCCGCCGACCACGGGCCGCAGCGGGGCGAGGTCGGTCACCGCGGTGGCACGGCTGATGGTGGGAGCAGACATGGCGTCCTCCAGCACAGTCCTGGGGGAGGTTCCCCCGCGCTTGCCGCGCGCGGGTGCGCGCGGCCTGGTCGTCACCCGGGGCACCCCACCGCGGAGGGAGGGTTGCCGGCCAGCGAGCCGGGGCTTGACGCTGGCGCTCATGACCTGCGGCCATCCTGTGCTGCGGGCAAAAGTCCTGTCAACGCATGTCTCAGATGCTGGTCCCACCTGCTGGGCGAGCCGATCGGGCCGCGAGAGCGGCGACGCGGGCCGCGTCCGAGCGGTACATCGCGGCGTGCGCGCGCAGCTCCGCCGGCCCGCCGTCGTCGGCCCTGGCCTCGCTGAACGCGGCGAGGTCCGTCAGGCGCTCTGCCATCGTCCCGAGCACCTCCGCGCGCGACCAGCTGGCCCCGTACGCGTCGACCAGCGCGTCCAACCGGGCCAGCGGATCCAGGTGGCCGACGTCGTAGGACACCCCGGCGAACGCGTCCGCCGCGAACGGGGCCAGGCGGTACGCGGTGTAGGCCAGGTCCCACAACCGGGGGCCGGGTGAGGCCGTGTCCACGTCGATGAGACCGGCGAGCCGACCCGCGCGGAACACCATGTTGTACGGCGCGGCGTCGTTGTGGCAGATCACCTCGGCCGGCTCGCGAGCGGGTAGCTGCCAGACGGCACCCGGCAGGTCGATGCCGACGGACGCGTCGTGGAGCCGGCGCAGGAGGCGCCCGGCGTCGCGCAGGTTCTCCTCGGACCAGAGCCACTCCGGGGCCGGCCAGCCCGGGACGTCGCCCGGGAGGAACGAGACGATCTCGCGCCCCCGCTCGTCGAGCCCGAACGGCTCCGGCACCTCCGTGACGCCGCGGTCCCGGACCTGGCGCAGGTACGCGTGGACCGTGGGCGTCCACGGCCCGGCGGACCGCCGCACGGTGTCCCCCGCGCGCACGACCTCGGACATGTCCCCGCCGGTCAGCGGTTCCTCGTTCCCGGGCATCGGCGTCATGGTCGTCATGGTCCCAGCAGCGCGAGCGGGACCACGGCGATCCCGTCCTGCGGCCGGCGGTAGGCGAGCGGCCCGGTGGTGACCACGACGGCGTCGAGCAGGTCGTCGCCCAGCTTCTCCTTCAGCCAGCGCAGGTGCCGCACGTCCCTGTCGGTCGGCACCCTGTTCAGCTTGATCTCGATCGCCAGCACCTTCCCGTCGTCGCGCTCCACGATGAGGTCGACCTCGTGCTCGCCACCCTTGGTCCGCAGGTGCAGGACGCGCGCACGCTCGACCTCCGCGTGGACGCGGACGCTGAGGGCCACGAGATGCTCGAACAGGGCCCCGAGGAGAGTGCCGTCCCGGGCCACGATCTTTCCGGGCTGCGGCTTGTCGATCAGCGCACCGGCCCCGACACCCAGGAGCCGTGCCGCGAGCGCGGGATCGGCCAGGAAGTGCTTCGAGGCCTGGGTGAGCGACGCGAGGCGGTTCCGGCTCCCGACCCAGGCCGGCACCTCGTCCAGGATCCACAGTCGTTCCAGCGTGTCGCGGTAGGCCGCCGTCGTCGGACGGGTCGGTTTGTCGCCGATCCCCTGGGTCGCCGCGTCGAGGATCGTCTCGTACGTCGCCGTGGTTCCCGTCACCGCCGCGTAAGCGGTCAGCCAGGCCTCGAGCACCCGGGGACGACGGACGACGTGACCGAGCTCGCTGAAGTCGTGCTCGACGATCCGCGTCAGGTAGCTCTCGAGCGCATCGCGGCGATGCACGCCCTCCAGGCCCCGGATGGCGGGAAATCCAGAACGGACGATCTCCTCGGCGTACTCCTCCAGCACCACCTCGGTCCGCCCGCCGATCTCGGCAGGGCCGTCAGCGAGCAGCCCGGCGAACGAGACCGTGGGGGACTGGATCTGTCGCTCGGCGAACGACATCGGCCGCATGCGGACCCGGACGATGCGGCCGGCGCCCGAGTGGGTCGTCGCCCGCGGCGTGGCGGAGCCGGTCAGGAGGAACGAACCGGCACCCGCCCCGTCGTCGACCGCCCGGCGGACGAGATCCCAGGACTGTGGCATGAGCTGCCACTCGTCGACGAGGACCGGCGCTGGCTCCCGGCCCAACCTCCCCGGATCGATCGCCAGGAGCTCTGCCTCGTCCGCGCGGTCCAGCCGGATGATCGTCCGGGCGAGGCGGGCGGCGGTCATCGTCTTGCCGACCGCCTTCGGCCCCTCGACGGCGACGGCCGGCAGCCCCGCGAGCATCTCGACGAGACGGGGGTCGATCGCCCTGGGGGCGTAGGTCATCGCGAGCCTCGTACTTTACAGATCGCCGGACTTAAACTTTACAGGAAGTCAGGATCAAACTTTACGGCATGGGACAGCTGGTTGCCTGTCGAGACGCTGTTCCACCCACCGGACACATGTCGTAGGGTTGGCGGCGACCATCCCGAGCGGCCGAGTGACGTGGCACGACGACGCCGCAGCAACCCAGCGTTCCCCGCAGCAGCGGAGGACGGCCGAGGGTGCTACCGCCACGACCGATGGAGGAGCATCATGAGCGACCCCGCGCGCATCGACGTCCGGCCCGCCGACGGCTACGCCGGCGACATCACGCCCGAGCAGGCCTGGGAGCTGCTGGCCGGCGACCCGTCCGCCGTCCTCGTGGACGTCCGCACCCAGGGCGAGTGGCGCACGATCGGCACCCCCGACACGGCGACGCTCGAGAAGCAGCCCGTGTTCAGCGAGTGGGTGCAGGCCGGCGGTGTGCCGAACCCGCGGTTCCTGGAGGAGCTCCGGGCGGCCGGTGTGACCGACGGCCCCATCGTCTTCCTGTGCCGCTCCGGCCAGCGCTCGATCGCGGCGGCGCGGCTCGCCACGGCGTCGGGCATCGCGCCGGCGTACAACGTGCTGGACGGCTTCGAGGGTGCGCCCGGGGCCGACGGCGTCCGTGACCAGCAGGGCTGGAAGGTCGTCGGGCTGCCCTGGACGGCGGGTCCCGCGTGACCGTCACCGGTGCGTTCCCGGCGGACGCGAACCCCGGCGGCTCCGGCCGCAAACCGCTGCCGGCCGGGGTGCGCCCCGCGACGCTCGCCGTGCGCGGCGGGCACCAGCGCAGCGAGTTCCAGGAGACCAGCGAGGCGCTGTTCCTCACGCAGGGCTACGTCTACGACAACGCGGCCGAGGCCGAGGCCGCCTTCACGGGCGACGTCGACCGGTTCGTCTACTCGCGCTACGGCAACCCGACCGTGCACACCTTCGAGGAGCGGCTGCGCCAGCTCGAGGGCGCCGAGGCCTGCTACGCGACCGCGAGCGGCATGTCCGCCGTGTTCACGGCGCTGGCCGCGCTCGTGGGGTCGGGCTCGCGGATCGTGGCCGCCCGGGCCCTGTTCGGGTCCAGCGTGGTGATCTTCGAGGAGATCTTCAAGAAGTGGGGTGTGCGCACCGACTACGTCGACGGGCACGAGCTGTCGCAGTGGCAGGAGGCGCTGTCCACGCCCGCGGACGTGGTGTTCTTCGAGACGCCCTCGAACCCGATGCAGGACATCGTCGACGTGCGTGCCGTCGTGGACCTGGCACACGCCGCCGGGGCCGTCGTGGTGCTCGACAACGTGTTCGCCACCCCGCTGTTGCAGCAGCCGCTGGAGCTGGGCGCCGACGTGGTCGTGTACTCGGCGACCAAGCACATCGACGGGCAGGGGCGTGTGCTGGGCGGGGCGATCCTGGGCTCGACCGACTACATCACCGGTCCCGTGCAGACGTTCATCCGCAACACCGGGCCGTCGCTGGCGCCGTTCAACGCCTGGACCCTGCTCAAGGGACTGGAGACCCTGCCGGTGCGGGTCGCGGCGCAGGGGGCCAGCGCCCTCGCCGTCGCGCACGCGCTGGAGGAGCTGCCGGCGGTGGGTACGGTGCGGTACCCGTTCCTGGACTCACACCCGCAGGCCGAGCTGGCGCGCTCCCAGATGAGCGGCGGCGGCACCGTGGTGACGTTCGACCTGGCGGTCCCCGAGGGGTCCGACGCCGAGGCCGCGAAGCAGCGCACGTTCCGGTTCCTCGACGCCCTGCGGCTGGTCGACATCTCGAACAACCTGGGCGACGCGAAGTCCCTGATCACCCACCCCGCCACGACCACGCACCGCAAGCTCGGCGCGACCGGCCGGGCCGCCGTCGGCATCTCGGAGACCACGGTTCGGCTCTCGGTGGGCCTGGAGGACGTGCGGGACATCATCGAGGACGTCGAACAGGCCCTCGCTGCGCCGACGAGATAGAACCAGGGCGAGACAGAACTCTGGTTCTGTCTCGCCCTGGTCCTGCCTCGCCGTAGCTCTTACTTCGGCAGGGCCGCCGCGAGGATCTCTCGGGCATGGCTCGTGCGGCCCTCCAGGAGGGCGACGTCCGACGTCGCGATCGCGCGCGACGCCGCCGGTGACACGCCGTCCGCCGGGTCGAGCGCGGCGGCCTGCGGCGTGGCCCGCTGGTCGCCGTGGTGGCCCCTGCCGCCGGTCGTCAGGCCCCAGCCGAACGGGAAGAGCGGGTCGTAGTCCCGGTCGCCCACGTTGACCACCGGGTCGTCGGCCGACCGCGGCCACGAGACCGGCAGCCTGCCCGTGAACTTCCGGTCGCCGAACAGCACGTCCGCGACGCCGGCACCCTCCGTGCCCGGCAGCCACGACGCGACCAGCGCGTCGATCGAGCCCAGCCGGTCGGTGAGCACCTGCGGCCGCCCCGACACCACGAGGACCACGCAGGTCGGGATCTCGGCGCAGACCTTGTCCACGACCGCCGCGTCGCCCGGCTGCAGCAACATCGACTTCTCCTCGCGCGGTACCCCTCCGTCGGCCGGGTCCCAGGCCCACTCGGGCCCGCCCACGTCGCCGAACCCCTCGGCGTACGGGGTCTCGCCCACGACGACGACGCCGACGTCGGCCCCGTCGGTCGGCGCGGACGCGTCCTCGCTGAACGTGACGTCGTCGGCCGCCGCCCGGATGCCCTCCAGGATCGTGGTGCCCTCGGTGACGTCGCCCGAGAAGCCCTGCCAGGTACCGGTCCAGCCGCCGGCCTGGTTGCCCAGGTCGTCGGCGTTGCGGCCCGCGACGTAGATGCTCTCGTCCTCGTCCAGGGGCAGCGCGCGGCGGTTGTTCTTGAGCAGCACCTGCGACTTCGCGACCGCCTCGCGGGCGATGGCGCGGTGCTCGGCGGACCCGATCTCGTCGGCGCGCGAGCGGTCGGCGAACGGCTCCTCGAACAGCCCCAGCTCGAACTTGGCGGTCAGGATCCGGGACACGGCGTCGTCGATCCGTGCCTCCTTGACCTGGCCGTCGCGCACCGCCGCGACCAGCCGCGTGTGGAACCGCCCGAACTGGGACGGCTCCATGAACATGTCGACGCCCGCGTTCACGCTGGTGACGATCTGCCCCGTGGTGGGCGAGTCGTCGGCGAGCGGCGGAATCTGGTGGATGCCCTGCCAGTCGCTGATCACGAGGCCGTCGAAACCCTGCTTCTGCTTGAGCCACCCGGTGATCAGCTCGCGGCTCGCGTGCATCTTCACCGGGTTGCCGAGCCCGTCGTCGGTCCAGTCGATGCTGGAGAAGCTCGGCATGACCGAGCCGACGCCCGCCCTGAGCGCCGCGGCGTAGGGCGGCAGGTCCACCTTCTCGACGTGGCGCCGGCTCTGCTGCGTGATGCCCTGGTCGATCGTGTAGTCGCCCTCGCCGGTGCCGAAGGCCGTGTCGCCGTCGCCCACGAAGTGCTTGGCCGTCGCGAGCACCGACCGGTTGCTCTCCAGGTCCTTGCCCTGGAACCCGGCCACGGCCGCCGCGCCGAGCACGCTCGCGAGCGCGGGGTGCTCGCCGAACGACTCGTAGGTGCGGCCCCAGCGGTCGTCGCGCACCACGCAAACGCACGGCGCGAACGTCCACGGGATGCCGGTCGCGCGGGTCTCCGTGGCGACCATGCGCTCCGCGCGTGCGACGAGCAGCGGGTCGCGTGTGGCACCGAGCCCGATGTTGTGCGGCAGGATCGTGGCGCCGTCCAGGTTGCCGTGCCCGTGCACCGAGTCGACGCCGTAGATCAGCGGGATCTGCAGCCGCGTCGCGAGGGCCTGCGTCTGGAAGCCGTCGACGGCGTCGGCCCACGCCTCCGGCGTGTTCTCGGCCGGCGTCGAGCCTCCGCCGCTGAGCACCGAACCGAGACCGAGCTCGGCGATGACCGCCGGGTCACCCGTCACGTTCCCGCGCTCGGCCTGGGTCATCTGCCCGGCCTTCTCGGCGAGCGTCATGCGCTTCAGGAGGTCGGCGACGCGCTTCTTGGTGGACAGGTGCGGGTCGAGGTAGGGCAGGCCGTGCGCCCGCACGACGACGACGGGCCGGCCCGAGACCTCGGCGTCCCGCGACCGCAGGGTCACGGGGACCGTCTCGGCCGTCTCACCGGCTTCCGACGCGCGGGTGGTGATGTGCAAGGTGCGGACGGTGCCGGACGGCGTCCCGGCGGGGAACTCGAGGGTTCCGGAGCCGGCCACGTAGTCGGCGTCGGCGGTGGCCGTGCCGGAGCCGGTGCTCCAGCCCACGCTGACCGGGGCGGCGAGCGCGGCGTCGTCGGCCGACTCGACGGTGACGGTGACGGTCGCGGTGTCGCCGTCGTCCACGAAGGTGACGGGGCCCGCGCTCACGACGGCGTCGGCGGGCGTGGTGGCCCTGGTGGTCTCGGGAAGAGCGAACAGTGTCGTGGCGGCGAGAGCCGCCACGGCGATGAGTGCCGGTGTTCTGCGGACGCGGTGGTGCTGCGCCGCGCCTGAGATGGCGGACATCTGAGGTATTCCTCTCTTCTTTGGGAGGTGATTTACCGATCACACACCGCGGCCCCGCAGGGCACAAGCCAGGTTGACCCCTGGATAGGGTGATTCGGTGGACCCCATTGCCCCCTTTGCGACAGTGCTGCGCGCCGACAATCCCGGCCCTATGACGCTGGACGGAACTCGGTCGTACGTGCTGCGCGCGCCCGGGTCGCCCGGCTGCGTGGTCGTGGACCCGGGTCCGGACCTGGCGCCGCACCTCGCCGCGCTGGCCGGCGCCGGACCCGTCGACCTGGTGCTGGTGACCCACCGGCACGCCGACCACACCGGCGGTCTGGCGCGGTTCCGGGAGCTCACGGGCGCGCCGTCACGAGGCGTCCTCCCGGAGTTCTGCGCGGGCGCCGGGCCGCTCACCGACGGCGAGGTGCTGGAGGTCGCCGACCTCCGCGTGGAGGTGCTGGCCGCCCCAGGGCACACGGCGGACTCGGTGTGCCTCGTGGTGTCGGACGGCGCGACCTCCGTGGTGCTCACGGGCGACACGGTGCTGGGCCGCGGGACCACGGTGCTCGCCGAGCCGGACGGGTCGCTGCGCGACTACCTGGCCTCGCTGGACCGGCTGGGCGCGCTCGACCTGCCCGACCCCGTGCGGGGCCTGCCCGGGCACGGGCCGGTGCTCCCGGACCTGCGTGCCACGGTGGGCGCGTACCGCGCGCACCGGACGGAACGGCTGGACCAGGTGCGCGCGGCGCTCACCGCGCTCGGAGTGTCGCTGCCCGACGCCGACGACCCCCTCCCGGACCCGCTCCTCGACGCCGTGACCGGCACGGTGTACGCCGACGTCGACCCGTCGGTGCTGCCGGCGGCCCGCTCGTCGGTCCGCGCGCAGCTGGACTACCTGCGCGGGCGGACGTGAGGCAGAGCCCTGGCGGTACGGTCAGAGCGGCTTGCCGAGGAACAGGAGCTGGGCGTCGTCCGAGTCGTAGGGCGGGTACGGCAGCACCGGCCGGTAGCCGAGCTTCCCGTACAGGCGCAGCGCGGTGGGCTGCCGGATGCCCGTGTTGAGGTAGGCCGCCAGGCCGCCGCGCCTTCGGGCCGCCTCCTCGAGGTGCCCGACCAGGGCCGAGGCGACGCCCGCGCGGCGCACCGACGGGTCCACGAAGACGCTCTGCAGCTCGAACCCGCGGGACGCGCTCGCCTCCGCGGCGGCCGCGAT
>NZ_KI911649.1:60657-65457 GCF_000515355.1 Promicromonospora kroppenstedtii DSM 19349 | reverse complement strand
GCAGCGGGTCGGCCGTGAGGTGCTCGGGGCCCACGGGCGACGGCGCGAGGGTGGCGCAGCCGACGGGCCGGCCGTCCAACGTGGCCAGGACGGTCACGAGCGCGGTGCGCCCCCGATCGACGTCGACGACGTCGTGGCCGCCACGGGCCTCGACGACCCGTGCCAGGTGCGGGTAGAGCGGCTCGAGGTAGGCCCACATGTCGCGCCGCAGCGCGACGGCGTCGGGGTCGTCCCAGGGGACCTCGCGGAGCACCGGTGCCGCTGGGGTCCGTGGGGTCCGCGGGGTCTCGACGGGCTCGACGGACTCGACCAGCGAGGCGGGAGCCTGCGGGCCGGCGTCGTCCACCAGCCACTTGCCGAAGCAGCGCGAGCCCGGCTCGTCCGAGAACACGCCGAACGACTCGACCGGGTCGTAACCCAGGCGCAGGTACAGCCCCAGCGACTCGGGCTGCATGAGCCCGCTCTCCAGGATGAGGTGTCGCACGCCGGCTGCGCGGGCGGCGTCCTCGGCGACGGTCATCAGGGTCCGGGACAACCCGCGGCCGCGGAAGCGGGGCGCCACGTACACGCGCTTGACCTCGGCGGTCCCGTCGGGGTGCAGGCCGCCCTGGTAGTCGTCCCGGCCGGACAGGTCACGCAGCGCGGCGTGCCCGGCCGGCTCACCGTCGACCCGCAGCAGCAGGGTCGCGAAGACGTTCGACGGGTCCACCTGGTCCCGCGCGTCGGGCACCGGCGCGCCGTGGGCGTCCGTCGTCGACGGCCGCCCGGGCTGCGCGTACCGCAGGTCGATCTCCTGCTGCTGGTCCGCGCGCAGGCGGACGGCGTCCACGTGGTCCCAGCCGACTGTCTCGACGGTCAGGCCCGCGAGAACCTCAGCGACCATGACCGCCCGCCCGGACCGGACCGATGGTCACGCGTGGACCAGCGAGGACAGCACCGACGTGAAGAACGTCAGGCCGTCGACACCGGCGCGCGGACCCTCGGCGGACGCCGGGCCGAAACCGGGCTCCACCGCGTGCTCCGGGTGGGGCATGAGACCCACCACGTTGCCGCGCTCGTTCGTGATGCCCGCGATGTCGCGGCGCGAACCGTTCGGGTTCCAGCCGTCGTAGCGGAAGACCACGCGGCCCTCGCCCTCGAGCTCGTCGAGCGTGCGCTCGTCGGCCACGAACTGGCCGTCCTGGTTCTTCAGCGGGATGGTGATCCGCTGCCCGCGGCGGAACTCGTTGGTCCAGGCCGTGTGCGCGTTCTCGACGACCAGCGACTGCTCCCGGCACACGAAGTGCAGGTGGTCGTTCTTGACCATCGAACCCGGCAGCAGGTGCGCCTCGGTGAGGACCTGGAAGCCGTTGCAGATGCCGAGCACCGGCATGCCGCCCTTGGCGGCGTCGACCACGGCCGCCATGGCGGGCGCGAACCGGCTGATCGCGCCGGCGCGCAGGTAGTCGCCGTACGAGAACCCGCCGGGCAGCACCACGGCGTCGACGTCCTGCAGCGACTCGTCGGCGTGCCAGATCGAGACCGCTTCGGCACCGGCCAGGCGCACGGCGCGCGCCGCGTCCCGGTCGTCCAGCGTGCCGGGGAACGTGATGACGCCGATGCGAGCCTCGGCGATGCCGGCCGCGGCGGCGACGGGCACCGGCTCGGTCGCGGACATCAGGCGTTCACCGGGGTGCCGGTCGCCTCACCCGGGACCGCGGCGGCGTCGGCGACCGAGACCACGTCCTCGATCACCGGGTTGGACAGCAGGGTGGCCGCGGCCTCCCGGGCGGCGGCGAGGATCTCCGGCGTGACCTCACCGTCCACCTCGAGCTCGAACCGCTTGCCCTGACGCACACCAGAGAACTGGGTGAAGCCGAGGCGCGGCAGCGCTCCGACGACAGCCTTGCCCTGGGGGTCCAGGATCTCGGGCTTGGGCATGACCTCGACGACGACGCGTCCCACGAAGGCTCCTTGAAGGTGAGGGAATTCCGGGAAGAGTCTACTTGCGCCGCGGGGTGCCCCGCTGTGCGTGGACAGTGACCTGCGTCCGGGTCCGCCGCCGCACGCGACGAGAGCACTCTCATCACGCCCTCCTCATCGCCTCATCGACCGGCGGGGATGCCATCCCCGTCCACGTCATGGCAGGTCAGGAGTACAGCAGTGCGCACGCGGGTCGCCGAAGCCCCCTGTCACGCGGTGAGGTACTGGTCCGCCCAGGCGCTGATGATGCGCGCGGCACGCTTGGCCTGGCCGGGTGCGGTGAGCAGGTGGTCCGCTCCTTCCAGCGACACGAACGAGCGCGGGTGCCGGGCCTCGCGGAAGATCTCCCCCGCGTTCGAGATGTCCACCGTGGAATCGGTCGGCGAGTGCATCACCAGCAGCGGGGAGCCGAGCTCCCGGATCTTCGAGCGCAGCTCGGCCCGGCGCACGTCCTCCACGAAGTGTCGCTTGAGCGTGAGCGCGCGGCCGCCCACCATCCACTGGGCGTGCCCGTCGTCGAACACCCGGCCCAGGACGGCGTCGTAGTTGTGCTCCGCGTGCCGTGGCTGGACGGGGGCGCCGATGGTCGCCACCGCCTGCACGCCCGGGACGTCGGCACCGGCGGCGATCACCGCCGCGCCACCGAAGGAGTGCCCCACCATGAGGTGCACCGGCATGTCGTGGTCGGCCATGAACTCGGCGGCCCGCACGGTGTCAGCCACCTTGTGCGTGAACGAGCCGTCGCCCCAGTCGCCCTCGGAGTCGCCCAGACCCAGGTTGTCGAAGCGGAGCATCCCGATGCCCTCGGCCGCGAGCTGCTTGCAGATCCGTGCCGCGGCCGGTGAGTCCTTGCCCAGCGTGAACCCGTGGGAGAACACGCCCCAGCCGCGCACCTCGCCATCCGGCCGGTCGATGATGCCCGCGAGGCGCGGCCCCGTGGTGCTCTCGAACGTGACGCGCTCAGCCACGACCACTCCCCTTCTCGACGAAGCGGCGATGTTAACGCCACCCGAGTTTCGCGGAGATGACGCCGACGCGCAGCGAGACGGGGCCGAGCCTCCCCTTCGAGACCTGAGCTTCTCCGCTCCCGGGGGCCGACAGCGGAGAAGCTCAGGTCTCGGAGGGGAGATGCGGCCGGCCCTAGCTGATCGCCGGGTACGCGTTGGCCACGAGCATCTCGAACTGGGCCTGGAACCAGTGCCCCGACAGCGGGGCGTCCGCGAGGGCGCCCGTGAACCGCCCGCCCAGCTCGCTGGACTGGTACGTGGGATCGCACATCCGGTCCAGCCGCTTGCCCTCGTCGTTCGGGATCTCCGTGGACGAGCCGTCCGACTCGCCCGGGGGCTTGACCCACACGTAGGCGTCGAGGTGCGACTCGGCGTGGCCGGACGGCGCGACCGTCGGCCGCTCGCCGATGCCCGCGCCCGCCGGGTTGCACCACGCGCCGCGGTGGTTGCGACGGTCCACCTTGGACTCGTTGACGTAGGTGTTCAGGTCGGTCGACGTGCTCGCCGCCGTCGGACGAGCGGACCCACCCCAGCCGTTGCGGCCGGTGTCGACGAGCATGCCGATGCTCGACGGCGCGCCCTGCGCGACCATCAGGTCGTAGAGGTTCGCGGTCCAGTCGATCTCGTCGAAGTCCGGGTTCCACTCGAACCAGCCCGCCGACTTCACCTGGCCGCCACCGACCTGGAGGTCGGGGTTGGTCAGGAACGTCTCCTCCAGCGGCGTGGTGTTTGCCGTGTTGGTGACGAATCCGGAGACGGCGGCCCACCCGTAGGTGCTGCCCTCGATGACGTTCGCGAACTCCTGCGCCGCGCCGCTGGAGTTGTTGGGCCAGCCCAGCCAGCCCGAGTGCGCGGCGTCGATGTAGGAGTACACGTTGCCGACCTCGTACAGCTCGGAGATCGCGTACTGCACGCCCTCGCGGTAGTACGGGGCCGCCGCGACGCAGTCGGCGTCGGACTGGTTGGTCACGAGGTTGGGCAGCGAGTCCGGCTCGATCGTCGCGACGACCCGAAGGTTCGCGTACTCCGGCTGGTCCAGCAGCGCGACGATCGGATCGATGTACTCCGTCTTGTACCGGGTCATCCCCGCCGCGGTGGCGGGCAGCTCGCCGTTCGACGCGAGGGCGTGGCAGTCGCGGCCGGGCAGGTCGTAGATGACCACGTTGAACACCAGGGGCGAGCCGCCGGACTGCGCCACCGCCTGGTCGAGGTGCCACTCGAGGCCGTGCTGCCGCTCGGTGCCCTCGATCGCGGCGATGCGGTCCATCCAGACCGACGTCGGCTCGTCGGCGATCGCCCGCATGTCCGCCGCGAGCGCGGCGTCGCCAACCTCGTCGGCGGCCGTCTCGACCAGGGCCGACCAGTCCGGGTTGACGTACTGCTCGGCCCCGACGAACGGGTTGTCCTCGAGCGCGACGGCGGGAGCACTCGGGACGGCGACGAGCGCGGGAACCGCGAGCAGGGCGCCCGCTGCCGCTGCCGCCACGGTGCGGGACCTGTGTGGGGACGTGCCGCGTGTGCGGCGAGGTGCTGATGACACGGTGACCTCCGTTGGCCGGACCGAGCGCGCGTCGCGCCGGCCCCCGGGGCCGGACGACCGTCCGCGCACCACGGCGGTTCGTTCCGCCGCGGCATGGCGCAACTTTGCCTACCGTTTGGCCGTGGCAGAACCGTCTTAAACGATTAGCCGCCGGGTGGCGGCGCCGTCGAACCGCGCACCACCAGCCGCCCCACCGCCACGGTGCCCGACGGCGGCTCCACCGCCCTCGGGTGCTGTTCCCCACCCGGGCCGGATCCCGTGCCGCGCCGGTCGGGGCCGGCGCCGAGAGCT
>NZ_KI911649.1:59072-60557 GCF_000515355.1 Promicromonospora kroppenstedtii DSM 19349 | reverse complement strand
GCCGCGCGGAGCACCCGCTCCCGGGTCGCGGCGGAGACCCCGCGGCGGCCGTTGAGCGTGTACGACACGACGGCGGTCGAGACACCGGCGACCCGTGCGACGTCGACGATGGTCGGCCGGCGCACGGGGGTCGAATAATCGGACACTTCAGGATGGTTCGGTCGCGACGTTGGGACCATAACCACGTAGCATGCACCCTTGGGTGAATTTTGCACAGCGTCGACGAAGACGGGTGTATAAGCATGCTTATCGGAAAGCGCAGGTATGTCATCGGGGTGCTGTCCCCGGTGGTCGGTGGCTACTACTTCGGACGAGTGCTCGCCGGGATCGCGCGCACCGTCCGCCCGGAGGGGCATCGCGTGGTCGCGGTGCAGACCTATCCGGCGGACCTGGAGCGCGAGCAGTTCCCGGACCGTCCGCCCGGCACCGCGGCCGTGAGCCTCGGCCAGCTCGACGGCGTCATCGTCATCACGTCGGCCGTCAACGAGGCCACCCTGCTCCGGATCGAGGCGGACGGCACGCCGGTGGTGCTGGTCAGTGAGCGCACCACCAGCATCGACGCCCCGGTGGTGACTCCGGACAACGAGGGCGGCACGCGCGCCGCGGTGGAGCACCTCATCGCCCACGGGCACCGGGAGATCGGGTTCCTCGGCAGCCTGCGCCAGGCCGACATCGTCGAACGTCATGCCGCGTACGTCGCGACGCTCACCGCCCACGGCATCACACCACGGCCGGAGTGGCTCTACCGCACGGCGGACAACCAGGAGGCGAGCGCGGCGACCGTGGCGCAGGCAGCCGTGGGCGGACGGGGCCTGCCGACGACGGCGACCGTCGCCGCAACCGACCGCAACGCGATCGGGTTCTCCCGCGTACTGCGGGCCCAGGGGCTGTCCCTCCCCGGCGACCAGGCGATCGTCGGCTTCGACCACTCCGAGGCGGGCGCCCGCGTGCGCCCCCGGCTCGCGTCCGTGGACCCGCACCACGACCAGGTGGGCGAGCTGGCCGTCTCCCTGCTCCTCGCCCGGATCCGGGGCGAACGCGTCGCGGGCCAGCACCTGTCGCGCTCCACGCTGGTGACCCGCGAGTCCTGCGGCTGCCTCGACGCCCGGGCGGGCACCCTCCTCGAGGGACTGCCCGCGCAGGAGGGCTCGACGGCGTGGCGCCGGTTCGGCGAGGTGGCGCGGGCAACGTTCGACGGCGCCGAAGCGCGCCTCGGCCCGGGGGCCGACCTGGACTCGTGGATGCGTGGCGTGCAGCGGCTGTTCCGGGCCGCGGCTGCGCTGGGCCAGCCGCCCACGCAGGCGACGCTCACGGGACTCGCCGAGAGCACGCGCGTGCTGCGCCCCCACCCCGAGGCGCTGGAGCAGCTCATCCCCGCGCTGCGGTCGGTCGAGGAGGAGTTCCGGGAGCAGGTGCGCACCGGGCAGGCACCGACGGGTCCCGGTGACGAGCCGGCTCCGCCGGCCAGGACGACAGCCGGCCAGG
>NZ_KI911649.1:58424-58972 GCF_000515355.1 Promicromonospora kroppenstedtii DSM 19349 | reverse complement strand
GCCGTCGCCCGCGACGGTGCGCAGACCGATACCGCGCCGGGCCAGCGCCACCTCCAGGGCGGCGGCCCGGCGCGCGGGCGAGACGAGGCGCTCCGACCCTGCGACCATCGCGACCCGCCGGTGCCCCCAGCTCGGCCAGGAAGTCGCCCACCTGCTCGAACGCGTCGTCGTCGTCGAGCACCACGTGCTGCCAGGTGGCGGGGGCACTGTCCGGCGCGGTGCCCACCACGACGGCCGGCGCGGGCAGGGAACGCAGGGTGGCGAGTCGCTCGTCGTCCGCCCGGATGCCCGTGACCACGAACGCGGCGTAGCGCCGCTCGGTCCACCAGCGGTCCATGAGCTGCGCGGCCTCGGCCGTGGAGCCGGCCACATGGACGGCGAGCGTGAGGGTGTCCGGACCGATGGTCTGGAGCGCGCCGGTCACCAGGTCGAGCGGGAACGCGGCCCGGGTGCCGAACGGCTGGTCGTGCATCACGACCAGAGCCGCGGCCGCGGGACCGCTGCGCAGCGAGCGGGCCGCGGTGGCAGGCCGCCAGCCGAGCTGGTCC
>NZ_KI911649.1:48904-58324 GCF_000515355.1 Promicromonospora kroppenstedtii DSM 19349 | reverse complement strand
GGGCGCGCCCCGAGCCCCGAGCCGGGCCGCTCGCGCCCGCGCCGTCACGCGGACCGCGACCGACGTGCTGGTCGCCCTCAGCGCAGGGTGCACCCAGACCCTCCTGGCCCGGTCAGGACAGCTCGAACGGACGATCACCGACCAGTACGAGCTCGACCTCGACCTGTTGCACGCCGACGGGCGCGCGATCCGGGCACTGACCTGGCTACCACGCGGGCACCGCAGCCCCGCCACGCTCGCGCTGTGGACGGACACCGAGGGCGCACCCGGGTCGGCCGGAGCGTCCGGTGCGGTATCCGGTCCGCCGTCCGGTCCGGTGGACGCTGCGCGCACACTGGAGATCGTGGGTACCACCGCCACGTCCCGCCAGGCGACGGCGCTGGTGGGCAGGCGCATGCCGGTGGGCACGTTCCCGCCGCCCGCGCTCTCGGGCGAGGGGGTCGTGTTCGTGGTCCCGGTGACGTTCGGGCAGAGCGACTGGGGCATGCTGGCGATCGGTGGCGGCGTGGACACGCGCGCCACGAGCTCGCGCGACAAGTACGACCACTGGGCGGCGATGGTCGCCGTCGCGCTGGACCGGGAGGATCGGCTGACGTCGCTGCAGCGGCAGCGCGCCGCCCTCGCGGAGGCCGCGGACCGCGAGCGGGCGCTCGTGCTGGACCTGCGCACCGAGGTGGAGCGCAACGCGCTGGTCCAGGACGTCGCCCTGGAGGGCACGTGGGACTGGGACATCGCGACCGGGCAGGTCTTCTACTCGCGCACCTGGCGCGCCCTGGTCGGCCTGCCCGACGACGCCGCGTGCACCGGCATCGAGGAGTGGACCGGGCGCGTGCACCCCGAGGACGTGCGGAGCGTGCAGATCGCGATCGCCCGGCAGCTCGCGGGCGCCACGGACCCGCTCGACCTGGAGCACCGCCTGCTCGCAGCGGACGGCCGCGAGATGTGGGTGCGCTGCCGTGCCACCACCGTGACCGACGACGCCGGCGTGCGCGCCCGGATGATCGGCGTGCTGATCGACGTGACCGGCATGCCGGCGCGGGAACGGCGAGGCGTGACGCGGTGAGGCGTGGCGCGGCGTGCGCCGCCCTACGGGACGGTGACCTCGCCGCGCTCCGCCTTCAGCGCGATGTCCGTGCGGTGGTGCGAGCCCTTGAGCTCGATCCGCGCCACACCCTCGTAGGCGCGGCGGCGGGCGTCCGCCAGGTCGCTGCCGAGCGCCACCACGGACAGCACGCGGCCGCCCGCGCTGACCAGGTCACCGGTCTCGGAACGCCCGGTGCCCGCGTGCAGCACGTGCACGCCGGCGAGCAGCTGGGCCTCCTCGATGCCCGTGATCGGGTCACCCGACCGGGCCGACGCCGGATAGCCCTCCGACGCGACGACCACCGTGACCGAGGCCTCGGGGCGCCAGCGCAGGGGCTCCAGCCCGGCGAGCCGGCCGCGCGCCGAGGCGAGCATCACGTCGGACAACGGCGTCGCGAGGCGGGCCAGCACCGACTGCGTCTCCGGGTCGCCGAACCGGGCGTTGAACTCCACCACGCGGGTACCCCGGCTGGTGAGCGCGAGCCCCACGTAGAGCACGCCGGAGAACGGCGTGCCGCGGCGGGCCATCTCGTCGATCGTGGGCTGGGCCACGCGCGCGACCACCTCGTCCACGAGGCCGGCCGGCGCCCAGTCCAGCGGGGTGTAGGCGCCCATGCCGCCGGTGTTGGGGCCCTCGTCGCCGTTCCCGACGCGCTTGAAGTCCTGCGCGGGGACCAGGGGCACCACCGTGGTGCCGTCGCACACGCAGAACAGGGAGACCTCGGGGCCGTCGAGGTACTCCTCGACCACCACGCGGCCGTTCTCGCCCGCCAGGCACGCCGTGCCGTGGGCCAGTGCCGCCGCGCGGTCGTCGGTGACGACCACGCCCTTGCCGGCCGCGAGGCCGTCGTCCTTCACGACGTACGGGGCGCCGAAGGCGTCCAGCGCGGCCTCGAGCTCGGGCACGTCCGTGCACACGTGCGCCATCGCGGTCGGCACGCCCGCGGCGGCCATGACCTCCTTGGCGAACGACTTGGAGCCCTCCAGCCGGGCCGCCTCGCCGGACGGGCCGAACACCGCGATGCCAGCGGCCCGCACGGCGTCCGCGACACCCGCGACGAGCGGTGCCTCCGGCCCCACGACGACCAGCTCCGCCCCGATCCGCTGGGCCAGCGCCGTCACGGCGGCCCCGTCCAGCGGGTCGACCGGGTGCAGCGTGGCCGCCCCCGCGATACCCGGGTTGCCGGGCGCGGCGTGCAGCTCGTGGGAAGCGACGCCGGAGACGTTCTCCCGGTCGAGCGAGTGGACGATGGCGTGCTCGCGGGCACCGGTGCCGATGACGAGGATCTTCACAGTGGCGGAGGGCTCTCTTGGTGGGTACGGGCTCAGCGGGTGTGGATGAGGTCGTGGACGGGAATGATCTCGTCGCGCTTGGGGCCGACGCCGATCGCGGAGATCCGGGTGCCCGACATCGCCTCGAGCGCGTGGACGTAGGCCTGCGCGTTCTTGGGCAGGTCCTCGAAGGAGCGGGCCCGGGAGATGTCCTCCCACCAGCCGTCGAGCTCCTCGTAGATCGGCTTCGCGTGGTGGAAGGCCGTCTGGTCGGTGGGCATCTCGTCGTAGCGGACGCCGTCGACGTCGTAGGCCACGCAGACCGGGACCTTCTCCATGCCGGTGAGCACGTCGAGCTTGGTGAGCACGATGTCGGTGAGGCCGTTGATGCGCGTCGCGTAGCGGGCGATCACGGCGTCGTACCAGCCGGTGCGGCGGGCGCGTCCCGTGGTGACGCCGTACTCTCCGCCTGTCTTGCGCAGGAACTCGCCCTTGTCGTCGAACAGCTCCGTGGGGAACGGCCCCTCGCCCACGCGGGTCGTGTACGCCTTGATGACGCCGATCACGGAGTCGATCCGCGTGGGCCCGACGCCGGACCCGGTCACCGCGCCGCCCGCCGTCGCGCTCGACGAGGTGACGAACGGGTAGGTGCCGTGGTCGATGTCGAGCATGGTCGCCTGGCCGGCCTCGAACAGGACGTTCTTGCCCGCGTCCAGCGCCTTGTTCAGCTCGACGGCGGTGTCCGTGACCATGGGCCGCAGGCGGTCGGCGTACTGGAGCAGCTCGTCGAGCGTCTCGTCCACCGTGATGGCGCGCCGGTTGTAGACCTTCACGAGCAGGTGGTTCTTCTGGTCCAGCGAGCCCTCGATCTTGGCCCGCAGGATCTTCTCGTCGAACAGGTCCCACATGCGGATGCCGACGCGGTTGGTCTTGTCGGCGTACGCCGGGCCGATGCCCCGGCCGGTGGTGCCGATCCGGCGCTTGCCGAGGAACCGCTCGGTCACCTTGTCGATGGTGCGGTGGTACGGCGCGATGATGTGCGCACTGCCCGAGACGAGCAGGCGGGACACGTCCACGCCGCGCGCGATCAGCGCGTCCAGCTCCTCGAACAGGACCTCGATGTCGACCACCACGCCGTTGGCGATGACCGGCACCACGCCGGGCGACAGGATGCCCGACGGCAGCAGGTGCAGGGCGTACTTCTCGTCGTCGATGACGACCGTGTGCCCCGCGTTGTTACCACCGTTGAACTTGACCACGTAGTCGACGCGGGAGCCCAGGAGGTCCGTCGCCTTTCCCTTGCCCTCATCGCCCCACTGGGCCCCGACGAGCACGACGCCTGGCATGGATCTCCACCTTCTCGAATTCCTAGGGTTGCTCCGCCGGGTGCGCATCGAGGGCGCCGGCGAGCCGCGCCCGAGTCTACTTCGTGGTCGGCACCAGGGCGCGAACCTCGTCCACCGACGTGCCGGAGTCGCCCAGGAACTGGACGCAACGGTCGGCCTCGTCCTGCTCGCCGATGCGGCCCGCCGCCTCCGAGAGGGCCAGCAGCGCACGCAGGAAGCCCTGGTTGGGCACGTGGGAGGCCGGGATCGGGCCCTGCCCGCGCCAGCCCGACCGACGCAGTGCGTCGAGCCCGCGGTGGTAGCCCGTGCGGGCGTACGCGTAGGCCTCCACGTTCCCCGCGGCGGTGCCGGACGCGAGCGCGCCCTCGGCCAGGACCGCCCACACCAGGGACGACGCAGGCGCGTCGGCCACGACCGCCACCGGGTCGGCTCCGCCGGCCAGACCCTCGCGGGCAGCGGGGAAGTCGTCGGAAAGCAGCGTGGGGGCCGGACCCTGCAGCAGGTTCTCGTGGGAGCTCATGGTCGAATTCTCACACCTCGGGGTCATGGGCGAGGCACCTGGCACCAGCGGGGGACAACAGGGGACAAAGAGGTCGCACAGGATTACCCTTCGCGCCAGCGCAGACGGTGAATTTTGCCTTTCATCCGGTGCGATCGAGCAACAGTCGTTACGCTCGACACATGATCGAGATCGCGACGTCTCCCACGACGACGACGCTCGTGATCGCCGGCGACCTTGACCTCGCCGAACGAGACCAGTTCCCGGAGATCGCGGCGCGCGTGGTGGGCCTGCGCCGACAGCTGCTGGTCATCGACATGTGCCGGGTGACGTTCATGGACTCGACCGGGGCGGCGTTCCTCATCTCGCTGGCCGACGCCGGCCGCAAGCGCGGCGGTGCGACCGTCATCCGCGGGGCCGACGAGCGGGACCTCTTCGTGCTCGAGGTGTGCGGCGCCATGGAGCTCTTCCGGGTGGACGACGAACACTCGTGCGAGCCGTCCGCCCCCGACTCGGGGTTCGCGGTGCTGACCTCACGGGACGACGACACCTCACCGTTATCCCACCGCGACGTGTCCACGGCGTAAAACGTTATCCACCGCCGAGACGGCCGTGGCGAGGCAGAACCGCAGCGCACCACCAGGTGCGCTGCGGTTCTACTTTGGCGGAGTCGGTTGCCGGCGGAGCTTGGCCCACACCAGCTTGCCGCTGCCCGACGGGCGCCAGCCCCATTCGGCCAGGCGGTCCACGATCTGCATGCCGAACCCGCCCAGGCGGTTGGGGTGCCCGTCCGTCGCGACCGGCGGCGCCGGGTTGTTGTCCTCGACCTCGATGCGCAGGCCGTCGCCCGTGTCGTACAGGCGCAGCGCGATGTGTCCCCAGCCGTGCAGCACGCCGTTGGCCACCAGCTCCGAGACCACCAGCTCGGCCTGCGCCGACTCCTCGATGCCCCAGGCCTGGCAGGTGCGCAGCACCGCGTGCCGGGCACGGCCGATCGACGAGGGCTCGCTCGGCAGCATCCAGCGCCGCCACCGCGGCGACAGGGCCGTCTCCCCCGCGTCGCCGGTCGGGTCGGGAATCCGCACCACGACGATGGCGACGTCGTCCTCGGGCGCGTCGGCCAGGCGGGAGAGCAGCTCCTCGCCCACGCCCGCGGCGTCGCGCGCCGTGATGGCCGACGCCGTCTCGAGCAGCGCCTCCAGGCCCAGCCGCAGGGACCGGTCGCGGCGCTCGATGAGGCCGTCCGTGTAGAAGAGCAGCGTGTCGCCGGGCTGGAGACGGGCCTCGCCGGTGGTCCGCTCCCGGGAACCGAAGCCGACCAGCGCGCCACCGCCCTCGTCCAGCTTGATCACCTGCCCACCGCGCAGCAGGAGCGGCGGCAGGTGGCCGGCGCGCGAGTAGCCGACCGTCCAGACGTCCGGCTCCTCCTCGCGCTTCAGGGAGGCGTACACCATGCTCGCCGAGCGCGGGATGCCCATGCCCGCCAC
The DNA here is from genome assembly GCF_000515355.1 of Promicromonospora kroppenstedtii DSM 19349. GTDB lineage: Bacteria > Actinomycetota > Actinomycetes > Actinomycetales > Cellulomonadaceae > Promicromonospora > Promicromonospora kroppenstedtii. Next base: position 52,637 of record NZ_KI911649.1, on the reverse strand, counting down.
GAGCTGGTCCACACGCTCGAGCACGCGGCTCGGGGTGGACAGCTCGAACGCGTAGGAGCGCACCACCGAGCGGAGCTGGCCCATCGTGGCGGCCGCCTCGACGTCGTGCCCGACGACGTCGCCGATCACGAGCCCGACCAGGTCCGGCGAGATCTGCAGCACGTCGTACCAGTCGCCGCCCACCTGCGCGTGCTCGGCGTTCGGCGCGTAGTAGGTCCACACGTCGAGGCCTGCGACGTCGGCCTGCTCGGGGAGCATGGCGCGCTGCAGGGTCTCGGCGAGGCGGTGCTCGCGGGCATACATCCGCGCGTTGTCGATGGCGCTGCCCGCACGGCGGGCCACCACCTCGATCACGGTGCGCAGCGTGTCGGGCTCGTCGGCCTCGACGTAGTCGCCCGGCTCGTCCTCGTCGGGCACGATCACGACGAGGCCGAGCACGTCGCGTCGCCCGGCGACCGGGTGCACCACCACGGAGTCCGGCGCCTTGCCGAGCTCGTCCGCGAGGCGCAGCGTGAGGTCGCGCTGCAGCCAGCCCGACGCCGAGTGCGGCGCGTGCGGGATGTCGAGGTGCAGCGTGACGGGGCCGTCGAGCACGCCGTCGAGCACGTCCTGGACCGAGTCCACGACCTCGAGGATCGGCATGGGGCCCGTGGTCACCGAGTCGCCGAGCGCGTCCGTCTGCGGACGGCGGCGCTGGGACTTGTCGGCGATGTTGTCGCCCTCGATGTACCGGGCGTGCCGGCGGCCGCGGCCGCTCGGCGGGGCGGCGACGTCGACGCCGGCCGCATGCTTGAGGCCGTCGTCGTTCACGTAGAAGCCGGCCCAGCGCACCATGGTCTGGAGCAGCTCGGCGATGTCGCGCAGGGCGTACGGGTACTCGAGGTCGGTCAGGATCTCGGTGGTCTGCGCGATGAGGTCGAGGTCCTCGCGCTGTTGGCGCTCGATCTCCAGACTGGCGAGCTGGGCGGCGTGCCGCTCCATGTGGTCGGAGACGTCGACGCTGAAGCCGACCCAGTGGGTGATGCGGCCGTCGTGGCCGGCGCGAGCCGGGGTGAGGGTGAGCTGGGCCCAGCCGTGGGTGCCCCCGCGCAGGTGGGACCGCACCGTCGCGTGCACCTCCTGGCCCGCGTTGACCAGCTCGGTCATCCGCTCCAGGTCCTGCGGCTCGACGAGCATCTCGCCGAGGCGGCGCACGGTGTAGCCGGCGAAGTCGCTGAACCGCACGCCTGCGTACCGCTCGAACGCCTGGTTGGCCCACAGCATGGGCATGCCGTCCTCGGTGGGGCCGGTCAGGAAGACCGGGATGCCCACGGTCACGGCGGCGCGCAGCACGACGTCGCCGACCGAGGGGGGCAGGGTGCGCGGGATGCCGGTGTACGCGCGGGGCTCGCGGGCAGGACCGCCGTAGCCGCCCCCGGAGGACGTGGCGGACGGGATGCTCGGCGGCACGCTCGCGGCCGGCGGGGGCACCGGGCGATTGGTGCCGTGACCACCGTTCGGCGTGTCGTTGGACGAGACATTCACCGGCACGTCGGGAGATGCGTCGGAAGGTGCGCTGGATGCTGCGTTCGTCGATGCGTTCGGCGCGCCGCTGGACCTTTCGTCCCTGATGCCGTTCGATATTCCGTCCTGCGTCGGACCAAGGCCGAAAACGGAAAGACCGGGATGGCGCGGCGGCGGAGAGGACGGAGTCAGACCGGATGAATCGGTCAAAATGCCCTCCCTACGGGATCTGTTGCTCAAGGTGCTGTTCCAGCAGGACATTCAACCGTAGATTGGGACAGTCCGAGATCTGAATCTCAACCTCTATCATCGGACCGATACAGCGTCACGACCACTGCTCCCGGAAGGAGAACCGTGCAGGACGGAACCTACGACCCGCCGCGCGGTCCGCAGGGCGGGAGCCCCCAGGACCCCGGCCACCAGACCCCCGAGATCGGCGACCCGGCGAGCATCCACGTCATCGTGGGCCGCTCACGTGCACGGATCGTGCTCTCCGGGGAGATCGACGCCGACATCGGCGGCGACCTGCACGAGGCGACGGCCGCGGCCGAGGAGTCTCGTCTTCCCGTCGAGATCGACGCGCACCACGTGACCTTCATGGACTCGTCCGGCGTCGCGTTCCTGGCGCGCCTCGCGAGCCGCAGCCCGCACCGCGTGCGTGTGCTGCGGGCTCCTCCCACGGTGCGCTTCCTGCTGGAGGTCACCCGGATCGGCGACCTCCTCGACATCGTGGACGAGGACCCGGGCTTCGAGCTGGACGACGACGGCCCGTCGGGCCCGCCGTCGGGTACCACGCCTGCGCCCGCGGGTGTGGGCGGGCCGCCCGCCTCCTGAGCGTGCCCCTCGGGCCCGTCACAACTGGATGATCGGTAAAAGGTCAGGTGGTCGGCAGCCCGAGCTGCCGACCACCTGACCTTTTACCGATCAGTGAGCGAGACACTCACATCTTGTGGCCCGCCGACCGGAGCTGCTGGCAGGCCTCGACGATGCGAGCGGCCATGCCGGCCTCGGCCGTCTTGCCCCAGGCGCGCGGGTCGTAGGCCTTCTTGTTGCCGACCTCGCCGTCCACCTTGAGCACGCCGTCGTAGTTCTTGAAGAAGTGGTCGGCCACCGGACGCGAGAACGCGTACTGGGTGTCGGTGTCGATGTTCATCTTGATGACGCCGTTGTCGACGGCGGCGGCGATCTCCTCCGCCGTCGAGCCCGAACCACCGTGGAACACCAGGTCGAACGGCATCTCCTTGCCGATCTCGGCGCCGACGGCCTTCTGGATGTCCAGCAGGATCTCCGGGCGGAGCTTCACAGCGCCCGGCTTGTACACGCCGTGCACGTTGCCGAAGGTCAGGGCCGTCAGGTAGCGGCCGCGCTCGCCGGCGCCCAGGGCCTTGATCGTGGCCAGGCCGTCCTCGGGCGTGGTGTAGAGCTTGTCGTTGATCTCGGCGGTGTGGCCGTCCTCCTCGCCACCGACAACGCCGATCTCGATCTCGAGGATCGTGCGCGCGGCCTGCGACAGCTCGAGCAGCTCGGCGGCGATCACGAGGTTCTCCTCGATCGGCACGGTGGAGCCGTCGAACATGTGCGACTGGAACGTCGGCAGGCCGCCGTTCTTGACCTGCTCCGCCTCGATGGCGAGCAGCGGCTTGACCCAGGAGTCGAGCTTGTCGGCCGTGCAGTGGTCCGTGTGGATGGCGATGTTCACGCCGTAGCCCTTGGCCACCTCGGTGGCGTAGGCCGCCAGCGCGAGGGAGCCCGAGACGCGGTCCTTCACCGTCGAGCCCGAGGCGTACTCGGCGCCGCCCACGGAGACCTGGATGATGCCGTCCGACTCCGCCTCGGCAAAGCCCTGAAGTGCGGCAGTAACGGTCTGCGACGAGGTGATGTTGACCGCGGGGTAGGCGAACTTGCCGGCCTTCGCCCGGTCGATCATCTCGGCGTAGACCTCAGGGGTTGCGATGGGCATCTGCGAAACTCCAAACGAATGGTGAGGTGGGCGGTCGCAAGAGTGTCCAAGGCCGCCCGGGGATGCACCATCGATCTTGCCACGATCCACCAGTGGTCGTGTGCGGTCGTTCGACAGTCGAACGGCCGAAACACTGTGGTTTTCATGTTTCCGGCACCATCGGGCGGGCTCACGGACGACGTCGGGCGCCCCTCGTCACCGGGCGGGCGGCAGCGGCACGGCCTCGGGGTTGCGGCCGCGGATCGGGCTGAAGGATGCGACGGCGACCAC
>NZ_KI911649.1:42645-48804 GCF_000515355.1 Promicromonospora kroppenstedtii DSM 19349 | reverse complement strand
TGGCAGCTCGGGCCGGCTGCCCGAGCTCGTCTTCGCCGTCAACGACGTCATGGCGGTGGGCGCGATGGCCGCCGTCCGCGATGCCGGGCTGAGCGTGCCGGACGACGTCGCCGTGGCGGGGTTCGACGACATCCACACCCTGCGCGACGTCTCCCCCGGGTTGACGACCGTGCGGATCCCGCTCGCGGAGGTCGGCGAGCTGGCGACCGACCTGGCGCTCGGCAAGGCTGGCGACCTGAGCACGCCGGTACGCGGCGAGGTAGTGCTCCGCGAGTCGACGCCGGCCCTGCCCGGCAAGGACGGACGCTCCTGAGCGCCGCCTCCGCCTGACCTCCTGCCCCAGCGCCGCGAGGACGCCAGCAGCAAGCAGCCCACAGCACGATCGGCAGTTGGCATCGTCGGCTGTTGGCACGGTCGGCTGTTGGCACGGTCGGCAGTTGGCACGGTCGGCAGTTGGCATCGAGATCGGCTCAGGCCTGAGCCGATCTCGATGCCAACTGCCGACCGTGCCAACTGCCGAGCGAGCCCACGGCCTCAGGCGTGCTGCTCGATCCACGTGTGCATGGCGATCGCGGCCGCGGCGCCCGCGTTGATCGAGCGCGTCGACCCGTACTGCGTGATGTGCAGGACGACGTCGCAGGCCGCCTGCGCCTCCGCCGTCAGGCCCGTCGACTCCTGGCCGAACAGCAGCACGCAGCCACGGGGCAGCGCGTGCCCCTCGATCGGCACCGACCCGGGCACGTTGTCGATGCCCACGATCGGGAGGTCACCGGCCCACTCGGCCAGCGCGGCGGCGTCCGCGTGGTGGGTCACGTGCAGGTAGCGGTCGGTGACCATCGCGCCGCGGCGGTTCCAGCGGCGTCGGCCCACGATGTGCACGCCCGCTGCGTTGAACGCGTTGGCGGTGCGGACCACGGAGCCGATGTTGAGGTCGTGCGCCCAGTTCTCGATCGCCACGTGGAACGGGTGCCGGCGCGTGTCCAGGTCGGCGACGATCGCCTCCACGGTCCAGTAGCGGTACTGGTCGGCCACGTTGCGGCGGTCGCCCTCGGCGAGGAGCTCGGGGTCGTAGCGGGGGTCGTCGGGCCGGATGCCGGGCCAGGGCCCGACGCCGACCTCGGGCTCAGGACCCTCCGCGGGGACGGGCAGCGGGCGCTCAGACAAGGCCGACCCCGCCGGAGCCGTGTGCGGGTGCTGTGACGGTTCCCGGACCGGAGGACGTGCTGGTCATGCCCGTCATTGTGCCCCGCTACGCTCGATCCATGCTGACGACCGTACTCCCGGAGGTCGTGTCCGGGCTGGCCGCCGCCCCCGTCGACGCAGCGGCCGTGCCGCAGCTCCTGGGCATCGACTGGATGGACCCGAACTACCTCATCGAGCGGTTCGGGGACGCCGCACTGGTCGGCATCGCGCTCGTCATCTTCGTCGAGACGGGGCTGCTGTTCCCGATCCTGCCCGGCGACTCGCTGCTGTTCACCGCGGGTGCGCTCGTGGCGCAGGGCACGCTGCAGATCAACATCGGGGTGCTGTGCCTCATGCTGTTCGCCGCCGCGTTCCTCGGCGACCAGACCGGCTACCTGATCGGCCGCAAAGCGGGCCCGAAGATCTTCGACAAGCCCGACTCGAAGCTCTTCAAGCGGTCCTACATCGACCAGACCAACGCGTACTTCGACAAGTACGGCGGCCGCACCATCATCGTGGCCCGATTCGTGCCGATCGTGCGCACCTACGCCCCGGTCGCGGCCGGCGTCGGCAAGATGTCGTACCGGCACTTCGTCACGTACAACGCGATCGGCGCGCTCCTGTGGGCGGTCGGCGTGACCCTGCTGGGCTACGTGCTCGGCAACTTCACCTTCGTCAAGGAGAACATCGAGGCGCTGCTCGTCCTCATCGTGCTGGTCTCGGTGATCCCGATGGTCGTCGAGATCTGGCGGGCCCGGCGCACGGAGCGGGCGGCGGCACAGGCGCTTGCCGATCAGGTCCCGGCCGAGAAGGCGTCCGCGCAGTCCGACGGCGCTCTGGCGGGCAGCGCCCGCGAACCGCAGGAGTAGGCGCGGCCCGAGGCCCGCCGCCAGGGACCGGAGAAGCACCAGGCTTTGACGCGCGAACCACTAGGCTGGCGCCCATGATCGAGCGGACCACCGAAGCCTGGCTCACGGACATGGACGGCGTGCTGGTGCACGAGGGCACTGCCCTCCCCGGCGGCCCCGAGTTCATCAAGGCGCTGCGCGACAAGGACCTGCCGTTCCTCGTGCTGACCAACAACTCGATCTTCACGCCGCGCGACCTGCGCGCCCGGCTCGCGTACAGCGGGATCGACGTGCCGGAGCAGAACATCTGGACGTCGGCCCTGGCCACGGCCCAGTTCGTCGCGGACCAGATCCCCAACGGCAGCGCGTACGCCATCGGCGAGGCGGGTCTGACGACGGCGCTGCACCAGGCGGGCTACACGCTCACCGACGCGGACCCCGACTACGTGGTGCTCGGCGAGACCCGCACCTACTCGTTCGAGGCGATCACCAAGGCCATCCGCCTGATCGTCGACGGCGCCCGGTTCATCTGCACCAACCCGGACGTCACCGGCCCCTCGCAGGAGGGCCTGCTGCCCGCCGCGGGCTCCGTGGCGGCCATGATCACGGCGGCGACCGGACGCCAGCCCTACTACGTGGGCAAGCCCAACCCGGTGCTGTTCCGGTCGGCGCTGAACCTGATCGGGGCGCACTCGGAGTCGACCGCCATGGTGGGCGACCGCATGGACACCGACATCCTGGGCGGCATGGAGGCCGGCCTGGAGACGTTCCTCGTGCTCACCGGTTCGACGTCGGCGGGCGAGGTCGAGAAGTACCCGTTCCGGCCGAGCCACGTGATGAAGTCGATCGCGGACATCGTCGAGCTGGTCTGAGCGGTCGAGCCGGTCTGAGCGCTCCGGGCCGGCCGGAGCCGGACGGGCGTCAGGTCGAGCCGGGTCAGGTCAGGCCCGGGATCCCGAAGCCGTCGATCGTGCCGCCCGACTCGAAGCGCGGCCCGCCCTTCTCCATGGGCAGCACGATGCGCGCGACGTCCGCGACCCGCTTGGCCCGGTCCGTCAGGGTAGTGACGTCGGTGCGGCCCGGACGCCACAGCAGCACCGAGGGCCCCTCGATCCGCAGCCGGGAGCCGTGGAAGTCGGGCAGCATCACGATGTTGGCGAGGCGCGCGTCGAGGGCCCGCCGCGCGAAGAACTCGTCGGACGTGCGCACCAGCCACTGGCCGTCGAACGCCGGGTTGTCGATCTGCACGTCCTGCGCCCCGAACAGCTTCTGCCACTTCTCGCGGAGCCCCTCCGGCGAGAGGTCGATGACCGGCTCACCCGGCAGCGCGTCGAGCGCCACCACGTGAGCCGTGCGGCGCAGGCCGATCCGCCGCGAGTCGCCCTCGGGCGCGCCGGACCGCCACGTGTAGGTGAACGAGACCATGTCGAACCCGTCGACGTTGCCGCGGACGACGTCGCGGGCCACCCGGTCCACGCCGATGCCGAACGGCCGGCCGGACCAGCGCTGGGCGAGGACCGGGTCCTTGCCCACGTACTCCCAGCCGTTCGCCTCGGCCCACTGCGCGACGTCCTGCGAGCGCCCACGCTTCATGATCCGCGCTGCGGCGACCGTGAACACCACCACGCCGATGACGAGCAGGACTAATGCGACAAATGGCCCCATGAACTTAAAGATACAGTAGGGCTAGGCAAAAGTCTCCGCGGGGGAGTGATATGGAGACGGCCAGTTTTGCGATAGCGACCCTTAGGAGAGGCCGAGGTCCCCGAGCCCGTAGAGGTAGTGGTACGGCACCCCGAGCGCCTCGATCTTCTCGCCCGCGCCGGTGGCCCGGTCCACGATCGTGGCGACGCCCAGCACCTCGGCGCCCGCGGCCCGGGCGGCCTCGATCGCCGCGATCGGCGACCCGCCCGTCGTCGTCGTGTCCTCCACGACGACCACCTTGCGGCCGGCGATGTCCGGGCCCTCGATCTGGCGCTGCATGCCGTGCGCCTTGGCCGCCTTGCGCACCACGAACGCGTCCAGGTCCTGCCCGCGCGAGGCCGCGGCGTGCAGCAGCGCGTCGGCGATCGGGTCGGCGCCCAGGGTGAGACCGCCGACGGCGTCGATCTCGGCCGTACCGAGCCCGACCTCCTCCAGGTGGTCCAGGAGCACGTGCCCCACGAGCGGGGCGGCCCGGTGGTGCAGCGTGATGCGGCGCAGGTCGACGTAGTAGTCGGCCTCCTTGCCGGAGGAGAGCGTCACCTTGCCGTGCACCACGGCGAGCTCCTTGATGAGCTCGGCGAGCTGCTCGCGCGGGGTCGGGGAGAAGTCAGCGTTCACGGTGCAAGGGTACGTCGCGCGTGCCGCCGGACCGTGGCCCGGGTTGCCGTCCACCTCTGGGAAGGTTCTGCTGTGAGCATCATGGACAACGCGGTGTACGTGGACGGCAGGCGCACGGCCAACCCGGCGAGCATCGAGGAGACCTGTGAGACGACCCGCGAGCGCGGCGGGATCGCCTGGGTCGACCTGTCGTGGCCTGCGCCGGCCGAGATCGAGGCGGTCGCCGCGGAGTTCTCCCTGCACCCGCTGGCGGTCGAGGACGCCATCAACGCGCACCAGCGCCCCAAGGTCGAGCACTACGACGACGTGCTGTTCGTGGTGCTGCACCCCGCACGAAACGTCGACGACGACGGCGACGGGCACGTCGACCGCGTGGAGTTCGGCGAGGTGCACGCGTGGGTGGGCCCGGACTTCGTCGTCACGATCCGGCGGTCCGTGACGCCCGACCTCGACGCGCTGCGCGGCCGGCTGGAGCAGGACCCGGACCTGCTGCGCCTCGGGCCGGTCGCGATCCTCGCGGCGCTGCTGGACGAGGTCGTGGACACCTACCGACCCGTGGTCACGCGCCTGCGCGGGGCCATCGACCAGATCGAGGACCAGCTCTTCTCGCGCGACCCGGAGGTGTCTTTCCGCATCTACGAGGCGACCCGCGAGGTGATCGGGCTCCAGCGCGCCACCGGCCCGCTGGTCGAGATGCTCCAGGATCTGTACGACGCCAAGCGGGAGTACGCCGACGAGCAGTCCGCCGCCGCGCACCCGGAGGACGCCCCGCACCCGGAGGGCGACGTGCAGGACCACCGCTGGGTCGAGCTGCTGCGCAGCCTGCGCAACGTGCTGGACCACGCGATCAAGCACGCGGAGACCTCGGAGACGTTCCGCTCGCTCCTGACCAACGCCCTCAACGTGCACTCCACGCTGGTGACGCAGGAGCAGAACGAGGAGTCGCGCCGCATGACGGAGATCAGCCTCAAGCAGGACGAGCAGATGAAGAAGATCTCCGCGTGGGCGGCCATCCTCTTCGCGCCCACGCTGATCGGCACCATCTACGGCATGAACTTCACGCACATGCCCGAGCTGCGCTGGACCTTCGGGTACCCGCTCGCGATCCTCGGGATGCTCGGCCTGGGCGGCGTCTTCTACTGGATCTTCAAGCGCGTCGGCTGGCTCTGACACCGGCCCGCCCGACGCCGGACCGCCCGGCACCGGCCCGGACGCCGGCTCAGCGGTAGCTGCCGACCGCGCGCACCGCCCAGCGGGGCATGACCCGCAGCGCGGCCGAGGCCACCTTGTAGCGCACCGAGGGCGTGGACAGGACGACGCCGCGGCGCGCGTCCGCGAGCGCCGTCCGCACCACGTCCTCGGCCTGGAGCCAGCCCCACTCGGGGACGATCGAGGACTCGGCGATTCCGGCGCGCGCGTGGAACTCGGTGTGCGTGAACCCGGGGGACAGCAGCGTGGCGGTGACGCCGGTGCCCTTGAGCTCGGCGGCCAGGGACTCGGTGAAGGTGCGCACGTACGCCTTGGCGGCGGCGTAGGTGCCGCCCGCGGTGAGGGCGGCGACCGAGCCGACGTTGAGGATCGCGCCGCGGTCCCGTTCGAGCATCTGCCCGACGGCGGCGTGCGTGAGCTCGACGACCGCCTTGACCATGACGTCGATCCCCCGGCGCTCGGTGGTGACGCGGCCAGTGGCGAACGGCGAGCTCGTGGCGAACCCGGCGTTGTTGACGAGCAGGCCGACGGGCCGCAGGTCGCCGTCCTCGGGCCGGCCGCCGACGACGGCGAGGCGCGCCGCGACCCGCGCGACGTC
>NZ_KI911649.1:36267-42545 GCF_000515355.1 Promicromonospora kroppenstedtii DSM 19349 | reverse complement strand
CGGCGGCCCGGGACGCGTCGGCGGCCGAGGTCGCGGAGGCGGTCGGGATGTCGCGGGTCAGCGCCCGCCGCTACCTGGAGCACCTGGTCACGGAGGGATACGCGCAGGTGACGCCGCGGTACGGCACGACGGGCCGCCCGGAGAACCGCTACCGCCCGGCCTGACGCGCCGCCGGTCGCCCGGAGCGCGACGCCCGGCGTCAGACCGGGGACGTCAGCGGGTCCACGTCCGGCTGGACCGGGCCCGTCGCCGTCTCGTAGGCGAAGCCCTCCCGGACCCAGTACTCGAAGCCGCCGATCATCTCCTTGACCTGGTAGCCGAGCTTCGCGAACTCCAGGGCCGCCTTCGTGGCGCCGTTGCACGCCGGACCCCAGCAGTAGACGACGACGGGCCGCTCACGGTCGATCGTCTGCTCAGCCCGCAGGCGCACCTTGCCGCCGGGCAGGTGCACCGCGCCCGGGACGTGCCCCTGGTCCCAGCAGGCCGGGGAACGCACGTCGACCAGCGTGAACGGGCTGCCCGCGGCGAGCGCGGCATGGACGTCGCTGACGTCGGTCTCGAAGGCGAGTCGCCCGGCGAAGTGGGCGACGGCGGCGCTGGTGTCCTGGGTGGTCGTCATGGCCAGATTCTGCGGACCCCGGGGCGCCACGGACAAGAGCCCGGGCACGCACTGTTCCTGAAGCGTCCGTAAGGCACGCTACTCCGTGCCACGGCTGCTCACGCCTGCTGGAGCAGGCCCGGGTGCTGCGCCTGGACCACGTTCGGGTGCGCGCGGACCCGGCTCTTGAGCCAGTTGTCGCCGAACACTGCGTGCAGCGGGTTGGCCGGGTCCGCCGTCACGCCGGGGGCCTCGGCGCGGAGGTCCGGCCGCAGCTCGACGTCCGGGATCGTCGCGTCCAGCGCGGGCCCGTGGAAGTACGGGATCGAGATGCGCTCGGTCCCGGCCGCCGGGGACACCACGCGGTGCAGCGTCGCCTTGAGGTAGCCGTCGGTCGCGATCTCGAGCAGCTCGCCGATGTTCACCACGAACGCGCCGTCGGGCGGGGTGACGTCGAGCCACTCGCCGTCCTTCTCGACCTGCAGGCCGGCCTTGCCGTCCTCGACGGAGAGGAGCGTGAGCACGCCGAGGTCCTTGTGCGCGCCGACGCCCTGCGCGGGCACCGCGGCGTCGACGCCCGGGTAGCGCGCGACCTTCAGGTGCGGCGAGGGCCGCTCGAACACAGCGTCGAACGTGTCGGACGGCGCCCCGAGCGACTCCGCCCACGCGCGCAGCAGCCGCGTGGCGACGCCGTCGAGCCGGCTGAGCCACTCCTCGGCGACCTCGCGCAGGGCGGGCAGCGCCTCGGGCCACAGGTTCGGGCCCTCCAGGACCCAGTAGTCGGGCACTCCGGGCCCGGCCGGGACGGCCGGCCGTTCGGCGCCGATGTCGACCTGCTCGCGCTGGTCGACGCGGCCGAGCGTGCGTTCGCCGCCCATCCGCGTCCAGCCGCGGAAGTGAGGACTGTGCACGTTCTCGATCGCGCGCTTCTGCTCGTCAGGGAGCGCGAAGAACTCGCGGGCGGTCGCGTACGCGCGGTCGATCAGCTCGCGCGGTACGCCGTGGCCGACCAGCGAGAAGAAGCCGACCTCGTGGGTCGCGCGCCGCAGCTCGTCGCGGAAGCGGGCCTGGTCGTCGGGGCCGCCGTCGAGCAGCGAGAGGTCGAGAACGGGGATGCCGGGCATGGGAAGGTCCTTTCGAGGGTGCCGGATGGGGGTGCGCCGACGGCGACCGCCCCGGCATCGACGGGACCTCACCTAGGGTGCACCGAGACCTCCGGACGGAGGTTTGCGGGAGCCCGATGCGCGGGCACGGGGATGCGTGGTGAGCAGGATCTGCTGTCGGCGGCGCGAGGAGACGCGCCAGGGGGTCGCCCGATGGGCGACCGCTCAGCGGCGACAGCAGGAACAGAGAAAGGTGCTCACGATGCGAGAAACGGTAGCACCACGAGGCCGGGACCGGCGGGGTCCCGGGTCAGTCCGTCACAACACGGCACGGTACGGTCAGGCGCTGAGGCGCCCCTTCGCACCACGGGCACTCCCGCCGCTCTTCGCACGGGTGATGGCGGAGCCGCTGGTGTGCTTGGTGTAGCGCTGTCGTGCAGCCTCACCGGTGGTTCCCAGGACGATGCCGATCTTGTGCCACGAGAGGTTCGCCGCCCGGGCGGTGCCGATGGCGTCGTGCATCACCTCATCTGCCTGCCGCAACAGCAGCTCTCGCTCGGCCATCGCACGGGTGAGCACCACCCGCGGCGGCAGCTCGTCAACAGCGACGTCGTAGACCTCAGCGGTGTCTATGTCGAAGTTCTCGAAGCGGCGCTCGATCTCGGCGAGCTCGTCGGGGGTCAGTTCAGTCATGGTTCACCGCCTACGTCGTCGTGGTGTCTCCGGGAGGTACTTGCCTCGCGCCGGGCGCATCGCGTGGGCGACGATCTCTCGGCCGGAGTGCTGGATGGTGCCCACCTCCATGATTCGGCCTGCCCGGTCCGGGCCGATGTACATCGTCATTCCGTCGGACTGCACGATCACGCGAATAGCCCTGGCGATCGCACGAAGAAGGTCCTCATCGGGGTAGCCACGCGTGGCGCGCCTGTACAAGAAGTGGACCGTCAGTCCGTCACGACCTCGCGCAGGAACCGGACGACCCGGCGGGCGCGGAACATCAGCGCGTAACCGATGGCGATCACGTGCCCCACCACGCGCATCGTCTCGTTGACCGCGCCCTCCAGGAGCGTGTCCTCGTCGTCGACCACGCCGTCACGGGCGGAGCGCAGGCTCAGGATCTTGGCGCGGTCGTCCGGGCCCAGCTCCTCGAGCAGCTTGGGCACCGCGGACAGCGACTGCGCGAACGGAGCGTTGCGCTCCAGCACGGGCTTGATGATGTCCTCGGGCTCGAGGAACTTCCCGGCGATGATCACGACGGCGACGATCGAGCGGCGTCGGGCGTACTCGGCGAGCACCGCGCCGGCGCCCGCGGACGCGCCCATGAGCGCCACCCGCTCGCCGCGCTGCTCGAACTGCTCGACCAGGGCGTCGAGCCGGTCCAGCCGCTCCTCGAACGAGGCGTCGGACGACCAGCGCACGCGGAACATCGTGGTGCGGACCCCGAGTGCGCGCCAGGTGCGCAGCGCCTCGCGCTGGAGGTGCACCAGGGGCGGCATCCGGTCGCCCAGCCCGGGCACGTAGATCAGCCTGATGGGCGGCTTGCCGGTGCGCGCGGTCCGGGCCCCCGGGATGCTCTCAGCGGGTGCGGGGAGGTCGCTGTCGTCGCTGGTCACGTGCTCGCTCATCTCGCGCAGGAGATTACACGGCGTGGACCTGTCAGACGCTCGCGGACGTGTCAGACCCACAGGTCACCCGGGGGACCTGTAGGTCTGACGCGTGCTCGTCGGTGGAGCGGTGGTCAGCGGACGGCGTATGCGCGGATCACCGTCTGCTTGATCCTGCCGCCCGACGCGTCCCGCGCCTCGACCCGGAGCGAGACGTGCTCGGTGCCCCGCGGTACGCGGACCGGCCCGGCGAACGTCCCCGCCCGCCCGTCGGAGAGGGACACGGCGCGCCAGGTGGCCCCGTCGTCCGCGGACCACCACAGGCGGGCGGACGTGACGCGGTCCTTCGCCGACCGCTCGTCCGAGGCACCCGCCTGGTGCCCCACCGTGAGCGTGACCCGCGTGCCGCGGGGTGCCACGTTGTGCGCGTCGAGGTCCTTGACCACGTAGCCGACGTCGAGCGCGGCCGGGCCGGTGGCGGCGTCCGGCGCCGCGCGGAACCGCCACTCGGTGCGCGTCCGCGTGGACCGCTCCCACCAGGACGCCTCGTGGCGGGCGTCGAGGACCACGCGGTGGGCGGCGCCGCCCGCCGGGAGCGCTACCCCGGCCGAGGGGCGCGTCTGGTCGAGCACGGACTCGCCGTCCTGCCAGACCCGCAGGCGGGTGCCCTGCCCGCTGAACCCTGCGAACGGGTGCCCCTCCGCGTCGCTCCACGGCACGAGGCGCACGCCGAGCGTGTCGTCCGCGACCGTGAACGCGCCGGCTCCCGCGCGCGTGCTCAGGACGGCGCCGCCCACCGTGGTCCGGGCCTTCTGCCGGGGCGCGTAGGTGCGCGCCGCGGAGTCGAACCAGCCCTGCTGCGGGTCGTCCACCGAGCCCGAGTACACCTGATGCCCCCAGGCGACGCCGTTCGCGCTCAGGTACTCGGTGCGTCTGCCCGGTACCGCGACGGGGCTCCCCACGGCCGAGCCCCACCGGTGCCCCGGCGCGGTGCCGACCCTGGCGCTCTCGGCGGCGTGGTCGGCGCCCAGGGACGCGTACGTGGTCGTGACCGCGGCCGTGTCGCGGGCCGTCGCCCGGAAGCGGAACGTGTCCACCACGTCCTGCGTGTACAGCAGGTCGTAGGTGTACGACGGCGCTCGGCCCGCCGCGACCGGCTGCTCCAGGACGAAGTGGGTCTGCAGGTCGTACGTTCCGACCGTGACGGGCGCGTCCGTCGGCGTCGCGTAGACGTTCGCGCCGGCCCCGACGACGGTGCCGAACCCGTACGGGTCGTCGCCCGCCGCCGTCGTCCGGGTGTCGTCCAGTGCGATCCACCGGACGGCGGACGGCCGGTGGGTGGAAACGCTCAGCTCGCGCGCCTCGCGGGCGTCGAGCACGACCGTGGTGTCGTCCGCGACGGTCACCTCGGGCCGGAGCACCGCGGAGACCTCGGAGACGACGTACTCCTCGTCGGCGGTCCACAGGAAGCCCGTGACTGAGTACCGGCCCGGCGGGACCCGTAGGTCCAAGCCCTCGGGGCCGATCTCGCCGTGCCTGTCGAACAGCGTCGGGTCGTCCACGTTCACGACGCGCACGCTGGAGGACCCGGTGTGCGGCTCGCCGTCCCGCCCGAGGGTGCGGACGTCCAGGTCGGCGAGGTCGGGCTCCTTGTAGTAACCGAGCGGCGTGCGGACCTCGCGGCCCTCGGCGTCCGTGGCCGTGACCGCGCCCGAGTAGCGGCGCTCGACGGCGCCGACCGTGCGGTCGATGCCGACCTCGACGGCCGCCGAGCCCCCTGCGGGCACCGTCAGGGACGTGACGTCGAGCGTGACAGCGTCCGCGGGCAGCGGCTCGCCGTCCTGGTCCGACGCCTCGACCGTCAGGTCCAGGGCGACCGCGACGTCGCCGGGGTTCTCGTACGTGAGGGTCTGCGTCGCGGTGCCCTCCTGCGGGTACTCGAAGGCGCCGAACGACAGCGAGGCGGGCGTCGCCAGGACGGGCAGGTCGAGCGCGGCGGGGACGAGCACGCGCCCGGCGCCCTCCTCGAAGGCCCCGCCGCTGGTGTGCCGCGCCGAGCCCATGAGGACGGCCTTGAGCTGCGGCCCCGTCAGCTCGGGACGAGCTTGCTTGAGCACGGCGGCCGCGCCGGCCACGTGCGGCGCCGCCATGGAGGTGCCGCTCCAGGCCGTGTAGGGGCCGTCGCTCTCCCACTCGTTGGTGCCGTCCGCCCGGGCCGCGACGATCTCGACGCCCGGCGCCGTGATGTCCGGCTTGATCGCGTAGTCCCGCGCCCGCGGTCCGCGGCTGGAGAAGTAGGCGACCTGGTCGTCGTCGTCCACGGCGCCCACGGTCAGGGCCGAGCTCGCGGCCCCGGGCGGCACGACGGCGCCGTACAGGCCCTCGTTGCCCACCGCCACGACGAAGAGCGTGCCGTACTGGGCGCTCAGCGTGTCGACGGCCGTCGAGAACGGGTCCGTGCCATCGGTGTAGCGCTCGGCCTCGCCGAGGCTCATGTTCACCACGTCGGCCCCGGCCTCCGCGATCCACTCCATGCCGTCGATGATCGACGACGACTCACCGCCGCCGAAGTCGTCGAGCACCTTGCCGACCAGGAGGTCCGCGCGGTAGGCCACGCCGCGGTTCTCGCCGTCCGACGCCTCGCCGGAGCCCAGCGCGATCGATGCGACGTGCGTGCCGTGGCCGTACCGGTCCTGGGTGTCGCCGGAGCTGGTGAAGTCGCGGGCCCCGACCAGCACGTCGTCGAGGTCGGGATGGGTCGCGTCGAGACCGGAGTCGAGCACCCCGACGGTCACCCCGTCGCCGGTGAATCCGGCGTCCCAGGCGGCCGGGGCGCCGATCTGCGGCATCGAGCCCACGTCGAGCGCCTCGACGTGCCCGTCCAGCCAGACCTTCACGGCCGGTGCGGCTTGGTCGGCCCCTGCGGCCGAGCGACCTGCCGGGGCCCGGTCCAGCGCCGCGAGCAGGTCGGCG
>NZ_KI911649.1:27599-36167 GCF_000515355.1 Promicromonospora kroppenstedtii DSM 19349 | reverse complement strand
GAGGCCGCCGCGCCCGCGGCACCGGGCTCGCCCGCTGTCGCGGCGGCGTCCGCCACCACGGCGTCCTGCACGATGACGGGAACGGTGTCCCGGTGTGCGTCGTCGTACCCGGCGGCGACCAGTCCCGTGACGTCGAAGAGCGCCGGGTCCAGGCGGTCGGGCACGAGGCGCGCGACGTCACCGGGGATCACGCGCACGCTGTCGCCCTGGACGAGCTTCTGGAAGGCGATCCCCTCGCGGCCCGCCGCGGGCCGTACCGTGACGGACCTGCGGCCGTCGGGGTACCGCCCGACGTCGACCTGGTCACCCGTGATCAGGGTGACCGTCGCGGACGACCCACCCGAGGCCGCCGCCCTGGCCACCGTCCCGCCCGAGCCGCCGGCTTCCCCACCGCCGCCCCCGGCCGCCCCGGACGACCACGCCGGTACCCCTGTACCCAGCGCGACCGCCACCGCGATCACCGCTGCCGCTGCACCCGTTCTGGCGCGCATCTACCTGTCTCCTTCGTGAGGACGCGGCGGTCGATCACCGCCTTCACCAGCGCAGACGTCGCGTGCACAGGAATCGTTGGGTAGGCCGCGCAGGTCACGGGCGTGTCAGACCCACAGGTCACCCGGGTGACCTGTGGGTCTGACACGTGCGAGTGGTG
This sequence comes from Promicromonospora kroppenstedtii DSM 19349, assembly GCF_000515355.1. GTDB lineage: Bacteria > Actinomycetota > Actinomycetes > Actinomycetales > Cellulomonadaceae > Promicromonospora > Promicromonospora kroppenstedtii. The sequence goes on along the minus strand of NZ_KI911649.1, from coordinate 35,518 downwards.
CGGGCGGTCAGCGCGCGAGCTGCGGGGTCGCCGCGCGCAGGCGGCGCGTGTACTCGTCCCGCGGGTCGTCGTAGACCTGGGCGGTGGGCCCCTGCTCCACGATCAGGCCCTCGTGCATCACCGCGACCTGGTCGCAGACGTGCCGCACGACGCCCAGGTCGTGCGACACCAGCAGCAGAGTCAGCGCGCGCTCGTCCGCGAGGCGCGCGAGCAGGTCCAGCACCTGCCGCCGGACGGACACGTCGAGCGCGCTGACCGGCTCGTCCGCCACGAGGATGCGCGGACGGCACACCAGCGCCCGCGCGATCGCGATGCGCTGCCGCTGGCCCCCGGAGAACTGGTGCGGGTACCGCCCGGCCGCGTCGAGCGGCAGGCCGACGGCGTCCAGCATCTCGAGCACCGCGTCGCGCCGTCCGGCCGCCGAGCGCGGGCCGCCGTCCCGGACGTTCATGGCGTTCAGCAGCGGCTCCGCCACGATGTCGCCGACGGTCATCCGGGGGTCGAGCGAGCCGTACGGGTCCTGGAACACGAGCTGCAGCGCGGAGCGCAGGCCGCCCAGGTCGCGCGGCTCGGCAGGGCTCAACTCGACGCCCGCGGTCACGACCCGGCCCGACGTCGCCCGGTCGAGCCCCGCGACGATCCGCAGCAGCGTCGACTTGCCCGACCCGGACTCCCCCACGATCCCGAACCGCTGCCCCTCCTGGACCGCGAGGGACACCCCCCGCAGCGCCTGGACCGGCTGGCCCCGGTGGGCGTAGGTGCGGGTCACGTCCTGGACGCGGATCAGTGCGGCGGGGGTCTCGACAGGCTCGACCCGCGATGGGGGATCGGCCTGCGACGCGTGCTCGGCCTGCGACCGGCGGGGCTCGAGGGTGGACGCCGCCAGCAGCCGCCGCGTGTACTCGTGCCGGGGGCGCGCGAACACCTCGTCGACCGGTCCCTCCTCGACCACGACGCCGTCGAGCAGCACCACCACGCGCTCGCACACCTGGGACACCACGGCCAGGTCGTGCGTGATGAACAGCAGCCCGGCGCCCCGGTCGCTGACCAGCCGCGTCATGAGGTCGAGCACCTGACGCTGGACGGTGACGTCGAGGGCCGTCGTCGGCTCGTCCGCCACGAGCACGGCCGGGTCGTTGGCCAGCGCCGCCGCCAGCACCACGCGCTGCCGCTGCCCGCCGGACAGCTCGTGCGGGTACCGCCGGGCGGCACTGTCGGGCAGGCCGACCTCGGCGAGCAGCTCCGCCGCGCGGCGCGTCGCCGTCCTCCCGTCAGTGCCGTGCAGGGTCATGGCCTCGGCGACCTGGTGGCCCACGCGCACGAGCGGGTCGAGCGCCGTCATCGGCTCCTGGAAGACCATCGAGATCGCCTGGCCACGCAGGCGGGCCAGGGCCCGCTCGCCCCGGTCCAGGAGGTTCCCGTCCACCCCGGCGAGGCCGACGTGCCCGGTCGCCGCGACGCCGTCGGGCAGCAGACCGAGGGCCGCCAGCGCCGTCATGGTCTTGCCGGAGCCGGACTCGCCGATCAGTCCGACGCGCTCCCCCGCGGCGACCCGTAGCGAGAGGTCGTCCAGGAGGGTGCGTCCGCTCGTCGTGCGGACGGTGAGGTGCCGGAGGTCGAGGGTGGGGGTCCCGACGGGCTCGGACCGCGGGGGCACGGCCCGTGCGGGCTCGACCCGTGGTGTCGCACCGGACTCGGTCGCGAGGCGCGGGTCCAGGACGTCGCGGAGCCCGTCGCCCAGCAGGTTGAAGCCGAGCACGGCGACGGCGATCGCCACCCCGGGCACGATCGCGAGGTGGTCGGCCAGGCCGAGGAACTGCTGGGACTCCTGCAGCATGCGCCCCCACGACGGCGTGGGCGGGGGAGTGCCGAGGCCGAGGAACGACAGCCCGGCCTCGGCGAGCACGGCGATCGCGAAGTTCACGGAGCACTGCACCAGCACCGTGCCGGCAATGTTGGGCAGCACGTGCCGCGCCGCGATCGCGACCTCGCCGCGGTTCGCGGCGCGGGCGGCGAGGACGTAGTCGGACCGCATCACCTGCAGCGTCCCGCTGCGCGCGACGCGCGTGAAGGCGGGGATGGAGCCGATGCCCAGCGCGACCATCGCGGTGACCGTGCCCGCGCCGTAGACGGCGCCCAGCACGATCGCGAGCAGCAGGCCGGGGAACGCGAGCAGGATGTCGGTGCCGCGCATGAGCACCGCGGCCGGCCGGCCGCGGCCCGAACCCTGGAGCATCCCGGCGAGCACGCCGAGCGGTACGCCCACGAGCGCGGCGATCCCGACCGCGACCAATCCCACCAGGAGCGTGATCCGCGCACCGGCCATGACCTGCGAGAACACGTCACGGCCGAACCGGTCGGTGCCGAACCAGTGCTCGGCTCCCGGCGGCAGCAGCCGCTCGGCGCCCGCGTGCACCGGGTCGTACGGGGTCCAGACGAGCGAGACGAGGGCCGTGACCAGCACCAGCCCCACCAGCACGGCGCCGATGACGAGCTGTGGGTGCGCGCCGGGGCGGCGGCGCCTCGCACCCCTCATGCCGCTCTCCGCAGGCGCGGGTCGAGCAGGGTGTAGACGAGGTCGACCAGGAAGTTCAGGAGCACCACCAGCACCACGAGCACCGCCACGATCGACTGCACGGCAAGGAGGTCGCGGTTGCCCACCGAGTCCAGCAGCAGGCTGCCGAGCCCGGGCACGGCGAAGACGCGCTCGATCACCACGGCGCCGATCAGCATGGACGCGATCTGCACGCCGACCACCGTCACGATGGGCACGCCGGCGTTCCGCAGCCCGTGCCGGACCAGGGCGCCGGTGAAGGTGAGGCCCTTGGCGCGGGCGGTCCGCAGGAAGTCCTCGCGCATGATCTCCAGCACCGCGCTGCGCACGTACCGCGTGATGATCGCGGCCTGCACCGAGCCCAGCGCGACGGCGGGGAGCAGCACGTGCCGCCAGAACTCGCCGAGCCCGTCGACCGGCGCCGCCCATCCGCCCGACGGGAGCCAGCCCAGGCGCACCGCGAAGAGCGCGACCAGCAGCACGCCCACCAGGAAGTTCGGCACGGCCACACCCACCTGGCTCACCGCCGAGAGGGTCACGCCGCCCGCGTTCCGGTGCCAGACGGCGGCCAGCGTGCCCACCGGCACCGCCACCACCAGCGCGATCAGCATGCCGAGCAGCACCAGGATGCCGGTGACCTGCACCCGGTCCGCGACCAGCGGCGTCAGGTCCTGCGACGTCACGTAGCTGGTGCCGAGGTCCCCGGTGAGCAGCCCGCCCACCCACTGGAGGTACTGGACCACCAGCGGCCCGTCGGTGCCGTGCTCGGCCCGCCAGGCCGCGAGCGCCTCCGGGGACGCCTCGATCCCGAGCGCGACGGCCGCGGGGTCGCCCGGCAGCACGCGCAGCAGCACGAAGATCGCTGCCGTCGCCACGAGCAGCGTGACGACGAGCTGTGCGGCGTGCGAGGCGAGGTGTCTGACCATGGGGCGGCGTCCGGCGTCGGCCGGATCAGCGGTCCGACCAGCGCAGGCCGGTCAGGTCCATGGACTCCGTGGTGGCGTTCGCGGCGATGCCCGACAAGGCGGCGTCGGCCACCACAGTGTTGGGGAAGAGGAACAGCGGGTCGCTCGCGGCGTCGTCGACGATCATGCGTGAGACCTCCTGCATGCCGGCGACGTACTGGTCGGGGCTGCCCTCGTCGGCCTTCTCCGCCACCTGACCCAGCTCCGGGTTGTCGTAGCCGATGTAGTAGTCGGGGTCGCCGAAGACGGTGAGCATGTCCCGGGCCTCGGTGTGCAGGATCACGGACATCTCGTAGTCGTGCTCGGTGAACACCTTGTCGAGCCAGACGGCGGGAAACTCCGCGGGAACGATCTTCGCGTCGACTCCGACCTCCGCGAGCTGCGATACCACCACCTGGGCGACGGCCTCGGCGTACGGGCGGGTCGGCACGTCGAAGGTGATGCTGAGGTCCTCGGCGCCGGCCTCGGCCAGCAGCTCGCGCGCCCGGTCGGGGTCGTACGGGTAGGCGCCGGTCAGGTCCTGGTAGTAGGGGTCGGTGGGCGGCACCATCGAGCCGATGAGCTCCCCGTGCCCGGCCCAGGCCGTGTCCAGCACGGCCTTGCGGTCGATCGCGTACATGATCGCGCGGCGCACGTTCAGGTCGTCGAACGGCGGCCGGGCGTTGTTCAGCGCGAGCAGCACCTCGCCTGTCGAGGTGCCGTCGATCACCTGGAGGTCCTGGTCCTGCTCCAGCCCGGCCAGCAGGTCGGGCGCCTGCATGTTGTACGCCATGTCGATGTCGCCGGCGCGGACGGCGTTGGCCTGCGCGTTCGCGTCGGCGAAGTACCGGACGGTGACGTCGGTGATCGCGGGGGTCTCGCCCCAGTAGTCGTCGCGGGCGGCGAGCGTGACGTGGTCGCCGGTGGCGACCTCCTCGACCGTGTACGGGCCGGTGCCGACGGCCTCGGTGGCCAGGTCGACGGACAGGTCGTCGGGGAACATGGCGCCGACGGACGTGCCCATGTCGAACAGCCAGGCGTTGCTGGGGTGCGTCAGGGTCACGGCGACCTCGGTGTCGCTGACGGCCTCGACGTCCTCGACCACGTCCATCTTCGACTTCAGGCTCAGCGTCCAGTCGTCCTGGACCCGGCCGATCGACGCGACGACGTCGTCCGCGGTGAAGGCCGAGCCGTCGGAGAAGGTCACGCCGTCGTGGAGCGTGAAGGTGTAGACCGTGCGGTCGCCGTTGATCTCCCACTTCTCGGCGAGCTTCGGCTGCACCTCGCCCTCCTGGTCGATCGTCACCAGGCCCTCGTAGACGTTGTTCATCAGCAGCTGCGGGATGGCCGAGCCGGAGGTGGTGGTGAAATCGAGGTTGGTGGGCTCTCCGGTCAGTCCGACGACGACGTCGGTACGCCCGGCCGAGGCCCCGCCGGACGAGCTGCCGGCGGAGCACGCCGTGAGCAGGGCCGCTGACGTGAGGACGACGACGGCGCCGAGGGCACGACGCCCGGTGAGGATCTGCACACGGCCAGCGTAGTCGGGGTGAAACAGCTCGAAAATCAGGGTCCGAGAAGTGCGGCGGGGATCACAGCGACACCGTCCTGGCGGCGATAGGCGTACCTGCCCGTGTTGATGACGACCATGTCGGTCAAGGCGTCCCCGAGCTTCTCCTTCAACCAGAGCAGCTGCCGCACGTCCCGATCGCCCGGAGCCGCTGTCAGCTTGATCTCGATGGCGACCAGGCGCCGCCCCAGCCCCTCGACGATCAGATCTACCTCGTGCCTGCCGTCCTGCTCCCTGAGGTGGTGCACCCGCGCCTCCGAACTCGGCGCGTAGACCTGGACGTCCAACGTGACCAGCGACTCGAAGAGTGCCCCGAGGATGGAGTCCGAGCCGATCGCGACGTCGTCACCTCGACCGGTCATGAGGGCGTCCGCGTCCAGGTTGAGCAAGCGCGCCGCCAGCGCCGGATCGGCCAGCTGGTGCTTGGTCGCCTGCCCCAGTCTCGACAGGTGGTTCGACGTCGGCATCCATGCGGGTGTCGGGTCGAGCAGCCAGAGCCCCGCGAGGGCGTCCCGGTACCCGACCGTCGTCTTCGCGTTGGGCTTGTTGCCCTGGTTCGGCGTTGCCGCGTCAAGGATCTCGACATACTTCGCCGTTGATGACGACGCCGCGGCGTACGCGGCGAGCCAGGCCCTGAGTGCCTCCGGGCGCCGGACCGGGTACCCCTGATCGGGAAACTCTCGCTGCACGATGTTGTCGATGTAGGCGTCGAGCGCTGTCCGACGAAGCCTTGGCGTGGCGGCCGAGCGAATTCCGGGATAACCCGACGCGACGATCTCCTCCACGTAGTCGCCGAGCACCACCTGTGTCTCCCCGCCGACTTCTGCTCCACCGTCCAGCAAAGCCGCGAGGCTCACCGTCGGTGTCTCCAGCCCACGTTCCGACAAGCTCATAGGCCGCATTCGCATGCCGACGATGCGACCCGCACCAGAGTGCACGACCGCGCCACGCGGTGCGGAGCTGCCCGTCACAAGGAATCGACCAGGCTCCGCACCGTCGTCCACAGCACGTCGGATCCGGTCCCACGACTCCGGCCACCTCTGCCACTCGTCGACGAGCACGGGGCCTGGCAGGGTCCGCAGCAGATCGGGATCGGCGATGAGACGACGCCGCTCATTCGCCTGGTCGAGCCGGAGAACCGAGGTCGCGCGACGGCGAGCGGTCTCTGTCTTGCCCACACCCTTCGGCCCGTAGACCGACGTGGCCTGCAGATGCGGCTGAAGCTCGTCGAGCAGGCCGTCGATCACTCGGGTCTCGTACATCGTGGACTCCTGTTACGCCTCGCACACACTCACTAGTACCTCTCCCACACATTACCAACTGGACCTTACACACGTCTGCGAGCGGACCGCACACGCAAGCCGGACCACGAATATGCTGGCCTCGTGCGCCTCGTCACCTGGAACGTCAACTCGATCCGCACGCGGGTGGACCGCGTGCTCGCCTTCATCGACCGGTCGCGGACCGACGTCCTGGCGATCCAGGAGACCAAGTGCCGGGACGACCAGTTCCCCACCGCCGCCTTCGAGGCCGCGGGGTACGAGGTGGCGCACTTCGGCCTCTCCCAGTGGAACGGCGTGGCCATCGCGTCGCGCGTCGGCCTGGCCGACGTCGCGACGCACTTCCCGGAGCAGCCCGGCTTCGCCAAGGCGGCCGCCGACGACGACCCGGACGCCCTGCTCGACGTGGCCCTGCCCCTGGAGGCGCGCGCGATCGGCGCGACCTGCGGCGGCGTCCGCGTGTGGAGCCTGTACGTGCCGCACGGCCGCGCGCTCGGGGACCCGCACTACGCCTACAAGCTCGCCTGGCTGGAGTCCCTCCGCACGGCGGCGAAGACCTGGGCCGACGCCGGCGACGCGGTCGCGCTCACCGGGGACTGGAACGTGATCCCGCTGGACACCGACGTCTACGACGCGGCGGACTTCGCCGGCAAGACGCACGTCTCCCCACCGGAGCGCGCCGCGTTCGACGCCTTCGGCGAGGCCGGGTACACGGAGCTGACCCGCAAGTTCCTGCCCGAGGAGCACACCTACACGTACTGGGACTACCAGCAGCTCGCGTTCCCCCGGAACAAGGGTCTGCGGATCGACTTCTGCTGGGCCTCGCCGGCGCTCGCCGGGCGCGCCACGGGGGCCGCGATCGACCGGGACGAGCGCAAGGGGAAGGGCGCCTCCGACCACGTGCCGGTGATTGTCGACCTCACCGACTGATCCGTCGCGCGCCCGCTGTGATGTGCTGAGGTTCCACTCTCGATGGGGAAATCGTCGGGTGAAATTGTCCATAAATCGAGTGCTCTCGAAACGGGTGCCGTTCCGGTGGCAGGGTCGTTACAGAATGTCGGTAAGTTAACTGCATGACGTCGACGCCCGACCAGACACCGGCCGCCACTGAAGTCGCCGAGATCCCCGTCTCGGATCCTGTCGCGAAGACGTCCGAGGTCGATTCGGAGCCGGGCCCCGCTCCCCAGGGCCCCTCCGGCAAGGGCGACAGCGACGACGACGCGGACACGTCCGAACCGGTGGGCGAGGCCCCGAAGGCTACCGAGGCCGACGACGCCGCGGCTGAGCGCGAGCCTGTGGACAACGCTGTGGACAGTGCTGCGGACGACTCCGCGGGCGAGCCTGTGGACAACGCTGTGGACGAGTCCGTGGACAGCGCTGCCGGGGAGTCCGCCGACGACGCGAGCGTCTCGTCCGCGGACACTGCTCCGGCAGGTTCCGCTCCGGCAGGTTCCGCTCCGGAGGACTCCGCCGACGAGCCGGATGTCGAGCCCGCGCCGGTCCCGGCGGCCGCAGCTCCGAGGACCGCTCCGACGCCGGTCCCCGAGCCCGAGGACGTCGGGCCCGCCGAGCCG
>NZ_KI911649.1:27430-27499 GCF_000515355.1 Promicromonospora kroppenstedtii DSM 19349 | reverse complement strand
GCAGCTCCTCGGCCAGCCCCATCGCGCGACGCGCCACGCGCAGGGCGGCAGGCCCCATGGGGGTGCTCT
>NZ_KI911649.1:22453-27330 GCF_000515355.1 Promicromonospora kroppenstedtii DSM 19349 | reverse complement strand
CTACGCCCTGATCGGCGGGGCGACGCTGGCCGTGGTGGCCGTCGTCGCGGTGATCGCCCTCATCGTGAACATGGTGGGCCGCCAGCAGTGGGAGCCCATCGAGGCGATGATCGCGGAGCCGCAGGAGGTGCACCCGCTGCAGCTCGTGCTCGGCTCCTGCGTGGAGAGCGTCCCGGCGGACGGCGAGGTCTCCGAGGTGCTCGCGGTCCCCTGCGACGCCTCGCACACCGCCCAGGTGGTGGGCCGCACGGACTTCGCCGACGCCGCCGTCTGGCCGGGCCGGGACGCCGTCGACAAGCGCATCGCGCAGGTGTGCGGCACCAAGCAGCTCGGCCCGGTCGCACGCACCAGCCCGGTGGCCGGCTCGGTGAGCTACGTGGTCTGGGGCCCCAGCGAGGAGTCGTGGGCAGACGGTGACCGCGTGGGCCTGTGCCTGGCGACGACCTCGGAGCCCATCACGCAGGATCTGCTGCAGTAGCCGACGCCGTCGGCACCCGGTGCCCGTCGCCGTCCAGCAGGGTCCGGCCCAGCGGGGTGAGCGCGTGCAGTACCGTGTTGCGCTCGCGCCCGCTGGTGACGAGCCCGGCGTTGCGCAGCACGGTCGCGTGCTCCGAGGCCGACGCCGGCGAGATCGCCAGCCGCTGTGCGAGCTCGGTGGTGGTCGCCCCGGTGCCGAGCTCCCGCAGGACCGCGGCCCGGGTACGGCCGAGCAGGGCGGTGAGCCTGCGGCCGCCGTCCTCGTCGGCCCGGTCCTCCGGTCGCCAACCCGTCCAGACCTGCTCGTGGGTGATGGGGTAGAGCAGCAGCGGCGGCAGCTCGGGGTCGGCCAGCGAGATCGGGGCACGATGGCAGAAGTAGGACGGGACGATGAGCAGGCCACGGCCCGCCAGGTGGACGTCCCGCTCCGCGGCCGTCGCGACCGACAACACGGGATGCTGCCAGCGGATCGCGGGGTGCAGGCTGCGCAGCGCGTGCTCCGTGCCGCCCTCGACCCAGGCACGGGTGCGCGCTGCCCGGTCCACGTCGACGGCGGCGAGGATCCCGCTCCAGTACGGCCCGATCGCCTGCCGGTGGTACGCCCGCATCGCGACGCCGAGCCCACGCACGGCCGACGCCGACCCGTCGGCGAGGTCCCGCATCCACAGGTGCGGCGTCCGGCCGTGCGTGAGCCGCGAGATGTCGTGCCGGAGCCGGGCCCTCGGTGTGGACAGCACGGCGTCGAGGCCGACCTCGAACGTGTCGGGGCCGGTCAGGGGTGCGCCGGAGCCGTCGACCGGCGTGAGGAAGTCCGGGGAGTAGCCGCGCGGCGGGGCGAGGCGCAGCAGCATGCGCGCAGCGGGCGGCAGGCCGGTCAGCACCCGTGCCCGCCAGGGCTCGAACAACATGGAGCCCGAGCGCTGGTTCACCAGGTGGGCGCTGAGCAGCGTCTCCCACATGGGGTCCGGGCCTGGCGCGATCCGGACCCGCGCCAGATCATCCGCGGTGAAGTGGAAACGCAGCATCGGGCCTCCCTGAGCGCCTGTCCCTCGTGGCCGCGCAGGGATTCACCCCGCACATACAGAGGGACGAGCCGCAATTCGGGTTCTGGGCGCCCAGGCGGCCACCTTCACAACACCGCCACAATCAGCCGCCGCCCGGCCGCCCGACACCCGCTGACCCGTCGAGGATCGCAGGTGCGGACGGCCGGGCGCGTCGGCCGGGCGGTGTCACCCGGTGTCCGCCGAAAGCCGGTCCCGGCTACGCGGTGAGCACCCGCCGCTCCAGTGCGAGCCCCTCGCCGTCGGTACGGTCCACGACCACCGTGTCGCCGTCGGTCACCTCGCCCGCGAGCAGCAGCCGCGCCAGGCGGTCGCCGATCTCGCGCTGCACGAGGCGGCGCAGGGGCCGCGCGCCGTAGGCCGGGTCGAAGCCCTCCAGGGCGAGCCACTCGCGAGCCGCCGCGGTCACCTCCAGCGTGATGCGCCGGTCACCGAGGCGCTTGGCGAACGCGCCGACCTGCAGGTCGACGATGCGCCCGAGCTCGTCCAGCGTGAGCGCGTCGAAGATGACCACGTCGTCGAGCCGGTTGAGGAACTCGGGCTTGAACGCCGCCCGCACGGCCGTCATCACGGAGTCGCGGCGCTCCTCGTCCGACAGCATCGGTTCCACGAGGAACTGCGAGCCGAGGTTCGAGGTGAGCACCAGGATGGTGTTGCGGAAGTCGACGGTGCGACCCTGGCCGTCGGTGAGGCGGCCGTCGTCGAGCACCTGGAGCAGGATGTCGAAGACCTCGGGGTGCGCCTTCTCCACCTCGTCCAGCAGCACCACCGAGTACGGCCTGCGCCGCACGGCCTCCGTGAGCTGACCACCCTCCTCGTACCCGACGTAGCCCGGAGGGGCGCCGACGAGCCGCGCCACCGAGTGCTTCTCGGCGTACTCGGACATGTCGATGCGCACCATGGCGCGCTCGTCGTCGAACAGGAAGTCCGCGAGCGCCTTGGCGAGCTCGGTCTTGCCCACGCCGGTGGGGCCGAGGAACAGGAACGATCCGGTGGGCCGGTCAGGATCGGAGACGCCGGCGCGGGTGCGCCGCACGGCGTCGGACACCGCGGCGACCGCGGCCCGCTGGCCGATGAGGCGCTCGCCGAGGACGTCCTCCATGTGCAGGAGCTTCTCGGACTCGCCCTGCAGCAGGCGCCCGGCGGGGATGCCGGTCCAGGCGGCGACCACCTCGGCGATCTCGTCGGCGCCGACCTTGTCGGCGATCATCGGCGGCTCGGCGGTCTCCGGACCGAGGCCGTCCGGCACGTCCTCCGCGCCTGCCTCGGCCTCCTCGGCGGCCGCGAGCTCCTTCTCGACGACGGGGATCTCGCCGTACTGGATCCGCGCCGCGCCTTCCAGGTCGCCCTCGCGGAGCTTGCGCTCGGCGTCGGTCCGCAGCTCGTCCAGGCGTGCGCGCAGGTCGCCCACGCGGTTGTGGCCGGCCTTCTCGGACTCCCAGCGCGCGGTGAGCGCGGCGAGGGCCTCGCGGCGGTCGGCGAGGTCGGCGCGGAGCCGTTCGAGCCGGTCCTTGGAGGCGGCGTCGGCCGACTCGGAGAGCACGACCTCCTCCATCTCCAGGCGTGTCACGGCGCGCTGCAGCTCGTCGATCTCGATCGGGGACGAGTCGAGCTCCATGCGCAGGCGGGACGCGGCCTCGTCGACCAGGTCGATCGCCTTGTCGGGAAGCTGCCGGCCGGAGATGTACCGGTCGGAGAGGGAGGCCGCGGCCACGAGGGCGGAGTCGGCGATGGTCACCTTGTGGTGCGCCTCGTAGCGCTCCTTGAGGCCGCGCAGGATCGCCACGGTGTCCTCCACCGACGGCTCGCCCACGAACACCTGCTGGAACCGGCGCTCCAGCGCGGGGTCCTTCTCGATGTGCTCGCGGTACTCGTCGAGCGTGGTGGCGCCGACCATGCGCAGCTCGCCGCGGGCGAGCATGGGCTTGAGCATGTTGCCGGCGTCCATGGCGCCCTCGCCGCCCGCCCCCGCGCCGACCACGGTGTGCAGCTCGTCGATGAAGGTGACGACCTCGCCGTCGGACGCGGTGATCTCCTCCAGGACCGCCTTGAGGCGCTCCTCGAACTCGCCGCGGTACTTGGCGCCGGCCACCATCGAGGCGAGGTCGAGGGCGATCAGGCGCTTGCCCTTGAGGGACTCGGGAACGTCGCCGGCCACCACACGCTGGGCGAGCCCCTCGACGACGGCGGTCTTGCCGACGCCGGGCTCGCCGATGAGCACGGGGTTGTTCTTGGTACGGCGGCTCAGCACCTGGATCACGCGGCGGATCTCCGAGTCGCGGCCGATCACCGGGTCCAGCTTGCCGTCGCGCGCCTGCTGCGTCAGGTCGGTGCCGTACTGCTCCAGCGCCTTGTAGGTGCCCTCCGGGTTGGGGCTGGTGACCCGGCCCGAACCGCGGACGGCGGGCAGCGCGGCGCGCAGGGCGTCGGCGGTCGCCCCGGCGTCGGACAGGATCTGCGCCGCGGACGACTGGCCGGCGGCCAGCGCGATGAGCAGGTGCTCGGTGGAGACGTACTCGTCGCCCAGACCCTGGGCCTCCTTGCCCGCCAGGTCGAGGACCGTCGCCAGGGCGCGGCTCGCGCTCGGCTGGGCGGTGCTGCTGCCGCTGGCCTGGGGCAGCGCGACGAGGGCCGCGCGCACCTGCTGGCCGATGGCCTGCGTGTTCGCCCCGACCGCGTCGAGCAGGCCGACGGCCACGCCGCGCTCCTGCGTGAGCAGCGAGGCGAGCAGGTGGACCGGCTCGAGCTGCGGGTTGCCGGCGGCCGACGCCGACTGGATGGCGTCGCCGATCGCCTGCTGCGACATGGTCGTGAACTTGGTGTCCATGAAGCCTCCCGGGGCTGGTGATGATGGGCGGAGTGCTACCTTGATGAAACCGTCTCAAAGTTGAGCCTATTCCACTCAACTTGAAATCACTGTAGCGCGCGTCACCGACACTCGTACGGTGGCGGCATGGACACCCAGGTCATCGTGCTCAACGGCGGATCCAGCTCGGGCAAGTCGGCGATCGCCCGCGACCTGCAGGCCGTGCTGCCCGACCCCTGGCTCTCGCTCAGCATCGACACCCTCGTCGACGCGATGCCCGCCCGGCTGACCTCCGGCGGCGACGGCATCGGCTTCGCGGACGACGGCGGCGTCGCCGTCGGCGGGGACTTCATGACGCTGCAGGACGCCTGGATCACCGGGCTGGTCGCCATGGCGCGCGCGGGCGCGCACCTCGTGGTCGACGACGTGTTCCTGGGCGGCAGCGCGTCGCAGCGCCGCTGGCTCGACGCACTGGGCGACGTGCCGACGCTCTGGGTGGGCGTGCGGTGCGACCCGGTCGTGGCCGGGCGGCG
>NZ_KI911649.1:22006-22353 GCF_000515355.1 Promicromonospora kroppenstedtii DSM 19349 | reverse complement strand
AGCCCCCGGCGGACGACGACGCCGGCTCGCCCGCCGCGCTCGCTGGGAGCACCGGGTCCGCCGCCGACGTCGCCGTCGAGCAGGCGGACGAGATGCCCGCCGGGAAGGCCGAGCAGAAGGCCGACGCCCCGGAGGGCGGTAAGAAGCCGGCTGACAACCTCCCGGTGATCGACGAGAACTTCGACTTCAAGGCGCTCTCGTTCGCGGCCATCTCGGCCGCGCACAAGAAGGCGCTGGGTCCCCGCACCGTCACGGCCGAGGACGAGACGGTCGAGGACGGTGCCGACGCGACGGCGTCGGCAGCCTCCCCTGCCGAGGCGTCCGCCGGCTCCCCCGCCGAACCACCG
>NZ_KI911649.1:16513-21906 GCF_000515355.1 Promicromonospora kroppenstedtii DSM 19349 | reverse complement strand
CGGCGTCGAAGAAGCGCAGCGGCGGGCCCGGCAGCGTCAGCCGGCCGAGGCTCGCGTGCTCGACGTCCACGAGCAGGCCCTGGCTCGCCGTCTGCTCCCATGCGTACACCTCGTCGAGCGTACGCACCCGGCCCGCCGGGATCCCGGCGTCGGCGAGCCGGGTGAGCAGGTCGTCGGCGTCGTAGGCGTCGAAGACGCCCTCGACCACCTTGATCACCTGGTCGCGGCGGGCCACCCGCTCGGGGTTGCTCCGCAGGCCCTCCGCGTCGGGTTCGAGGCCGAACGCGAGGCAGAACCTCTGCCACAGCGTCTCGGACCCGACGGCTATCTGGACGGCGCCGTCACGGCAGCGGAACAGACCGTACGGCGCGATGGAAGGGTGGTGGTTGCCCTGCGCTCGCCCCACCTCCCCGGCGACCGTCCACCGGGTGCCCTGGAAGGCGTGCACCCCGGTGACGGCCGCCAGCAGCGAGGTCCGCACGACCTGCCCGACGCCGGTCCGGTGCCGCTCGTGCAGCGCCGCCAGCACGCCGTACGCGCCGTAGATCCCGGCCAGCAGGTCGCCGATCGGCACGCCCACGCGCTGCGGGTCGTCCGGGCCGGAGCCCGTCAGGGACATGAGGCCGGCCTCGCCCTGGGCGATCTGGTCGTACCCGGCGCGGCCGCCCTCCGGCCCGTCGTGCCCGAACCCGGTGATGGAGAGCACGACGAGGCGCGGGTTGCGCTCCAGCAGGGAGTCGACGCCCAGGCCGAGGCGGTCCAGCACCCCGGGGCGGAAGTTCTCCACGAGCACGTCGGCCCGGTCGACGAGCTCGAGGAGCGTCGCCTTGTCGGCGTCGGCCTTGAGGTCGAGCGCGATCGACTCCTTGTTGCGGTTCGCGGACAGGAAGTACGTGGACTCGCGCGCACCCTCCTGCCCGACGAACGGCGGGCCCCAGCCACGCGTGTCGTCGCCCCGCTCGGGCACCTCCACCTTGACGACGCGCGCGCCCAGGTCGCCCAGCATCATGGTGGCGTGCGGCCCGGCCAACGCCCGGGAGAGGTCGACGACGACGACGTCGGCAAGGGGCCCGCTCATGGTGCTCACCAGCCCGGCAGCACGAGGACGGCCCACACGAGCAGCGGTCCCACGAGAGTGACGATCCCCGCGTAGCCGAGGATCTGCTTGTAGTAGGTCTGCTCCGAGATCGTGTCGGGGCGGTTGGCGAGCATCAGGGCTCCGTTCGTGGAGAAGGGGCTCACGTCGACGATGGTCGAGGAGACGGCGAGGGCGGCGGCCATCGACCACGCGCTGACACCACCGGTGGCGATGAGCGGCACGGCGATCGGGATGATCACCGGCAGCAGCGCCGTCGACGAGGCGAACGCGGAGACGACGCCGCCGACGTAGCACAGGACGAGGGCGCCGATGGCGGCGATGCCGAGGCCGGCCGCCCACAGGCCGATGTACTCGGGCGCGCCGGCCTCGGTGAACACCGTCGCGTAGGTGCTCACGCCGGCCACGAGCAGCACGGTGGGCCAGGCGATCTGCCGCACCGCGTCCTTGTGCTGCTTCGGGGAGAGCATGGCCAGTGCGACGGCGGCGGTGATCGACACGAAGCCGATGTTCATGTCGAACGCGAGCGCCGTCACGGCGACCGCGGCGAACGCGGTGAGGGTCAGGACGTGGTCGCGGCGCACGCCGAGGCCGCGCGTGATCGTCGGGACGGACGCGCCCTGACCGCTGGCGACGACGGACCGGCCGCCCGTGTGCAGGTCCTCGACGAGGTGTCCGGAGGCGTCCGCCGGGTCGACCCGCTCGCTCATGAGCTGACGTCCGCCGAGCGCGAGGAACAGGATGACCGCCATCACGGTGTTGATCACGAGCGATGAGACGAAGACCGCCATCTCGGTGCCCTCGTAGCCGACGTCGGCCATCACGGAGTTGGTGATGGTGCCGTAGATGCTGATCGGGGAGAACCCGCCGCCCTGGGCGCCGTGCACCACGAACATGCCCATCATGAGCGGGTTGATCTTGTACCGGCGGGCGAAGCCGAGGGCGACGGGGCCGATGATCGCGCAGGCGGCCGGGCTGGCCGCGCCGATGGCGGTCAGCACCGCCGTGACGGCGAACATGACCCAGGGGATCAGGGCCACCCGGCCGCCGACGGCCTTGATCGCCTGACTGACGATGAGGTCGACGGTGCCGTTGTTCTTGGCTATGGAGAACAGGTACGTGACGCCGATCAGGGTGAGCACGAGGTCGGCGCTGATGCCGCCGAGAACCTCTTTGTCGTCCATGTTCAAGGCGAAGACGCCGACAAACCACGCCGCGACATAGGCGAGGGCACCCATGTTGATCGGCAGGACTGTCCCGGCGACGAACAACGCGACGAGCGCGATGATCGCGATCCACTCAGGACCCATGAGAACTCCTCTGTCTTCATCGTGGCGGTCACCGTTGACCGACGAGGCACGATGGATCAGTGGCCTAGCCAATAGTCCAGTCCGGTTTCTGTCAAGTACCCTCGGACAGTGACCCCGAAGGCTTCCGCCGAACTGCCGGCCCCGCTGGCCCGCACCCGCCTCTACGAGCAGGTCGCGGAACAGATCACCACGTGGATCAGGCAGAACGGCCTGAAGGCCGGCGACCGCCTGCCGCCGGAGCGCGAGCTCGCCGCCCGGCTCGGTGTCAGCCGCGCGACCCTCAGCCAGGCCCTCGTGGCTCTTGAGGTCGTGGGTGTCGTGGTGGTGCGGCACGGCGATGGCACCGTGCTCACCGGCAAGCACAGCGAGAGCCGCATCGTCGAGGCGATCCGCGCGCACGCCGACCGGATGCCCGAGATCATCGACATCCGCGACGCGCTCGAGACCAAGATCGCGGCCCTGGCCGCGCAGCGCCGCACCGACGACGACCTCGCCGCGATCGACGCGTCCCTGGACGCCATGGCGGCGTCGATCGAGCACGGTGACCGGGGGGTGGACGCCGACGAGCAGTTCCACGCCGCCGTGACCGCCGCGGCGCACTCCGACCTGCTGGCCCAGACGATGCGCGAGATCGCCAGCCTGATCCGCGAGAGCCGCATCGAGTCGCTCTCGCAGCCGGGCCGGCCGCGCAACTCCCTGACCGGGCACCGCGCCATCGCGGACGCCATCCGCGCCCGGGACCCGGAGGCCGCCGCCGCGGCCATGCACGCGCACGTCGAGATGGTCAGCGACGTGGCCCTGCTGCGGGAGGAGGAGCGATGACCGGCTGGGAGCACCTCGCCGTCCTCGGCGCAGGGTTCGGCGCGGGCGTGCTGTCGACGACGGTCGGCGTCGCCTCGCTGCTGAGCTTCCCGGTACTGCTCGCCGTCGGGCTGCCGCCGGTGGTCGCGAACGCCTCGAACACGGTGGGCCTGGTTCCCGCCGGGCTGAGCGGGTCGTTCGGCTACCGGCAGGAGCTGCGCGAGCACCCGCGTGTCGCGGTGATCGTGCTCGTGACCTGCGCCGTCGGGTCCGTGGCCGGGGCGGTGCTGCTGCTCGCGCTGCCGCCGGGGGTGTTCGAGGCGATCGTGCCCTGGCTGATCCTGACCTCCTGCCTGCTGGTGGGCGTGCAGCCCTGGATCAGCCGGTGGCTACGGCGCACCCGCGACGAGCCGACCCGGCTGCGGCACGGGATGTCGCCGGCCACGGTCGTCTTCTCGGTGCTCACCGGCGTGTACGGCGGATACTTCGGGGCCGGCGCCGGCGTCATGATGGCCGCCGTGCTGGGCCTCGGGACCGACCTCGCGGTGCGGAACATCAACGCGCTGCGCACCGTCGCGCTGCTCGCCGCGAACGTGATCGCCACGGTCATCTTCGTGTTCGTCGCCGACCTGGACTGGCTGGCGATCGGGCTGCTGGCCGCGGGCTCCGTGGTGGGCGGCTACGTGGGCGCGCGGATCGGCCGCAAGATGCCGCCGAGCGTGTTCCGGGTGCTGGTGGTGGTCGCGGGCGTGGTGACCGCCGTCGTCATGCTGACCTGACGCGCCGCGGGCCGAGCGCGGGGCCAACTCGCGATCCTCGTGCATAATTTTTGTGCATGGCTCTTGTGCATAGAGATTGTGCACGCGTACTGTGCACGTATGACCGCTCCCCAGGACGACTTCCGCCTCACCCCCGAGGCCGTCAAGGTGCTCGCCCACCCGCTGCGCTCGCGCCTGCTCGGCGCCCTGCGGCGCGGCGGCCCCGCGACCGCCACCACGCTCGCGAACGCCCTGGGCACCAACACCGGCGCCACGAGCTACCACCTGCGCAAGCTGGAGTCCGTCGGCCTGGTCGCGGACACGGGCGACGGCGCCGGCAAGCAACGCCTCTGGCGCGCGGCCACGAGCTCCCACAGCTGGGAGCGGACCGAGCTGGCGCACGACGAGGACGCCGCCACCGCGCTCGGCTGGCTGGAGCGGGACTACCTGCGCCTGTTCAGCACCGAGTTCGGGCACTGGCTCGACGTCGCCGAGTCGTGGCCGGACGAGTGGCAGGACGCGACGGGCATGGGCGACACCTGGGTGACCGTCAACCCGGAACAGCTCCGAGCGCTGCGCGCCGAGCTGGACGAGCTCTTCGCGCGCTACCACGACGCCGCGCCCGGCCCGGGTGCGCGCCGCATGACGTTCTGGCACGCGATGTACCCGCTGGAGGCGGACGACGTGCCGGGACAGGCGGGAGTCGACCGGACCGTCGACGACACCGCGGACGACTCGACCGGCGGCACGACCCCGGAGGACCGGCCATGACCCCCCTGACCCCGCACCGCGCCCGGCAGGTCTTCCTGCTGCTGACCCTGACCCGCTGGTTCCCCGTGGGGCTGGTCGTCACGGTCACCACGCTGCTGCCCATCGAACGCGGCCTGTCGGTGCCGCAGGCGCTGACCGCACTGTCGCTGACCGGGTTCGTCGTGTTCGCGCTCGAGCTGCCGACCGCGGGCCTCGCCGACTCCCTCGGCCGCCGCCCGATGCTGGTCGCGGCCGCCGTGCTGCAGGTGGCGGCGGCCGTGCTGTTCCTCTCCGCGCAGACGTTCTGGGCCTTCGCCCTGGCCGCCGCGGTCACCGGCATCTTCCGGGCGCTCGACTCCGGACCCCTGGAGTCCTGGTTCGTCGACACGGTGCACGCCACCGAGCCGGGGGCCGACGTCGACCGCCCGCTCGCCGCGCAGGGCACCGTGCTGGGGGTGGCCATCGCCGCGGGCGCCCTGGTCTCGGGCGGGCTCGTCTGGTGGCACCCCCTGGAGGCATGGTCCTCGCTCGTGCTGCCCTACGCGGTCTACGCCGCGCTCTCGGTCGTGCATCTGGCCGCCGTGATCGCCCTGGTCCGGGAGACACCGCGCGGCGCAGCACACCCGTCCGGGGCGGACGACGCGGCCCACGCCGCCGACGCCGCGGCCGACGCCGGGG
>NZ_KI911649.1:15960-16413 GCF_000515355.1 Promicromonospora kroppenstedtii DSM 19349 | reverse complement strand
CCCGCTCTCGTGGGCGGCGCGTACGCGTACGCGCTGGTCGTGGGCGGGGTCTGGCTGGGGTGGCTCGGATTCGGCTGGGTGGCGGCGGTGTGCACGGTGTCGGCCGCGGCGTCGATGACGGCGGTCGCCGTGACCGTCGGCACGCGCGTCACCCGCGGCGAGTGGTTCGCCGTGCTCGGCGTGACCACCGTGCCGTTCGCGCTCGGGGTCTACACCGTGGTGCTCGACCGCACCTGGTGGTCCGCGGGGGCGGCCACGGCGATGCTCGTCCTGGAGCTGGTGCTGCTCCTCACCCGTCGGACGGGCCTCGCACCTGCCGTGCGGGTGATCGCGGCGGGCCTGGTGCTGCCGACCGTCTCGGTGGCTGTCGTGAGCGCGGGCGCCGTGCTGCTCCCCGGCAGCGGCTCGCCCGTGCTGCTCCCGGTGATCGCGGCGGTGGCCGCCGTCGTCGCG
>NZ_KI911649.1:14036-15860 GCF_000515355.1 Promicromonospora kroppenstedtii DSM 19349 | reverse complement strand
TGGGCCGTCGTCGCGGGTGCGCTGGCGCTGGTGGCGGTGAACGGCGTTCGGCGGGGCGCGTCGTCGGCCCGGCTGCTACGGGTGCTCGACGCCGCGGGCCGGGTCCCGGCGCTGGTGTTCCTGACCGTGGGGGCCGTGGCGAACACGGAGCCGCACTGGGGCGCCATCGCGGCGCTGTGGGTACTGGAGGTCGCGCTGCTCGTGCTCCTGGTGGTGGTCGCGCGGCGGCTCCTGCGCGGGCACACCACGGGCGTGCCGTCCTGGGCCGTCTGGATGGCCGCCCTGGCCGCGGGGATCGCGGCGTGGGTCCCGCGGGAGCTGCGGGTCGAGGTGTTCTCCGTGCCGCTGGGGGTGGGGCTCGTCGTGGCCGGCTGCTTCGCGCTCGGCGAGTGGGAGGCCCGGACCAAGGTGAGCGGGCCTGGCTCCGCCCCGGTCCCGCAGCGCACCCTGGTCGGCTGGCCGGTGGGCTGGACCGGCTCGTGGGCCCTGCTGGGGCCCGGGATCCTGGCGCTGCTCGGGCCCTCGGTGCTCGCGACGTTCACCGACCCCCAGACCTGGCGCGCGGTGTTCGTCGTCGCCGTGGCGCTGACCGGGGTGCTGGTGGGGTCCCGGCGCGGGCTCGCGGCGCCGTTCCTGCTCGGGGTCTGGGTGCTCCCGGTCGAGGTGCTGATCGTGTTCGTCAGCCAGCTCGGCACCGAGATCTCCGCGGTGCCGTGGATGCTCACGCTCGCGGCCGCGGGCGGGGTGCTGCTCATCATCGCCACCCTCGACGAGCGGCGGACCGAGGGCTACGGGGGCGCGGCGGCGTACCTGCGGGACCTGCGCTGACCGGTTCCGCACGCGGCGGCCCGGGACGCGGACAAGGCGGCCCAGGGCGTCGCGGTCGTGGTGGGATGACGCCATGCAGCACGATCTCCACCTCGCCGCCCACGACGTACGCCTCGAACCGCTGGCGCACGGGCACGCGCCGGCCCTGGCCGGGCTCGTCGACGACCGGCTCTGGGCCGGCATGACCACCGCGCTCCCCGACACCGTCCCCGCCATGGAGGCGTACGTGGACGCCGCCCTCGCGGCCCCGGACCACCTGGCGTTCGCGGTGCTCGGACCCGACGGCGAGGTGCGCGGCTCGACCCGGTTCTACGAGCTCAGCGCCCGGCAGCGGCGGGTCGAGATCGGGTCCACGTTCTACGGCCGCGACTGGTGGGCCGGCGCGACCAACCCGGCATGCAAGCTGATGCTGCTGCGGCACGCCTTCGAGGTGCTGGAGCTGCGCCGGGTCGCGCTGCGCTGCGACGCGCGGAACACGCGGTCCCGCGCGGCGATCCTCAGGCTCGGCGCGCAGGAGGAGGGCCGGCTGCGGGCGCACCGGATCGCCCCGGACGGTTCCGAGGGCGACACCCTGTACTTCTCGATCCTGTCCGACGAGTGGCCCGGCGTCCGCGAAGGGCTCGAGGCGCGGCTGGCGGGCCGCACTGCCGTGTCCGAATCCCGCTAGCCACCGCGTCCGGACCGGGCGCAGGATGGTGGGCATGACCGACGTCGAGCTCCGCGATCCCGCGTTCACCGAGCGCTACCGCGCCATCGCCGCGCGCGACTCCCGCTTCGACGGGCAGTTCTACACCGCGGTCCGCACCACCGGTATCTACTGCCGGCCGTCGTGCCCGGCGCGCACGCCGAAGGCCGAGAACGTCAGGTTCTACCTGACTTCCGCCGCCGCGCACGAGGCCGGGTTCCGCGCGTGCAAGCGGTGCCTGCCCGAGGCCGCGCCGGGCACACCGGCCTGGGACCTGCGCCGCGACCTCACCGGCCGCGCGATGCGGCTGG
>NZ_KI911649.1:13770-13936 GCF_000515355.1 Promicromonospora kroppenstedtii DSM 19349 | reverse complement strand
TCTCGGCCTTCCTCTCCGCGCGCGTGACCGACGGCAGCATGGTGGGCGCGCTGGTGCGCACCACGCTGGAGACGAGCGTGCTGGTGACCGGCGCGATCACCATCGGCCTGGCGTACGGCCGCCCCTCGGCCGGGCCCGACATCGCCGTGGCCGTGCTGCTGCTCCT
>NZ_KI911649.1:4787-13670 GCF_000515355.1 Promicromonospora kroppenstedtii DSM 19349 | reverse complement strand
CCATGAACGCGGCCGCGCTGTTCGTGCCGTGCCACCGCATCCTGCGCACCGACGGCACGCTGGGCGGCTTCCGCTACGGGCTGCCGGTCAAGGAGAGCCTGCTGGCCCGCGAGGCCGCATCGGCATGACGTACGAGGCCCGGGTTTCTCCTCTTTGAGCGACGTCAAAGAGGAGAAACCCGGGCCTCGAAGGGGACTGCGACAGCGTCAGCCCTTGACGGACCCCGCCAGCAGGCCGCGCACGAAGTAGCGCTGCAGGGACAGGAACACGATCAGCGGTACGACCATCGAGATGAACGCGCCGGCCGACAGCACATGCCAGTCCCCACCGCGCGAACCCGCGAGCTCCGCCACCCGGACCGTGAGCGGGAACGTCTTCAGGTCACCCATGACCAGGGCGACCAGCAGGTCGTTCCACACCCACAGGAACTGGAAGATGGCGAACGCCGCCAGCGCCGGGGTGAGCAGCGGGAGCACGACCCGGAAGAACACCTGCACGTGGCCGGCACCGTCCATCCGCGCCGCCTCGATCAGGGACCTCGGGATCTCCTTCATGAAGTTGTGCAGCAGGAAGATCGCCAGTGGCAGCGCGAAGATCGAGTGCGACAGCCAGATGGTCCAGAACGAGCCGTTGATGCCCAGGTCCACGTAGGCCGACAGCAGCGGCACGAGCGTGATCTGGATCGGGACGATCTGCAGGGCGAACACCGCGATGAACAGGAAGTCCGCACCCTTGAAGTCGACCCAGGCGAACCCGTAGGCGGCCAGCAGGGCGAGGGTGATCGGGATGAACACCGCGGGCAGCGTGACCACGAACGAGTTCACGAAGAACACTGCCAGGTTCGTGGACCCGTCGAACAGCGCGGTCTCGTAGTTCTTCAGCGAGAAGACGCCCTCGCCGGCGAACGCGGAGCCGAACACGGTCCACCAGCCGCTCTGCCGGATGTCCAGCTCCGGGCGGAACGACGTGATGAGCAGACCGACCGTCGGGAGCGTCCACAGGATGGCGATGACGACGGCGAGCGTGCTCGCCCACGGGTTGGACAGGGCCTTGCGCGCCTTGCGGGCACGGTTGTTGAGGCTCGACGTGCGGCGGGGCACCTCGGGGGCAGGAGTCGCTGCTTCGACGGTGCTCATCGGACGTCCTCCGAGAGGCGCTGCTGGCGCACGTTGTAGATGATGACCGGGACCACGATGACGAACAGCAGCACGGCCAGCGCCGCGCTCAGGCCCGCCTCGTTCTGCCGGAACCGCTGGTCGTAGAACTCCAGGGCCACGATCGAGGTGTTGAACTGGCCCGCGGTCATGGTTCTGACGATGTCGAACGTCTTGAGCGTGGTCATCGCGATGGTGGTGAGCACCACCACGAGGGCCGGCCGGATGCTCGGGATCGTGATGCGCCAGAACATGCCGAAGCCGGAGACGCCGTCGAGCCGTGCGGCCTCCACGATGTCGTCGGGTATCGCCTTGATCGACGCCGACAGCAGCGTCATCGCGAAGCCTGCCTGGATCCAGATGAACACCACCATGATGAGGAAGGTGTTCAGCGGCCGGCTGAGCAGGAACTGCTGCGGCTCACCGCCGAGCCAGACGATGAACTGGTTGAGCAGGCCCGTCTGGTTCACGCCGGCGGGCTTGAACTCGTAGACGAACTTCCAGATGATCGACGCGCCCACCATGGAGATGGCCATCGGCAGGAACACCAGGCCCTTGGCGACCGCCTCGAACCGGCTCTTGTCGACCAGATAGGCGTACACGAGGCCCAGGAACGTGGCCACGAGCGGTGCGACGAGCACCCACAGCGCCGTGTTGCCGAGCACGATGAGGAACCGCTGTTCGGTGAAGGTCTGGATGTAGTTGTCCAGGCCCACGAACTCCGTGCTGTTGCGGTTCATGAACGAGTTGATGATGGTGCGGATCGCCGGGTACACGAGGCCGAGCAGGAGCAACAGCAGCGCCGCGCCCGTGAACCCGAAGCCGACGAACCAGCGAGAAGGGTTCCGTGGCCGGTCGACCACGAAGAGGATGATGCCCATCAGCACGACGAACAGCACGATCGCGATGAGCATGAGCAATAACTTGTGCGCGGGGTCGTCCCCGGCGTGCAGCAGCCAGTCCATGGCTATCTCCTGTCGCTGTCCTGGTCCGGTCGTCCTTGACTGGTCCCGGCCCTCAGCCTAGGACGGCGGAGGCGTGGGACCCGAAGTCCCACGCCTCCGCGCGTCATGGTCGAGGTCCGGGCGTCAGTTCTTGGGCCAGGAGTCCTCGATGGTGTCGGTCACCTGCTGGCTGCTCTCGTCGCTGGCGAACCACTCGACCATGCCGTTCCAGAAGGAGTCGGTGCCGACGGCGGCCGGCATGAGGTCCGACGCGTCGAAGCGGGCCACCGTGGCCGGGTCGGCGAGGATCTCGGCGGACAGCCGGTCGAAGTCCGTGGCCAGGTTGTCCGGGTCCAGACCCTTGTTGGCGCTCACCCAGCCGCCGGCGGGGGTGGCCAGGGCCTTGGCGTTCGCCCAGTCCGCGCTGGAGAGGTAGGTCTGGAACGCCTGCACCTCGGGACGGTCGGTGAACGCGCCGATGAACTCACCGGCGACCAGCGTCGGCTTCTCGTCGGCCGTCTGGGCCGGCAGGTAGAACGCGTAGACGTCGCCGTCCGGGCCCACCTCGGTGCCCTCGGGCCACTGCGTCTGGTAGAAGTTCGCGGCGCGGTGCATCCAGCAGTTGCCGTCGAGGATCGGGTAGCCCGCGTCGGTCCAGGTCGCCGTGGCGATCGAGTCGACGCCGCCGAGCCCGCCGTTCACGTAGTCCGGGTTCTTGAGGATCTCGCCGGCCGTGTCGAACGCGTCGACGATCTGCGGGTCGTTGAACGGGATCTCGTGGGTGTACCACTGGTCGTAGACGTCCGGGCCCGCGGTGCGGAGCACGACGTCCTCGATCCAGTCGGTGCCCGGCCAGCCGGTGGCGTCACCGGACTCGATGCCCGCGCACCAGGGGCGGGTGGCGCCCTCGTTGCCCTCGGCGATGGTGGCGGTGAGCTCCATCAGCTCGTCCCAGGTGGTCGGCACCTCGTAGCCGGCGTCGGCGAACATCGACGGCGAGTACCAGACGTACGACTTGACGTTGGAGCCCAGCGGCGCGGCGTAGAACGTGCCGTCGACGGTGCCGTACTCCTTCCACTCCGCCGACCAGCCCTCGTCGACGTTCGCCTCGACCTGCTTCGGCGCCGGGAGGACCGCGTCGTAGTCGTTGACGAGGGTCTGGAGCAGGCCGGGCTGCGGCAGGATCGCGATGTCCGGCGGGTTGCCGGCCTGGACACGCACGGGCAGCTGGGCCTCCATCTCGCGGGAGCCCTCGTAGTTGATCGTCACGCCGGTGCAGTCCTCGAACGGCTTGTACGACGCCGTCTGGGTCTCTGCCTCGGGCTCCACGATCGTCGTGTAGACGTTGACCTCGGTGCCCTCGAGGTCGCCGAACTCCTCGTAGGCGGCGCAGTCGATCGTGGCCTGGGTGGCCTCGCCGCCGCCGTCCTCGCCGCCGCCGTCGTTGGTGTCGGCACAGGCCGCAAGGACCAGGGCCAGGCTCGCGCCGGTCGCCGCCAGGGCGACCGCTCGGCGCTTGGAAGCCATCCGGATAGTCATCTCGTGCTCCTCCACTGCTTCGTGGGCTCAGAACCCTCTGACTTGCGGGTACGGACCGGCAGACTGCCGGGTTGCCCGACCTCAACGCAACCGTGGTTTCCGATCCGATGCAAGCCCATACAGCATCACCTTGCATTACGAAATCGTTGCAATCGCACCCGCCGCCCAAGACGGGTGAAGCCCCGGGTAGCGCGCACGCAACGTCTCAGCGCAGGCACGACGGCGTGTCGGCGGCGGGACGTAGGCTTGTGCCGCCAGATCACTGGTGACCCTACGGAAGGACGGACATGATCGAGCTGAGGACGCCGCGCGAGATCGAGGAGATGCGCCCGGCGGGACGCTTCGTCGCCGACGTGCTGCTCGCCGTCCGCGAAGCAGCGGGCGTGGGGGTCAACCTCCTCGAGCTCGACGAGGTCGCGCACAAGATGATCCGCGACCAGGGCGCCGAGTCGTGCTACATCGACTACCACCCGTCGTTCGGCGCCATGCCGTTCGGCAAGGTCATCTGCACGTCGGTGAACGACGCCGTGCTGCACGGCCTGCCGTTCGACTACGCGCTGCAGGACGGCGACCTGCTGTCGATCGACTTCGCGGCCTCCGTGAACGGCTGGGTCTCCGACTCCGCCCTGTCGATCGTGGTCGGCAAGCCGGACCCGGCCCGCGCCGAGCGCGACGCCAAGCTGATCCGCACCACCGAGGTGGCGCTGGAGGCCGGCATCGCCGCCGCGCAGCCGGGCAAGAAGATCGGCGACATCTCCGCGGCGATCGCGGAGGTCGCGCACGCGGCCGGCTACTCGGTCAACACCGACTTCGGCGGGCACGGCGTGGGCCGCACCATGCACGGTGACCCGCACGTGCCGAACAACGGCCGCGCGGGGCGCGGGTTCCCCCTCAAGCCGGGCCTCGTCATCGCGGTCGAGCCGTGGTTCCTGGAGACCACGGACAAGATCTTCACCGACCCGGACGGCTGGACGCTGCGTTCCGAGGACGGTTCGCGCGGTGCCCACTCGGAGCACACGATCGCGATCACGGAGGACGGCCCGCTGATCCTCACGGCGCGCTGACCGACGCCGCCGAGACAGGACCAGGGCGAAGCAGGACTGCGGCGAGAGAGAACTCGCCCTGGTTCCGTCTCGGCGGAGGTCAGATCAGGGTCTTGAGCGCCTGGATCACGCCGTGCTGCGTGATGTCGCCGACGGTCTCGTTGGCGATCGCCTTCACCGCCGCCGGGGCGTGGCCCATCGCGACGGCCCGTGCCGCCCAGCTCAGCATCTCGATGTCGTTCAGGCCGTCGCCGACGGCCAGCGTGTTGTGCCGCGGGACGCCGAGCAGGGAACGGATGTTCTCCAGCGACGTCGCCTTGCTCAGGTGCCTGGGGGTCACGTCGATCCAGTCCGGCCCGGCCTCGGTGGCGGTGACGCCGTGCCGGCGCAGCGGTTCGAGCAGGTCCAGCACGTTCGGGCCACGCAGGATCGCGCGCGACGCCGGCATGACACCCAGCTCGTCGACGTCGACCACGCGCTGGGCGCCGTTGACCTCGTGGGGCTCGAACAGCCGGTTCACGCGGTAGCCCACGCCGATCTCCTCGACGCCGATCTGCACGTCGGGGAACCGGCTGAGCGCCATCCGGGCCACGGGGCCGACGTCGAACGTCAGGACGTCCTCGAGCTGGTAGCCGTTGGTGCAGGTGGCGCAGAGCCGCGCCGTCACCGCGCCGTTGGAGGCGACCACCCAGCCGTCGGTGATCCCGAGCTCCTTGGCCACGGGCAGGATCCCCGTCAACGACCGTCCCGACGCGAGGACCACGTGATGCTTCCGGCCGCGCACGAGGCGTACGGCCAGAACCGTCGGCCCGGGCACCGGCTGCCCGGTGACCAACAGGGTCCCGTCGATGTCGAGGGCGACCAGGTGGGGCGCATCGTTGCGCACCCGCATGGACACCGACTGGTCGTCCAGGATCATCACGTACCCCCATGGCACCGTGAGCGCCGTCACCCTTCGACGGATCGCGCCCAAATGTACAGGCTTTCGGCTGGTGATCCATACCTTTGCACAGATAGCTCTTTCACCCGCACAGATCACCCGCCGTGTCGCGCGACTCAGAGCAGCGAGCGGAGCACGTCCACCACGCCGTCCTCGTCGATGGTGCCGGTCACGGCGTCGGCCGCCGCCCGCACCGGTTCGGTCGCGTGCCCCATCGCCACGCCCCATCCTGCCCACCGCAGCATGTCGATGTCGTTGCTGCCGTCACCCACGGCGACGGTGTTCTCGGCCGCCACGCCGAGCTCCTTGCGTACCGCCTCGAGGGCCGACGCCTTCGTCACGCCCTGCGGTGCGATGTCCATCCACGCGGACCAGCCGACGGCGTACGTCACGTCGTCGAACCCGAGCCGCGCCGCGATCTCGTGGAACTCCGCGCTCGTCTCCCCCGGGCTGCGGACGACGACGCGTGTGACGTCGCCGGCCCAGAGCTCCTCGAAGTCCACCACCCGGTGCTCCCCGTTGAGCTCGCCCTCCGGGAAGAGCTCGTTCATCCGGAAGCCCACGCCGACGTCCTCCACCGCGTAGCGCGCGTGCGGCAGCTCCACCTGGAGCATGCGGAGCACGGGCTCGGGGTCGAAGGTCTCGACCTTCTCCAGGGTGTAGCCCGTGGGGGCGGACGCGTCGAGTCGGGCCGTGACAGCACCGTTCGACGCGACGATCCAGGAGTCCTCGATCTTGAGCTCGGCCGCGATCGGCGTCATCGCGATGAGCGACCGGCCCGACGCGAGCACCACGTGGTGCCCGGCGGCCCGCACCGCGGCCACCGCCTCGCGTGCGGCGTCGGACAGCACCTCGTCGTACGTGACGAGCGTGCCGTCGATGTCGAGGGCGACAAGCTTGCGTTCGGTGGCAGGAGGCACGCTGGCAGCCTACCCACCGGCCGGTGAACAGCAGCGAACCGCCGGGTTACTTCACCGGCTCCAGGACCTCCAGGCCGCCCAGGTACGGGCGCAGGCCCTCCGGGACGTGGACCGAGCCGTCGGCCTGCTGGTGGTTCTCCAGGATCGCGACGATCCAGCGGGTGGTGCCGAGCGTGCCGTTCAGGGTGGCGACGTTGCGGGTCGAGCCGTCCTCGGTCCGCTCGCGGACGCCCAGTCGGCGGGCCTGGAACGTGGTGCAGTTCGACGTCGAGGTGAGCTCCAGCCAGCGGTCCTGGGTGGGGAGCCACGCCTCGCAGTCGAACTTCCGGGCCGCCGACGAACCGAGGTCGCCCGCCGCCGTGTCGATGACGCGGTAGGGCAGCTCGACCTTGGCCATCATGGCCTCTTCCCAGCCCAGCAGGCGCTGGTGCTCGGCCGCGGCGTCCTCGGGGGCGCAGTAGCTGAACATCTCGACCTTGTGGAACTGGTGCACGCGGATGATCCCGCGCGTGTCGCGGCCCGCCGAGCCGGCCTCACGGCGGTAGCAGGCGCTCCAGCCCGCGTACCGCAGCGGCCCGTCGGACAGGTCCACGATCTCGTCGCTGTGGTAGCCGGCGAGCGCCACCTCGGAGGTGCCGACCAGGTACAGGTCGTCCTTCTCCAGCCGGTAGATCTCGTCGGCGTGGGCGCCCAGGAAGCCGGTGCCCTGCATGGTCTCGGGCTTGACGAGGGTCGGCGTGATCATGGGCGTGAAGCCCTGCTGCACGGCCTGGTCCATCGCCATGTTGAGCAACGCCAGCTCCAGGCGGGCACCGATGCCGGTCAGGAAGTAGAACCGCGCGCCCGAAACCTTGGCGCCGCGCTTGGTGTCGATGGCGCGCAGGCCCTCACCGAGCTCCAGGTGGTCCTTGGGCTCGAAGCCCTCGGCCGCGAAGTCGCGCCGGGTGCCCACCTGCTTGAGCTCGACGTAGTCCTCCTCGCCGCCGGCGGGCGCGCCCTCGATCACGTTGGCGATCGAGTACAGCACGCGGTCGAGCTCCTGCTCGGCCTCGCCGGCCGTGGCCTGGTGCCGCTTGACGTCCTGCGCGAGCTGCTTGGTGCGGGCCAGCAGCGCCTGCTTCTCGTCACCCTGGGCCTGGGCCACCTGCTTGCCCAGGGACTTCTGCTCCGCGCGCAGGCTCTCGAACTCCGCCAGGGAGGAGCGGCGGAGCGCGTCGGCGTCGAGCGCCACGTCGACGAGGTCGGGGTCGTCGCCGCGGGCCACCTGGCTCGCGCGGACGACGTCGGGGTTGTCGCGCAGAAGTCGGAGATCGATCACGGACAGAGCCTATCGGCGCCGCCCCGCAGGTGTGGTCCGCAGCGCGACCATCGTGAGCAGCGGCACGGCCGGGATGAGCGCGATCATGGCGATCCGCAGGCCGAAGTCGTTGACCAGCGAGCCCAGCACGGCCATGACCCACATCGCCACGAGGGCGGGCCGCAGGAACTCCCAGCTGCGTTCCGCCCGCGTGAACCACGCCGGCGTCAGACGTGCGCGCCACGCCTGCGGACCGAAGAGCGCCAGCCCCACCAGCACCAGGATCGCCACCGTGGCCCAGACCGCCGGGCCGCCCGTGATCGAGTTCAGCGCGTACAGCGCCTTGCGCAGCAGCGTGGAGACCGCCTCGCCGTCGACCACCTGGCCCACGAACCGGCCAAGGTGCGAGCGCGAGTCGGGCGGGCGCAGCCAGTCCAGCACGCCCACCAGCGCGACCACACCGACGCCCGCCGCCGCGACCCAGGTGAACCGCCAGAGGGTCAGCCGCAGCCCGGACGCCGCGGTGGCGACCACCACGAACGCCGGGACCAGCACCAGCCCCCCGCCCAGGTCGGCACCGAGCGTCGGCCAGACGTCCACCGCCATCGCGATCACGCCCACGACGCTCACCGCCACGGTGGCCAGCACCCGCCTCCCGCGCGAGACCAGCAGCTGCGCCAGGGCGGCCGCGAGCACGATCGCCGCGACGGCATACACCGAGAACGTCGGGTTACCGAAACCGTAGAACCGCGCGCCGAACGTCGGCGCCGACCCCAGCGGGGCCGCCCGGTTCAGGGGCGTGCCGAACAGGGCGTCCAGCGTGAGCGCGACGAACGTGATGCCAGCGACCACCGCCGGGGCGGCCCACAGGGGTCTCCTGGGTGCGAGCAGGCTCAACCCGGTCACGGCCGCCGTCACGAGCAGGGTGGCCCCCAGGATCGCGAGCACGGGCAGGTCGAACCGCCACCAGCCGGTGAGGGAGACCAGGAACCCGCCCGCGGGCAGCGCGGTGAGCGCCGTGGCGGCGACCACCGCCGTCCGCCGCA
>NZ_KI911649.1:4517-4687 GCF_000515355.1 Promicromonospora kroppenstedtii DSM 19349 | reverse complement strand
CGCGGACGTGCTGCGGGTTGACCCGCCGGACCCCGCGGAGATCGGCTGGCAGCACCTCGACTCGGGGCAGGGCAAGCGCAGCACCGTGCTGGACCTCCGGGACCACCGCGACCACCGCACCGCCCAGGACCTGCTCGACTCCGCGGACGTGCTCGTGACCGGCTACCGGC
>NZ_KI911649.1:3469-4417 GCF_000515355.1 Promicromonospora kroppenstedtii DSM 19349 | reverse complement strand
GCTCGCCGCGGCGGGCGCCGACACGGCGAGCAGGACGGCGCTCAGGGCCAGCCGCTGCCGGTACGGTCCCGGCTCCCGGCGCGGGCGGGCCGCCCGCCGGGGCAGCACCAGCACGAGCACGGCGCTCAGGAGGAAGAGGACGATGACGCCCGCGAACGCGGGGACCTGGGCGGGGATCGTGTCGGCCAGGACGTTGATGTACTGCCGGTTCTCGACGGTCCGGGCGACCGTGGTCCGGCGCGGCTCGCCCGCCTCGATCGGCATGCCGTCGATCGTGGGCTCCTCCAGCTCCGGGTCCGGGAGGGGCTCCTCGGCCTTTGGGTCCGGCAGTGCGCCACCGGCCTCGGCCGCGGTGGCCGTGAGGTCCGTGAGCTGGACGAACCCGGTACTCCGCGACGCGTCCGACGTCAGCCAGCGCACGCGCGGCACGTCGACCGTCCAGTCCACGACGACCTGGAGGCCCTGCTGGGTCAGCGGCGTGTCGGCCACGCCCGCCACGAGCACTCGGGTGCCCGCGGGCAGGCTGCGGGCGAGGCTGTTCAGCGTGCCGTCCAGCTCCTCGAGCGCCTCGGCGCGCTCGGGCCCCTCGGGCAGGCTCCCCGCGTCGATCACGGTGACGGGGCACGCGGTGAGGGCCTCGTCCCAGGCCGGGCCGCGCGTGCCGGACACACCGGCCGACCCCGCGGCGCCGGGGGTGCTCAGGGCGTCCAGCGAGGGGACGTACCGGCTGACCGTGCCGTCCTCGCGGGCGAGCATCACGGCCGCACCCGGACCGACCGCCGTCGAGCAGGTGTCCGCCTCGGCCAGCATCTCGCCCAGGAGGCCGGGGGCCGGGGCCTTCGCGCGGTCCGCGGCCTCGGCGGCCACCTCGTCCTCGTCCTCGTCCTCGTCGGACTCGGGGAGCTGGGCCCAGCCGTCGACCGTCGCGCCGGCCGGCTCCGCGGCGCT
>NZ_KI911649.1:2739-3369 GCF_000515355.1 Promicromonospora kroppenstedtii DSM 19349 | reverse complement strand
GCTCGGGCAGCCCGTGCGCCTCGCAGTGCGCGCGCACCAGGCCGGGCAGCGCGCCCGCGTGCAGCTTGGAGGGGTTCACCACGACGGCGACCCGGAGGGCCGCCTGCACGCTCTGCGGCACCGCCCGCCGTCCGTCCCGGCGCCGCATCCGGGCCTGCAGCGACCAGGCGCCGACGGCTACCGCGAGGACCAGTACGCCGATGCCGATCGCGACGATCCCGAGCCAGGCCTGCCACTCCATGGGGTCAGAGTACGGGGCCTGCCTGAGGGTCGATCAGCTACGGACGTTCGAGCCCGCGTGCCGCACGGCGTCCACCGCGCCGCGCATCTTGCGGGCGTTCACGGCGAGCAGGACGTCGCGGTACTGGGCCGCCCGGTGGATCTGGCCCTTGAGGTCGTTGGCGGACGCCCGGTGCTTGAGGTCGCACGGCACCTCCACGGCGACGTACCCCTTGCGCAGGAGGTCGATCGTCATGCCCGTCTCGACGCCCCAGCCGCGGGCGAGCGGCGTGGCGGCCTCGAAGGCCTCCCGGGTGAGGCAGCGCATGCCGGACAGCGGCTGCGACGGGCTCCAGCCCGTCATGGCCTCGATCGCCCGGCGGGACGCGCCGACGACGACGCCGCGGCCGC
>NZ_KI911649.1:964-2639 GCF_000515355.1 Promicromonospora kroppenstedtii DSM 19349 | reverse complement strand
GACGACGACGCCGCGGCCGCCCGCGCCGGCCTGCTTGGGCAGCAGGGCGATCGCGAGGTCGGCCACGCCCTCGCGGACGGGGCGCACCAGCGGCGCGGTGTTCACGGCGGTGTCGCCGAGGTCGCCGTCGATGAACATGAGCAACCGCGGGGGACGCCCGTCGGCGTCACGCATGGCCACCACCGCGGCACCGGTCTCCATCGCGGCGGCCTTGCCGCGGTTGTGGGAGTGGCGCACGACGACGGCGCCGGCGGCACGCGCGACGTGCTGCGTGTCGTCCTCGGAGCCGTCGTCGACCACGAGCACGAGGTCGACGTGTGGGATCGCACGCGCAGAGCGCACGGTAGCGGCAATGCGCTCGGCCTCGTCCTTGGCGGGAATGATCGCCGCCACCCGCTGGACGTTCTTGCCTGCCTGTGCATTGCCGGGACGCGTGGTCTTCGCGACCGGGAGAGCGTTCACACCTGTCCTGCCTGAAGCGTCGATTTGCCTTGGTGGGTGTCCGGATAGCCCTTTGCTTGGTGAGTGCAAAGGTTTACCCCTGGAATCCTACTCCCTTGGTCCGCTAGTTGCCGAAACCAGGGTCGCTCGTGGCGATCCGCGGTGACAGCCCTAGCGTTCTGGGTCGCTCGCGCAGGGCCGGCCGGGGCGTCCGGTCTAGCGCAGGGTGACCTGCCGGGAGACGATACCCGCTCTTGCGCGTCGCTCGTTCGCATCAAGCGGCTCCTTGATGGAAAGTGCTTTCGCGAGCTTCTCCCCCAGCTCCTTGACCGGGCCCTCCAGGTCCTCCGCCTGGGTCCCCTTCGGCAGCTCCCAGACCGGGACCACCAGGCCGGACGCGCGAAACGCTCCCACGAACCTTCCACCCGCGAGCCCTGACTCCCGCTTTGCGTGCAGCCGGGAGATCGCGTCGATCACGTCGTCCTCGGGCTCCGGACGGGCCCAGCGGAGGAACTCGCGCGACATGCTGCACCAGTAGGCGGACTCGACCGACGACACCTTGACCGTGGGGATCGCGCCGTCGGCGGCGTCCTCCAGGTTCTGCTTGAGGTCCGGTGTGAGGTCCGCGCTCGGGTCCAGCCAGTAGTCGAACGTGTCGTGCACGGTGACCTCGAACGGGACGCTCAGGTCGAGCACGTCCTGCAGGCGCGGGCCCTCGCCCGGCAGCTCGACCGACTCGACGGCCGTGCCCGGCTCCAGCTCCATCGCGTCCAGCAGGGCGGCCGCGAGGTCGCGGCTCACGTCGCCCGACCCGACGATGCCCTGCACCGCGAGCAGCAGCGTGCCGTCGGCACGGTGCAGCGCCGTCCAGGCACCCGGCAGGAGCGTCACGACCGTGACGTCGCGGGAGCCGTACTCGGCGGTGGTGCGAGCGGTAGCGGTCGCCGACGGGACGATCTCGCGCATCGACACCCAGTCGGTCTCCCCGGGGAGACCTTCGAAGGGCCGGAGCACGAAGTCGGAGGAGGGGTTCTTGGCCATGCGGCGAGTGTATCCGCGCGGATGGAGGCAGATCTGTCGGGCCGGTGATGTTTTCGGGGCCGTGCGGGCGGGACATGATGGAAGCGTGGAACCCTGGCTCGCCGCCCACCTGCCCGTGCTGGACCTCGCGCTCGACGCCGTCCGGTCCGTGCAGCGGGCGGCCGCGCGGGCCGCACGGCCGGCGGACGGCGCC
>NZ_KI911649.1:0-864 GCF_000515355.1 Promicromonospora kroppenstedtii DSM 19349 | reverse complement strand
CGCGCACCGCGTGCGCGACGCCGTCGGGCCGGGAGTGCACGTGGTGCGCCTCAGCTACGGCCGCCTGGGCGAGCCGACGCCGGAGCCCACCACCCAGGAGGCGGCTCGCGACGCCTCGGCGCTGCTCGGCGTGGAGCTGACCGGACGCGTGCGGGACAGCCTGCACCAGCGCTGGGACGGGGCGCTGCCCCCGCCGACGCCGGACTACCGGGCCGCCGTCCGGCAGTTCGAGGACGTCGTCCTGGCCGAGCCCGGCCTCGACGTCACGGGCGGCTGGATCGCCGGCACGGGGCTGGCGGCGATCGTCGCGCACGCCGGTCGCACGGCCGAACGGCTGGGCGAACGGGCCTGAGGGGGGTCGGGAAAGCGCGTTCCGGCGCGACGTTCTGACAACCCGTTACCAACCTTGTGAAATCCGCCCATCGGGCACCTTCCGGTTTCCTCCCGGCGGGGGTTCGGGTGGAGACTGGGTTGGTGACCCCGACCCCCCTGTCCGTCAGCACATCCGGAAGCACCCTGGCCGACGCCACGCCGATCCGCCTGGGTACCCGCGCGAGTGCCCTCGCCACGACCCAGAGCGGTCTGGTGGCCAGGCGCCTCGAGGAGCTGACCGGCCGGCCGGTCGAGCTGGTGCACATCCGGACCGAGGGCGACGTGAAGACCGGGAGCCTCGCGAGCCTGGGCGGCACCGGAGTCTTCGTGACCGCGCTGCGCGAGGCGCTGCTGGACGGGCGCTGCGACGTCGCCGTCCACTCGCTCAAGGACCTGCCGACCACTCCCGCCGACGGCCTCACCTACGTGACGCCCGAGCGCGAGGACCCGCGCGACGCCCTGTGCGCACGCGACGGCCTGACCCTCGCCACG
>NZ_KI911648.1:843-2081 GCF_000515355.1 Promicromonospora kroppenstedtii DSM 19349 | reverse complement strand
CGGGCCCGCGGCGCCGTCCGCCGTCCCCTCGGGCGCCCGGCCGGGCAGGGGCCGGTCGAGGGTCACCTCGAGCTCGAGGGCTCCTCGCCACGCCCTGCCTGTGGAAATCACGGTCCCGATCCGCCACGTCATCACACCGTGGAGGTTACCGCCCGATACCGTTGTCCTGATGTCCAGCGACCCGCCCCCCACCTCGTCCTCCGCCCCGGCCACGGGACTCAACCCCGCCGAGCGCCTCCTGAACCTCGTCATCGCGCTCGTGAACACGAACGCCGCCATGACCAAGCAACAGGTGCGCACCGCCGTGGCCGGCTACTCCGACGCGCCCAGCGACGAGGCGTTCGAGCGGATGTTCGAGCGGGACAAGGACATGCTGCGCGCCCTCGGCATCCCCGTGGTGACCGTCGGCACCGGCGGGCACACCGACGAGCTCGGCTACCGCATCGACCAGGACGCCTACGCGCTGCCGCCGATCGACCTCACGCCCGCCGAGCTCGGCGTGCTGTCCCTGGCCGCCCAGTTCTGGCAGGACAAGACGTTGCAGACCGACATCACGCGCGCCATGGTCAAGCTGCGGGCCGCGGGTGCGGGCGACCCGTCGGCCGACGCGCTGGCCGGGCTCGCGCCGTCCGTGCGTGCCGTCGGTGACGCCTACGGGCCCCTCATGGAAGCCATCGAGGCCCGCCGCGTCGTCACGTTCAGCTACCGCGCCGCCTACAACGGGGCCGTGCTCGTCCGGCACGTCGAACCGTGGCGCATCGCCGCCCGCGACGGCGGCTGGTACCTCATGTGCTTCGACCGCGACCGGCAGGCGCCCCGGGTGTTCCGCATGACCCGCATCGAGTCCCGCGTGCGCGTCACCGGACCGGCCGGCGCCTTCGAGGTCCCCGACTTCGAGACCGACGCCATGCTCGGCAAGACCCACGGCGAGATGCGGCAGGCCGTCGTCGCCGTCCGCCCCGAACGCGCCAGCGCGCTGCGCGCCCGCGCCAAGGCCGTGCCCGACGGCGAACGCACCACCTACGACGCACAGCTCACCACGACCGCCGGAGCCCTGGCCGGGGACCCCGCCGGGTGGGACATCCTCCAGGTGCCCTACCGGTCCCTGACCGGCATGGCGTCCGAGGCCGCCGGGTACGGCGCCGCGGTCGTCGTCCTGGAACCCGAGGCCGTCCGCGAGGAGACCGTCCGGCGCCTGCGGGCCGCCGCAGCGCTCGGCGACCCACCCGGGTCGCCCG
>NZ_KI911648.1:0-743 GCF_000515355.1 Promicromonospora kroppenstedtii DSM 19349 | reverse complement strand
GCGCCGGGCAGCTGCGCGTCGGCGCGCCCGCCCACCTCGCCGTGTGGCGGGCCGAGCACCTCGGTGTGCAGGCCGCCCCTGGACGGCTCAGTTCCTGGAGCGAAGAGGCGCGCGCCGGCACCCCGCTGCTGCCCGACCTCTCGCCCGACGCCGTCGAGCCCGAGTGCCTGCACACCCTGCGCGACGGCGTCGTGCTGCACGACACGTTCTGACCGGAGCGCCCAGGCCCGCCTGACCCGACGCCCGGCCGGGAGGGTGAACCCGCCGGTAGGCTGCGAGCGTGCGCCTGCGTGAGCCGTCCCGGCTGCTGACCCTGTTCCTCGCGGTGCCCGGCGGCCTCCTCCTGTGGTCCGCGTTCCCCGACGCCGGTCTCTGGCCCGCCGCGTTCGTCGCGGTCGCCGTCCTGTACTGGTCGCTCGGCCGGGACAGCGCCTGGTGGAACTTCCTGATGGGCCTCCTGTTCGGTCTCGCGTTCTTCCTTCCGCACCTGTGGTGGGCGCACGAGTCGACCGAGACCGCACCCTGGATCGCCGTGGCGACCGTCGAGGCACTGTTCCTGGGCGGGTTCGGCGTGCTGTGGACCTGGGTGCGGCGGGCACGCTTCCTGCAGCGGCGAGGCTGGCGCCTCGCCGCTGCCTTCGCCCTGCTCTTCGTCGCCGTCGAGCAGTGGCGCGCCGAGATCCCGTTCGGCGGGTTCCCCTGGGGGCGCCTCGCCTGGGCCATGGCCGGCGCCCCGACCGGAC
>NZ_KI911647.1:1132-1964 GCF_000515355.1 Promicromonospora kroppenstedtii DSM 19349 | reverse complement strand
GGCCCTGACGGCGCTGGTCGGTGAGCTGGCCGAGCGGGTCCGGGCACGCCGCGTCGACTACCTGGAGGCCGGGGCCGACCCGGAGCGCGTGGCGTTCGCGCAGCACGCGGCGCGGGTCGCGCGGCAGACGGACGCGTTCCTGGCCGCGATGCCCACCGGGGCGACGCGCACCTATCCCCCGGGCAACGTCCGCGACGTCACCCTGGCGGACACCGTCGAGTGGGTGCTGGAACGTGAGCCACGCGTGGTGGTCGCCGCCGCGAACGGCCACGTGCAGCGCACACCGTTCCACGCGCCGCCGTTCGTGCCGGAGCCGATGACGACGATGGGCCGCGAGCTCGCCGACCGGCTCGGGGACGACCTGGTGGTGCTGGGCACCACGTTCGGTGGCGGCACGGCCTGGCTGCACCGGCCGGGACCCGACGACGCCCCGGGGCACTCGACGCCGTTCACCCAGGACCTCGGCGAACCGGACCCGAGGAGCCTCGACGCGGTGCTGGCAGCCCCCGGCCTGGGCTCGTACTACGTGGACCTGCGTACCGCCGACGGCGCGGCCGCAGCGGCCCTGGACGCGACGCGCGGCACGCACAACGGCGCGGAGCTGCAGCTCGTCGACGCGCGGCGGGCGTTCGACGCCGTGGTGCACGTCGACCGGGTGACGCCGTGGCACACGTGGATCCCGATGCTGCCGGGGCGCTGACTCAGGCCGCAACCAGGCGCCGGGTCTCCGCCGCCACCGTCTTCCAGCACGCCGGTGGCAGGTCGTGCCCGACGTCGTCGAGCACCATGAGCTTGGCACCCGGGATCGACCGGGCCGTGGCCCGGGCGCCCG
>NZ_KI911647.1:0-1032 GCF_000515355.1 Promicromonospora kroppenstedtii DSM 19349 | reverse complement strand
GCGGCCGCGGCCACCCCCGCCCCGGAGCACCACCGCGCGCGCACCGCGACCGCCGTGGTGCTGATCCTCCTGGGCGCCCTCCTGGCCCCCGTCGGCGTGGTCGCCGCATGGGCCGAGCGCACCCTGACCGACACCGACCGCTACGTCGCCACGGTGGCGCCCCTGGCCCGGGAACCGGTGGTGCAGCAGGCCGTGGCCGGCCGGCTGACCACCGCCGTCATGGACAAGATCGACGTCGGCGCGGTGCTCAAGGACGTGCAGGACGGTCTCGACGAACGCGGCATCGCCCCCCGGGCCGCACAGGCCATCACCGCGCTGGAGGGCCCGCTGACCAGCGGCGTCGAATCCTTCGTCCGCAACGCGGCGGACCGCGTGGTGGAGAGCGACCAGTTCGAGTCCGCCTGGACCCAGGCCAACCGGGTGGCGCACGAACAGCTCGTCGACGTCATGCGCGGCACCGGGGGCGACATCGCCCAGATCAGCCAGAACGGCGAGCTCACCATCCAGCTCGGCGGCCTCGTCGACATCCTGAAGCAACGCCTCGTGGACCGCGGCCTCACGCTCGCGGGGAACCTGCCCACGATCAACGCCACGTTCACCGTGATGCAGAGCAGCCAGCTCGTCGAGATCCAGAACCGGTACGCCCAGGTCGTCGCGCTGGGCACCTGGCTCCCGTGGATCGTGCTGGTGCTGCTCGGCGCCGGCGTCGTCGCCGCCGTGCACCACCTGCGCTCCCTGGTCGTGGCCGGCCTCGCGCTCGCCGGTGCGATGCTGCTCCTGGCGATCGGCCTGGCCATCGCGCGGGGGCTCTACCTCGACGCGCTCAGCGGCAAGGTCCTGCGCCTGGACGCCGCCGAGACCGTGTTCGACCAGCTCGTCTCGTTCCTGCGCATCACTCTGCGCACCGTCGGGGTGCTCGGCATCGTGGTGGCGCTCGCCGCCTACCTGGGCGGCTCGAGCGCGTCCGCGCGCGGCCTGCGCGCCGGGATCGGCAAGGGCATGAGCCGCAGCCGCGCCTGGGCCGAGGGCCGG
>NZ_KI911646.1:1121-3082 GCF_000515355.1 Promicromonospora kroppenstedtii DSM 19349 | reverse complement strand
CCGCCCGTGCCGTGCCCCACGACCACCGCCTGCTCGCGCCCGAGCGAGCGCACCACGCCGGCGACGTCGGCCGCCCGGGCGGGTATCGCGTAGCCCGACGGCGGCTTGTCCGAACCGCCCACGCCACGCACGTCCATCGCGGCGACGCGATAGCCGGCGTCGGCCAGGGCGGGGATCTGCGCGCGCCACGCCCACCAGAACTGCGGGTAACCGTGCAGCAGGAGCACCAGGGGAGCGGAACGGCCCTCGGGCCCGGCGACCGCCACGTGGAAGCGGGAGCCGCCCGAGGACACGAACTCGTGCTGCCACGGCCCCTCGACGAGGGCGCACGTGTAGTCGCTGGCGGCTGCCGTGCGGACGGCCGTTCTGGCCGAGAGTGCGGTCACAGCTACGAACTTACGTGCTCACCGCGTGGTCTGCCCGGGTTCGGGGCCGGGTCAGTTCCCGGCCTGCGCCACGCGCTTCCCGGCGGGGCCGCCGTTCGGGTCGTCTGCCTGCTTGGCGTCGGACGCCGGCTTGTTCTCCGGCGCCGGCGGCTCCTCGACCGCGCGCTCCTTGGGCGGGTCGAACCGGTAGCCCACGTTGCGCACCGTGCCGATGAGCTGCTCGTGCTCGGGACCGAGCTTGGCGCGCAGGCGCCGCACGTGCACGTCGACCGTGCGGGTGCCCCCGTAGTAGTCGTAGCCCCAGACCTCCTGCAGCAGCTGGGCCCGTGTGAACACGCGGCCCGGGTGCTGCACCAGGTACTTGAGGAGCTCGAACTCCTTGTAGGTCAGGTCGATGGGGCGGCCGCGGAGCCGGGCGGTGTACCCGCCGGCGTCGATCGCGAGCTCGCCCGCGGAGATCTCCTGCTGCGACTCCTCGGCCGGGCCACGCGCCGAGCGCTCCACCACGAGACGCAGCCGCGCCTCGACCTCGGCGGGCGACGCCGACTCCAGCAGGAGGTCATCGGCACCCCACTCGTGGGTCACGACCGTGAGGCCGCCCTCGGTGAGGATCAGGACGAGCGGCACCGTCAGGCCGGTGGCGTGCAGCAGGCGGCAGGTGGTGCGGGCCGCGACCAGGTCGCGGCGGGCATCCAGCAGCACGACGTCCGCGTCCGGGGCGTCGACGAGCGCGGAGGGCTCCATCGGGAGCACCCGCACCCGATGGGACAGCAGTCCCAGTGCGGGCAGTACCTCGGCCGACCCGCCGGTGGCGGGCGTGAGGATCAACAGCTCTGCCATTGACGCACCTCCTCTCGGAACCGGCGTCCTGCTACCGTCCCTGGCTCGGGTCTCGCTGCAGCGAGACGTCCGTCGCGTCCAACTGGCTCTGCGGAAGTCTGCCCTGTTGCTTGTTGCGTGCATGTTACACGCCCTTTTCCTGAGCACCACCATGCTGGTCAGGAGCCGTGACGTTCGCATGACGCGAGTGTTGCTCGTCTCGCTCAGGCCCGGGATATCGGGCCTGCCGGGCCGCGATTGAGGCAACTCGCGAACTCTCTGGAAAACTCTGAGCCGTGTCCGTCTCCACCCGCGCCGTGACGACCGCCGCGCTCGCGGCCCTCGTCGCCGCCGCGTCCTACGTCCAGCCCCGGCCCCTGCCCCTGGTGGGCGCGGTCGTGGTCCTGGTGGTCCTCGTCGCGCTGGGGTGGCCGTCGCTGCTGCGCCTGCCCGCGTCCGGGAGCACCCGGGTGGTCGTGGCGCTCTGCGGCCTGGGGGGTGCGGGCGCCGTGTACTTCACCCAGGGCGAGCCCGTGCTGCGGCACCTGCCGATGGTGCTGGCGGGCGCCGTGGTTCTCGCCTTCATCGCGCAGATGCTCCGGCGCGACGGGCGCCCCCAGCTCACCGAGTCCGTCTCGGGAACCGTGGCCGGCGTCGTCGTGGCGATCTCCGCCGCCGGCTGGATCGCCGCCGCCCGGTCCGACGCCGGCGCCGCTCTCGTCGTGACCAGCGCGGTGGCGCTCGCGGTCGCGGCGG
>NZ_KI911646.1:0-1021 GCF_000515355.1 Promicromonospora kroppenstedtii DSM 19349 | reverse complement strand
GGGTGCGGCGGGCCTGCCGGGCGTGTACCCGGGCGGGCTCGACGGGCTGGGCCGCGTGCCCGTGCTCGGCGGCGGCCGTCCGGTCGGCGAGGTCCGTGCAGTCTTCGCGGACGCCTACGCCGAGGGCCGTCGATGAAGGCGGTGCTCCAGCGCGTCACCCGGGCCTCGGTGACGGTGGACGGCGAGGTCGTGGGCGCCATCGACAAGCCCGGCGTCCTGGCGCTGGTCGGCGTCACGCACGACGACGGCCCGGCCCAGGTCGAGACCATCGCCCGTAAGATCGCGGACCTGCGGATCCTGCACGACGAGCAGTCGGTGGCCGACGTCGGCGCACCCGTGCTCGTCGTCAGCCAGTTCACGCTCTACGGCGACGCCCGCAAGGGGCGCCGCCCCACGTGGAACCAGGCGGCGCCGGGGCCGGTCGCCGAGCCGCTCGTGGACGCCGTCGTGTCCGCGCTGCGCGAGCGCGGCCTGACGGTCGAGACCGGCCGGTTCGGTGCCGACATGCAGGTGGAGCTGGTCAACGACGGGCCGGTGACCATCCTGCTGGAGGCCTGACGCCGCGGGGCCTACCCCCGCAGCGCCAGCACCGCCAGCTCCGTGCGGGACCGCACCCCGAGCTTGCGGAAGACCCGCCCCAGGTGCACCTCCACGGTCCGCACCGACACGTAGAGGCTGGCCGCGACCTGCCGGTTGGTCCGGCCCTGCACGACGAGCCGCGCGACGTCCAGCTCGCGCTCCGTGAGCAGGTCGGTCCACTGCCCGCACAGCTCCTCCCCGACGTCGACCACCGGGGCGCCCGCGGGTTCGTCCCGCGGCCGTGTGGGGACCGGGACGGACGCCGCGGCAGGCGGTGGGGGAGGGCTCGCCTGACGGGGCGGCGCCTCCCGCACGAACCCGGGCGTGGTGAGCGCCTGCTCGGCGATGTGCTCCCAGGCCTTGGCACCCGACTCCTCGAACAGCTCGTGCGCGCCGAGCAGGTGCGCGGCGGCGTCCCCGGGCAGGCCGAGCCGGGCGAAGG
>NZ_KI911645.1:43244-44029 GCF_000515355.1 Promicromonospora kroppenstedtii DSM 19349 | reverse complement strand
GCGCCGTCGGATCCGGCACGGGGCGGGAGTCCGGCACGCGGCAAGGCCTCGACGCGGAGCTGTCCCGGTGGGGCCGGACGCTCGGGGCCCCGCCGGAGACCCCGCCCGGCGCACTGCGGCTGGCGCTGGCCACCTGGTATCGCGTGCACGGGCTGGTGTCGCTGGAGCTGGTCGGCGGCTTCGACACCATGGGTCTCGACGGCGGCACCCTGCTGACCGCCGAGATCGAGGGCCTGGTCCGCGAAGCCACCGGCTGCGCGAAGTGCGCTTCTACCCAGCCAATCGGCCCGTGACGGCCCTCGTCTCGGGCCAGATCGCTGGGTAGAAGCGCACTCCCCGCGCCTACGCGGTGCCCACCGGGCTCAGCGGCCCGGCTCCGGCGTCCCCGCGTGCTCGGTCAGGAACTCCCGGACCAGCGCCGCGACCCGGTCCGGCTGGTCCAGCGTGGACACATGGCCGGCATCGGGCAGCACCTCCATCCGCGCACCCGGCGCGGCGTCCACGGCGGCGTCGAGCTCCGGCTGGAGCACCAGCGGGTCCGCGGAGCCCCGCACCCAGAGCGTCGGCACCGCCATCCGGTGCAGCTCCGGGAGGAAGTCCGTCCGCATCGCCCGCGGGCCGAACGACAGCGCCTGCCAGTCGTCGAGTGCGGGCTCGCGGTGCCGGTGCTTTTGCTCCGCCTCGCGCTGCGCGAGCTCGACCGCACGCTCGACACCCGGCGTCCCGCCGCCGTGCTGCAGGTTGTCCTCGAACGACCGGCGCACCGCGCGGGGCGACCGGGCCAG
>NZ_KI911645.1:42838-43144 GCF_000515355.1 Promicromonospora kroppenstedtii DSM 19349 | reverse complement strand
GGCCGACGAGTGCCGTGCGCTCGATGCCGAGCTGGTCGAGCAGCCCGATGACGATGCGCTGCAGCAGTGCCTGGTCCACCCGTCCCGGCCAGGGGCGGCTGCCGCCGTGCCGCGGCAGGTCGATCGCCAGCACCCGGAAGTGCTCGGCGAGGGCGGTGCCACGTGCATCCAGTCGAGCTCGGCGGTGTCGAGCATCGCACCGTGCAGCAGCAGGACCGGCGGCGCGTCGGCCCGCCCGCTTGTGTAGAAGCGGATCGGTCCGCCGCCACGGTCAGGTCGCGCACCTCGTCGAACGTCTCGGTCATC
>NZ_KI911645.1:41969-42738 GCF_000515355.1 Promicromonospora kroppenstedtii DSM 19349 | reverse complement strand
CCGCGGCTCGCGCCGGTGACGAACCAGGTGCGGGTACCTCCCGCGGCGGCGGGCGGTGCTGCGTGTGGCCCGGGGTCAGCCTTCATGTGCGCCATCGTGCCAGGCCGTCGGGTGACCTGTTGCCGAGGACGTGCGGGTCGGCCCTCCGAGGTTCTGTTCAAGCCACGACGCTGCAACGTTTCAAGCCCGCTCCTACGGGCAGGAGCTCGCGGTCTGAACAGAACCTCGGGCGCGACGGTGACGCACGCCGCGATCCGCGGATCACGAACCAGCTGGTGACGCCCACACCGGACACCCACCCGCGACGGAGCACTAGGCTCACGGCATGCCAGTGGACGACGTCGACACCCGGCCCGCGACGACGCGGCCCCCGACCCGCCGCGAGCGCCTCCGCCGGCAGACGGTCGACGAGATCGTGGAGCGGGCGCTGGAGCTCGTCGACACCGGCGGCGCGCACGGCCTGTCGATCGCCTCGGTGAGCAAGGCGATGGGCATGACGCCGCCCGCGCTCTACCACTACTTCGCCTCGCGGGAGGCGCTGCTCGACGCCCTGGTCCTGGCGGGGTACACCGGCCTCGGCACCGCCGTGGAGACCGCGGCGGACGCGGCGTCCGATCGCCCCGCCGCCGAGCGCGTGTCCGCGATCGCCCACGCGTGGCGCCGCTGGGCGCTGGCACACCCGCGCCGGTACGCGATGCTCTTCACCGGCGTCCGGCGCGAGGCGGTGGACCCCCTGAAGCACGTGGGCCCGATCACCCAGAGCATGCTC
>NZ_KI911645.1:39329-41869 GCF_000515355.1 Promicromonospora kroppenstedtii DSM 19349 | reverse complement strand
GCGCAGCCGGCGGGCGACGTCGGCGGCGTCGGACAGGAGGGCGAGCACCTCGGGGTCCCAGGCGATCGGCTCGCTGACCACGGTCACCTCGGCGAACAGCCCGTCGGGCGAGCGGCCGAGGTAGGCGATGCCGGCGCGGCCGGCCCGGAGGCGGCCGCGCAGGTGGTAGGGACCCAGCTGCCGGGGGTCACGTTCGCCCAGGGGTTCCAGCTCCATGCTCGGTGTCCTCTCGGTGGTTCGGCATCGGCCCGGCTCGGCCCGGCCCGGCCCGGCAAGGTCTGCGGTCAGAACAGCCCGTCCAGGACGGTCGACATGTCGACGGGCACCCCGCAGGTCGAGGTGTACGACTCGGTGCCCTCGGCGGCGGCCTCGCCGTCGAGCGCGATGCGGCAGGTGATGTCCTCGACGTCGCCCTGCGCGGTCAGGGCGAGGGTCTGCAGCTGTGACTCGACGGGGAGGGTGCCCGTCCAGGGCGTCACGACCTTGAACCCCTTGCCGTTGCCCTGCTGCCCCTGCTGGGTGCCACCGCCGTCGTCGGAGTCGACCACCACGGCGTTGTAGGTGACGGTCACGACCTCCCCGGGGCGCGGGGTCGTGATCCGGAGCTCCACGCTGTGCGGCGCGTCCACGGGCCCGGACCCGAGCCGCTCGCCGGTCAGGCTGTACGCCCCGCTCTCCATGGCGTCGGCGGGGACACCGTTCTGAGCGACGGTCCACCAGACGCCGGCGGTCACCACGGCGGCCCCGGTCACGGCCGCGGCGATCCACCGGCGGCGCGGCCGGCGTCCCGCTCCCCCGGACGCTCCGTCCTCTGCGGGCCGGCCGCCTTCCCCGGACCTCTCGTGGACCCCCGGGCCGACGTCGTCCCGGACGCCCTCCGGGACCGGGGCCTGGACCACCTCGGTGTCCGCGGGCACCTCACGTGCCTGCAACTCCCCCAGCTCCCGCGCACGCTCGGCGACCATCTGCCCGACGCCGGACGGCAGCCGCCACGGCGCCACGGCACCGGACGCCGGACGCAACCCGTCGAGCACCTCCGCCGTCGTCGGGCGGTCCGCCGCGACCTTGGCGAGGCAGTCCCCGACCAGACCCCGCAGCTCCGGCGGCACGTCGCCCAGGTCGGCGTCCTCGTGCACCACGCGGTAGACGATCGCCTCGGTGGGGCCGCCCCCGAAGGGCGAGCGACCCGTCGCGGCGAAGAACAGCACGCAGCCCAGCGCGAACACGTCCGACGGCGGCTCGGCCTCCCGTCCGCGCACCTGCTCCGGCGACATGTAGGCGGCGGTGCCGAGCACGTCGCCCGACGTCGTCACGGACGTCGCGTCCACGGCCCGCGCGATGCCGAAGTCGATGACACGCGGGCCGTCGGCCGTCAGCAGCACGTTGGCCGGCTTCAGGTCACGATGCACCAGGCCGGCTGCGTGGATGGCCTCCAGGCCGCCCACCAGTCCCGCGCCGAGCGCCCGGACCGCCTCGACGTCGAGCACGCCGTTCCGTGCGACGGCGTCGTGCAGCGAGGGACCGGGCACGTAGGCGGTGGCCATCCAGGGCCGGTCGGCGTAGGCGTCGGCGTCGACCACCTCGGCGGTGTGATAGCCGCCGACGAGCCGGGCGGCCTCCACCTCGCGGGCGAACCGCACGCGGAACTCGTCACCCCCGGCCAGGCCCGGGTGGATCACCTTGACCGCGACGACGCGCCCGGCGCGGGAGCGGCCCACGTACACCTGGCCCATGCCGCCGGCGGCCAGCCGGCCCAGCAGACGGTACG
Organism: Promicromonospora kroppenstedtii DSM 19349; assembly: GCF_000515355.1. Lineage (GTDB taxonomy): Bacteria > Actinomycetota > Actinomycetes > Actinomycetales > Cellulomonadaceae > Promicromonospora > Promicromonospora kroppenstedtii. The sequence continues at coordinate 40,101 of NZ_KI911645.1, read as the reverse complement.
GGCCCGCCTGCGCGGGGTCGCCCGCGCGCAGTGCCTCGATCACGGGCGGGCCCCGGATCCTCGTGAGGGGCGGCGCATCAGCCGTTTCCGCCGTTGTCGCCGTACTCGTCCAGCAGCTCCTGGAGCTCCTCCTGCTGCTGTTTCACGTCGGCCGAGTCGGGCAGGTCCGCGTCGTCCAGCCGTTCCTGGACCTCCTGGTAGTACTCCTCGCGGGCCTTCTCCTGCTGCTCCCCCACCTCGCCCTCCATCTCGTCGATCTTCGCCTGGAGCTCCTCGGGGAGGCGGGCGCAGAAGACCGCCAGCGACCCGCTGGCCTCCGCCACGACCTCGCCGTCGACCAGGATCCGGCAGCCCACCGCTACGTCGCGGGACGCGTCCACGTCGTACAGCGACCCGGACTGGGCGTTCAGCTTGAGGTGGCTCTCGTCGACGGTCCCCCGCACGGTGAACGACTTGCTCCACGGCACGTCCACCTCGGTGTACATCGCTTCCAGGTCCGTCTCGAGGTAACCCTCGCTCTGGAACGTGTCCCCGAGGCCGAGCGGACCCATCATCCCGTCGTACCGCACCTCCACGGGGCTCTTCTCGAGGTCCTTGCCCGTGGCGGTCACCTCGAGCGTGACCTCGTGCGTCTCGTCGGGCACCGTCAGGCTCATGTTGCCGACCGACGACGGTGCCGGTCCGGCCTGCGCGCCTCCCCCGGCTTCCCCGCCGAACCCCCTGGTGAGCGAGAACGCGCCCGCGACGCCGACCACGACGGCCGCCACGCCGA
>NZ_KI911645.1:35250-39229 GCF_000515355.1 Promicromonospora kroppenstedtii DSM 19349 | reverse complement strand
GGCCCGCCGACGGCGAGCACACCGGTTGCTGCCCTGGAGCCACCGTCGTGGCAGCAACCGGTGTGCTCGACTCATTCGCGGGCGGCGGCCCGCGGCGCAACCCGCTTCTGGCGGGTCCAGCCGGACCACCCGCGGTCCTCCAGCAGCGCCTCCAGCCGGCGTCCCGCGGGGATGGAATCCAGCGCGATCGAGTCGAACTGCTCGACGAGCGCGCGCTCCATCTCGCCCGACCCGTCGCCGGACCACTCGGCGTGGCGGTCGAGAACGGCCGCCACCTTGTCGGCCAGCCCGGGCAGCCGCGGGTCGTCCGGCTCCCAGTCGATCCCCTCGCTGATCGCGCGCAGGACGTCGACGAACTCGGCGTCGTCCAGCAGCCGGCTCTTGTTCGCCATGGCGGTGGCGATCTCCTCCCGCGAGTACGCGGCGAGGGACAGGATCCAGCTGTCGCGCTCGATCTGGACGACCCGCTCGGGAATGCCGAGCGCACGCCACCGGTCGAGGTAGGCAGCGCCCTCCGGCGGCAGGGCCAGGCTGTCCCCGGCGGCGAGCCGGGCGATGCGCTCCCGGTGCCGCTCGCGCTCCTCGATCTCCGACCGGAGCCGGGTATCGATCTCGGCGACGGCGGCCGCGAACTCCGCCTCGTCCGCCCGCAGGAGGTCGTGGACCCGCGCCAGCGGGACTCCGGCGTCGGCCAGGGCCCTGACCCGGATCAGGTCCACGACCGCCTGCGCGCCGTACCGGCGGTACCCGGCATGGTCGCGCTCGGGCTCCGGAAGCAGTCCGACGGCGTGGTAGTGCCGGACGGTGCGCGCCGTCACGCCGGCGTACGCCGCGACCTGGCCGATGGTCAGCATCGCCCTAGTGTCTCCTCCCGAGTACGTCCATCCGCGCCTACCTCGTCGGAACCCGGCCGAGCTGGCGCCGGGACCACAGGTATCCGACCGCCCCGATCACCACGCACCACCCGACGGCGAACCAGCCCTCGGACGCGACCGGCGCACCCGAGGTCAGGGATCTCAGGGTCTCGATGATCGGCGTGAACGGCTGGTGCTCGGCGAACTGCCGGAGCCCGACGGGCATCTGCTCGGTGGGCACGAACCCGCTGCTGACGATAGGCAGCACCATCAGCACGAGCGGGGTGTTGCTCGCCGTCTCGATGCTGCCCGCGGCCAGCCCCATCGCGACGGTCAGCCAGGTGAACGAGAACGCCAGCAGGAGCACCAGTCCGGCGGCGCCGAGCCAGCCCGGGAGGCCGGCGTCGGACCGGAACCCGAGGAGCACCGCGACCACGATCATCACCGCCAGGGCCAGCACGGTCCGGATCACCGCGCCGAGCACGTGCCCCGCCAGGACCGAGACGCGGGAGATGTCCATGGTCCGGAACCGGGCGAACATCCCGCCCGTCTGGTCGATGGCGACCGCGACCGCCGTCCCGTTCGCGACGCTGGACACGGTCATGATCCAGATCCCCGGGACCAGGTAAGTGAGGTAGTCGGCGCGCGTGCCCCCGCCGTGGACCGGGAGTCCCGCGCCGAGCGTGCCGCCGAACACGTAGACGAACAACAGCAGGAACACGACCGGGATGGCGATCAGCATGACCGCCAGCGACGGGTAGCGGCTCAGGTGCCGCAGGTTGCGGCGCAGCATGGTCATCGAGTCGCGGACGACGTAGGTGGGCATCATCGTGCGGTCGTCTCCTTCTCCGTGAGGTCGGTGGGGGCAATGCCGTCCGCGGGGGCGACTGCGCCGGTGGGGTCGGCGGGGTCGACGGCACTCGCGGCGTGGCCCGTGAGCGCCAGGAAGACGTCGTCGAGGTTGGTACCGTCGCCGGGGACGAGCGCCTTGAGCTCGCCGGGCGTCCCCTCCGCCGCGAGGGTTCCGGCGTCGAGCACGCCGACCCGGTCGGCCAGGGCGTCCGCCTCCTCCAGGTACTGGGTGGTCAGGAGCACGGTGACGCCGTCGGCGACCTGTTCCCGCACCACGTCCCAGACCTCGCGACGGCTGCGGGGGTCGAGGCCTGTGGTCGGCTCGTCGAGGAAGATGACGCGCGGCCGGGTGATGAGCGTCATCGCCAGGTCCAGGCGGCGCCGCATGCCGCCGGACCAGGTCAGGGCCCGACGGTCGGCGGCCTCGACCAGGTCGAACCGCTCGAGCAGGGCCGCGACGTCCCGGGCGGCACCCCGCCGGTCGAGGTGCGACAGGTCAGCCATGAGCCGGAGGTTCTCGCGGCCGGTCAGGAACATGTCGATCGCCGAGAACTGCCCCGTCACACCGATCGCCGACCGCACCTGGCCCGGCGCCCGACGCACGTCGTGGCCCGCCACGCGGACCTCCCCGGCGTCGGCCGTGAGCAGCGTGGACAGGATGTTCACCATGGTGGTCTTGCCCGCGCCGTTCGGCCCCAGGAGGGCGTAGACCGTGCCGACGGGCACGGTGAGATCCACACCGCCGAGCACGTGGTGATCCCCGAAGGACTTGCGCAGCCCGACCACCGCGATCGCGGTGCCGGGAGCCGATACGGGCGGCGTCTTCGGGGCCGCCCTGTTTGAAGTGGTCATGACCGCAGCGTGCAAGGTTGCCGCTACGGCAAGGTCAAGTCCGTCAGCGGCCATAGTCCCCGCCCGGCACGTCGAACACCTCCTCCAGTGTGCTCAGGCCGGTCTCGCTCAGGTATTCCGCCAGGTCACGGCCGACCCAGCGCAGGTGCCATGCCTCCGGGGCGTACCCCGTCACGGTCTTGTTCTCCGGCGTGTACCGGACCAGGAAGCCGAAGCTCCCGGCGTGCTCGGCGACCCACCGGCCCTCGAGCGTGTCGCCGAAGCACGGTTCGAAGTCGCACGCCGGCCGGCTACTGCCGCCCACGTCCACCGCCAGGCCGGTCTGGTGCTCGCTGTGGCCCGGCCGCGCCGACACCGCGTCGGCCTGCGCCCGCCCGAGCTGCGCCACCCAGCCCTCGTAGACCGCGGCCTGCTTCGAGTAGCCGCGGTAGGCGCTGCGGAGCGTCAGGTGCACACCGTCGGCCTCGGCGGCGGAAAGGAGCGCGGTGAGATCAGGGGCGACGTCAGGGCGCACGAGATAGCCGCGGACCGTCGTCAGGTCCGGCTCGTAGTCGACCGGGTCGACGGCCACCCGTTTGTTCACGACCACCCACGGGCTCGCCGGGTCCGCGGGCGAGTGGGCTGCCAGGTCGATGCCGGGCACGGCCTCGGCGGGGGCATCCGCGGACTCGTCGACAGTCGCACCCGCGACGGTCCCACCATCAGCAGCCACGCCGTTCGCCGCCGAACCCTCCGCTCCCGCTCTCGGCCCGGGCGAGGCCGACGTCTCGTACGTCGCGCGAGCCGCGCCCGACGCGCACCCCGCGAGGAGGAGCGCGGCGGCAAGCATGACGACGGCGATACGTGGCAGGGGCCGGCGGTCCAGGAAGATGGTCACAACCCGGTCGGTGTTCGGCGGCAGGCACGGCATCCCAGCCACGCACTGTGACGCGGGTCACACCTGCCGAATGACATGGCCGCGACGACGCCGGACACCCACCGTTCGTAAGCATCGATCGGGAATCCGGTCGTTCCCGATCGCCGTTCGTCCCCGACCACCCCTCGCTCCCCGGTCGTCCCTGACCGCTGTTCGTCCCTGACCACCATCGGCACACCGGAGTCCGCCCTGGCCACCAACACCGAGCCGCATCGCGTCGTCCCGGGCACGCTGTCGCCCGAACGCACCGAGGAGCTCTTCGCGACGCACGCGCACGGTGTGTACCGGTACGCCCGTGCACGGCTCCCCGCCGCCGAGGCGGAGGACGTCGTGGCCGAGGTCTTCGCGATCGCGTGGCGCAAGGGCGAGCTGCCGGACCACCCACGCGCCTGGCTCCTGGCCGTCGCCCGCCGCGTGCTGGCCAACCAGGTGCGCGCCCAGCACCGGCGCACGGCGCTGGCCGACCGGGTCGGGACCCATCCCGCCCCGGCCGGCGCGGGCGACG
>NZ_KI911645.1:27812-35150 GCF_000515355.1 Promicromonospora kroppenstedtii DSM 19349 | reverse complement strand
GGGTGCGGGAGCGGACCGCCGCCCTGACCACGGCCGACGCGCAGCGCGCGCCGTACGCGGAGCGGGCCGCCGCGCAGCAGGCGCGGCTGAACCTGCCGGCCCTGCCGACCACGACCATCGGTTCGTTCCCCCAGACGTCCGAGATCCGCAGCACGCGCGCCGCATGGGTGCGGGGCGAGCTGTCCGACGCCGACTACACGGCGGCGATGCGTGCCGAGATCGCGAGCACGGTCGCGCTGCAGGAGGAGCTGGGCCTGGACGTGCTGGTGCACGGCGAGCCCGAGCGCAACGACATGGTGCAGTACTTCGCGGAGCAGCTCGACGGCTTCGCGACGACCGTCAACGGCTGGGTGCAGTCGTACGGTTCGCGCTGCGTGCGGCCGCCGATCCTGTGGGGCGACGTCTCCCGCCCGGCGCCTCTGACGGTGGAGTGGACGGCGTACGCGGCATCGCTGACGTCACGGCCGGTCAAGGGCATGCTCACGGGCCCGGTCACGATCCTGGCCTGGTCGTTCGTCCGCGACGACCTGCCGCTGGGCGACACCGCCGACCAGGTCGCCCTCGCGCTGCGCGACGAGGTGACGGACCTGGAGGCCGCGGGCATCGGCGTCGTGCAGGTGGACGAGCCCGCGCTGCGCGAGCTGCTGCCGCTGCGCACGGCCGCGCACCCCGGCTACCTGGAGTGGTCGGTGCGCTCGTTCCGGCTCGCGACCGCCGGCGCCGACACCGCGACCCAGGTGCACACGCACCTGTGCTACTCGGAGTTCGGCCAGGTCATCGGCGCGATCGACGGCCTCGACGCGGACGTGACGTCCGTGGAGGCGGCGCGGTCCCGCATGGAGATCGTCCCCGAGCTGGCCGACGCCGGGTACGGCCGCGGCATCGGGCCGGGCGTCTACGACATCCACAGCCCGCGCGTGCCGTCCGTCGAGGAGGTGACCGACCTGGTCGAGCTCGCCGCCAAGTCGATCGACCCCCGGCTGGTCTGGGTCAACCCGGACTGCGGCCTGAAGACCCGCGCGTACGCGGAGACGAAGGAGTCGCTGGCCAACCTGGTGACGGCGGCGAAGGCGGTCCGCGCCACCCTCTGACACCGGTCCGCTCTGCCGGCTGCCGCTGACAGCCGTCGGCGATTGCGCTTCGAGGCCTGTGTTTCTTCGCTCTGGGACGGCCCAGAGCGAAGAAACATAGGCCTCGAAGCGCAGTGGAGCCCGAGGATTCGAGCTCACCGACCGGGAGCCGTCAGCCCACGCGCCACTTCTGGGCCGCGGTCCCGTTGCAGGTCCAGATCTGCAGCTGCGTGCCGTTCGCGCTGTTGCTGTTCGGCACGTCCACGCACTTGTTCGCGAGGATCGAGACCAGGTCCCCCGCGCCGCTCAGCGTGAACTGCTGGGCCGGGTTGCCGCTGCAGTTGGCGAGCTGCACGGCCGTGCCGTCCGCCGTGTTGCCCCAGGCCACGTCCACGCACTTGCCGCCGGCCCGCAGGGTGCCGTCGGACTGGAACGCGAAGTTCTGCGCGCTGGTGCCGTTGCAGGTCCACAGCTGCAGCCGCTTGCCGTCGGAGAAGTCCGAGTTGGGCACATCGATGCACTTGCCCGCCAGGCCGACCAGCGGCCGGCCCCCGCTTCCACCGCCGGTGGTGGTCAGCTGCAGGCCGTACGCGCTCAGGATCGGGTTGACCGGCTGGTAGATGAACCGGCCGTTCGACGAGCAGTCGCCGATGCGGCCCGAGGTGACGCCCTGGGCCTGGTTGCCCGAGAGCACCGAGCCGCCGGAGTCGCCGCCCTCGGCGCACGCCGAACCGGTGGCCATGCCCGGGATGTCGCCGTCACCGTAGTTGATGGTCACGTTCTTCTCCTGGATAACGCCGCAGCGCCAGCCCGTGGTGCGGCCCGAGCGGCACACCGCCGCACCGATGCCCTGCTCGGAGGAGCCGGCGACCGCCGTCGTGCCGCCCGCGTAGTTGTTCACCGCGGGGGTGGGCGTCCAGTTGCTGTTGGTACCGACCCAGGCCCAGTCGTGGCCCGGGAACGTGGAACCGCGGTAGGTGCCGAGCGCGGCGCCGTCGGGCGCGTTGACCGGGTCGCCGGTCGAGCCGCAGTGCCCGGCCGTGACGAACCCGCCCGAGACGGCGAAGCCGATCGAGCACAGGGTCACGTAGCCGTTGCCGAGCGGCTTGTGGAACTCGTCGCCGCCGCGGATGTCGCGCGCCGTCTGGGGCGCCTCGGTCGACTTCTCCACCCGGACGACGTCGGCCGGCACGCCCGACTCGGCGATCATCGCCTTCGCCGCCGCCGTGTCGGCCGCCTCGACGACCACCTCGTTGGTCACCGGGTCCGCGTACCAGGCGTGCACCGAGTCGGGCGCGCCCACCTTGTCGAGCGACTCCTTCCAGGCGGTCAGGTCGTCCAGGCTGTGCTCGACGACGACGGCGTCCGCGCCGGCGCGCTCGGCCACCTTGGCGGCGGCCGCGCTGGTGACGCCGACGCGCGGAGCCTCGGCGCCGTCGGGCAGCCAGGTGCCCGCATACCGGTCGCCGAGCGCGGCGGTCAGGTGCTGCTCGACGATCGCGGCGTCGGCGTCGCGGGCGAGGCGGGCAGGGATCTCGGCCTTGGTGAGGCCGAGGTCGCGCTCCATCGCGCGGACCTGGCCGTCGGGCAGGGCATCGGGGCGGTCGGCGTCCTGGGCGCTCAGGACACTCTGTGTGCTCTGGGCGTCCTGCGTCGCCGGGGCGGCGCCCGCCGCGCTCGCGCCGGTGAGCGCCGTGCCGGCCATCAGCACAGCGGCTGACAGCGCTATCACGGAACGTGACGTTCTCAGGGATCGGGACATTGGTGTGCTCCTCGTCAGGCCTGGGGAACCTCGTGTGCCTCGGAGCGTATTGACGGTGCGGCACCACCAGAACGGGTGGGACGACCCTGTGTGGAAAGTACCTATCCATCCCTTATGCGCAGCCCATCGGGCCCACGGAGCCGGGGTCACTCACCCCGGTGTGAATTGAGGTCGGTCCGATGTCATGAGACCGGTCGGCTGACCGACCGGTCTCATGACATCGGACCGACCTCAGAGGGCGTGCCCCGGAGCAGCCCGGTGCAGGAACCCGGTCAGCCGCAGGCCGCCGCCTGGTACGGCACCGTCACCGTCTGGGTGGCCCGCCGGCCGTCCACGGTCGCCGTCACGACGGCGGTCACGGCGCCCGCGCCGACCTGTGCAGAGCCGGCCTCGAACGTCAGCTCGTCGTCGCCCCTGACCGTCTCGGTGCCGAAGTCGGACGTGACGCGGACCGACGCGCCCTCGGCGCCGTCCACCACGACCCGCAGCGTCGAGTCGCCGTCGACGCAGGCGGGGACCGCCCAGACCGTGACGCCGTTCGCCGCGTCCTCGGCCTCGCCCGCGGCGCGGGTCGCGGCCCGCTCCTCGGCACTCGGCGTCGTGGTCGTCGTGGCCGGGAGCTCCTCGGCGTCGCCGCCCTGCTCGGCGAGCAGCTGGACCTCGGCGAGCGACACCTCACCGCCGCCCGAGGACTCCTCCACCACGATCCGCAGGTGCCCGTACTCCGCCGGGTCCTCGACCTCGAAGGAACGGGTCTGCAGCGCCCAGCGGAACTCCTGGCCGGACCGCTCGTCGAGCACGGTCCACGCCTCGCCGTCGTCGGACCCCTCCAGGCGCCAGGCCGACGGCGCCGCGGTGCCCGCGGCACCCGAGGTGAGCGTGTACGTGCCTACCGTCGCCGTCGTGCCGGACCCGTCCCACGTGATGGTCGGGCTGCCGGTCGCGAACGTGGTGCGCGAGGACGACGTGTCGTCGACCAGCGCGTCGGCGGCAGAACCGTCGGAGACCGTCACGGTCCCGGCCGCCGTGGCGTCCCGGTCCGGCGTCGGCGGCTCGTCGCCCTCGGTGAGCGACGGCGGGGCGTCGTCGGCCCCCGTGCCCCACGCGGAGGGCTCCGGCCCCATCACGAAGTCCAGCCGGGCACCGCCCGACAGGTCGGCCTGCGACAGCGACGTCGACGTGCGCGATCTCCCGTCCACCCGCAGCGACTGCACGTAGACGTTCTCCACGGAGTTGCCCCGCGCGTTGATCACGAGGTCGCCGTCGGGCAGGTGCACCGTCGCCTTGTCGAACAGCGGCGAGCCGACGGCGTACTGGTCGGAGCCGACCTGCAGCGGGTAGAAGCCGAGCGCGGCGAAGATCCACCACGACGACATCTCGCCGTTGTCCTCGTCGCCCGGGTAGCCCTGGCCGATCTCGCTGCCCACGAACAGGCGGCGCGTGACCTCACGGACGATCTCCTGGGTCTTGTGCGGTGCGCCCGCGGCGTCGTACAGCCACGGGATGTGGTGGGACACCTGGTTGCTCATGCCCCACTGACCCAGCCGGATGTCCCGCGCCTCGCGCATCTCGTGGATGACGCCGCCGTACCCGCCGGTGTGGGTCGCGTCCTCGGGCGTGGCGAAGAACTCGTCGAGCTTGGTCTCCAGGCCCTCCTGGCCGCCGTAGAGGTTACCGAGGCCGCGCGGGTCCTGCGGCGCGTGGAACGAGAAGTTCCAGCCGCTGGTCTCGGTGTAGCCCCCGCCCCAGGTGCGCGGGTCGTAGTCCTCGGGCGCGTTGAGGAACGTGCCGTCGACGTGCCGCGGCTGGAAGAAGTCGATCTGCGGGTCGAAGAGCTCGCCGTAGTGCGTGGCTCGCTCCAGGAAGTAGGCCGACTCCTCGCGCAGGGTCGCGCGCCGGTCCCGCGGCGTGCGCCGGTCCTCCGCGAGCGCCGCGGCCATGTTGCCGATGCCGAAGTCGTTGATCAGCCCCTCCAGGCCCCAGGAGACGGACTCGTGCGTGCTCTCGGGCGTGAAGCCGAGGAACGGCGAGGTCTCCAGGCCCTTGCGGCCCACGGCGTTGTTCGGCGGGGCGACGGTGCCGTTCTTCAGCGCCGCGTCGTAGGCGTCGAGCGCCTTGTCGGTGGGCAGGGAGCCCTTGAGGTAGGCGTCGGCGAACGCGACGTCGGACGAGGTGCCCGTCATCAGGTCCGCGTAGCCGGGCGAGGACCAGCGGGCGATCCAGCCGCCGTCGCGGTACTGCTGCACGAACCCGTCGACGAGGTCCTTCGCGGCGTCCGGGTAGAGGAACGAGTACGCGGGCCAGGCCGTGCGGTAGGTGTCCCAGAACCCGTTGTTGACGTAGATCTTGCCGTCGGTGATCCTCGCGTTCGTCGTGGTGTCGGTCGCCTCGCCCGACGGCGCGGTCACCGGGCTCGCGTACTTGTACACGGGCCGCTTGGCGGTGCCGGTGTTCTCGAACTGCGAGTTCGGGTAGAGGTTGAGCCGGTAGAGGTTCGAGTAGAGGGTGACCAGCTCGTCCTCGCTGCCGCCCTGGGTCTCGATGACGCCGAGCCGGTCGTTCCACTGCCGCTCGGCGGCGCGCCGGACCTTCTCGAAGGAGCGGCCCGTGACCTCCAGGCCGAGGTTGGCGCGCGCCTGGTCCAGCCCGATGAACGAGGTGGCCACGCGCAGCTCGACGGTGCGGTCGCTGCGGGTGTCGAAGGTCGCGTACCGGGCGCCGGCCCGGTCGCCGGCCGCCTCGCCCACGGCCGACGGCACGCGGTCGAACGTGCCCGCCACGTACATCCGGGTGCGGCCCATGGACAGCCCGCTGCCGTTCTCGACCCAGCCGCTCAGCTCGCCGGTGGCGGCGTCGAACGACAGCTTCGAGGAGCCGGCGACGCGGTCGACGAGCACGTGGCCGACGCCGGCCCCGGCGTCCGCCCCGGCGTCCTTCGGGAACGTGTACCGCAGCACCGCCGCGTGGTCGGTCGGCGTCACCTCGGCCTTGGTCCCGTCGGCGAAGGTCACGCCGTAGTAGTGGGGGCGCGCGGTCTCGTCGGCGTGGTCGAACGCCAGGCCGCGGGCCTCCAGCCCGCCGTCGGGCACCCCCGCGCCCGTGGCCGGCTGGAAGGCGAGCTGGTTGCGGTCGCCCATCCAGGGGCTGGGCTCGTGCGAGATGCCGATGCCCTGGAGCACCGGGCGGTTCTGGTCGTCGTTCGCGGCCTGGTACTCGTACAGCCAGCTCTGCGACGACGCGTTGGTCAGCGGCGTCCAGAAGTTGAAGCCGTTCGGCACGGCGGTGGCCGGCACGTTGTTGCCGCGGGAGAACGACCCGCTCGACAGGGTGCCGCGGCGCGTGTCCACGTAGTTGGTCAGGCTGGAGCCGTCGACCCGCTCGGGCCGGGACTCGATCGCGACGTCGTCCAGCCAGCCGGCGAACCTGGTCGCGGCCGAGCCGCTGTCGTTGTCGTAGCCGAGCAGCACCTGGTCGACCGTCCGGCCGCGGGCCACGGACCCGAGGTCGACGCGCACGGAGTTCCACTGGTCGGCGTACAGGATCTTGCCCGCGCCCTGCCCGGCGGCCGTCGCGGCCGTGCCGTGCGCGTCGCGCGCGTCGAGGTCGGACAGGTAGGTGCCGTCGGTGAACCGCAGGTCCACGCTCGCGTAGGTGGACGGGTACTCCAGGTCGCCGAGCAGCTCGGGGAAGATCTTCCAGCTCAGGCGGGTGTCGCGCCCCACGCGGACGTCGACGTCGTCGTACAGCACGTTGGTCGCGTGCGCCGGGCCGTCGGCCTGGTGCCCGCCGTCGTACCGGAGGGAGGCGGTGCCGGTGAAGCCGACACCCTTCTTGTTCGTGAAGTCGACCGTGGTGGGCCCGGAGCCGACGGCGGTGGTCATCGGCTGGTCCGCGGGCTGCTCGTCCAGGCCGGCCGACAGGTCCCAGTCGGCGAGCTGCACGATGCCCGCGCCGCGGTTCTGCGTCACGTCCAGCCGGAACCAGGTGTAGGCGGCGGTGGGCTCGTCCAGCTCGAAGACCCGCTGCTCGAACCGGTCCTCGAAGTCCTCGCCGGTACGCTCGTCGATCGTCTCCCAGGTCTCGCCGTCCGTGGAGCCCTGCAGCGTCCAGGCGCGCGGGTCGCGGTCGGCGAAGTCGTTCGCGGAGGTCAGCGCGTACGCGGTGACCGTGGTGGGCTCGGTCATCTCGTAGGTGACCCAGCCCGTGCTCGCGAACGTCAGCCACTTGGTGGCCGACGACGCGTCCGCGAGGTTGGTCGCGCCCTCGTTGGGCAGGTTCTCCGCGCTGGCCGCGACGGCGTCGACCCGGTCCAGCACGCTGCCCGGCAGGCCGACGACGAACTCGCCGACGTTCTCCTGCCACGGGGCGCCGTCGCGCTCGGCGGGCGTGCTCTCCAGGGGCGCCGCGTCGTCGGCCTCGAAGGAGGTCGCGAAGTCGCCGCCGGCGTTCCCGTCCGAACGTCCGCCCGACGTCGCCGCGGCGGGAGCGGTGCCCACGGAACCGGCG
>NZ_KI911645.1:26837-27712 GCF_000515355.1 Promicromonospora kroppenstedtii DSM 19349 | reverse complement strand
ACGCCCGCGAGCATCGCCGCCCGCCGGTCGCCGCCCACGGCGCGCACCGACCGGCCCCAGCGGGTGCGGCGCAGGAGCACGTCGGTGACCACGACCAGCGCGGCGAACAGCACCACCGAGTACCCGATCCCACGTGCGGTGCCCAGGTAGGCCGCGATCGCCGAGAGCACCGCGGCCAGCACGAGGGTGCGCACCACGATCTGGGGCACGCTCGCGCAGGGCAGGTCGGCACGCCGCCGTCGGGCCCGCGCCACGACCTGGACCACCGCCACGGTGACGACCACGAGCGCGACCAGCGTCCAGGCGGCCACCGGCGAGAGGAAGCCCTGTTGCACCGAGCGGACGAACCACGACTCGAACGGCAGGTTGATCGAGCCCATCGGCCCGAGCACGCGCAGCTGCACGCCGGCCAGGAACAGCAGCCCGGCCAGCGTGAACACGAAGCTCGGCAGCCCCAACCGCGTCGAGAGCGCGCCGTACCCCAGCCCGACGACGACGCCGCACGCCAGCGCCGCGAGGATCGCGAGCGCCACGGGCCAGCCGAGATTCACGGAGCCGACGGCGACCACTGCCGCGGCGAGCCCGCTGACCGACCCGACGGACAGGTCGATCTGGCCGACCAGCAGCACCAGCACCACGCCGAGGGCGATCACGCCCACGGGGGCGCTCTGCAGCGTGAGGTTGACCAGGTTCTCGGGGGCGAGGAACGCGGGGTTGACGGCGCCCATCACCAGCCAGATGACCACGAGCGCCGCGAGGATCGGGAGCAGGCTGTTGCCGCCGCGCACCCGCTGCCAGACGGCGCCCGTCAGGCCGGACTGGGCGCTCATCGCCGCACCGCCCGGCCGGAGTCGGCGCGCGCGTTGCGCGCCCCG
>NZ_KI911645.1:25963-26737 GCF_000515355.1 Promicromonospora kroppenstedtii DSM 19349 | reverse complement strand
CCCACGAAGCCGATGCGGCGGTGCCCGTGGGCCAGCAGGTGTGCGACGGCGGCCCGCGTGCCGCCGCGGTTGTCGATGACCACGGTGTCGACGTCCATCCCGGCCGCGGGCCGGTCCACGACCACCACGGGCAGCCCCGCGGCGATCTCGGAGCGGAGCGCCGACTGGTCGGCCCCGGCGGGCGTGACGATCAGCGCGCCGACCCGGCGTTCGATCAGCTCACCGGTCAGCGACGCCTCGCGGTCGGGGTCCTCGTCGGACGACGCCGTCAGGAGCTGCAGCCCGTGCTCCCGCAGCTCGCGCTCGATACCGCTGGCCAGAGCGGAGTAGAACTCGTTGGCCAGGTCGCCGGTGATGAACCCGACCAGGCGGGACAGGCCGCCCCGGGCCAGGTCGGCGGCCACGGCGTTGCGCCGGAAGCCCAGCGACGCCGCGGCGTCCTGCACGCGCTCCCTGGTGGCCGAGGCCACGTTGGGCTCGCCGTTGAGCACCCGGGAGGCCGTCTTCAGGCTCACCCCGGCGGCCTGTGCCACCACCGCCAGCGTCGGACGACGCATCACGTCAGGCCCTCCCGTCGCTTGCGCATCAGCATGTCGATGATGATCGCCAGCAGCAGGACCGCGCCGGTGACCATGTACCGTGCCGCCTGGTCCACGTTCATCAGCGTGAGCCCGTTGGCGATGGACTGGATGACCAGCACCCCGAGCACCGCGGACCACGCGCTGCCGCGCCCGCCGAACAGGCTCGTGCCGCCGATCACCGCGGCGGCGATGG
>NZ_KI911645.1:18321-25863 GCF_000515355.1 Promicromonospora kroppenstedtii DSM 19349 | reverse complement strand
CGAGCGCCACGCCCGCCGCGAGCACGGCCCCGGTGCGGCGGCGCGCGCGAGTCATGACGCTCATGAGACCACCCCGAGGGAGCCGAACATCCGGGCCTGGTCCAGGGCGGCAGCCAGTGCGCCGCGTACCCCGGCGTCGGCCCCGAGGGTGGACGGGACCACCTCGACGGGGCCGCGCGACGTCGCCACGACCCGCTGGCCGAGCGAGGTGCGCAGCGGCTCGAGGAGCAGGTCGCCGGCCTCGGCGAGCTTGCCACCGATCACGACGACGTCGGGGTCCACCAGGTTGCACAGGTTGGCCAGCGCCACGCCGAGGTGGCGGCCGGCGTCGAACACGACGCGGCGGGAGCCTGCGTCGCCGTCCTGCGCCCGGGTGACCAGGTCGGCGAGGGTGAGGTGTCCGGCCTCGCGGGGCAGCATGGCGAGCAGGCTGGTGGCGCCCACCAGCATCTCGAGGCAGCCGCGGTTGCCGCAGCGGCACACGGGCCCGTTCTCGTCGACGGACACGTGGCCGATCTCGCCGGCGACGCCGGACCGGCCGTGCACCGCCCGGCCGCCCAGCACGAGCCCGCCGCCCACGCCGTGGGACACCCGGATGTACGCGACGGAGTCGTACCCCGCGCCCGCGCCGAACCGGGCCTCGGCGATCGCGGCGAGCGTGGAGTCGTTGTCGGCCGTGACAGGGACGCCGAGCTCGGCACCGAGGATCTCGTCGACGTGCACGCCGTCCCAGCCGCGCATCATGCCGACGGTGACCACCTGGCCGGTGCGGATGTCGACGGGCGCGGGCACGCCGACGCCCACGGCGAGCAGCTCTGACGGGTCGGCCTCCACGGACTCCAGCATCTCGCGGATCAGCATCGCGGTGCGCTGCAGCCCGGCGTCGGCCCGGTGATCAGGGGCGAGCGGCATGCGCTGCTCGGCCAGGACGCGCATGGAGGCGTCGGCCAGCGCCACGTTGAGCGATCGCATGCCGAACCGGATGCCCGCCACGACGCCGAGGTTGCGCGCGAGGGTGACCTGCAGGGCGCGGCGGCCGTTGCGCACCGACTGCGACGTGTGCAGCACGCCGGCGACCGTGAGCTCCTTGACGATGTTGGAGATCGTGGCCGGGGACAGCCCTGTGACGCCGGCCAGCTCGATCTGCGTGAGGGAGCCACGCTGCTGGACGGCGCTCACGATCCTGGCTCGGTTGGCCTCACGGAGTGAGGTCTGCGAGCCGGGGGTTACCCGATCCGCGCGCACAGCGCCCAGGGTAACCGCCTTCCGGCATGCTCCGGCCCGGAATCGGCCTGGTTGGACGGTTTTGGATACACGAACTGAACGTTCAGGTCACGATCGAGCGACGCTTGCGTTCACTTCTTGACACCAAGGGTCGATGGACGTTCGATAGGTCCCGGGTTCACGGGCGTACAGGCGCGCCCGGCCGGTCCACAGGAACGACGCCGTCCTGAGCGCGAGGAAAGCCTCCTTCGCCGCGTACGACGACGACGCCGCGGGCCGGTGCTCCAGCGACCGAGGAAGGTTGAGGGACCCCAGATGCGAGTGAACCAGAGGATGACCGCGACGGTGGCGACGGCCGCCGTGCTCGGTCTCACGCTGGCCGCGTGCGGCGGCAGCGGTGACGGCGGCGATGGCGGCAGCGCGAGCGGCAGCGCCGACCAGGTCGAGGTGTTCACCTGGTGGGCGGCCGGATCCGAGAAGGCCGGCCTCGACGCCCTCGTGGGCGTGTTCAACGAGCAGCACCCCGACATCGAGTTCGTCAACGGCGCGGTCGCCGGCGGCGCAGGCTCCGCGGCGAAGGACCTGCTGCAGACCCGTCTGCAGGCGCAGGACCCGCCGGACACGTTCCAGGCCCACGCCGGCGCCGAGCTGCAGGACTACATCGACGCGGCGCAGATCGAGGACGTCTCGGACCTGTACGACGAGTTCGGCCTGACGGACGTCTTCCCGGCCGACCTGGTCGACCGGCTCTCCACGGAGGACGGCGCGATCTACTCGATCCCGTCGAACATCCACCGCGCGAACGTCCTCTGGGCCAACCCGACGGTGCTCGAGGACAACGGCATCGACCCCGAGGCGACGTACGAGGACCTCGACGCGTGGATGGCGGACCTCGACAAGCTCGACAAGGCCGGCGTCACCGCGCTGTCCGTCGGCACGACGTGGACGCAGGTCAATCTCCTGGAGACGGTGCTGCTCGCCGACCTGGGCCCCGAGGCCTACAGCGGCCTGTGGGACGGCTCGACCGACTGGGAGGGCCCCGAGGTGAAGGCGGCGCTCGAGGACTTCGAGACGCTGATGAGCTACACCAACGACGACCGTGACGGTCTCGACTGGCCGGAGGCGACCCAGATGGTCATCGACGGCAGCGCGGCGTTCAACGTCATGGGCGACTGGGCCGTGGCGGCGTTCGAGGAGCAGGACAAGGCCCTCGGCACGGACTTCACGGCGGCCCCGGTCCCGGGCACCGACGGTGTGTTCGACTTCCTGGCCGACTCCTTCACCCTGCCGGTGGGTGCCCCGCACCCGGACGGCGCCAAGGCGTGGCTGGAGACCGTGGGCTCGCTCGACGGGCAGGTCGCGTTCAACAAGGCCAAGGGCTCCATCCCGGCCCGGACCGACGCTGACCCCGCCGACTTCTCGGAGTACCAGCAGACGGCCATCGACTCGTTCGCGAACGACACGATCGTGTCCTCGCTGGCGCACGGTGCGGCCGCCCCGGTCGCGACGCTCAACGCGATCTCTGACGCCACCAGCAAGTTCACCACCGGTGCGTCCG
The DNA here is from genome assembly GCF_000515355.1 of Promicromonospora kroppenstedtii DSM 19349. Taxonomy (GTDB): domain Bacteria; phylum Actinomycetota; class Actinomycetes; order Actinomycetales; family Cellulomonadaceae; genus Promicromonospora; species Promicromonospora kroppenstedtii. The sequence goes on along the minus strand of NZ_KI911645.1, from coordinate 23,081 downwards.
ACCTCGCCGGGTACCAGTCCGAGCTGGCCGCGGCCACGCAGAGCTGACCCACGGGTGCTCGAAGCTCCCGCGTAACGCACACCGCCGTACGTCGCGCGCCGTCGGGACCGATCCCGACGGCGCGCGGCTGCGCCCACCCTCCCGAGGTACCTACATGCTGAACAAACTGCGGCGAGTCGGGCCACCGCTGCTCATGCTCGCCCCGTCCCTGATCCTCGTCGGCGTCTTCGTCTACGGGCTGATCGTCGCCAACTTCACCACGTCCCTGACGGACAACCACACGGCGGCGCAGGCCACCGGGCAGAAGCCGGCCGTCTTCGTCTGGTTCACCAACTACCTCGACCTGCTGGCCAGCGAGGACTTCCAGCACTCGCTGATGAACCTCGTCCTGTACACGGTCGTGTTCCTCGTCGGGACCATGATCATGGGCTTCCTGTGGGCGTGGATGCTCGAGAAGCCGGTCAAGGGTGAGGGACTGTTCCGCTCGGTCTACCTGTTCCCGATGGCGGTCTCGTTCGTCGCCTCGGGTGTGGTGTGGCGCTGGCTGCTCAACTCCAACCAGGACGAGCAGGCCTCCGGCCTGAACCGCCTGTTCCAGATCGTCGGGCTCGACGCCCTGCAGAACAACTGGTGGAACAACGTCACGTTCGGCATCGTCGCCATCGCCATCCCGGCGATCTGGCAGCTCTCCGGCTACGTGATGGCACTGTTCCTCGCCGGGTTCCGCGGCATCCCCGAGGAGCTGCGCGAGGCCGCCCGGATGGACGGCGCCTCCGAGTGGAAGCTCTACCGGCACGTCCTGTTCCCGCAGCTCTCGCCGGTCGCGCTGTCCGCGCTGATCATCATCGGTCACATGTCGCTCAAGGCGTTCGACCTCATCATGTCGATCTCCAAGCCCGCGAACTACCAGACCAAGGTTCCCGCCGTCGACATGTTCGTGTTCAAGTCGAGCTTCGACTACGCGAACGCCGCGGCCGTCGGCTCGATCCTGCTGATCATCGTCGCGATCGTCATCGTGCCCTACCTGATCCGCACGAACCGCGAGGAGAAGCGATGACCGCCGAGGCCGAACAGCTCACCGCGCACCGCCCCGCGCCCGCCGCGCCGCGCGTCCACAAGGGCCGGTACTCGCTGGCACGCACCCTGAAGTACGTGGGCCTGATCTTCTTCCTGATCGTCGTCCTGATCCCGGTGTACGTGCTGCTGGTGACCAGCTTCAAGGGCACCGGCGACGCCGACCCGAGCCGCGCCTGGAACCTGCCCCAGATCTGGACCACGGAGAACTGGGCCACGGCCTGGACCACGCTGGCGCCCGCGATCGGTCGCACGCTGGCGATCGTCGTGCCGAGCTCGATCATCTCGGCGTTCCTCGGGTCGCTGAACGGGTTCGTGCTCTCGCGCTGGAGCTTCAAGGGCGCGGACATCGTCTTCACGCTGATCCTGTTCGGGATGTTCATCCCGTACCAGGCCGTGATGATCCCCCTGACCCAGCTCGTGCTGGACCTCGGCATACCCACGGGCGTGCCCACGCTGATCCTGCTGCACGTGGTCTACGGCATCCCGATCACGACGCTGATCTTCCGCAACTACTACTCGACGGTGCCGCACGAGCTCATCGAGGCCGGGCGCGTCGACGGCGCGGGCATGCTGCGCACCTACTGGTCGATCGTGCTGCCGATCTCGATCCCGAGCTTCGTGGTGGTGCTCATCTGGCAGTTCACCTCGGCGTGGAACGACTTCCTGTTCGCGGTGTTCTTCTCGTCGTCGCAGAACGGCCCGGTGACCGTGGCGCTGAACAACCTCGCCAACGGCGCGCTGCTGCAGAACTACGGCGTCTCCATGGCGGGCGCGCTGTTCGCGTCGCTGCCGACGCTGATCGTGTACATCATCCTCGGCAAGTACTTCGTGGGCGGCCTGATGTCGGGCTCGGTCAAGGGCTGATCCCCGGGAGGCACGGCTGGTCGGCAGCTTCGGGTGGTCAGCAGCTTCGGGTGGTCGGTAGAAGGTCAGGTGGTCGGTAGCTCGAGCTGCCGACCACCTGACCTTCTGCCGACCGGCCGAAACCGGCGATCGCCCGAAGCCGTCAGCCGCCCCGAAGCTGCCGATCGCCCCGCGCCGACCCGGTCATGCCTCCCCGACCGCGCGTTCCTCGGCCGGGGCAGCCTGCGCGACCGGCGCCGTCGTCTCCAGGGCGTGGATCAAGGACTGCGCGTCGTACGGCCCCGTGTGCCGGCGGCCGTTGACGAAGAACGTCGGCACCGCGGTGACCTCCATCGCCTCGGCGTCGAGCACGTCGTCACGGACGCGACCGGCCACCTCCGGGGAGACCAGGTCCCGTTCGAACCGCTCGACGTCGAGCCCGAGCTCCTCCGCGCGCCGGACGATGTCGGAGGGCAGCTGGTTCTCCTGGTCGAGCAGCAGGCTGCGCTCCATCGCGAAGAACTCGCCCTGCAGCGCGGCGGCCTCCGAGGCCTCCGCAGCGGCGACGGCGTTCGGGTGGTACCGGTCCAGCGGGGCGTGCCGCCAGACGTACCGCAGCCGGTCGCCGAGCTCGCGGTGCACCTCCTGGATGGCGCCCGACGCCTTGGAGCAGAACCCGCACTGGAAGTCGCCGTACTCCACCAGCGTGTAGGGCGCGTCGGCCGGGCCGTACACGTGGTCCCGGGCCGGGTCGACGGGGCGCAGCAGCGTGGTGCCCGCCTCGTTGGCCGGGTGCACGCGGTCCGAGATCTTGAAGATGACGGCGGCCAGCGCGAACGCGATCACGGACGCCGTCAGCACGCCCACCCGGGCCTCGTTCTGCACACCGGGGTCGTCGATCGCGAGGTCGACGATGAACAGCGAGATCGTGAAGCCGATGCCGCACAGCGCGCCGCCCCCGGCGAGCCGGTCGAGCGTCAGGCCCGGCCCGAGGTCGCCGATGCGCAGCACGCGCATGACCGCCCCGGACCCCAGCACGCCGATGAACTTGCCCACCACCAGGCCGACGACGATGCCCCACGTGATCGCGGACGCGGCCGCCGCCGCCAGGATCTCCGCGTTGATCTGCACGCCCGCGTTCGCCAGCGCGAACAGCGGCAGGATCACGTACGCGACGTACGGGGCGTAGGCCGACTGGAGACGCTCGTTGATCGAGATCGACTCGCGCAGGCTGTTCGCCGCGGCCCGCGCGTAGTCGCTGTTCGGCGACTGCCGGAACGTGCGCGCCAGCGTCAGGGCGTGCTCGACGTCGCGCCTGCTGGGCCGGTAGACCGGCACCAGGAGCGCGATCGCGACGCCGGCCAGCGTCGGGTGCACGCCCGAGGCGAGGAAGGCGAGCCACACGATGATCGACAGCGTGGCGTAGATGGGCCCGCGCCCCGTGGGCACGTACCGCGTGAGGTAGACGCCGGCCAGGCCGACAGCCGCGACGAGCAGCGGCAGCGGGTCAAAGTTCTCGGTGTAGACCAGCGCGATGATGCTCAGGGCGCCGATGTCGTCGACCACCGCGAGCGCCAGCAGGAACACTCTCAGGCGGCCGGGCGCGCGTGGTCCGATCAGCGCGAGCGCGCCGACGACGAACGCGGTGTCGGTGGAGATGACGATCCCCCAGGCGTGCTCCCAGCCGGAGCCGCGCGCGATGAGCACGTAGAGCACCGCCGGGACCACGAGCCCGGCGACGGCGGCGGCCACCGGCACCATGGCGCGGGACCAGCTCGTGAGCTCGCCGATCGCGAACTCGCGCCGCACCTCCAGGCCGACGGTGAAGAAGAAGATGGCCATGAGGGCGTCGTTGACCAGGGCGTGCAGCGTGAACTCGACCTGGAAGTCGCCCACCCCGATGTTCAGGTGGGTCTCCCAGAACTCGGCGTACGACTCGTAGGAGACGTTGGCCCAGACGATCGCTGCGACGGTGCCGAGCAGGAGCAGGAGCGCGCCGAGGCGGCTCTGGCCGAGCGAGCGGATCCAGACCGCGATGGAGGGCCAGCGTGGCCCGGGCTGGTGCGTCTCGGGGTCGGGCGACCGCTCGATAATGGTCAGGTTCGCCATCTTTTCTCCTGTTTCGCGCGTCGCCACGACCGGTCGGCATGAAAAGTAGTGATTCTTGCCGATCAGAGTAGTGCGCGACCCGCACGGTTCCACAGGCTTTCACCCGCGCGAGGACGCGGTCCGGCATCCACCCGGGCAGCCGTCCGGAGACCCCGCTCCTGCTGACCTACGCTGACCCTCATGGCCACGGACTCCCCGCCCGACCGCGACCGCGATCCCGACCGCGACTTCCAGGCGGTCGGGATCGACGACGACACCCGGCTGGTCTACCGGTACGTGCTCGCCCAGGGCACGGTCCGGGTGGAGGACGTGGCGCAGGGCGTGCCGCTGGAGGGCACCGACTTCGCCGGGATGCTGGCGCGGCTGCGCACGGCCGGGCTGATCAACCGCACCAGCGGGAGCGACGGCGAGTACACGGCCGTGGACCCGCGCGTGGCGCTGCGGGCGCTGACCGACCGGACGGCGGCACAGCTCGACCGGGTCCGCTCGACGATCCCGGACCTGGCCGGCCTGTTCGAGCAGACCTCCGACGTCGCCGGCTCCGGCGCGGGTGTGCACGTGATCGACGACCCGGCGCTGATCGGCGCCTGGTACACACGCATGCAGCACGAGGTGACGGCCGAGTTCCTGGCCTTCGACCGGCCGCCGTACGTGCTCGCGGACGAGAACCCGGTCGAGCCGCTCGCGCTGGCACGTGGGGTCCAGTGGCGGGCCGTGTACGCGGCGGAGGT
>NZ_KI911645.1:16731-18221 GCF_000515355.1 Promicromonospora kroppenstedtii DSM 19349 | reverse complement strand
AGGGCGTCGTCGTCGTCGCCGCGGCCGGCAACGCCGGCCCCTACTCCCAGACCGTGAGCTCCCCGGCGGCCGCCGAGGGCGTCATCGCGGTGGGCGCCCAGGTCACCGGAGTGTCCGACCCGACGCTCACGCTGGCCGGCGCCGAGCGGGGCGACGCGCCCCGTCCGCTGGACGTCACACGCTTCCCGATGTCGGCCAACCCGCCGGCGGGCGGCCTCACGGCCCGCCTGGTCGACGTCGGCGACGGTTTCGACGAGGAGGACTACGAGCAGGCGGGCGACGTGCGCGGCGCGATCGTCGTCATGCAGAGCATGACCACCACGTCGCTGGGCCAGGTCCAGGGACCGCACCTGCTGCAGGCCCAGCTCGCCGAGGAGCACGGCGCCGTGGGCGCCCTGCTCTACACGCCCAGCCCCACGGACCCGGCCGGGGACGACGGCGGGGCCGGCCCGCAGGGGTCCGCGAACATCCTGGCGGGCGGCGGGTTCGACCTGCGCCGCGAGTCGCTGGTCATGATGAACATCCCCTCGGCGCAGTACCAGACCTTCAAGGCCGAGGTCGCGGCCGGCACCGCGCGCGGCACCATCGGCTCGGTCGACCGGACCGACACGACCACGGACTTCAGCTCGCGCGGCCCGAGTGACGCCATGACGCTCAAGCCCGAGATCGTGGCCCCCGGCTTCGAGATCATGTCCGACATCCCGGCCATGTTCGGGGTGGACGGCGACCGGTACCGGATGTCCGGGACGTCGATGGCGGCCCCGCACGTCGCGGGCGCCGCCGCCCTGCTCGCGCAGGCCCGCCCCGAGCAGACCGCGGAGCAGCTCCGCGCGACCCTCATCGGCAGCGCGCAGCCGCTGGAGTCCGACGACGCCGAGGTGTCGCCGTCCGCCCAGGGCGCCGGCAAGCTCGACGTGGCAGCCGCCGTGGACCAGCGGGTCACCGCCTCGCCCGACGCCGTCTCCCTGGGGCTGGCCGACATGGGCGGCAAGCCGGCCCGCACCAGCACGGTCGTGCTGCGCAACTCCGGCGCCAAGTCCGTGACCGTCAAGCTGGCGGCCGAGCCCGCCGCGGCCAGCACCGGCGAGGCCGAGCTCTCGGCGCGCCAGGTCAAGATCCCGGCCGGCCGCAGCGCGTCGGTCGACCTCACCGTCACCCCCGACACCAGCAGCCCCGCCGCCGGATCGGTCGACGGCGAGACCTCCGGCGTCGTCGTGGGCACCGTCTCGGACGGCAGCACCGTGCGCGTCCCGTACGCCACCTACGTGCGTCCGCTCCAGGTCCAGTCCTCGCCGTCGCTGGCGACCAAGGCCACCGACGTCTTCGTCTACACGCCGATGGCGCCCGAGGCGGCGCCGACGGTGCGCGCCACGGCCCCGTCCGGCGAGCAGTACACCGCGGCGCTCACCGCCGTCGGAGGCAGCCCCGGCTGGTACCGCGGCACCGTTCCGCTGGACGAGCCCGGCACGTACGCGCTCGACGCCCGGGCG
>NZ_KI911645.1:14853-16631 GCF_000515355.1 Promicromonospora kroppenstedtii DSM 19349 | reverse complement strand
GCCGGGCGCACGCTGACCGGCAGCGGCGGCGTGCAGTCCGAGGGCGCTGACCAGGCGGGCACGTGGGAGCAGGTCGGCCTCTCCGGCGCGGCCCGCGAGCTCGCCACCTCCCCCACCACCCCGGGGACCGGCCTCGCCATGGCCGGGTCCGGCGTGCACCCGTTCGTCACCACCGACCACGGCGCCACCTGGCAGCGGGTGCGCAGCATGCCCGTGGCCGACGGCTGGGGCATCCCCGTGGCCGACTCGACGACGCCCGGCGGGTTCTACGTGGCCCTGAACGGCGCGGCCGGCCGGGTCACGCTCGACCCGAGCTACCACGGCCGCATCGTGCACACCGCCGACGCCGGCAGGACCTGGACGGTGCTCCCGTTCCCGGACGTCGCGATCAGCGAGCTCGTCGCCCACGGCGACGCGCTCGCCGCGGTCACCGACGACGGCCTCTACCTCAGCAGGGACGGCGGCCAGCACTGGCGACGCGTCGCCCCGCAGTGGGACGGCCTCGTCTCCGGCGCCGCGTTCGCGGGCGACGACCTGCTCATCGCCACCTACGACGGCGTCTACCGCATCGCGGGCGTCCCCGACGGCGGCAGCGAGGTCACGCAGCCGTACGTGACCACCGACTACCCCGACCGCCCGCAGGGCATCGTGGCCGAGGGCTCCAGCGCCGTGCTGGTCCGCGGCGACGGCATGGCGCTCACCTCGACGGACTCCGGGGCGACCTGGACGGAGGGCGGCGACACCGAGCAGTCCTACGTCACCGTGACCACCCTGACGAACGGCACCGTGTACGCGTCGGGCCTGTCGTCGTTCAGCACGAGCGACGACCTCGGCAAGACGTGGCAGACCCACCCGCTGCCCGCGCGCGGGCCGCTCGCCACCGACGTCGACCACTGGCCCGGCACGCCGGACGAGCAGATCGTCATGTCGATGGAGAACGCCGGCATCTACACGACGGACGACGGCGAGGAGTGGACCAAGGCCGGCGTCTCCGGCAGCGACGTGACCGGCGTGCACGCCGGGGTCGACGCCGACGGCGAGCCCGTGCTGCGGGCCGTCGACTTCGAGGGCCTGCACCAGCGCTCCGTCGCCGACCTCACCCCGGACAAGCAGAACTGGGGCTCCATCGGGCACGAGGGCGTCATCGGCCGGCAGGTCTCCGAGGTCACGCAGTCGCCGCTGGGCGACCGCACGGTCTGGGCGATCGGCACCAACGCGTTCGGCGGCGGCCGCGTCCTCACGGCGGGCGCCGGCCAGTCCGACGCCGACCTCACGCAGGTGGGCCCGACCGGCGGTTTCAGCCCGACGGCGCTGGCCGTCTCCCCGCACGACGAGGGCACGGTCGCCGTGGGCTACACGTCCCTCGTGGACACGGGCCTGATGGTCTCGACCGACGGGTTCGAGACGTGGACCAGCTACGCGCACGAGGTGCTGGTGCAGCAGGTCGTCATGGACCCGGTGGACGAGGACCGCCTGTGGCTGGCGACGTCGTCCGGCCTGTACCGGTCCGACGACCTGGGCCGGACGATCACGCGGCTGACCAAGGACGAGGCGCGGTCGGTGTGGGTCGACCCCAGCGACACGGACCACGTGGTGATCGGTGAGACGCCGGGCATCCGCGTCAGCACCGACGGCGGCGAGACCTTCGCGGACGCCGAGGTGCCGAACACGTCCGCCGCGGTGGGCACGTTCGTGGCCGTCGAGGTGCCGGACGGCCCGGCGGCGGGCACCGAGCTCCTGGTCGCCGGCGCGGCGCGCTGGCGCCCGTACGGCCTGGC
>NZ_KI911645.1:13071-14753 GCF_000515355.1 Promicromonospora kroppenstedtii DSM 19349 | reverse complement strand
GGCGGCGCCACGTGGGCGTCGGCGTCGGGCGGCCTGACGGCGATGTCGGTACGGTCCCTGGCCGTGAGCGCCGACGGCGCCTGGGTCTACGCGGGGGCCGACGAGGGTGGCGTGCACCGCAGCGCGGTCAGCGCCCTGGTGCCGGCCGACGCGCTGCCCGCGGCCACCAGCACGCAGATCAAGGCGCCGTCCTCGGTCCGCCCGCTGGAGCCGTTCCTGGTCAAGGTCACCGTGTCAGCCGACGACGCCACGCCGTCCGGCCGGGTGACCGTGACGGTGGGTCAGGACGGCGACCGCCACCCGTACGAGCGCACCGTGAAGCTGCGCGGTGGCCGGGCCGACGTGCTGGTCCCGCCGCTGCTGCGGTCCGGCGGGTACACGATCACGGCGGAGTACGGCGGCACCGATGACCTCGGGGCCTCGAAGGCCACGGAGAACCTGGAGGTCAAGCGGCGCTGATGCGCGGGGCCAAGGCCCCACCGGGTGGTCGGTAAGAAGGTCAGGTGGTCGGTAGCTCGAGCTGCCGACCACCTGACCTTCTACCGACCACCCTCACGCGGGAGGCCCGCGCGATCCCCGGGAACGCGCCGGGTCAGAGCTCCTCGTACGTCGCCGGGTCCTGACCCGCGGTGCGGCCGTCCGGGCGGCCCAGGGCGGTGATCCGGGCGATCTCGTCGGCGGTGAGCGCGACGTCGAAGATCGCCAGGTTCTCCCGCTGCCGGTCGCGGCCCGCGGCCTTGGGCAGCGGGATCGCGTCGCAGGCCACGTGCCACGCGAGCACGGTCTGGGCCGGGCTGACCTCGTGCGCCCGGGCGATCTGCGTGATCACCGGGTTGTCCAGCAGATCGTTGCCGCGCCCGATCGGGCTCCACGACTCGGTGAGGATCCCGTGCTCCCGGTGGAACGCCAGCGCCTCGGTCTGCGGGAAGTACGGGTGCAGCTCGATCTGGTTGACCACGGGCAGCTCGCCCGTCTCCTGCGCGAGCCGGTCGAGGTGCTCGGGCAGGAAGTTGCAGACGCCGATCTGCCGAACCAGGCCGCGCTCGCGCGCCTCGATCAGGGCACGCCAGGCCTCGACGTACTTGTCGACGGACGGGTTTGGCCAGTGGATGAGGTACAGGTCGACCGTGTCCAGGCCGGTGCGCAGCACGCTCTCCTCGACGGTCTGGATCGCGTCGTCGAACGCCTGGTACTTACCGGGCAGCTTGGAGGTCACCACGATCTCCTCGCGCGGCACGTCGCTGCGCCGCACCGCCGCGCCCACGGCGCCCTCGTTCTGGTAGCTCGCGGCCGAGTCGAGCAGCCGGTAGCCGGCGTCCAGGGCATCGGCGACGGCGCTCGCTCCGGCCTCGCCGCGCAGGCGATAGGTGCCGAACCCGACGGCGGGCAGGGCGTATCCGGACGGCGTGGCGACCGTGGGGATCGACATTCGAGGGCTCCTCAGCATCGACTTCAGGTGCCTCGACCGTAACCGTTCCCGCTCACCTGAGACGGACACCGAGCACCGCCGCGCCCGCCCAGGCGGCCGCCACCACCAGCACGAGGACGACGTCGGAGCGGCCGATCGGGACCGGGCGCCAGACCGTGCGAGGGCCCTCGCCGAGGCCGCGGGACTCCAGCGCGAGCGCGATCCGCTCGGCCGACCGGATCGAGGTGACGAGCAGCGCGAAGGCGGCCCGGCC
>NZ_KI911645.1:3631-12971 GCF_000515355.1 Promicromonospora kroppenstedtii DSM 19349 | reverse complement strand
AGGTCAGGTGGTCGGTAGCTCGAGCTGCCGACCACCTGACCTTCTACCGACCACCCGCCCGCACGGGATCCCGCGCGCACCTGGGACGCCGATGGCATCGTGAGCGCATGACGACTCCTCCTGCGGTGCGTGGCACGGTCCCGGACGTCGAAGCCGTCCTGGCACCGTTGGCGGGACTGCTGCCCGGTCTGCGCGACACGTACGTGGACCTGCACGAGCACCCGGAACTGTCCTACCAGGAGACCCGGACGGCGGCCCTGGTCGCGGAGCGGCTGGCGGCGGCCGGCTACGTGGTGCACATGGGCATCGGCGGGACCGGCGTCGCGGGTGTGCTGAGCAACGGCGACGGCCCCTGCGTGCTGCTGCGCGCCGACATGGACGCCCTGCCCGTCACCGAGGACACCGGGCTCCCCTACGCGAGCATCGTCCGCACCACCACTGCCGACGGCGTGGAGTCGGGCGTGATGCACGCCTGCGGGCACGACGTGCACGTCACCGCCCTGCTCGGCGCGGCCGACGTGCTGGCCCAGGGGCGGTCGCGGTGGTCGGGCACGCTGGTGGTCGTGTTCCAGCCGGCCGAGGAGCTCGGCACGGGCGCCCGCGCCATGGTCGACGACGGTCTGTACGACGTCGTGCCCCGCCCCGACATCGTGCTGGGGCAGCACGTCGCACCTGTCGCGGCGGGCCTGCTCGGGGTGCACGGCGGACCGGCGTTCGCCGGCACGGACATCCTGGGCATCCGCCTGGTCGGACGCGGCGGGCACGGCTCCCGGCCGGAGGCCACCGTGGACCCGGTCGTGATGGCGGCATCAACAGTGATGCGCCTGCAGACCATCGTGTCGCGCGAGGTCGCCGCCGGAGAGTCCGCCGTCGTCACGGTGGGCACGCTCCAGGCCGGCACCAAGGAGAACATCATCGCGGACGACGCCCGCCTCGGCGTCAACATCCGCTCCTTCGACGAGGCCGTGCGCAAGCGGGTCCTGGCCGCCGTCGAGCGGATCGTGCACGCCGAGGCCGACGCCGCGGGAGCACCGCAGCCCCCGGAGATCGTTCCGGGCGAGTCGTTCCCGCCGCTGGTCAACGACCCGGTGGAGACCGAGCGCACGCGCGGTGCCCTGGCCGCCCACTTCGGCGCCGAGCGCGTCATCGACCCCGGCCCCGTCTCGGGCAGCGAGGACGTCGGCGTGCTCGCCACCGCCGCCGGGGCGCCGATCGTCTACTGGCTGCTCGGCGGCTGGGACCCGGCCGCGTTCTTCGCCGCTCAGCAGGCGGGCACCACGGACCGCGACATCCCGTCCAACCACTCGCCGAGGTTCGCCCCCGTGCCGCACCCGACGCTGGAGACGGGCGTGACGGCGCTGGTCGTGGCGGCCCTGGACCGCCTGGAGGCGCCGGGCACGGTCTGAGGTCCGCCGGCGCCGCCGGCGTGCCGCGGTCATACGGGCCGACGGCGTGTCGCCGCCGGTAGAGACCACGCCGAGGGATGTGTTGCTGTCCGTAGACAATGTCTACTCAGAGCAACACACCTGGCCGGACAACAGACACCCCGCGCGCCCGATCGCGACCTGCCCGACGCGGCCCTCACGGAGCTGCCCTTACGACACAACTTCTCAGGAACGAACCGGCGTGGTTGGCTTCGGCCCGTGGAAATCATCGTGACCAGCGTCGTCGCCGTCGTCGGAACCCTGCTCGGCTCGCTCGCGACCCACTACTTCCAGCGCCGCAACCGCGCCGACGCGGAGCGCTTCGAACGCGGCGAGCGCCTGCGCCAGGAGCGCGTGAGCGCGTACACGACGTTCGGCGGCGTGCTCGTGAACCTGCGCCGCGCCCACATGGATCGCTGGTTCGCGGTCCACGACGAGCGCAAGAGCGTCGACCCGGAGGCACTGCGCTACGAGACCTACCGTCTCTACACCGACGCGCAGGAGGCCCTGTTCCGCGTCCAGCTCGTCACCGGGTCCAAGGAGCTGATCGCCCTGGGCAAGCAGGCGATCGAGGGCGTGGACCAGATGAAGCCGAACCTCTCGCCGGAGGAGTTCGCGAGTGCCCGCGACACCTCCCGCCAGGGCGTCTTCCGCTTCATGGAGGCGGCCCGCAAGCACGTCGAGGTGGCGTGATCGCGCGCAGCCGCCACTTCCGCAGATGCTTGACGGAGTCAGTCCGCATCCTCACCAAATGTCCGGCACGATACGAGTCCGCGCAAAAACTCCGCAAAAGAGTCCGCGATGCGCCGCGGCACCCTGTCCTCGTCGATGTAAGCAACAGAAGGCTCGCCGAGGGGTCCGCTCGCGGAATAGTCGAGCATCACCGTGTCGTGCCCGGCCGAAGGCGTGATTCCGAGCACTACTCCGATCTCTGGGTACTGCCATTCGGCGATCATGTTCGATGAGAGAACATCGACTCCCCATGCACCGCCAACGCCCCAGATCGCATCGATGCATATATGGTCGGGCGCCCACGATGTGGCGAAGTCGGTCGGAAAGCATCGGTTTCGCAATAGACCGCCGTTCTGCACGAGGATCAGTTCGACGTAACTTTCCGGAAGGCGGACCTGGAGCACCTCCTCGGCCTGCCGTATCATCTCCGCGCCAGCCGGCTGACCGACGTAATCTGATTGGTCGGTCGGATCGAATGCCGTCATCACGAACTCCGCTCTAGCAAATCGCGAACCCACCGGTGTGGCCGGTCTTCGCGTGGACAGACATGCTGACCAATTGCATCACACCGCAATTCTGGTGATGGTTCCAGGTCCACTTGCCCTTGCGATACGCCGCCGTGATTCCGGCCGCTTTGTCTGCAGCAGCGAAGTCCTGCGCCCTGTTGCCGGTCAGAGTAATCGTGACATCCGGTGTGGCCGGGTCCCTGTATCCGCTGAAGTCGGGAAACCCTTGGGCATCGAACGGCACGCCCGTCACCGGGTGCGTTCCACCAGCGAGGTGAGCGTTGATCGGCCCGACGGGGGTCCCTCCCGACGCACAGTTGCACGCGGAGGTGTGACCGCCGACCGACCCTCCGCAGTTGTGGACCAGTACCGAGCTGGTATCCAGGGCGTCGCCGGCACTGGCATAGAACGTGTGATCCGAGTCGACAGCGAGGTTGTACACCACCGCCTGCTTGCGCTCGACATCGACGTCCGCGACCTGCATCCAGGTGCCAGCACTGGACTTGAGCCAGTCACCGGCCCGCAAGTCGATCGCGTCGACCCAGTCCCCCTCCTTGGCACTCCAGAACGGGTGTCCATCCGTGGCAACGATCTGCTGCCCGTCACCATGGTCGTCGCGGGCCGTCACCGTGACGAGGGTCTTCTCACCGCTTCCGGTGATGTGCGCGGTGACCAGCCTTCCGCCCGAACGACGACCGGTGTCTTCCTCGCCAGAGAGGACCTCGTCACCCGGCCTCAGGTCCTCGATCGGCTTTCGTGTGCCGCTCGCCATCAGGACCAGGGTGCCGGCCGCAAAGCTGTTGCCGGTCTTGCAGGACATCGGCTCGTCGGTCTTCGCCGAGTCCCCCTTGCCAGTCGTGTCAGCCTTCTTCTTGGCAGCGTCTGCTCGCGCCTTAGCCTTGGCCTCCGCCGCGAGCTGTTTCACCTTCGCATCGGCCGCAGCCTTCGCCTTGGCCGCCTTCGCCGCGGCTTCACGCGCAGCCTTGGCCGCCGCAGCCTTCGCGGCTTCAGCAGCCTGTTTCGCCTTCTTGGCGCCGGACAGGACCTTCTGCGCCCACTTCAGCTCGCTGGAGAAGGTCATCACGGCCTTGCCGGCCTTGTAGATGGCCTCACCGATCTTGGCCGCCTTGAAGATCTTGCCCCAGGGCAGCGCACCGACGACGAGCATCACGCACGCGCCGAGGTCGCCGTCCAGGCAGTCCATCAGGTCGGTGATCCCCAGGAACTCCATGAGGATCTGCCCGCCGGCCTCCAGGATGACGTCGAGTATCGACTTGCCCTGGAGCTGCTGCGCTTTCGCGATGTCCTCGGCGCTCGGGCCCTCGACCTCGGCGCCCGGGTCGTTCGGGTTGGAGGTGGTGCCCGCGCCCGTGGGGGTCTCGACCGTGCCGCCACCCGTGGGGCCCTCGAGCTCCCGCTCGCCCGTCGGGTCCGTGAACACCATCGGGTTGTTGCCCGCGTACGCGTACGGCGACGAGCCGATCGGCTGCGCACCTGCCGGGTCCACCGACGAGAACCGCCCCGTCCCCGGGTCGTAGTTGCGGGCCCGCATCGCGTAGTTGCCCTCGCCGGTCGTAGGGTCGAGGTACGCACCGGCGAACCGCATCGGGTTCTTGATCTGGTCCAGCGGCTTGGCGTCCGCCAGCGGTCCGACCCCGGCCAGCGGCTCGGCGTCGCCCGACGTGGCATCCGTCGAACCTGCGTCGGCGCCCCCACCGGCCGAGCCTTCACCAGCGGCCTCAGCCACCGACCCCGCCAACGTCTCCCCCTGCCGCGGGTTGCCGAACGGGTCGTAGTCGTAGCCCTCCTCGACCTGCCCGTCCGCGGACAGCATGTTCGCCACGCCGCCCAGCCAGTCGTGCGTGTACGAGTGCGCGCCGCCTTGCGCCTCCAGCAGCGCGAGCGGTTCGTCCGTCGGACCGTAGGCGAAGGCCTGGCGGCCCTGCACCACGCCGTTCACGTCGGTCAGCGTGTCGACGGCGATGTTCTCCAGCGAGCCGTTGACGTCCCAGGACCAGTGCCGCGTCGAGGCGCCCGCCCCGACACCCGTGATCGCGTCGAGCCGCATGCGCGTCGCGTCGTAGGTGTAGGTGGTCTGCACCCCGCCGACGGTCGCCTTGGCCAGCGTGCTGTCGATGTTGTACTCGAGGCGGTCGTCGCCCGCACGTGTCTGGTTGCCCAGCACGTCGTACTCGTACTCCTTGCGCTCCACCGTCGGCCGACCGTCGTCCTTGCCGACCGTGACCTCGCGGAGCAGCTGGCTCGCGTGGTCGTAGGTGTACCGGGTCAGGTCGGAGCCCGCCGAGCCGGTGCGCTTCTGCTCGGTCCGGTTGCCCAGCAGGTCGTACTCGTAGGAGATCCGGCCCGCGTCCTTGCTCTTCCGGTCGCACTCCTTCGCCGCGTAGCAGGCCGTCGTCACCCGGTTGGCGTCGTCGTACGCGTAGGCGACGGCCTCGGTGACGCCGCCGCGCGTCGTCTTCACGTGGGTCGGGTTGCCGACCTCGTCGAGCGTGAGGTCGAACGCCGAGACCGGGTCCTGCACCCCGTCGACGGGGTCCCCCGTGCGTTCGGTGCCGATCGAGGTCAGCCGGCCGGCGTCGTCGTATGCGCGCTCCTCGGTCAGGCCGGTGGCGGCCGGGAGGGTGGTCGCCGTCCGCCGCCCGGCGATGTCGTAGGCGTACTCCCAACGGGCGCTGCTCCCGCCCACGGAACCGCCCGCCGCCGTCGTGGAGACGAGGCGCGAGTCGTCGTCGTACGTCGAGGTGATCTTGGTGCCGTCGGGGTAGGTGCGCTCGGTGATGTTGCCGCGCTGGTCGTACCCGTAGGTGAAGGTCTCGTCCGCCTGGTTGGCCTCCTCACGGAGCACCTTGGTGATCTGGTCCTCGTCGTCGTACGTCACCGTGCGCACGCCCAGCGGGTCGCCGTACGACGTCGTCCGGTCCTTCGCGTCGTAGCCGTACGTGTACTCGGGCCCGCCCGAGCCGACCTGCTGGCTGGTCAGCCGGCTGCGCAGGTCGTACACCGAGGTGATGGTGCGCTCGGCCCGCTCGGCCTCGCTCAGGTCCTCCAGGTCCTCGCGCCGGTCGGTCGTGATGGCGGTGAGCGC
Organism: Promicromonospora kroppenstedtii DSM 19349; assembly: GCF_000515355.1. Lineage (GTDB taxonomy): Bacteria > Actinomycetota > Actinomycetes > Actinomycetales > Cellulomonadaceae > Promicromonospora > Promicromonospora kroppenstedtii. The sequence goes on along the minus strand of NZ_KI911645.1, from coordinate 7,203 downwards.
GTTCGACTCGGCGTCGTACGTCGTGTGCGTGGTGCGGCCGAGCGGGTCGGTCGCGGCGACGGGTCGGCCTGCCTCGTCGTACCGCACGCCGCTGCGCCCGCCCTGCGGGTCGCGGACGCCGACCACGCGGCCGTCGTCGTCGTAGGCGAGCACTGTCGCGAAGGCCTGCGAGAACAGCGGCAGCTCAGGCGCGTCCGGCTGGCGCACGTGACTGATCTGGTCGTCGTCGCGGTAGGCGACGTAGGTGGTGCCGCCGCGCGCGTCGGTCACCTCGATCGGGCGGCTGTTCTGGTCGTACGTGGTGGACGTCGTGTTGCCGAGCGGGTCGATCTCCTTGACCCGGTTGCCCGCCAGGTCGTACTCGTAGCGCGTGGTGAACCGGGCCTTGTCCGCGCCGTCGACGTTGCCGCGCGGCTCGGTCACCGACGCGAGCAGTCCGTCGTCCGTGTAGGTGTACGTCGTGACGCCGCCCACGGGCGACGTCTCCTTGATCTTGTTGCCGGCCGCGTCGTACTCGGTGCGGGTGGTCTTGCCGCCCGCGTCGGTGCGCTCGGTCTGCCGCCCGTTCTTGTCGTACCCCATCGTGGTGGTCCGGCCCTTGGTGTCCGTGACCGAGTCCACCTGCCCGGTGTTGCCGCGCTCGAAGCTGGAGGTCTTGTTCAGCTCGTTGATCGACGCCGTCGTGCGGTCCAGCGCGTCGACCTTGATGTCCCGGTCCACGTGCTTGCCGCCCGGGTACGGCATGCGCATCCGGACCGGGTTGTCGTTGGCGTCGTAGAAGTACTCGGTGGTGAAGTCGGCCCGGTTCGCGCCCGGCACGTTGCCGCGCGGCGAGGTCACCGTCTTGACCAGGCCCTTCGCGTCGTACGTGTACGACGTCGTCAGGTCGTCGCCCCTCATCACCACGCTCTCGGTCCGGCGCCGTCCGGCGTCGGTGTAGCCGAACGTCATGACCCGGCCGCCGGCGTCGACCTTCGACTGCAGGCCGTTGTCGAGGTAGGAGTAGGTGCTGACGACGCCCTCGGGCGAGATCTCCTTCGCGAGCCGGCCGACGTCGTCGTACAGCGAGCGCCAGCCGTGGGTCTTGCCCGGCTCGTCGACGCGCACCACCCGGTCCTGCTCGTCGTAGGTCGTCTCGGTCGTGTAGTGCCGGCGGTCGCGCGGGTCGCCGGTGCCGCGCGGGTCCGTCGCCGCGACCTGCCGGCCCGTCCGGTCGTAGCGGTACTCGCTGCGCCGCCCCTCCGGGGAGACGACGGCGGACAGCAGCCCGGCGTTCTCCTCGCCGTCCGGCAGGTACTCGTAGCGGGTGACCTTGTCGCGCTGGTCGGTGGTGGAGGTGCGCAGGCCCCGGTCGTCGTAGACGTGCTCGACGTCGTGGCCCTCGGCGTCGACGCTGCGGACCAGCTCGTCGAACTCGTTGTACGTGTTCTTCCAGACGTTGCCCTTGGCGTCGGTGAACTCGATCGGGTTGTTCCGGTCGTCGTACTTGGTCTTCTCGTCGAAGCCCTGCGGCGCCACGGCCTGCGTCGGGTTGCCCCGGCCGTCGAACTCGACCACGTGCTGGTACTGGTTGCCGTTGACCACGAGGTTGCGGTCCAGGCGCTTGTTGTACCGGTGGTTGTCGGCGTCGCCGGTGCTGCGCTGGCTGTAGAGCAGCACGTTGTCGTGGTAGCCGTCGTAGATCGAGACGTAGTCGGCGTCGGTGCTGCGCGCTTCCTGCTTGTCGCCGTCCCAGGCGAACGTCATCTCCGCGCCGACGCCGTCACGCTGCGCCACGACGCGCCCGTCGTCGCCGTACTCGTTGTGCACGGCCACGACCTCGTGCGGGTCGACCACCTGGGTCAGCAGGCCGTCGGCGTCGTACCGGTACTCCCAGACGTTGCCGCGGGCGTCCTTGACCTTCGCCAAGAGGCCGTCGGCGTACTCGAACCGCACCTGACGGCGGTCCGGGAGCGTGATCCTCCGGATCAGGCCGTCGGTGAGCTCCGCGACGGCGGTGCGCCCCGAGGCGTCGGTGATCCGGACGTCGTCGCGGTCCTCGCCCCTGCCCCTGTCCTCCACGTCGACGTAGGCCAGGCGGACGCCGTCGTCGCGCGGGCTGAGCACCTCCGTGAGCCGGCCCTCCGCGCCGAACCGGTACGTCACCTGTCGCGGCGTCACCAGCTCCCAGCCGTCACCGGCGCGCTTCAGGTCCGAGCGCACGCCCGGCGGGCGCGTGTACCCGTCGCCGTCCGGCTCGTAGAGCGCCTCGGCGCCGTCCTCGGCGCGCACGATGGCGCCGTCGTCCGTCTCGGTGACGCGCATGTCGTACGACCACGCCCAGCCGACGCCGAACGGCCCCTGGCGGTTGTTCGCCGAGGAGTACGTGCGCGCGCTGCCGAACGAGATGCCGTACGACGCCATCTGCAGGTCCCGCTCGACGCGCACGAAGGCGCCGGTCCCGGTGTTGACCCCCACGCCGCGCTGCGCCTGCCCGACGGCGGTCGGGGCCAGGGCGTTCTCGCACCCGCAGCCGGCTGCCTGGTCGTCCGGGATGCCGGGCGGCAGGATCGTCGCCCGCGCCTTCGAGGTGCCTGACGGCTCGGACACCACCTCGTCGCCGCCCGGCAGTACCGCCGCGACCGTCACGAAGTAGTCCTTGCCCTCCTCCAGCTCCCAGCCGTCCTCCGCGCCGAACGAGCGGCAGAAGTCGGCGCCGCCGCAGAACCGCGGCCCCTCCAGCTCCGCGCGGGTCAGCCGCACCGACTCCTGCTCGGTCTGGTCGTCGCCCTCGTACAGCCGCACCACGGCGGCGGTCCAGTCCGGGTCGACGTCGCCGCTGGAGAAGTACAGGACCAGGGACGTGTCGCCGAGCACGAAACCCGGTCGCAGGTCGATCTCGGCGAAGCCTGCAGCGGCGGCGCTCGCCCGCGTGGCGGTGGGCGCCGTCAGCGCCCGCCATCTCGTCGAGGTGACCTCAGCGGGCTCGCCCTCGGCGGACACGGACTCCGGTACCACGGGCGGCCGTTCGTCCTCGGCGTAGGCGGTCGAGCGCCGCACCCCGTCCGGCATGGGGCGGTCGGCCGGGCCCTCGCCCGCCGTGGCCTGCGGCACCGCGGCCGACGTGCTGTCCGCCCGCACCTCCGGCGCGACGGCAATCAGCAGGGTCGCCGAGAAACCGACGGCCACCGCCATCGCCAGCCAGCGTCGCATCAGCCAGGTGCTGGCCAGGTGGTGTGCACGTGCCTCGGACATCGCCAACCCCCGTGTTGGTGTTTCCTGAGCAGTTTCCGGAACTTTCGTTTCCTGGGTGCTTACCCGGCATCGAGTGTGATCATGCTGAACGCTTCCTACAACTGGTTTATCCAGCTTTTCCTGTTCATATGCATTTAGTAGCGATGAAAAGCGCAGGTCAGAGTGGTTTTCACCCTGCGAAAACTCGCTCAGATCCAGCCCTACGACAGGTCCGGGCGTGCCGGTTTCGGCTCTGGTCGGTGCGGGAGCATGCTTGTGCGGGGGTGCCGGGAGGCTGAGCGAGGGGCGGGTCCTGTCGGGGCGAGCCGGCTCACCCCGACCCTCAGGTGCCCGGGTCC
>NZ_KI911645.1:2957-3531 GCF_000515355.1 Promicromonospora kroppenstedtii DSM 19349 | reverse complement strand
GCCGCCCCGCGCTCGGCCGGAGCTCCGGCCGAGCGCCGGACCGGTCCGCGGACCGGGAAGAGGAGACAGATCATGACCGAGCAGGACCAGACCCAGCAGGACCAGACCCGGCACGACGACGAATCGCAGGACCAGGACCGCTCCGACGCCGCCGGCATCGTCACGGCGCTGCTCGACCGGTGGTCCGACGGGATCCGCCGGCGCGACCTCGAGCACATCGCCGCGCAGTTCACCACGGACGCCCTGTTCCAGGGCTTCGACCCCGAGCCCGCGTTCGGCCGCGACGTCGTCTCGGCCTACTACGGCAAGCAGCCGGCCGGGCTCACAGCCGACCACACGCTGGTGCGCGCCACCAGGCTGGCCGACGACGCGGTGCTCGGCTACGCGGCGGTCGTGTTCCACCGCCCCGACCGGGAGGTGCCGGTGCACCTCACCGTCGTCGCCGTCCGCGAGGAGGGTCACTGGCTGATCAGCCACTACCACGTGTCGCGCGTGGGCTGACGGGGTCTACGTCGACGCCGGGTCCGGCGCCCCGGCGGGCGCGTCCGCGGCGGGCGCGTCCGCAGCAGCGGCC
>NZ_KI911645.1:1685-2857 GCF_000515355.1 Promicromonospora kroppenstedtii DSM 19349 | reverse complement strand
GTCCACGGTGAAGACGCCGCCGCCCTCCAGGCTGACGCCGGCCGCGCCGAGCGCCTGGCCCAGGTCGGCGAGCGCCCCGGGCCGGTCGGGCAGGTGGACCTCCAGGTCGCGCGGTTGCGTGCTCATCGCCGTCACCCGAACCGCACCGCGGCGCCGACCTCGACGGGAACCGCCAGTGAGGACGCGACGTAGCAGGCCTGGTGCGCCTGCTCGGTGAGCCGGTGGACCTGCGTCTCGTCGGTCCCGGCGGCCACGGTGACGGTCACCGCCAGGCGGATGGTGCCGAGGCGCTGGGGCGCCGCGGTCAGGTCCAGGTGGCTGGTGGCCTCGTCGTCGTACGCGAGCACGTCCACCCCGGCCCGCGCGGCGGCCCCGAGGAAGGACAGCATCTGGCAGGACGACGCGGCCATCACGACGAGCTGCTCCGGGTTGAGCCGGTCGGGGTCGCCGCGGAAGGCGGCGTCCGCGCTGAGCTCGACGACGGGTGTCGCGGGGGCAGCGACCGCGACGTGGTCCCGGGAGTAGGAACGCAGGCCGGCACCGGTGGAGCCGGCCCAGTGCAGGCGGGCGACGTAAGGATGGGACGGGGGTGGCTGGTTCATGCCGAGAAGGTAGGTCGGGAATCCTTCGGTGGACGCCGAAATGTCCGCGCCGTACCGTCGGGCGATGAGCCGGGACCGAGACTTCACCGCCGTGGGCCGGGCGCTGTCCACGCCCGCGCGCTCGGTGTTCCTGAACCTGCTCCTGGACGGCACGAGCCGCCCGGCGGGCGAGCTCGCGACGGCGGCCGGGGTGAGCGCCTCGACCGCCTCGGAGCACCTGGCCGTCCTGGCGGACGCCGGGCTCGTGACCTGCACCAGCCGCGGCCGGCACCGGTACTACGCCCTGACGGGTCCGGACGTCGCGGCCGCGCTGGAGTCCCTCGGCGCACTGGCCGACTCCGCCCCCGTCTCCGGGTACCGCCGCAGCCGCCGGGCCGAGTACCTGGCCACGGCGCGATTCTGCTACGACCACCTCGCGGGGCGGCTGGGCACCGGCCTGACGGACGCTTGGGTGCGCTCCGGCTGGCTCGCCGGCCGGGACGAGCTGAGCCTGACCGACGCGGGCGCCGTCGGCCTGCGCGAGATCGGCGTGGACGTGGACGGGGCCGTCGCCGCCCGCCGTGCGACGAC
>NZ_KI911645.1:0-1585 GCF_000515355.1 Promicromonospora kroppenstedtii DSM 19349 | reverse complement strand
CGGCGCGCGGTTCCTCGACGCCGGCTGGGTGACGCGGCACCGGTCCGGCCGCGGCCTGGACGTCACCGACGCCGGGCGCGCGCTGGTCCGCGGGTCGTGGGGCATCGACCTCTCCGACGCGAGGCGCTGAGCGGACGGTTCAGGCGGGCGGTTCAGGCGCGCGCGGGAGCGAGACCGAGCAGCGCGAGGCTGTTCTGCCACAGCGCGTCGAGCTGCGACGGGTCGTTGAACACCTTCGCGAAGAGCACGAGCCCTTCGAGCTGGGCGACGATCGCCTTCGCCGCGCCGTCGACGTCGGTCACGGACCGCAGCTCGCCCGACTCGACGGCCGAGGCCAGCCGGGACGCGATCATCGCGATCTGCTCGTCGAAGATCTCCTGCAGGCGCAGCCGCACCGGCTCGTTCTGGGAGCTCACCTCCAGGGCGAGGTTGCCGAAGAGGCAGCCGGCCACCCACCCGGTGCCGGTCACGGCGTCGACCTGCATCTGCGCCGTGGCGTCGAACAGGCCGCGGAGCCGGTCGAGCAGGCTGCCGGGGCCGTCGAGGATGCCGGCCCAGACGCCCTTCTGCCACGTCCAGTGGCGGTCGATGACGGCGAGCGCCAGGGCCTCCTTGGAGGCGAAGAAGTAGTAGAACGACCCCTTGTTGACGCCGGCGCGCGTGCACAGCTCGGCCACGCCGATCGACCCGTAGGGACGCTGGGAGAAGAGTTCCACGCCCGCTTCAATCAGGCGCTCACGACCATCCGAGGTTCGAGGCATGTTGACAGCATACGACCGGTCAACTATAACTGGAAGCCCAAGTAGTTGACCGACCGTCTACTAAGGAACGAACATGAGCACCCAGAAGGTAGCTGTCATCACCGGAGCCTCCCAGGGCATCGGCGCCGGGCTGGTCGACGCGTACCGCCAGATCGGGTACGCCGTCGTCGCGAACTCCCGCACGATCGACCTCGCCGAGGCCGACGACCTCGCCGTCGTCAGCGGTGACATCTCCGACCCGGCGACCGCTGACCGGATCATCAAGACCGCCGTCGAGCGCTTCGGGCGCGTCGACACGGTCGTGAACAACGCGGGCGTGTTCATCGCCAAGCGGTTCACCGAGTACACCGCGCAGGACTTCGAGACCATGGTCGGCATCAACGTCGCCGGCTTCTTCCACCTGACCCAGCGTGCGATCCCCCTGATGCAGGCGGCCGGCGGCGGCCACGTCGTGAACATCACCACGACCCTCGTCGAGAGCGCGCTCTCGGTGTTCCCGTCCGCCCTCGCGTCCGTGACCAAGGGCGGCATCGCCTCCGCCACGCGCGCCCTGGCCATCGAGTACGCGGCCGACGGCATCCGTTTCAACGCCGTCTCCCCCGGCGTCATCAAGACCCCGCTGCACCCGGAGGAGACCCACGAGACCCTCGCCGGCCTGCACCCGCTGGGCCGCATCGGCGAGGTCGACGATGTCGCCCGCGGCGTCCTCTACCTGGAGCAGTCGCCCTTCGTCACGGGCGAGTTCCTGCACGTCGACGGCGGGCAGATCGCGGGGCACTGACCCGCGCACACCACCGCACCGCGGGGCGGCCACCGGGCCGCCC
>NZ_KI911644.1:59591-60706 GCF_000515355.1 Promicromonospora kroppenstedtii DSM 19349 | reverse complement strand
GCGGGCGCCGGCCCCGCCGCCGCGACACCGGCCGGACCCACCCCCGAGGCGATCGACGCCTACCTCGCCGACCTCCACGAGGCCTCGGGGGTGCCCGGCCTGTCCGCCGTGGTGACGCACGGCGACCGGGTGGTCCACGCCGCCGGGTACGGGCACGACTCCACCGGCGCGCCGGTCACCGCGCAGACCCCCATGCGGATCGCGTCGGTCAGCAAGTCGTTCACCGCGATGGCCGTGCTGGTCCTGGCCGAGGACGGCGCGATCGACCTCGACGCCCCGGTCACCCGCCAGCTCCCCGAGCTGGAGCTGGCCGACCCGCGCGTGGACCAGATCACCGTCCGGCAGCTCCTCGACCAGACCTCCGGGTTCTCGGACACCACGGTCGACGTCGCCGACCTCGCCGAGGCCACGTCCCGCACCGACTATGTCGCCCGCCTGCACGACGACGCCCTGGCCACCGACCCCGGCACGGCCTACCACTACTGCAACGTGAACTTCGACGTCGCCGCCCGGCTCGTCGAGGTGGCCTCGGGGCAGGCGTTCGGCGACTTCCTGGCCGAGCGCGTGCTCGAGCCGCTCGGCATGACCGGCACCGCCACCCGCGACGACGTCGTGCGGCCCGCCGCCGGCTACACCTCACTCCTCGGCGCGTGGGTGCCGCGCCAGGAACCCGCATGGTTCGACGACACCGGCAGCGCCGGGGTCATCACCACCGCCGACGACCTGGGCCGCTGGCTGATCGCCCAGACCGGGAACGGCCCGCGGCTCGTGGCACCCGCCACGCTCGACGCCGCCCACACGCCGTCGGCGGCCGGTCCCTACGGCCTGGGCTGGCACACCGAGGACGACGGCACCGCCTGGCACTCGGGCTTCGTCATGACCTACCGCGCCGTCGAGTGGATCGACCCGGCGACGGGGTACGGCATCGCCGTCATGACCAACGGTGCCGGCCTCACCGACGTCACCCGCACCGCCCTGGACGGGCTCGTCGCGCTCACCCGCGGCGAGACCCCCGACGCCGCCGACGGGACGCACACCGCCGACCTGGTGCTCGGCGCCCTGCTGCTCGCCTCCGTCACGATCGGCGTCGTGGGCGTGCGGCGCGCGCCGCGCTG
>NZ_KI911644.1:56237-59491 GCF_000515355.1 Promicromonospora kroppenstedtii DSM 19349 | reverse complement strand
GGCTGTGGTCGGTGGACGCCCTCGCCGGCGAGCCCGCGGCCGGACGGAGTCCCGAGCCCGTCGCGACCTGGCGGCCGTGCACCGCCGAGGAAGGAGCGCACGAGCTCGGCTTCGTGCGCTCGGGAGGGCTGCTCGCGGTCCGGTGCGGCCTGGGCCCCGGCGCCATGCTGGCGGTCTGGGACGTCGCCGACCCGGGGGCTGTCGCGCCGGTGGGGGAGCAGACCGTCGAGGCGCGCAGGCTCGACGTCGCGCCGGACGGCCGGTACCTGATCGCAGAGGAGGACGGCGCGCTGGTGCGCTGGGATGTCTCGTCGTCGGGCAGGCTGCGCGACCGCACGCCGCTGCCGCTCCCGCTGGACTACCACGGCTACGTCTCGGTCCTGGACTACGGCGACCACGGGCGCGTCGCCGTCGTCGGCGAGGGCGGTTACGCCCGGGTGTGGGACGCGGCCGCGGACGAGCCGGCGCTGCTCGTCGAGCTCCGCCTGCCGGCCTGGGACGCCCTGAACGCGGACGACGTCGCCCTCGCCCCCGGTACCGCCGCGCTGGCAGTCGCGACACCGGGGTCGGACGCCGGACCCGACGCCGCTCCCGAGGACGGGACGATCCGCATCTGGAACCTGGCTGACCCGCTGGAGCAGCGGGCCCGGGCGTCGGTCCCCGCGGCCCGTGCGGACCTGGACGTCAGCGCGGACGGCCGTACCCTGGCCGGACTGGTCGACGGTGACCTCTACGTCGCCGACCTGACCGATCCCCTGCGCCCCGAGGCCCTGGCGCGCGTGCCCGCCGACATCGCCGCCGGGCCCGACGAGGACACGTTCTTCGGCGAGGTCGTGCCCCGGATCAGCCCGGACGGGGACACCCTGGTGATCGGGAGCGAGGGCGCGATCGACGTGTTCGACCTCACCGACCGTGCCCGTCCCCGGCACCTGGCCAGGTGGCCGGTCGGCATGCCGGTGGCCCTTTCGTTCCGTTCGGACGGCGACCTGCTGGCGGTCGGGCGGTTCGACGGACCGGTCGCCCTCTACGACGTGACCGCCTCGGGGACCCCGCAGCCCGTCGGCGAGGTGCCGACAGCGGGGTCGTCGCTCGTGTTCCTGCCCGACCGGCCCGTCCTCGCGGTCGCGGGCACCCTGTCCTCGGTCATCGAGCTCTGGGACCTGGCCGACCCCCGTGCGCCGGTGCGGCTCACCGCCGACCGGAGCCACACCTACCAGCTCGCCGAGCTCGCCGTGACCGGCGACGGCATGCTGGCCAGCGTGGCCCGGGACAGCACCGTGCGCACCTGGCGGGTGCTCGGCGACGACCTCCTCGCCCGGACGGTGATCAACGACTCCGGCGACGTCAACGACCTGGCCGTCAGCGCGGACGGCGGGCGGCTGGCCACCCTCGGCCGCGACCGGACCCTGCGGGTGTACCGGGTCGCGGACGACACCCCCGTCCTCGACCTGAGCATCCCCGTCGGCGACACGACGCAGGACCTGATCGGGTTCGTGGGCGAGGACGTGCTCGCCGTCCGGACCGAGCACGGCGCCGTCGACCTCTGGGACCTCGACGCGGACGCCGCCCTGGACCGGATCTGCTCCGGATCCGGGCAGACGATCACCAGGCAGCAATGGGCGCGCGTGCTGCCGGACATCGGGTACGACCCGCCCTGCTGAGTCATGATCGACTGTGGCCACTCCGCAGCAGCGCACCCCGCCGCCGTCCGTCCCGTTGCCCGCCCCTGACCCGTCGGTGCGGGACGCGGCCGACGTCGCCGCCGACCTCGGCGTCGATCCCGCCACCGGGCTGACCGAGGCCGAGGCGGCGCGGCGCCTGGCCGCCGACGGCCCCAACGAGCTGCGGTCCAAGCCGCCCGTACCGGTGTGGCGCAAGGTGCTCGACCAGTTCCGGGACCCGCTGGTGGCCCTGCTGCTGGTGGCCGTGGCCATCTCGCTCGTCGTGTGGTGGGTCGAGGGGGCGCACGGCCTGCCCGTGGACGCCGTCGTCATCGCCGCGATCGTCGTGCTCAACGCCGTGCTCGGCCTGGTCCAGACCCGCAAGGCCGAGAGCGCGGTGGCCGCCCTCCGGTCCATGACCGAGGCCATGTCCACGGTGCTGCGCGACGGGCGGCGCGTCACCGTGCGCTCGGCCGAGCTCGTGCGCGGCGACGTGCTCGTGCTCGGCGAGGGGGACGCCGTCGGCGCCGACGCCCGCCTGCTGACCGCGACCGCGCTGCGCGTGCAGGAGTCCTCGCTGACCGGCGAGAGCGAGGCCGTGCTCAAGGACGCCGCCGTGCTGCCCGCGCCGGCGCCGCTCGGGGACCGGTTCGACATGGTCTACAAGGGCACCGCCGTGGCCCAGGGCGTGGGGCGCGCCGTGGTGGTGGCCACCGGCATGGACACCCAGATGGGCGCCATCGCGCGGCTGCTCGACTCCACCGAGGAGGAGGTCACGCCGCTCCAGCGGGAGATCGCGCACGTCAGCAAGGTGCTCGGTCTCACCGTGATCGGCGTCGCCGTCGTCGTCATGGTGCTGGCCGCCGTCGTCAACGACGTCCGCACGCCCGCCGACCTCGTGACCGTGCTGCTGCTCGGGGTCTCCCTCGCCGTCGCCGCGGTGCCCGAGGGGCTGCCCGCCATCCTGTCCGTGGTCCTCGCCGTCGGCGTGCAGGCCATGGCGCGGCGCAACGCCGTCGTCAAGAAGCTGCACTCCGCCGAGACGCTCGGCTCCGCGTCCGTCATCGCCTCGGACAAGACCGGCACGCTGACGAAGAACGAGATGACCATCCAGCGGGTCGTCACGGCATCGGGCGAGGTAACGCTCACCGGCGTCGGCTACCGGCCCGACGGCGAGGCGGTGGCCGGGCCGGCCGACGGCGGCGGGCCGCTGACCGACGAGGCCCTGACCCGAGAGGCCGTCATGGTGCTCGGCGGCGGCTCCCTGGCGAACGATGCCCAGCTCACCCGGGCCGACGGCGAGTGGACCGTCCAGGGCGACCCCACCGAGGCCGCCTTCCTCGTGGCCGCGCACAAGCTCGCCGGCACCGTCGACCGCGTCGCCGGGTTCGAACGGCGCGGCGAGGTGCCCTTCACCTCCGAGCGCAAGCTCATGTCCGCGCTCGTGGACCCACCCGGCGACGGCGCCTGGGCCCTGGTCACCAAGGGCGCGCCCGACGTGCTCCTGCCGCGGTGCACCGACGTGCAGGTCGGCGACACCGCCGTGCCGCTCGACGACGAGCGGCGGGCAGCGGCGCTCGCGGCCGTCGAGCG
>NZ_KI911644.1:53792-56137 GCF_000515355.1 Promicromonospora kroppenstedtii DSM 19349 | reverse complement strand
CGGGCGCCGCGTCCGGATCGGCGACAGGCGCGGCGTCCGCCGTCGTCCCCGCCAGCAGGCGCAGCCCCAGCGCGAACAGCGCGGGGATCCCGGCGCCGACCAGCACGCCCGCCACGAGCACCTGGCCCAGCGCGCCCCATTCGATGAAGTCGCTCATCGCACGTCTCCCTTCGGTGCGGCGACCGTTCCCGGGCCGCTGATCGTCCCCACGGACTCGATGGCCGGGCCCACGGAGGACGCGGTCGCGACGGCGGGCACGGGGGCGATGCGCTCGCCGCCGGCCTCGCCCGTCGTGGCGGCGACGGCCTCGATGTCGGCGCCCCTGGCCTCGTCCCACTCCTCGTTGACGTTGGTGTGGTCGACCGGCTTGCGCCGCGACACGACCCAGATGGCGGCCGAGGACACCACGAGCACGCCGAACACGGCGAGGAAGCCGGCGGTCCCGCCGATGGCCGACTCGATCCAGTGGCACAGCGCCCCGACCAGGCCCGCGGCGGGGAGGGTGAGCGCCCAGGCCACGAACATGCGCCCGGCCACGCTCCAGCGCACCTTCGCGCCGGGCATTCCCACGCCCGAGCCGAGCACGGAGCCGGTGGCCACGTGCGTCGTCGACAGGGAGAAACCGAAGTGGCTGGACAGCAGGATGACGGCGGCCGACGACGTCTCGGCCGCCATGCCCTGCCGGGTGTCGATCTCGACGAGCCCCTTGCCGAGCGTGCGGATGACGCGCCAGCCGCCCAGGTAGGTGCCGAGCGCCATGGCGATGGCACAGCTCAGGATGACCCAGAGCGGCACGCCGGCGTCGGCGGGCACGGCGCCGCCCGCGATGAGCGCGAGCAGGATGATGCCCATCGACTTCTGCGCGTCGTTGGTGCCGTGCGCCAGCGAGACGAGCGACGCGGAGCCGATCTGGCCCCAGCGGAACCCGCGGTTGGTCAGGTCCTGCGGCACCCCGCGGGTCAGCTTGGCGACGCACCAGGTGCCGAGGCCGGCCACGGCGATCGCGATGAGCGGGGCCAGCAGGGCGGGCACCAGCACCTTGGACACGACGCCGGTCCACAGCACGCCCGAGGTGCCGACGGCGGCCAGCACGGCGCCTACCATGCCGCCCACCAGCGCGTGCGACGAGCTGGACGGGATGCCGAGCAGCCAGGTGAGCAGGTTCCAGATGATGCCGCCCACCAGGCCGGCGAGCACCACCGGCAGCGTGATCACCTGGGCGTCGACGATGCCCTTGGCGATCGTCGCGGCGACGGCGAGCGAGAGGAACGCGCCGACGAGGTTGAGGACGGCGGACAGCGCGACGGCCGTCTTGGGCTTGAGGGCTCGCGTTGCGATGGAGGTGGCCATCGCGTTGCCCGTGTCGTGAAATCCGTTCGTGAAGTCGAAGGCGAGCGCGGTCACGACGACGAGCGCGAGCAGGAGCATTTCTGTCACGGCCTCGATCATGCGAGGGGAAACTGGGCGGATCCGCGTTTTTCCCGGTTGGCCGGTGACTGTTCGTCGAGCGTTCATCTGTTGTTAACCTGGCGACCACCCCGGTGCGCTGGGGCGGTCGCCAGATGCCGGCGGCGCCGGACGGCGGCGTCAGGCCGGGCTGTGCTCCGCGGCGACGTCGAGCACCCAGGTGACCCCGAAGCGGTCGGTCAGCATGCCGAACGCGGGCGCCCACTGGGCAGGCGCGTACGGCTCGACGACGGTGGCGCCGTCGGCCAGGCGCTCCCACAGGGCGCCGACCTCCTCGACCGTGTCGCCGCGTACGGACAGGAAGAACGGCTCAGTGGTGACGGTCGTGCCGTTCACCCGGCGGGTGGTCGGGGCGGGCGGAGCCGCCGGGGCGGCCGTCCCGGGCACGTCGTAGGCCATGACCCGGAAGCCGTCGCCGGCGACGACCTGGCCGAACACCACCCTGGCGGCATCGGGCTGGTCGGCGGGCAGGCCCAGGTCGCCGTAGGTGGTGACGAGGAGCTGCCCGCCGAACACGGACTGGTAGAACTCCAGGGCGGCGCGGGCCTGGCCGCGGAAGTTCAGGTGGGCGACGGTGGAGATCGACATGGTGCGGTCCTTACACGTGGGGTTCACCGGCGGAGGGCTCCGGCGGCGAGAACCAATCTCGCAGCGGTACCGGACAGAGAACGTCCGGTACTCGTGACACCGTGGGAGTCATGCCCAGCGCGCACTCGACCGCGACGTCCACGCGGCTCCTCTCTTTGCTCTCCCTGCTGCAGGTCCGGCGCGACTGGCCGGCCGAGCAGCTCGCGCACCGGCTCGGCGTCAGCGACCGCACCGTGCGCCGCGACGTCGACCGCCTCCGCGAGCTCGGCTACCCCGTCCGCACGGCCCGC
>NZ_KI911644.1:52722-53692 GCF_000515355.1 Promicromonospora kroppenstedtii DSM 19349 | reverse complement strand
CGGACCTCCTCCGAGGCCTTCGCGACGCGCAGCACGTAGCCGACGCCGCGCAGCGTGTGGATCATCGGCTCGCGCCCCTTGTCGATCTTGCGGCGCAGGTACGAGATGTACAGCTCGACGATGTTGGCCTGCCCGCCGAAGTCGTAGTTCCACACGTGGTCGAGGATCTGCGCCTTGGACAGCACGCGCCGAGCGTTGCGCATCAGGTAGCGCAGCAGCTCGAACTCGGTCGCGGTGAGGTGGATCTCGTCGGCCCCGCGCCGCACCTCGTGCGCGTCCTCGTCCAGCCTCAGGTCGCCGACGGTCAGGACGGCGTCCTCGTCGCGCGTGGTGGTGCCCCCGCGGCGGAGCAGGCCGCGCAGCCGGGCCACGACCTCCTCCAGGCTGAAGGGCTTGGTCACGTAGTCGTCGCCGCCGGCCGTGAGCCCGGTGACGCGGTCCTCGACGGCGTCCCGCGCGGTGAGGAACAGCACCGGGATCCGGTCACCGTGCTGGCGCAGCCGGCGCAGCACGGTGAGCCCGTCCATGTCGGGCAGCATGATGTCGAGCACCACGATGTCGGGCACGGACTCGCGCACGGCGCGGATCGCGGAGAGGCCGTCCAGGGCCGTGGTGACGTCCATCCCCTCCAGGCGCAGCGCGGACGTCAGGAGCTCGGCGATGTTCGGCTCGTCGTCGACCACGAGCGCGCGGACGGGCGAGCCGTCGGCCCGGGTGAGGCGGGGCTGGTCGACGGAGGCGCCGGGCGCGGGTGCGGTGGTCATGGTGCCCAGGGTGACTCCGGACCCAGGGTTCTTCCTGTGCTGAACCTGGGGGTTGGCTATGCCTCACGGGCCTCGGGAGGTGTCAGTGCCCGCCCGACACCACCACGAACAGCCCTGTCGCGACCGCCCCGACCACGACCACCAGGCACGCGATCGCCCCGGCCAGCCGCAGCGGCGTGGGCCGCGGCGCCGCCGTCGCGGCCCAC
>NZ_KI911644.1:49287-52622 GCF_000515355.1 Promicromonospora kroppenstedtii DSM 19349 | reverse complement strand
AGGCGGTGCAGCAGGAACGCGCGCGCGACGACGAGCAGCTCGGCCACGAGTGGCTCGGTCAGCCGGTAGTGCACGGCGTTGCCCGAACGGGTCGCCTCGACCACGCCCGCGCGCTTGAGGACGGCCAGGTGCTGGGAGAGCGCCGACGGCTCGGACCCGGTCACGGTCTGCAGGCGGGAGACCGGCGCGGTGAGATCGGCGTCGGCCGCGAGCACCTCCAGCACCTGGATGCGTACCGGGTGGGCCAGGCTCTTGAAGAGCTCCGCCTTGATCGCGTAGAGGGGCTGCGTGTCCACGGCAACGAATTTAGCATTTGCTCAAACCACTCCGCCGCGTCGGGCAGGGCGATGAGTTCCGCGTGCCGTCGCCGTCAGCCCTGCGAACCGGTCCGACGAGAGGAACCCACCATGGTCACCACGCTCCGCAGCTTCAGCGGCTTCTCCGTGGACGACGCCGAGACGGCGCTCCGCTTCTACCGCGACACCCTCGGCCTGCCCGCCCGGGCCAACGACATGGGCGGCCTGGAGATCGAGCTGACCGAGGGCTCGACCGTGTTCGTCTACCCCAAGGGCGAGGCGCACGCCCCGGCGTCGTACACGGTGCTGAACCTCGTGGTGCCGGACATCGACGCCGTGGTGGCGGAGCTCGAGGCCGCCGGGGTGAGCCTGCTGCGGTACCCGGGCTTCGAGCAGGACGAGCACGGCGTGGCCCGCAGCTCCGACCCCGCCCAGGGCCCGACCATCGGCTGGATCGCCGACCCGGCCGGCAACGTCATCGGCCTGATCCAGGACTGAGCCGGACCGACGCCGGCTGATCCTCGCTCCGCCCCGGTGAGCCTCGATATCACCCGGGAAAGTCAGTCGTGGGCCGATCCTGGCCTGCGCACGCCGCCCGGTCGATGGATGCTGGCAGGACGGCTCGGGCAGCCGGGCCCCCAGCACCAGCGAACGGAGCGACAACGTGCCGAAGATTGTGACTGACGAGGGCATCGAGATCTACTACAAGGACTGGGGGACGGGCCAGCCGATCGTGTTCAGCCACGGCTGGCCCCTGTCGGCGGACGACTGGGACACGCAGATGCTGTTCTTCCTGCAGCAGGGCTACCGCGTCATCGCCCACGACCGGCGTGGTCACGGCCGGTCGACCCAGGTCGGCGACGGGCACGACATGGACCACTACGCGGACGACTTGGCAGCGGTGACCGCTCACCTGGACCTGCGCGACGCCATCCACATCGGCCATTCCACCGGCGGCGGCGAGGTGATCCACTACATCGCCCGGCATGGTGAGTCCCGGGTGGCGAAGGCCGCGATCATGTCGGCGGTGCCGCCGCTGATGCTGCAGACCGACGCCAACCCCGGCGGCCTGCCGATGAGCGTGTTCGACGACCTGCGGGCCCAGCTCGCGGCGAACCGTTCGGAGTTCTACGTCGCGCTGGCCTCGGGCCCGTTCTACGGGTTCAACCGGCCCGGTGTGGAGACGCGGGAGCCGTTGGTGCGTAACTGGTGGCGGCAGGGCATGACGGGTGGTGCCAAGGCGCACTACGACGGCATCGAGGCGTTCTCGGAGACGGACTTCACCGAGGACCTGCGCAAGATCACGGTCCCGGTGCTGGTCATGCACGGCGACGACGACCAGATCGTGCCGTACGCCGACGCGGCCCCGCTGTCGTCCGAGCTGCTGCAGAACGGCACGCTGAAGACCTACGCAGGCTTCCCGCACGGCATGCCCACCACGCACGCCGACGTCATCAACGCCGACCTGCTGGAGTTCATCCGGTCCTGACGCCGGCAGACCCCACCATCAGCCGACCGCGCCCGCGACGGGTGACGCCGACCCCCACGGGCCCGCGTCATCCGTCGCGCGGCACGGCGAGCTGCTCCGTGGTGCGTCGGGGTGTCCGCAGGGGCACCGAGCTGTACCCGAGCCTCATCAGCATCTGCGGCGCCGCGTCCATCCCCAGCGCCCGGCGCAGGTCGTGCCGCGTCGTCGGGTTCTCCAGCACGGTGGTCGCGAACGATGCGTGCACGAAGTAGGTGGTCGCGACCAGCAGCGCGTGCTCCAGCGCCTGGCCCGCCGTGATCCAGTCCCGCGGGGAGTCGCCCGGCGTGGAGAGCAGCGCCATCGTCGTCCGCTGCTCGAACGGGACCGTCCCCGTGCTGGCGAGGAACCGCCGCACCGGTGCGCCGTCGTCGTCAGGCGCGGGGCCCAGCAGATCGCGCGGTATGCCGTCCGCGCGGTCCCGGGCCGTGGCAGTCCACGCCAGCTCCTCGTCCCGGGCCACCGGGTCCTCGGCGGCGAGCGACTCCGCCCGCCGCACCAGCCCCAGGACCTCGTCGCGCACCGGCTCCGAGGGCTGGATCGGCCGTAGGTCCGCGTTCTCCTCCCGGGCGGCCTGCTGGATGGCCAGCAGCACGTCCGTGAACAGCGGCTGGTCGTCGAACGGCACCCGCGAGGTGGTGCGTCGCGCGATCGCCACCGACAGCTCCAGCTCGTCCGTGTTCGGGATCGGACCCGGCTCCAGGTCCACCTGCGCCACCAGCAGTTCGTCGTGCGGGTCCGGCAGGACCCGGACGACGGCGGTCAGCGACTCGCGACGCGCCGCGGCCCGCGCGTTGAACAGGAAAGCCCCGCAGCTGATCAGCATCTCCCGGCCGTGCGGGTCGCAGTGCCGCAGCTGCCGGGCCGGGTCGGCCCGGAGGGACATCGTGCGACCGGCGAAGCTCACCTTCCACGGCTGCGTGTTGTACACGCTCGGGGCGCTCGCGGCGGCCCGCAGGATCCGCTCCACCCGTGCGTCGACGACGTCCATGTCCGCTGCTCCCGCCAGTCGTGCTGCACCGTCCCGCCCAGTCTTCGCGCGAGCACCTGCCGGGGCACGGGCCAAAGGTCCCGGTGACCGGGGCCGGACGGCCCTGCCGGGCGGCAGGCCCGGGAACGGACCGTGGAGACAGGAAGCAAGGAGCTGATGACGATGCGTGCGCTGGTGGTCTACGAGTCGATGTTCGGAAACACGCAGGCGGTCGCGCGGGCGGTCGCGGAAGGGATCGAAGCGTCGATGCACACCGACGTCGTCGAGGTGGCGGCCGCGCCCCGCATGGTCCCGGCCGACGTCACCCTGCTGGTCGTGGGCGGGCCGACCCATGCCTTCAGCATGTCCTGGCCCTCGACGCGGCGCGACGCCGCGGGCCGGGGCACAGCCGTCATCTCCCGCGACGAGGGTATCCGGGAGTGGCTCGGCGGGCTGCCGGGCGTGTGCACGCCGACGGCGGCCGCGGCGTTCGACACGCGCACCACGTCCCGCCTGACGGGTTCCGCGGCACGGGCGGCCGGGC
>NZ_KI911644.1:45216-49187 GCF_000515355.1 Promicromonospora kroppenstedtii DSM 19349 | reverse complement strand
CCAAGGGCGACGAGGACCCGGCCCGGCTGCGGCGCGAGCTCGCCGACCTGCTGGACCGGTGCCTCGCCACCGGCACCCGGGCGGTGCTGGTGCACACCGACGACCACGCCGCGCGCCTCGTGGAGACCGCCCTCGACCGCGGCCTGCGCGTGCCCGACGACCTCGCCGTGGTGGCCTACGACGACGAGAACGCCGAGCTCGCCGCCGTGCCGCTGACCACCGTGACGACGCCGCGCCGCGAGCTGGGCCGGGAGGCGCTGCAGCTCCTGGTCGACCGCATCGCGCACGACACGGGCGAGCGCGACACCGACGTGCGCGACGGGGGAGAGCACCGCCCGCCGCGGCACATCGAGCTGCTGCCCCGGCTGACCGTGCGCGCCTCCTGCGGGGCAGCGCCCCGGCCGTGACCGCTTTTGTCCGTTCGCGCGGCCGGGTGCGTGCGGGGCTGCACGCTGTGCGCGGGTCAGGGCGGATCCGTCCTGCGACGAACACGAGCAAGGAGGCTCACATGAATCTGCACGCGAGGAGCGACCGCGGCACGGCCCGCGGTCGCGGCCACCACAGGATGGTCCGCGCCGGGGTGGCCGTGGCGGCCGTGCTGGCCGTGGCCGCGTGCTCGTCCGGCGGCTCGGGGTCGGGCGGCTCGGACCAGGACGTGTCGCTGACGTTCTCGTGGTGGGGTGACGCCAGCCGCGCCGAGCGGTACGAGCAGGCGCTGGAGATCTTCGAGGAGGACAACCCGGGGATCACCGTCCAGACCAGCTACGCGGGATTCACCGACTACTGGACCGCGCGCAACACCGAGGCCGCGAGCCGCACCCTGCCCGACGTGCTCCAGATGGACCTCGCCTACCTCACCGAGTACACCGAGTTCGGGCACGTGATCCCGCTCGACGAGTACTTCGGCGACACGATCGAGGTCGACACCATCGCCGAGCCGCTGCTCGCCTCGGGGCAGGTGGACGGCCAGACCTACGGTCTGGCCAGCAGCGCGAGCACGCTCGGCACGTTCGTCAACGCCGATCTGCTCGACGAGCTCGGCGTCGACGTGCCGCAGGAGGGCCTGACCTGGGACGAGTACGACGCCCTGCTGGCCGGGATCTCCGCCGCCGGGGCCGAGCACGACCCCGCCGTCCACGGTTCGGTCGACTACACCCAGTTCTTCTGGCTGTTCCAGATCTGGCTGCAGCAGAACGGCAGGTCGCTGTTCGACGGCGACCAGCTCGGCTTCACGCAGGACGACCTCGCCACCTGGTGGGGCAAGAGCGCCACGATCCACGAGCAGAACGGGTTCCTGCCGACCAAGCGCCAGGAGCAGCTCTCCGGCGCGGACGCCGTCGGCGTGGGCGAGACCGCCGCCGAGATCAGCTGGGACAACTTCCTGGTCCGGTTCAGCGAGGGGCAGGCGGAGCCGAACCTGACGCTGCTGCCCGTGCCCGCCGACGACTTCGAGAACAACAGCGGCATGTTCCTCAAGCCCGGCCTGCAGCTCTCGGTCGCGGCCAACAGCGAGCACCCCGACGAGGCAGCGAAGCTCGTCGACTTCCTGGTCAACGACCCCCGCGTCGGCGAGATCTTCGGCATGTCCCGCGGCGTGCCCGCGTCGAGCGCCACGCTGGAGGGCGTCGAGCTGGACGAGCTGGACCAGCAGATCCTCGACTACGAGAGCGCGCTCCAGCCCCACCTCGTAGGCTCGGCGCCGCCGCCCGTGGCCGGCCTCAGCAACCTGGAGGCCACCTTCACGACCATCGCCATGGAGGTCGCCTACGGCACGCTGACCGCGGACGAGGCGGCCGGCCGCTGGTTCGCCGAGGCGGAGACCGCCCTCGCCGGGTAGCCCCGCCGACACCCGGGGCCGCGTCGATCCGCTTCGGTGCGGCCCCGCCGGCGCGTTGTTACGGTGTCGGTCATGTTCTCGGACTGGAGTCGCCGGCGTGCTGATCAGCGGGTACGGTCAGGAGACGGCAGCCCGCTCCAGCGGTTCCGGTGGTGGCAGCCGCTCTCGCGCTCGCTGTTCCACCTGGAGCTGACCACCGCCGACGGACGGCCCGAGACCTGGTCGGTCGACATCCGGCACGGCGGGGACGACAACGGCACGGTCCGCGCGAAGCTGTACCTCGACGGCCGGCTGCACGCCGTCTCGAAGCTCCCGGCCCGGTTCCCGGTGACCGGCGGCGTGATCGAGGTGGTCACCAGCGGTTTCGGCCTCCGCCGCTGCCACTACGTGGCCGACGACGGCACCGAGCGCCAGCTCGCGCCCGACGCCGCCTCGGCCGAGGGCCGCCGTGCCCGTCTGGAGCACTCGCACCCCGTTGCGGGCCGTTTCATCGGGCTGGTCTCCGTCGTCGTCCTGGTGGTCGGCCTCGTCCTCGGGGTGCCGCAGATCGTCGAGCAGATCTCCCAGCTCCCGCCGATCGCCGAGCGGATCGGGACCACCTTCACGTCGCCGATCCGGCTGCCCGGCTGGCTCAACCTCTCGATCCTGGTCGCCACCCTGATGGCCAGCACCGAGCGCGCCCTGCGGCTGCGCTACAACTGGCTGCTCGACGGTGGCCTGTTCGACGGCGACGGCTGAGTCCCGGCCGGACTCGCCGGTCCGAGCGGGCGAGCGCACAGTTGGTATGACGGCACGCCGGCGGCCGGCGTCGACGGCCGGCTGATGCGCGGGAGGCGTCATGACCTACGAGATCGGCTACCTGGTCGGCAGCCTGGCCAAGGGATCCATCAACCGCACGCTGTCGAGGGCGCTGATCGCCTCGGCGCCCGACGACCTGTCGTTCACCGAGATCCCCATCGGTGACCTGCCGCTGTACAGCTGGGACTACGACGCCGACTTCCCGCCCGAGGGCCGCCGGTTCAAGGCGGCGCTCGAGGCCTCGGACGGGCTGCTGTTCGTGTCCCCGGAGTACAACCGGTCCATCCCGGGTGCCCTGAAGAACGCCATCGACTGGGGCTCGCGGCCCTGGGGCCAGAACTCGTTCGCCCGCAAGCCGACCGGCATCATCGGGGCCTCGCCGGGCGGCATCGGCACGGCCGTGATGCAGTCGTCGATGCGCGGCGTGCTCAGCTTCCTCGACGCGCCCCAGCTCAACGCCCCCGAGGCCTACATCACCTACGACGCCGCGGACTTCGGCCCGGACGGCACCGTGGTCAACGAGACGACGGCGGCGTTCCTGCGGCACTACATGTCGGAGTACTGCGCCTTCGTCCAGCGGGTCCTGGCCGCCAACGCCCCGGGACACATCGGCGACGAGGACCCCGCCTCGACCAAGTAGCCGGCCGGCTGAGGCGCGGGCGGCGACGTGCCCGCCCGCGCCCCACCCCGGGTGTCAGCCGACGCGGATGAACGTCGGGTCGGACTGCCAGATGCTGGTGTACCGGACGCTCTTGCCGGGGACCGGCGCCTCGATCTGCATGCCGTCACCGGCGTAGATCGCGATGTGCCCGGGCGACCAGATCATGTCGCCCGGCTGCGCCTCGGACCACGGCACCACGGTGCCGGCGTACCGCTGCTCCGACGACGTGCGCGGCAGGTCGATGCCGACCTGCGCGTACACGTACGACGTGAAGCCCGAGCAGTCGAACCCCGCCGGGGTGTTGCCGCCCCACACGTAGGGCACCCCGAGGTAGCGCATCGCGACGGAGACGACGGCGGAGCCCGCCGCGGACGCCGGGATGTCGACCGCCGCGGCCTGTTCGGCAGCTGCTTCGGCGGCCTCCTCCGCGGCCTCGGCCTCCGCCTCGGCGGCTAGCTGGGCCTGGTACTCCTCGTTGTCCGCGGCGGAGACCACGGACACGGCCGCGCTCTCGACCCTCAGCTCGGCGTCGGTGGCGACGGTCACCACCGGTGCGGCGGCCACGGACGCCTTGGCCTGGGTGGCCAGGGCGTCCAGGGCTGCCGCGTCGAGCGCGCCCTGGACGGGACTGCCGGCCAGCTTGGCGTTGACCGCCGCAGGGGCGGGCGCGGCCTG
>NZ_KI911644.1:44443-45116 GCF_000515355.1 Promicromonospora kroppenstedtii DSM 19349 | reverse complement strand
CGGTGCGGTGGTCCCGGTAGGCCGCGGCAGGCGCCGTCCGCTGCGCGGTGCGCTCGGGCAGCACGGCCGAGACGACGGGGGAGGGCCGCAGCGGGTCGCACTGCGCCGACGTCGAGTGGTGGTCTCCGCAGCCGTGCGACTCGTCGCCCAGCGGCTCGGATCCCGTCCCTGGGACGGTGGCCGCGTGGGCCGCCGAGACCGAGGCCGGGACCTCGCCGTGCCCGTGGCCGGCGTGGTCGCGGTCGAGGTGGACGCTGCACAGCACGTGCACGCTGACCAGCGCGAGCGCCACGAACATGACCGACAGCACGCTCATCGAACCGCGCCGGGCACCGGCGAGGAAGGGGCTGAGGCGGCGGGTCGGGATCATGGCGCGACAACACTAACCGACCCGGCAGGCGGCTCGTCCCGCCCCGTGCCCGTCAGATCCAGCCGCGCTCCTGCGCGAGGAGCACGGCCTGCTGCCGGGTCTCGACCGCGAGCTTGCCCAGCACGGTGGAGACGTGGTTGCGCACGGTGCCCGGGGCGAGCGAGAGCGTGCGCGCGATCTGGCGCGTCGTCTCGCCGTTCCGGCCCGCGCGCAGCACGTCCAGCTCGCGGTCGGTCAGGGGCGAGCGCTCGTCGCTCAACGCGTCCGCGGCGACCTCGGGGTCGACGTACCGCCCGCCGGCCG
>NZ_KI911644.1:39122-44343 GCF_000515355.1 Promicromonospora kroppenstedtii DSM 19349 | reverse complement strand
GCTGCCGCGCCAGCACGGGGTGCCGGCGGAGCAGCGCCCTCGTGAGCAGCGGCCCCTGCGCCGCCACCTCGGTGCCCGTGTACCCGGCGCCCACGACGACGAACGTGCACCGTGCGTCCCGCTCGGCCGGGTCGTCGGTCGCGGCGGCGAGCTCCACCTGGCGGATCACGTGGTCGCGCAGGTACAGGGCCTCGGCGACGCCGCGGAACCCGTGCGCGTGCTCCGCGACCCCGGGGATGGGCAGCAGCCGGGTGACGCTGCCCGCCGCCAGGATCAGCCGGTCGTACCGCAGCTCGTGCTCGGCGCCTTCCGGGTCGGTGTACGCGACGACCTCCCGCTCCGCGTCGATCGCTGTCACGTCGCCGAGCGCGAGCCGGACGCCGCGCAGGGTCGCCGGGATCGAGACCGTCACCCGCCGCGGGTCGATCACGGCCGCCGCGACCTCCGGCAGCAGCGGCAGGTAGAGGAAGTAGTCGGTCCGGTTCACCAGCACGATCTCGACGTCGGCCGTGCGCGGCAGGGCCCGGCGCAGGGCCTTGGCCGCGTTGTAGCCGGCGAACCCGCCGCCGACGATCACCACCCGCTGGGTGCGTTCGCTCATCGTCATGCCTCGTCTCTGCTCGGGGTCGTCCCGTCTATGCTGCTGCCGATCGAGCGAAAGGACCCGCGGTGACCGACATGCCCGGGCAGGAGCGGCTCCGCCAGGAGTGGGCGGAGCACCGGCCTGCGGTCTTCGGCGCCGCGTATCGCCTGCTCGGGAGCGTGGCCGACGCCGAGGACGTCACCCAGGACGTCTGGCTGCGCGCGCTCGGCGCCGACCTCGACGAGGTGCGCAACCTGCGGGCCTGGCTCATCACCGTGGCCGCCCGCCGGTCCTACGACATCCTGAACAGCGCCCGCCGTCGCCGGGAGTCGTACGTGGGGCCGTGGCTGCCCGAGCCGCTGCTGACCGGGCCGGACGCCGCCGAGCCGGTGCTCGTCGACGAGTCGGTCACCGCGGCGATGCTCCTGGTCATGGAGCGGCTCAGCCCGCCCGAGCGGGTCGCGTTCGTGCTGCACGACGTCTTCGAGCTCGAGTTCGCGCGGATCGCCGAGATCCTGGACGTCACGGTGCCGGGCGCCCGCAAGCTGGCCTCCCGGGCGCGGCAGCGGGTGGCCGCGCAGCAGGACGCCGAGCCCCGGACCTCCCGCGTCTCGCGGGCCGAGCGCGAGCGCGTGCTGGAGGCGTTCCGCGGTGCCTACGAGACCGGTGACCTGGAGGGCCTGGTCGGCCTGCTCGACCCCGACGTCGTCTATGTCACCGACGGCGGCGGCAAGGTGCACGCGGCACGCAAGCCCATCGTCGGCGGGCGGCGCGTGGCCGAGGTCATGGTGCGCGTCGGCCACCAGCTGCCGCCCGACCGGATCGACCTGGTGGAGGTCGGCGGCGAGCTCTCCCTGGTGTTCCACCGCGAGGGCAAGGTCTTCTCCGTGGACACGGTGCAGATCGCGGACGGGCGGATCACCGCGTACCGCCGCGTCGTCAACCCGGACAAGCTCACGCACGTCTGAGCGTCACCTCCGGGCAGGCTGCGTCGTCTCCCTGTCGTCCGACGAACCAGACGAAGGAGAAACCATGACCACCACGCAGCGCGTCGACCTGGGCAAGCAGCACCCGAACGCGTACAAGGCCCTGCTCACGCTGTCCGCGGAGGCCGAGAGCAACGCCCTGGCCTCCGGCCTCGACCCCCTGCTGATCGAGCTGCTGCGCATCCGCACCTCGCAGCTCAACGGCTGCGCGTTCTGCCTGCGGATGCACACGGCTGATGCCCTCAAGAAGGGCGAGAACCCGGACCGGATCGCCGTGCTGCCCGCCTGGCGGGAGACCGGCTACTTCTCCGCGGCCGACCGCGCCGCGCTCGGCCTGGCCGAGGTGATCACCCTGGTCGCGGACGGGCACGTCCCGGACGCGGACTACGGGGCCGCGGCCGCCGTGCTCCCGGACGAGCAGCTGGCGGCGGTGTCGTGGGTCGTCACGGTGATGAACGCCCTGAACCGCGTCGCGATCACGAGCCGGTACACCGTGGCTTGACGGTGTCTTCACGCGCGACGGTCCGCGAGCCGTCCGAGCCCCGGTCGGTTAGGTTGACCGAGGTCGAGAAGCGGCCGCAGGCGCGTAGCGGTGAGGTGGCCCATGCAGGAGCCGGTCGGTGACGGGCTCACCCACAGCTGCGACGCCGACCCCGGCATCCACCGCCGGCGCCGCGGGCGCGGGTTCAGCTACACCGACGACGGCGGCGACCGGGTCACCGACCAGGAGACGCTGGACCGGATCCGCGCGCTGGTCATCCCGCCGGCGTGGACCGACGTGTGGATCTGCGCGGACGCGTCGGGGCATGTCCAGGCCACGGGCCGCGACGCCAAGAACCGCAAGCAGTACCTCTACCACCCCCGGTGGCGCCGGTATCGGGACGCCGCGAAGTTCGAGGAGCTGGCGGGGTTCGGCGAGGCGCTGCCGGCGCTGCGCAAGCAGGTCGACGCCGACATGGGCGTCTCCCGGCTGAGCCTGGACCGGGTGGTGGCCACCGTCGTCCGGCTGCTCGACGAGACGTTGATCCGGGTGGGCAACGACGAGTACGTGCGCTCCGGCGAGTCCTACGGGCTGACCACGCTGCGCAACCGGCACGCCACCGTCGGGGGAGCCGAGGTGCGGTTCCGGTTCCAGGGCAAGTCGGGGGAGCCGCACGACGTCGTGGTGCACGACCGGCGGGTCGCGAACATCGTTCGCCGGTGCAAGGAGCTGCCCGGTCAGCAGCTCCTGCGGTACGTGGACGGGGACGAGGTCCGCGACGTCGGCTCGGCCGACGTCAACGACTACCTCGCCCGGGTGACCGGTGGCGACCACACCGCCAAGACCTTCCGTACCTGGGGCGCCAGCGCGATCGCGCTGGGCCACCTGCGCGAGCTCGAACCCGCGGACCAGGCCGAGCACGACGCGCAGCGCGTCGAGGCGGTCAGGATCGCCGCCGACCACCTGCACAACACCCCCGCGGTGTGCCGCAAGAGCTACGTGCACCCCGCGATCCTGACCGACGACCGCGCCGAGCTCGACCGGCGGATCGTGCGCTCGGGCGCGGACCACGTCCGCTCGTCGCGCTGGATGACGGCGGACGAGCGAGCGCTGCTCAGGTTCCTGAGCGGATGACCCGGCCGGGTCAGGCCGCCCGGCGGGTGAGCAGCGGGTCGTTCGCGCGGGTCTTCTTGACCGGCACCACGGACGCCAGGATCCGGCTGACGCGGGTGGCCGCCCCGCCACCGAGCCGCGCCTTGCCGGACAGGCCGGCGAGCAGGTGCGCGGCAGTGGTCCGCAGGTCGACGCCGGCGGCGCTGGCACGCTCGGTGAGCATGGTCAGCGCGTCCTCCTCGCTCACGCCGTGCACGGCCATGAGCACACCTCGGGCCTGCTCGATCGTGGCCGTCGTCGCCATCGCGTTGTCGACCGACCGCTGGGCCGCACGGGCGACGGCCTCGTGCTGCAGGGGCGTGACGTCGGCGACCTGCCCCACCAGGACCGGGCCGCGCTCGGACCGGACGGCCTGCCCGGTCACGAGCAGGGTGCGGGCCCTGCCGTGCACGTCCACGACGCGCTGCGCGCAGGTGAAGGTGTGCCCGGCCCGGAGCGAGCGCACGGCCTCGCGGATCACCCGGTCCTGGTCGTCCGGGTGGCGGCGGGCGTGCAGTATCTCGGGTCCGGGAACCACCTGCGCGGGCTCGTACCCGTACATCCGGTACACCTCGTCGGACCACCACCAGGTGCCCGTGGCAAGCTCGACACGGTACTGACCTGCGAGCACGGGCGTCCCGACCGCGAGGTTCTTGACCGTGTCGCCGAGGAAGGGAGTGTGCTGGGTGGTGTCGCCGGTAGTCGTCGTCATCTGGGCCTCCGTCATCGCGGTGCGGCGCCGTGGCTTGACTCCTGCCGCCACGTTAGCCCTTTCACCCGCTGAGGGCCAGCGCGGCCCGGCCGCGCGCTCAGCGTCGCGTGCGCGCCATCCACTCCCAGACGCTCCGGCCCGCGTGCCGCGGGTCGTTGCGGGCCACGTAGATCCACGACCAGTGCCCGGGGTACGTGTTCCCGTCCCACACGACGCCGTCGTACAGGCTCATGATCGAGCCGGCGATCCGCTCGTGCGCGTGGACGGTGTTGTCCTCCGGGTCCAGCGTCGTGTCGTCGGCCGAGGCGACCAGCCACGTCGGAGTCGTCATCGCCGCGAGCTCCGCGTCGGAGATGAAGTAGCCGCCCGAGCCGTCCCGCGGCCCGATGCCGCAACAGATCGGCGTCGACGTCGCGAACCGGTCCGGGTGCTCGGCGACCATCTTGAGCGACATGTACCCGCCGTTGGAGCAGCCGACCACGTGGACGCGGCTCGCGTCGATCCGGTGTGCCGCCGCGACCTCCTCGATCGCCTCCAGGATCTGGGGCGCGAAGCCGTCGCCGTCCTGCATCCAGGCCGAGGTCGCCTGCGGCGCGAGCACGTACGCGCCGCCGAACAGGTCCTGCGCCTCCCGCGTGGCGAAGCCGAGCGCGCCCCGGTTGGCCCGCAGCTGCGCCTCGTTGTCGTAGTAGTCGTACCCGCCGGTCAGCAGCCCGCCCTCACCGCCGCCGTGCAGCCACACGACGAGCGCCGCGCCGCGCCGCCCGCCCCGGTGCCGCCGCTCGGGCGAGAACAGCCGGTAGTTCAGGCCCGACGCCGTCGCGTGGTACGTGAACGCGTCGACCTCCGGGTCGGACAGGTCGCCCTGCCGGAACGAGTCGAGCACGACGACGCCGCCCGCACCCGGGCCGCGCAGCGGCTCCGCCTGGGTGACCGTGTGGTCCAGGTCCAGGAGCACGTTGCGGCCGAACGCGCCCATGTACTGCAGGGTGCCGCCGCCGTCGACGCCCCACCCGTGCTCCAGGTCGAGCGTGACCTCGCCACGGCCCGTCCACCGCGCCGCCGTGACCACGCGGTCCTGCTCGTAGGCGACGTCGCCCGTGAGGGGATTGGTGGCCACGACGTGCACGGCGAAGGTCGACGACGTGAGCGACGACCGCTCCACGCGGCCCAGCACGTCGGACGCGATGACCAGCGCGGTGACCTGCTCGCCGCCGTCGAGCACCTCGGCGACGGGGGTCACCAGGGCGGCGCGGTGACCATCGCCCCTGGCGGCGGGGGCGGTCGAGGCGCCCGCGGCCGGTGCG
>NZ_KI911644.1:38376-39022 GCF_000515355.1 Promicromonospora kroppenstedtii DSM 19349 | reverse complement strand
GGCCGGTGCGCCCAGCACGGCCGAGGCGCCGACGGCGGCGCCGGTGACGAGCAGGGTGCGGCGGGTGATCGGGGTGCGCATGGCAGAACTCCTTCGTCCGGGGCCAAGGGGCCGGTCCGCGCGACGACGCGCACCACCAGCCATCCGGGAGGCTAATGAGCGGTGTCGGCGCACGTCAACGGGTCGCTGCCCGCCGCATCACGCCCGGCGCTCGCGGGGGTCACGCGGTGGCCCCTCTCCGTCGGCGCCCTGGTCCGCGACCGCCGTGGCGACCACGAGGTCCTCCCAGGACATCCCGGAGCTCTTGAAGACGACGGGCCGGTCGGCCCGAAGGCTGACCCGCCCGGTGACGACGTCCGCCATCGGGACGAGGTCTGTCGCGGTGATCGCGCCCTCGCCGACCGCGAGCACGACGTCGCCGCACTCGCGCAGCGCGGTCGCGACGTCCTCGACGACGACGGCGGCGCGGCTCAGCAGGTCGGAGGGGAGCTCTCGCGCGTCCGGCTCGTGGGAGCCGACGGCGATCACCACCGCGTCGTCGCGCACCAGGGCGCCGTCGAACAACGGTTCCCGGGCCGTCGTCGCGCACACGATCACGCCCGCGGCAGCCGTCGCCCGGTCCGCCTCGGCGCTGCCCGCGCCCACC
>NZ_KI911644.1:34974-38276 GCF_000515355.1 Promicromonospora kroppenstedtii DSM 19349 | reverse complement strand
CGCACCGGGGCCGGTCGGGCAACGCCGTCGGCGTCATGCTCGTGCCGCTGCCTGCCGAAGCGGGCGACCTCGCCGGCCGTCTGCGTCGCGTCGCAGGGCTGACCCGCACGGCCAAGGCGGAGGCGCGCACGCGCGGCACGTTCGAGCTGACCCGGACGCGCCCGGGTACCTGGCTGTTCGGGCGGCTCTCGCGCCGGCAGCGGCTCGTCGTCATGTTCGTGACGAACGTGCGCGGCCCCGCGCACCCGCTCACCCTGGCGGGAGCGCGGGTCGAGCAGATCTGGCCCGTGGCCGCGCTCGGGGGCAACGTGCGCCTCGGCGTCGCGGCGATCTCGTACGACGGTGTGCTCCGCTGCGCCGTGCACTGCGACGCGGGCGTGCTCCCCGCCGCCGTCGTCGGGCGGGCACTCGGGGACGAGCTGGCGGCCGTGGCCGCGCTCGGCTGACCCCGCTCCGGCAAGACCCTGTTGACAGGCGTCAGCCCATCCGCGTACAACTGATAAATCGATTGTTCACTGGCAATGTCGCCCTGAGGCGACCAGAACGGCTGGCCCATGACCTCTTTTCTCTCCGGCTTCTTCGACCCGCTCCCACGGATCCTCGTGGCCGACGACTTCGACAACGGCATGAGCGGGTGGCTCGACCTGCGCCCGAACTTCGTGGCCCCCGGGTTCCGCGAGCACTCCGCCGACATCGACCTGATCCACTGGGGGCCGACGATGCTCAGCTCCGCGACCTTCGCCTTCGGCGGCACGCACGGTTCCGCGAGCGGCACCTATTCCCTGAAGATCTCCAGCCGCGCCGCCGCAGCGCCGGCCGACCAGCCCCCTGTTGCCGGTTCGATGGGCCTGGCGATCAAGCGGCTCGCCGTCCCCGGCGACGCGCGGCGGCTGCGGATCGAAACCCTGCTCGCCCACAAGGTCGAGCAGGACCGCCCCGGCCTCGGCGTCGACGACCTGCGCGCGTTCGGCATGTTCGTCGACCTGCAGGACGACGAGCACCGCTACATGCCCGGCGTCCGCTACGTGAACGCCGTCGACGGCGAGCCCGTGCGGCGCTGGCAGTACTACAGCCCCACCGACGCCACCGACGAGGAGTGGAGCTACGGCGCCGACGGCTGGCACAAGGCCGGCGTCGACCCGCAGTGGTTCGGCGAGCGCGGCCCCGACGGGTCCACGGTCGCCACGACCTGGTTCGAGGACGGCGAGCAGCACCTGATCTACAACGAGTCGGACGACAAGCTGAACTGGACCCCGTTCTCGCTGACCGTCGACCTCGTGAACCGCTCCTACGAGGAGTTCCGCGTGGGCGGGCGGAGCTTCCGCTTCCCGGACGGAGCCCACCCCACCCTGGCCCCGGCGTACAACGACATCGAGGGCCTGCTCAACCCGGTGTTCTTCGTCGAGGCCGACACCGATCGCCGGGTCTCCCTGTTCCTCGACTCGGTAGTCGTCTCCGTCGAGCGGGGGGAGGCGGCATGAAGACCTTCTACACCTCCGTGATCGAGCTCCGGCAGCCCTTCGACCAGACCATCGAGACCCACCCGTACGAGTGCGGCTGGGCCGACGAGGCCATCTTCTTCGTCGAGCTCCACGACCCCGAGCCCGGCACCGGCGTCGAGCTCCGGGTCCAGATCAGCCCCGACGGCATCCGCTGGATCGACGAGGGCACCGTCCTTAAGACCACCAGCACCACGTTCGCCCGTGTCACCCACTTCGGAGGATTCCTCCGCCTGGCCGGGACCGCACGGCAGGCCGACGGCGAGGCGGCGTCCGCCACCGTGTCCGTGCGCCTGGCACTGAAAGGTTAGAAAGGAAACGATGACGTTCCGGATCAACAAGGCCACCGTCGGTGCCACCGTGGGCACCGCACTGGAGTGGTACGACTTCTCCCTCTACGGCACCGCCAGCGCGCTGGTGTTCCCCGCCGTGTTCTTCCCGTCCCAGGACCCGGTGCTCGCGACCCTCGCGTCGTTCGCCACGTTCGCGGTCGGGTTCTTCGCGCGGCCCGTCGGCGGACTCATCATCGGCCACCTCGGCGACAGGTACGGCCGCCGGCAGATGCTCTTCCTCACCCTCGTGCTCATGGGCGTCTCCTCGACCCTGATCGGGCTGGTGCCCAGCCACGCGAGCATCGGCATCGCCGCGCCCGTGCTGCTCGTCGTGCTCCGCGTGGTGCAGGGCTTCGGCGCCGGGGGCGAGTACGCGGGCGCCACCCTGCTCGCCGCCGAGCACTCCCACGACGGCGCTCGCGGGCTCAACGCCGCGATCCCCGGCGCGGGCAACGCCGTCGGCGCCCTGCTGGCGACCGGCGTGCTGACCCTGCTGAGCGCCACGCTCTCGGAGGCCGCGTTCCTGTCCTGGGGCTGGCGCGTCGCGTTCCTGCTCAGCATCGCCGTGAGCATCACCGGCGTCGTCATCCGGCTGCGGGTGGCGGAGAGCCCGGAGTACGAGCGCACCAAGGCGCAGGGTGCCGTGCCGCGGGTGGCCATCGGCGAGCTGTTCCGCACGGCCGGGCGCAGGATCCCGTTCGCGATGCTCGCGAGCATCGGCCCCAACGTCGCCAGCTACCTGCCGTCCGTCTACGCGCTCACCTACCTGACCGCGACGGTGGGTGCGCCCGCGTGGATCGGTCTGACCGGCATCCTGATCGGCAACCTGCTCAAGCTCGTGACGATCCCGCTGGCCGGGTGGATCTCCGACCGGGTCGGACGGCGCCCGGTGTTCCTCACCGGCGCGCTCGGCGCGGTGGCGCTGATCTACCCCTTCTTCTTCCTGCTCGACACGGGCACCCCCGTGCTCGTCTGGATCGCCCTGGTGCTGCTCTTCACGTTCTGCAACGACGCGATGCTGGCGGCCCAGTCGGGGTTCATGTCGGAGCTGTTCGACGTGCGCCACCGCTACACCGGCGTCACGTTCAGCCGCGAGATCACCGGCGCCCTCGTGGGCGGCACCCTGCCGTTCGTCGCGGCCTGGCTGACAGCGGCGGCCGGGGGCGGATCATGGCTGGTGGCGCTGTACTGCG
This sequence comes from Promicromonospora kroppenstedtii DSM 19349, assembly GCF_000515355.1. GTDB lineage: Bacteria > Actinomycetota > Actinomycetes > Actinomycetales > Cellulomonadaceae > Promicromonospora > Promicromonospora kroppenstedtii. The sequence goes on along the minus strand of NZ_KI911644.1, from coordinate 35,252 downwards.
CCGTCCTGTGCGCGCTCGCCGCGCTCGGGATGTTCCTGCTCCCGGAGACACGGGTCGCCGCGCGGTCGGCGCGGGTCTGACCGCGGCTGACCGTGTCTGACCAGCGGGGAAGGATGGCGGCCGGTTGGCCGCCGCCCTTCCCCGCCCGGCATAGTGGGCACATGGACAGCTCCGGGCAGCAGGCGACGGAAGGGCTGTGGGCGGGGGCTGGGCCGCAGGCGGCGGCTGGGCCAGGGCCAGGGCCCCGGAGCGGGCCGGTCCGGCTGGCCGACGTCGCC
>NZ_KI911644.1:34144-34874 GCF_000515355.1 Promicromonospora kroppenstedtii DSM 19349 | reverse complement strand
GACTCCCGGGCCGCATCGTGCGATCTGGACCATATCGAGCCGTTCGACCACGACCAGGATGCTCGCCCTGATGCAGCGGGCAAGTCTGAACCCGGGCAGACTCGTGCCGGGAATCTCCACGCGCTCTGCCGACGTCACCATCTGCTCAAGACGCACGCGGGCTGGGGTGTCGTGCGGGACCCGGCCAGTGGGGTCACGACCTGGACCACGCCCACGGGTCGGATGCACGCCCGTCCGCCGACGGTCCTGGACACCCGGGTGGACCTGGACCAGGTCGACCCGGACACCAGTCACGACCTGACCCTGCGTGCCCTGACCGGACGCCGCCTGCCGCGTCCCTACACCACGACCGCACCGGCGACCGACCCCTCCGATACCTCCGACGCCTCCGATACCCCCGACGCCTGCGACCTCACCGTCCCATCCGGACCCGGCGAGCCGCCGTTCTGAGTTGGCAGCCGGGTTCGGGAAGCAAGTTGACGCCTCCGGGCGATCGCCGTCGCGGTGGACCCGTACCGGATCGACACCCAGCGGCGTCTCTCGGAAGCGGATCGGCTGATCCACTCCCGAGTGCACTATGTGCCCCAGGGGCAGAGGTAAGTGCGCGCATCACGGCGCGGTCTCCGCCCGGTCCGAGGGACCAGGCCGGCACGCCTCCGACGCGCGCTCGTTCGCCGTCGGCCGCGGTTCGCGCGGGGTGGCCGACGGCGTCGGTCGCGCGGGCGAGCAC
>NZ_KI911644.1:26984-34044 GCF_000515355.1 Promicromonospora kroppenstedtii DSM 19349 | reverse complement strand
CGCACCCCTGCCTCCCGGGCCCCGGCAATGACGAGGCGCCCGCCCTGGTTCTCCGGGGCGGGCGCCTCGTGCGTCCGGCGGCATCGTGCGCCCGTCGTCGGACAGACTTTGCCGTACACCGATCATGAGGAGAGCCCGATGACGCAGGAGAGAAGCACGATGAACGTCAGTCCGGTCACGCTCGGCACGTCAGGCCTGGGCCGGGACACGGAGCCGGGGTCCCGGGGCGAGGATGCCGCGGTCGAGGTTGCGCTCGACCTGTTCGGCAGCGAACATGCCTACCTCGACACGTCGAACAACTACTCCGGCGGCAGGTCGGAGGCCGTGCTCGGCCTGGCCATGGAGCGCCTTGGACCGGACGCCGCCGCCCGCGTCGTCTCGAAGGTCGACCCCGACCCCGAGACGCGCGCGTTCGACCGCGACCGCGTGCTGCGGTCGTTCGAGGAGACGACGGCGCGGCTCGGTGTCGAGCGGCTGCCGCTGCTGCACCTGCACGACCCGTACTCGGTGACGTTCGAGGAGGCGGTCGGCCCGGGCGGCGCGGTCGCGGGGCTCCTCGAGCTGCGCGAGTCGGGGCAGGTCGGCGCGATCGGCGTCGCCGCCGCGCCGGTGCCGCTGATGGCCAGGTACGTCGGGACCGGCCTGTTCGACGCCGTGCTGATCCACAACCGCTTCACGGTGATCGACCAGTCGGCGGCGCCGGTGTTCGCAGACGCGAAGGGGCGGGGGATGACGGTGTTCAACGCCGCGCCGTTCGGCTCGGGCCTGCTCGCGAAGGGCCCGCACGAGGGCGCCGTCTACAACTACCAGCCCGCGGGCGCCGACCTCCTCGCGTGGACGCGGCGCCTGGCGGAGGTGTGCGACGCCCACGGCGTCGCCCTGCCCGCTGTCGCGCTGCACTACTCCCTGCGGTCGCCGCTGATCGACTCGACCGTCGTGGGGGTGGTGTCTCCGGGGCGGCGGGCACAGCTGGACGAGCTTGTCGCGACCCAGGTCCCGGAGGAGCTGTGGGCGGAGCTCGAGGCGCTCGGCCCGGCGCCGTCGCCGGTGGACGACAGTGCCTACGCCTGACGACGAGCCCGGAACTTTCTGGCGGCAGCCCAGTTGATCTGCGTAGGGTCCGGATCTCGGGAGGGAACGAGGATGTCGTTACGTGAGCGGCGGCTGCGCCCCGCACGCGGATCGGTCGCGGCGGAGAACCACGCGCTGCTCTCCGCGCTGGTCGCGCTGGCGGTGAGCCTGGTGGCGGGCATCGCGGTGTTCGCGGGGGACACGGTGCCGTTGTTCGGGGGAGTGTCGGCCGGCCTCGTCGCGGCCGTCGCCTCGGGTGGGTCCGGGGCGGCGGCGTTCTGCACGGGCTACGTCCGGTCCTCGCGGCTGTCGCGCCTCGGCAGCGGGGTCGGGAGACGGGCTGGCAGGTGGCGCCGCGGCTTCGACGCCGTCGTGCTGACGGTCACGGCAGCCGGCATCGTCGTGCTGCTGACCGCCTCTGCCTTCGCGGTGTTCGACCTGGCGTTCCGTGAGCTCCGGCTGGACGCGCTGATGGCGGCCGTCCTCGTCGGGCTGTCGGCCGCGGTCGCCGCGTACGTGCTCACGCTGGTCTCCGTCGAGGTGACGTCGATCGCGATCGCGAACCTGCTCGCCCTGTTCCTCGTCAGCGGCGCCCTGGCGAGCATGCTCTCGGCCAACGACCCGCACTGGTGGCAGGTCAACTTCAGCGCGCTCGGCGTCGGCGGTGGCTTCTCGGCGTACGCGTTCAACCTCACCCTGATCTTCGCGGGCCTCGCGATGACGACGTTGACCCACTACGTGATCGGCGACCTGCGCACCTGGGCGACGCCCGCGGAGCTGCGCCGGCTCGAGGTGCTCCGCACCTGGCTGATCGGGGTGGCCGTCCTGCTCGTCGGACTGGGCTGGGTGACGGTCGAGGTCGCCAAGGCGCTCCACACGGTCATCGCGTCGGTCATGACGGTGCTGTTCGCGGGGCTGATCGTCGCCACCCCCTACCTGGTGCCGCGCCTGCCGCGGACGTTCCTCGTCACGTCGTCCCTCTTCGTGAGCGTCTTCGCGCTCGTGGTGCTCCTGATGTGGCCGGTGGGCTACTTCAACCTGACCGCCGTCGAGTTCCTCGGGTTCTTCCTCCTGCTCACCTGGCTCTTCCTGTTCGTACGGACGGTCGCGGCATGCCTCCAGGACGCGCGGGCCGCTGGGTCGCGTTCGGCTAGCGGCCCTTGCGGAGATGGTTGAGCAGCGTGATACCGCCGAAGGCGATCCAGGCCACCACGACCGTGGTGACTGCGGCGACGAAGAGGCCGCTGCCGAGCGTGTACGCGATCACACCCGAGACCGCCCCGGCAACGAGGGGCATCAGGGCGTCGCCGTCGACCCGGCGCCGTCGTTCGGGAGTCTGGTCCATGGGTACGAGGCTAGTGCGACACAACCCCTCCCTCCGCGACGGAGGAAGGGGTCGCGCTCAGCTCAGATCAGCTCGACACGGTCGGCCTGCGGTCCCCGGTCGCTCTGGCGCACCTTGAACCGGACCCGGTCACCCTCCTCCAGGACCTCGTCGCCCCGCACGACCGACACGTGCACGAACAGGTCCGCGCCCCCGGCATCGGGGGCGATGAAGCCGAAACCGCGGTCCGCGTCGTAGCGCGTGACGGTGCCCTCGCCCCCGCGCGGCCCGCCCGATCCCGCGGGACGGCTCGGCCGGCCCCGGTCCGTGGCAGCTCGCGCTCCCCTGGAGCCGCGCACGAGCTGCACGTTGCGGGCATTCGGGCCCTTGTCACCGTCGACGACGTCATACGTCACGCGGGCGCCCTCGGACAGCTCGGTCAGACCTTGGCCGAGCCCGCTGACGTGGACGAAGACGTCCTCGCCGCCCGAGTCGGGAGCGACGAACCCGAAGCCCTTGGTGTCGTCGTACCAGGACACCGTGCCGTCGCCGCCGTCGGACGCCGACTGTGCGGCCTCCGCACCGAGCGGCAAGAGGTGGTCCGCCTGCGGCCCCTTCTCCCCGTCGACGACGAGGAACGCCACCCGCTGCCCCTCCGCGATCACACCGCCCCCGACGATGGCCGAGCTGTGCACGAAGACCTCGGCGCTACCGCCGTCGGGCGTGACGAAGCCGTATCCCTTGGCCGGCTCGTACCAGGTGACGGTGCCGAGCACGCCCAGGGGCGCGTCGGCGGCCCGGTCGCCCGTGACGCGGACACCGCGGGCCTGCGGGCCGCGCTCACCTTCGCCCACCTCGAACTCGACGGCTTGCCCCTCGCGGAGCTGCTTCGGTCCGTCGTCGCCGACGATCTCGGACGCGTGCACGAACAGGTCCTCGGCCTCGTTCCCGAGGTCGATGAACCCGAACCCTCGGTCGGCGTCGAACCATCGGACAGTTCCCTGCGGCAACTCGGACTCCTCGTCTCGGTGGACATTGCTGCCTCCAGTGTCCCTGACAGAACCGGGCTGATCGTCCGCGCCTCCGTGCGGGCGACGCCTGGCTGCTCTCGGGCTGGTACCGGCTGCGTCAGGCGGTCCGAGGCTTCCGCATCGAGCGAATAACCTGGCTCGAGGGGTGGCGTGTCACGACCTGTTGCCGGGCTGGTGGCCGCTGGCGAGCTCGTGGGCCTCGGCGGCGAGCTCGGGCCAGTCCTCGGACTCCGAGACGGTCACCCAGTCGGCGCCGGGGTCGTGCCTGAGGAGCTCGGCGATGCCGCGCTTGACCAGGTCGTCCGCACGAGCGGCGGGCAGGCGGACGGCGAGCGAGCTGCCCGCGAGGAACGCGAACGCCGTCTGACGGACCACGAGGGCTCCCTCGCGCACGACGACGTCCAGGTCGGGGTCCTGCTGGAGAGTGGTCTTCAGGGCTTCGTATCGAGCGTCCACGGTCATCGTGCTGTCTCCTGTCATGCACCTGCGGATGGGCTGACGCCACATCTGATCGATCTTATGGCTCCTCCGCCAAAACTTCCGGGGAGCGCGGTTCGAGATCGCCCAGGGCGGCGAGAGCGAGCCCGCCGTCGGGTCAGAGCCGGTCGAACGGTGCGGCGTAGCGGAAGTGCCCCGAGTACTCGTCCCGCCACGCGCTGAGCGGGCGCGCCTGGAAGTAGCTGCCCCACGCCGGGTCGGGTGCCTCGATCCCGAGATCGCTCGCAGGAACGAACCCGAACCGGCGGTAGAGGGCCGGCTCGCCGAGCAGCACCACCACCGGTTCGCGCATCGCCTCGGCCGCGCCGAGGAGCGTGTGCATCAAGGCGGAGCCGACCCCGCGGCCCTGGTGCGCGGGATGGACGCTGAGCGGTCCGAGTCCGAGCGCCGGCCGGCCGGCAAGCTGGCCGCGGGTGGCGAGCACATGTCCCACCACCTCTGGTCCGGGAGGCTCCGACTCGGCGACGAAGGACAGCTCCTGGACCCAACCTGGGTCCTCGCGCAGCCACCCGACCAGGGTGGCCTCCCCGGGCACCCCGTCGGGCTCGACCGGCGGCGCGGCGTGCTCGACCTCTCCGAAGGCCGCCGCGGTGACCGCCCGGATCGCCGGAATGTCGGACGGACGTTCCTGTCTGATCAGCATCCCGACACCCTCGACGGAACCCTGGCCTGAGGTCAACGCGATTTCATGGAGGCTCGGTCCGCCGCTCGCAGCTTCGGACCGAGCGTGGTGAGATTCTCGGTCTTGCCGGGAGATTCGCCCACCCTTGACACGGTATCGACCGGCCCTCAGACTGCTTTTGCAAACGTGGCGGCAGAAGTCGCATGGTTGTCGCCATAAATGACAAGGTCGTCAAAAGGGGAGCTCCATGCAGATCTCACACGCGTCTCGCGCGCGACGCCTCGGCGCGGTGCTGGCGGGCGGTGCACTCCTCGCGGGCACGCTCGTCGCCACCCCGGCAGTCGCTGCCCCCGCGGACGTCCCGGCCCGTGCGCCGGGCACCACGTCGGCCGAAGCCTGTGGACCTGACGACGGGCTGCCGGACTCCAAGATCTCGATCCAGCTCTACACGCACGTCGGTGAGCTCGGGTCCGGGACACCGTCCCCCGAGACGATCGACCGGGTGCTCGGCGAGGTGGCCGGCGCCGGCTTCACCAACGTCGAGCCGTTCAGCCAGCCCTACTCGATGCCGGTCGGCGACTACCAGGCGATCCTCGACCGGCACGGTCTCGAGGTGTCCTCCAGCCACGGCAGCACCGACTGGGACACGTGGCCCGAGACCGTCGCCTACGCCGTCGCCCTGGGCCAGGACTACATCGGGACCGGCGGGATGGCGGGGAGCTACGGCACCTACGAGGAGGCGCTGGCGACCGCCGCGTACGTGAACCGGCTCGGTGAGTACGCGCACGAGAACGGCGCGAACAAGATCGTGCTGCACAACCACCAGAGCGAGTTCACCACGCGCTACCCCGACCCGGAGACCGGGGAGATGGTCAGCGCGTGGCAGGTCATCGAGGAGAACACCGACCCGCGCTACGTCACGTTCCAGCTCGACGTCGGCTGGGCCGCGGACGCCGGCATCGACGTCCCCGCGTGGATCGAGGAGTACGGGGACCGCATCGAGCTCCTTCACGTCAAGGACGCCGTGAACGTCGACGCCGACGGCGACATGCGGCAGGTCGCCCTCGGCACCGGCGAGCTCGACCTCCCGGCGATCATCGCGGCGTCCGAGCCGTACGTGGCGTACTACACCTACGAGTGGGACGACGCGCCGTCGTTCGAGACCTCCGCGGAGTCCTACCGGTACCTGCGCTGCTACCTGGCCGAGGGTGGGGCCGGTGACGAGTGCGAGGCCGACCACGGCGAGTCGCTGGCGCTGGGCCGGCCGGTCACGACGTCCAGCATCGACGACCCCACCCGCACCGGCGAGATGGCGGTGGACGGCAACGCGAGTACCCGGTGGGGCAGCGCGTGGAGCGAGCCGGAGTGGATCGCGGTGGACCTCGGCGCCGACCACGACCTCAGCCGCGTCGTGATCGACTGGGAGACCGCGTACGCGTCGGGATACGAGATCCAGACCTCGCCCGACGGCGAGACCTGGACCACGGTGCGCACCGTCACCGACGGTGACGGTCACTTCGACGACCTCGACGTCTCGGGCACGGCGCGGCACGTGCGCCTCTACGCCACGGAGCGCGCCACGCAGTGGGGCTTCTCCCTCTACGAGCTCGAGATCTACGGCACGCCGAGCGGGCAGCCGACGCCGGAGCCCGTGGCCCGCGGCGCCGGGTACTGGACGTCGGAGTACCGGCAGGTCGAGCACCCGGACCACACGGTCGACGAGCTGGTGTGCCTCCTGTCGACCACGCGCGCACAGAGCGACGTGTTCGACGAGGTGGTCGACCTGACCACGCTGGACGACGCCGTCCAGGTCCTGTGGTCGCGCCACCACGACGAGCCGGTCGACGTCCTCGACCGGCAGCTGCTCGCCGTGTGGCTCAACGTGGCGGCGGGTTCGGTCTCCCTGGAGGACCCGGTCGTCGGGGGCAGCACGGTGGGCGACCTGCTGCGAGCTGTCGAGGCCGTGCGTCTCGGCGTGGACACGACGAGGTCCGACGTCGAGCGGTACCGGGACGCGCTGGAGACGGTGAACGCCCGGCACTGACGGCGTCAGCGGCCGCTCGTCCCCTGCGCGGGGTGCGGCGCGGTGCGGCCTCGGAAACGCCACCGGGTGGACCTGGCCGGTGCTTGCCATCCCTGAATGTTAGTCACTAACATTCAGGGATGGTCACCCCTCGGACGCTCCGCACCCGCGCTCGGATCCTCGACGTGGCGCTCGACCTGTTCGAGCGTCAGGGCTACGGCTCGACCACGGTGAACCAGATCGCCGAGGCCGCCGGCATCACGCCGATGACGTTCTTCCGGCACTTCCCGACCAAGGACGCGGTGCTGGTCACCGACCCGTACGACCCGCTGATCGCCCAGGCCGTCGGCGCGCAACCGACCGCGCTGCCACCCCTGGAACGGGTCCGGGCCGGTCTGCTCGCCGCGCTCGGGGACATCACTCCGACAGAGGACGCCACGGCCCGGCGCCGGGTCGCGCTCGTCGCGCGCGAGCCGTCCCTGCGGGCCGCC
>NZ_KI911644.1:26700-26884 GCF_000515355.1 Promicromonospora kroppenstedtii DSM 19349 | reverse complement strand
GCGCGCTGATCCTCGACGAACCCACCAGCGCGCTGGACCCCCAGGGCGTGGTCCTGGTGCGCGCCCTGGTGCGCGGTCTGGCTGAAGACGGCGCGGGCGTGCTGGTCTCGAGCCACCACCTGGACGAGGTCGCGCGGATCGCGGACGAGATCGTGGTGCTGCACGCCGGGAGCGACGTCGGTCG
>NZ_KI911644.1:26363-26600 GCF_000515355.1 Promicromonospora kroppenstedtii DSM 19349 | reverse complement strand
GTGCTCGACGCCGTCTCGCACACCTTCGGCGGCCGGCCCGCCCTCGACCGGCTCACGCTCACGGTCCGCCCCGGGCAGGTCGTGGCCCTGATCGGTCTCAACGGAGCCGGCAAGACCACGGCCCTGCGCACGCTCGCCGGCAGGTTGCGCCCCGGACACGGCAGCGCCCGCGTCCTGGACCACGACCCGGTCGACCTGCCCCGGGCGCTCGCCGCGCGCTTCGGCCACGTGATCGAC
>NZ_KI911644.1:20438-26263 GCF_000515355.1 Promicromonospora kroppenstedtii DSM 19349 | reverse complement strand
CGCCGCTGTGGGCACTGCCCAGCGCCATCGGGCTGGGCGCCGCGGTGCTCCTGCTGCGTGCCGCCATGGCGCGGCTGCGGCCAGTGCCGGGGCGGCGGAGCGAGGCCTTGGCGGGCGAGACTCCGGTCGTCGCGGTGGACCGGCGTGGCTTCCTGACCGTGTCGGGCATCACCGTGGGTGTCGCGGTGCTCGCGCTGGCCGGCTCGCGCGTGCTGTCGATGGGCTCGACCGCGATCAGCGCCGTGCGGGAGAAGCTCCGTCTGCCCGCTGCGCGCACGCCGGCGCCGCCTGTGCCCGCCGGGGCTGACCTGAAGCTCGACGACCTGGCTCCGTATGTCACCCCGAACGCGGACTTCTACCGCATCGACACCGCGTTGATCGTGCCGCAGCTGAACCCGCATGACTGGTCGCTGGAGGTCCGTGGCCTGGTGGACGAGCCGTTCACGCTCACCTGGGACGAGCTCATGGAGCTGCCGCTGGAGGAGCACTACGTCACTCTCTCGTGCGTGAGCAACGCCGTGGGCGGCGACCTCATCGGCAACGCCCTGTGGCTCGGCTACCCGATCCGCGCGCTCCTGGAACGGGCGAAGCCTCAGGCCGGCGCCGACATGGTGCTCTCCGGCAGCGACGACGGGTTCACCGCGGGCACGCCGCTGGAGGTGCTGCAGGACCCGGACCGCGAGTGCCTGCTGGCGGTCGGCATGAACGGCGAGCCGCTGCCCTTGGAGCACGGCTTCCCCGCGCGGCTGGTGGTGCCGGGGCTGTACGGGTACGTCTCGGCCACCAAGTGGGTCACCTCGCTGGAGGTCACGACGTTCGACGCCGATCAGGGCTACTGGACGCCGCGCGGCTGGTCCGCCCTGGGGCCCATCAAGATCGCGTCGCGCATCGACGTGCCGCGCTTGTCCGCGCCCCCGTCGGCCGGCGCTGTCACCGTCGCGGGCGTCGCCTGGGCGCAGCACACCGGCATCAGCAAGGTCGAGGTCCGGGCTGACGACGGGGAGTGGGTCACCGCCGAGCTCGCCGAGACGGTGGGGCCGGACACCTGGCGCCAGTGGCACACGTCGATCGATCTGGACGCCGGCTACCACAGCCTCGCGGTGCGCGCCACGGACGCCGACGGGCAGGTGCAGACCGAGACCAAGGCGCCGCCAGCCCCCGACGGCGCGTCGGGCTGGCAGACCATCTCGATCACCGTGGACTGACCCCGGGGGCGGAAGGGTCGCACCCCGCGACCCTTCCGTCTGCTCCGTCTGCCTGCGACCGGTGAGTGCCCACGATCAGGGCAGGGCGCGCAGATCGTCGACCATCTTCGTGGAGCTGAGCAGGCGGAGCCGTCGGGCAGCAGGATGCGGACGCCGGAGTGCGCCCGCGCGGCGACTCGTCGCCTCCTAGGACTCCTCTGCCTCACGGATGCGTACACCGTGCGGCAGCTCCCGCGGTGGTGTCGCTCTGACACCTGGGACTGACAGAGTCTCGCCCTGGGCCAGGTCCGTGACCAGACCGGCGTGGTCGCTGGGCCACACATCCTTCACCGCCTCGACGCCCACGCGCTCACAGCCCACGACGTCCACAGGTGGCATACCCGTGGAACCGCACCGGACGAGCAGGTGGTCGATCCGTCGGTAGGGCCAGCCCGGCATCGTGGCGCGCACTATCCCGTTGGCCGGGTCGAGGGTCCACCCCGGCTCGTCCGGATGCGTCACCTGCCAGGCATCCCGGTAACAGACGCTCCAGCCGTCCAGGGACTGCTTGCCCGTGAGGAACCGTAGGCTGGCGGCGTCGGGCTCCGCATCCAGGTCACCACCGAGGACGACCAGCGGGTCGCCGTCACCGATCATCTCCTCAACCGCCCTCGCCACCATGACCGCCTGACGCTCCCGGTCCACCTCGCCGTCGGCGGCCGCCTCGGGAAAGTGGTTGACCACCAGCGTGCGGCCGAACGGTTCCGGCGCGTCGATGGTGACCAGCAGGGCGGCCCACCGGAACTCGTGGACCTGCAGCCCTTCCGTCATGAGGTCGATCTCGCGGTGCTCCAGGACGGGCCACCGGCTCGCCACCGAGATGCCGCTGCGCTCCTCGTCGGATCGGGCCGTCGAGTGCACCACGTGGTATCCGCCGCCCAGCAGGTCGGCGGTCTGGTCGTACCGCTCGGTGAGGACCTCCTCGGAGAACAGCACCACGTCGGGTGCGGCTTCGCCGACGATCTCCTTGAGTACGCGCCGTCGCGCGTCCCAGTCGGCCCGCCGACCGAGTACGTTGTGGTTGTAGACCCGTAGCAGGGGGCGCCCGTCGGCCGTTCGACGCTCAGTCATCCCGGCACGACACCGCCTGCTCCGCTGTCGGTGCCGAACGCCCGAGCGATCCACGTCAGCACGCTGTCGGGCGTCTCGGTCGCCTCGGTCGTCTGGCCGGCGCCGGTGACAGCGCCGGCATCGGCCATGTGCACCTCGTCGACGGTGCCCAGCTCCTGACCGTCGGCGTCGAGGACCGTCATCCCGGTCGTCACGTCACGGATAGGCCCCTTCGGGCCGGTGAACTCTGACATGCTCGTTCCTCTCGTGCGTCGTCGCCGTAGGGCCGATCAGCTCGGTGGGTCGACCGGCTCGGCACCACGTTCGATACCGACCCCGAAGAACTCGACATCGACGGGTGAGGCGAACCGTCGTCCGTTGATCTCGTCGTGCCGCATGAATAACGGTGGGTCGACGTGCACCTTCAGGGTGTAGTCGCCGTCCTCAGGGAGCTCCCAGTTGCGCGCGTAGTGGTACAGCATCGGATGCCAGACCAGCTCCTGCGGGAACGGACCGAGCTCCTCCCCGCCGGGCGTCACGAGGGTCGCGCTCACGTTCAAGCCGGGTACGAAGCGCCCGTCGGCCGCGTCGCAGACGATCACCTCCACGTGCGTGTTGGCGTCACCGGGGTTGTGCCAGACCAGCTCGCCCTCCTGCAGGTGGTACATGCCCTCGGCGTCCTCGATGGCGTAGCCGACCAGGTAGTCGCCGACCTGTTTCGTCCCCGCCGTCTTGGCGACGTCCTGCGCCATGTGGTCGAGGGCGCGCCGGTAGGCGTCTCCCTGGGCGACGGCCAGCTGCAGCTGGCGCTCGGTCGCCTCCGACGAGCTGGGGTCCATGGGCGGGGTGGTGGGGGTCGTCGTCATCCGTGCCTCCTCGGGTGGAACGGTGGGCGCAGTTCGATGCTGCATCGCCGGTCTCCCGCTCGCACCCGCGGGCCACCGGCGCCCCCCGGCGGGAAGCTGCTTGTCTCGCGCAACGCCGACGACCTGCACCTGGCCCACCCGCCAGAGCCGGACGACGTCCACTCGCACGTCGAGCGGGCGCCGGCAGCGCTGGTGCGAGTCGGCCCGGGTGCTTCCATGCTGGACGTTCCGTTCGACGTCGACAGGGGAGACGCACATGTCCGACCAGAGCACGCCGCAGGACCCCACGACCCAGTACCCGCGACCGGAGCAGCTGGCGGACGACCTGCGGCCGCCCGGCCGTACGGGCGACATGTCCCAGGAGCCGGACCACGGCGAGACCACCTATCGGGGGTCCGGACGTCTGACAGGCAGGCGTGCGCTGATCACGGGCGGCGACTCCGGCATCGGGCGGGCCGTCGCGATCGCGTTCGCGCGCGAGGGCGCCGACGTCGCGATCTCCTACCTCCCGGAGGAGGAACCAGACGCGCGGACGACGGCGCAGTGGGTCGAGGACGCGGGCCGCACGGCGGTGCTGCTGCCGGGTGACATCCGGGACGAGGAGTTCTGCCGCCGGCTGGTCGCCGATGCGGTGGACGGGCTCGGGGGCCTCGACGTCCTCGTGAACAACGCCGCCTACCAGATGTCCCAGGACGGGGGACTGCGCGACATCACCACCGCGCAGCTCGACCGGGTGCTCAGGACCAACGTCTACGCGCTGTTCTGGATCACGAAGGCGGCGCTGGACCATCTGCCCCGAGGGGGGTCGATCATCAACACGACGTCGGTCCAGGCGTTCGAGCCCAGCCCCCAGCTCCTCGACTACGCCACGACGAAGGCGGCGATCCTCAACTTCACCAAGGGCCTGGCGCAGCAGCTGGCCCCCGAGGGGATCCGCGTCAACGCGGTGGCTCCGGGACCGATCTGGACGCCCCTGATCCCCGCGACGCTCCCGGACGAGAAGGTCGAGCAGTTCGGCGGTGACACCCCCCTGGGCCGGGCCGGTCAGCCCGCCGAGCTGGCTCCGGCATACGTGTTCTTCGCGTCCCAGGAGTCCAGCTACATCACCGGGGACCGCATCGGTGTCACCGGTGGTCGGCCGCTGTAGCCGGACCGTCGGCAGCCAGCGCGTCGACGCCCCGCCTCTGAGCGATGGCGAGCCCCGCGGCGAGCCGGGAGACGGCCTCGGCGGCCCCGGTCGGTCCTGTGGGGCTGTGCCCTACGGCACCTCCCGCTCACCGAGCTTCTGGCTCGTAGAACCAGCTGTGGAACGCCGTGCGCAGCGGCTGGGGGAGCAGTGCGGCGGTGGCGACCATCATCTTCGCCTGCAGCCCCGGGACCACTTCGGCCCGGCCGGCGAGCATCCCGTCGACGGCGCGGCGGGCCACGAGCGCTGGGCTGGACTTCGGGGCGCGCCCGATGCGGGTGCCTTCCATCTCAGCCTCACGGAAGAACGGTGTCCTGGTCGCGGAGGGAAGAAGTGTCGTGACCGTGACGCCGGTCCCGGTGAGCTCGCCCCGCAGCGACCAGGCGAACGAGCGCAGGAACGCCTTCGACGCGGCGTACGTGGCGAACAGGGGCGCCGGCATCGTCGCCGCGATCGACGACGTCACCATGATCCGCCCGGTGCCGGCCGCGACCAGGTCGGGGACGAGTGCGTGCGTCAGGTGCACCACGGACCGGACGTTGAGGTCCACGAGCCGAAGCTCGTCCTGCAGGGGTGTGCGCAGGAACGGTCCGTGCACGCCCACTCCCGCGTTGAGCACGAGCGTCCGTACCCCCAGCTCGCGAGCACGTGCGGCGGTGGTCGCGACCCCGTCCTCGCGCGTGAGGTCCACCCTGAGGCCCTTCACGGCGGTGCCGGTGTGCGTGCGCAGCGCCTGGACAGCTTCCTCCACGTCGCGGTCGGCCACGATCAGCACGTCGCGACTGCGCTGTGCGAGCTCCCGGGCCACCGCGAACCCGATGCCGCTGGTGGCTCCGGTGACCAGCGCGACGTCCTGCGGGTCGTGGCTCACGGGCGTGTCCTTCCGTAGACCTGCTCCATGTCTCGAAGCCGTGCCCCGACCATAGGCGGGGCGCGGCCCACCCGCACGTGACCTGGTGTAAAGGCGGCCGGTTGCCAGTGGCCCGGACCTGGCTACGTTGAGAGCATGGTGACCGTGATGCGCGCCGCGCGCTGTGCCCCCGAGGCGGTGCTGGACGTGCTCGCGGACGGCTGGTCGTACTCCAGCTGGGTGGTGGGCACGGCGCGCATCCGGGCCGTCGACCCGACCTGGCCGGAGCCGGGCGCGCGCATCCTGCACTCCGTGGGTCTGTGGCCCGGCCTGCTCGACGACGAGACCGTCATCCGCGCCCTGGTGCCGGGCCGTTCGATCGAGCTGCAGGCGCGGGGATGGCCCGCGGGTGAGGCGCGGGTGCTGATCGAGGTCGAGCCGCTGCCGTCGGACGGCGGCAGCCGGATCCGCATCACCGAGGACGCGAACAGGGGGCCCGGCAAGCTGGTGCCCCGGTCGGTGCGCAGCGCCGTGATCGGCCCCCGCAACACGGAGACGCTGCGCCGGCTCGCCTTTCTCGCGGAGCGGCGGGCGCCCGGGCAGCTCGCGCGCTGAGCGGCGCGTCGGTG
>NZ_KI911644.1:9362-20338 GCF_000515355.1 Promicromonospora kroppenstedtii DSM 19349 | reverse complement strand
CGGCGGGCAGCGGGCTGAAGAGCGCGTCGAGCAACGGGTCGCGCAGCCTGCTCCACTGCGCGAACATCTCCAGCCACGCCGCCCCGTCACCCGCGCCGTCGTTCCCGTCGAACGTCTCCAGGGCCGCCGCCGTGTCCTCGGGCTCGGCGTGCAGCACGGCGGCTCTGCCGTCGTCGAGCGCGTGAGCGAGGACCGACGGGGCGCGCGACCAGGCCAGGCCGTGGTCCTCCAGGTGCAGCCCGCGGATCACCGGTGAGCCGGCGGCGAGCGGGTAGAACGCGCTGAACAGGTCGGTGCGATATCCGGGGGCCGCCACCTCCGCGGTGCGCACTGCGCCGCCGGGAGCGTCCTGCTCCTCGAGCACCAGCACGTCCCAGCCCGCGTCGACCAGGGCGTTGGCGGCCACCAGCCCGTTCGGTCCGGCGCCGATGACCACCGCGTCGACAGTGCGCACCATGCCCCCTAGGTCGATAGTTCTGAGCGTGCCAGCGATCGATCCCGGTCGCCGGCGCGTTGGTCGGCGAGCTGGGCGACCGGGCCGGCGTCAGTCCTCGTGGGGTGGTACGGGGTGCGCGGCGAGTGCCGAGGCGACGGCGTGCAGGTTGTGCGCCATCAGCCGGCCCGTGCTGTGCGACCACTCGTGGCCGTGCTCGGTGTCGGGGTACTCGGGCCCGGGGCCGGGTCCTTGGTTCCAGTAGGTCCAGGCCTGGCCGGGCACGGTGTAGCCGATGTCGCCGAGCGCTCCGCTGATCTCGGAGATCACGTGGTGGGCGCCGTCCTCGTTGCCTGTCACCACGACGCCCGCGACCTTGTTGTAGGCGACCGGGGTGCCGTCGGCGGACGTCTCGGAGAGCATCGCGTCCATGCGTTCGAGCATGCGCTGGGCCACCGACGAGGGTCGGCCGAGCCAGGTCGGGGTGACGACGACGAGGATCTCGGCGTCGAGGAGGCGTTCATGGACGGCGGGCCAGTCGTCGCCGTCGCCGAGGTCTGTCTCGACGCCTGGCGGCACCGACAGGTCGGTGAGCCGGAGCCGGTCGACCGCCACGCCTCGTTCCTGCAGGGCGGATGCCACGACGTCGGCCAGGGCCTCGGTGTTGGACGGTGCGGGGGAGGGCTTCAGGGTGCAGCTCAGGAACAACGCCTTCATGAGTCTCCTGTCGGGTCGGCTTGTCGGGTCAGTGGGAACGAAGTGCCTTGATCAGCTCGCTCTTGCGCATCGTGGAGCGGCCTTCGATGCCGATCTCGGCGGCGCGCTTGCGCAGCTTCTCCACGGTCCAGTCGTCGTAGTCGCCGGACTTGCCGCCCTTGCGGCCCACGCTCTTGCGGGAGGTGTTCGCTGCGGCGTTCGCGATCCGCGCGGACTTCTCCTTGGAGCTGCCCTCGTCGCGGAGCTTCTCGTACAGCTCCTTGTCCTTGACGCTCGGTCCCGGGTCACGCTTCGGCATGGTCGCTCCTCCGGTCGGCACGATGACTTGCCTCCACCATGGATCAGCTACGGACGACCCGCACTCCGCGTCGCCGGACCCGGCTTCGCCCGCACGCACACGCCGAACGGCGTCGAGGGGGCGACGGGCGACGGGCAACCTGCTCCCACGGCCTTCAGCTGGGATCGTCGTCCCTCAGGATGAGGCGTCGACGTACTCTGATGTGCCCCGGTCCCGGTGTCCCTGGTGCCGTCGCTCGGTGGTCGACGGGGACGAGGCCGGGGGGGTCGAGCCTGATGACGTGTTCGAGCCGGTCGAGTGTCTCGGTGCGGTGCGAGACGATCAGGGCGGTGCCCTTGAAGTCGGCGATGACCCCGGAGATGACGCGTTCCGTCTCGGGATCGAGGCTGGCGGTGACCTCGTCGACCAGAAGGATTCTCGGACCGCGCGCCAGGGACCGGGCCAGGCAGCCCCGCTCACGATCAGTGCTTGGACGCCCGCGATGAGTGCGCCCTCTGCCGTGGGAACACTGGCTCGCCGGAAAGCACCTACCGTGCGGGTGGACGGGGCCTTGCAGGCCTGTACCCGCGGGCCGTGCGTACGATCACGCCGACGGAGGCAACCTTCGGCCTACGCTCACCGTAGTGGGTGGCATGAGGCGGGAGAGTGGGGCAGCCATGGGTGACTTCGGGGCGGGCGCTCCGTCGTCGGGCAGCGGCGGGGGGGCGCGAGGTGCTGGTCGAGGTGCCGCGTTCCCACGACGAGACGTTCACCGTGTTCGTGCGGGACTCCAGCACCTACCTGCACCGCACGGCGTATCTGTTGTGCGGGGACCGGCACCGGGCGGAGGAGCTGGTCCAGTCCACGTTCGAGCGCGTTTACCGCACCTGGGCGAAGGTCCGGCCGGGCACGGAGCGTGCGTACGCGCGCCGGATCTTGGTGAACCTGCGGATCGACGGCTGGCGGCACACGCGTCGCGAGTCGTTCCCCGGCGACGACAAGATCCCCGTCACCGCGACGGCGGATCACGCCGGGCACGTGGTGCTGCGCGACGAGCTGGTCCGCGGGCTGGCGCAGCTGCCGCTCAATCAGCGTCGGGTCGTGGTGCTGCGGCATCTGCTGGACCTGCCGGAGGCGGAGGTCGCCCGCGAGCTCGGGATCGCGGTCGGGACGGTCAAAGCGGCGAACTCGCGTGGGCTGGCCCGTCTGCGGGATCTTCTCGTCGCGCAGGCCGAAGTGGTCGAGCCGGTGGTCGTCGACGAGCAGGCCGTGCTCGAACGCAGCCGCACCGCGCTGCGGCGACGCCGGACAGGTCAGGTGGTCGGAGCGACGTGCGTGATGCTCCTGGTAGTGCTCGGGGTGCTGACCCGCGGGCCGGTGCCGGTGCCCGGGATCGGGCAGGTCGTTCTTCCCGGTGGAGACCTGATCGCCCGGCTGCTCGACGACGGCTTCACCGACGGGCTCGGACCCAACCCGGCCCTAGCCAGGAAGACACCGCTCGCCTGCCCCGAGGCCGTGCCCGGGCCGACAACTGCCCGTGTTCCACGAGCGAACGAGGACATCGGTCCGCTCAACGACCCTGTCGTGGTCGACGCCGCGGACGCCCGCGACCTGAGCTGCCACGACGTCGTGCTCTCGGGAACCGTAGGGCCACTCGACACAACCGCCGAGCACCCGCTGCCCGATCCGCGCGGCCTGTCCGCGAGGGGCACGATCTGGACCTTCGACCGCGCGGGACCTGGCGGCGACAATGCGGTCCTCCTGACGAGCCCTCAGGCGAGCGACGGCTCGGTGTCCGCGACCGGCATGACGATGTATCAGAACGCCAGAGCGACACCAACCGGCCTGACCATCACCGGGAACCGGGTGGTCTGGAGCGAGTACGCGGCAGAAGGGACATCGCCCCGCAACAGCTTCCTCCGCACGCTCCGCCTGTCCGGCCAGGGCCTCACCACGCTTGCGGAGCCCCTGGTCAGCACCGACGAACGCCTGTGGTTGATCGCCACGACCGAGGACCTCGCGCTGTGGACGGCCGGGGCCACGGCCGACGACACCCGCCTGTACGCCACGAGCCTCGACGGTGACAGCACGCCGATGGAGCTCGCGACCGACGTCACCGCGCTCGCGGCGGACGACAACGAGGCAGTCGCCGCCATCCTGACCCCTGGTGCCGGCGAAACCCGGATCACCACGATCCGGCTGTTCGACGCCCTTGCTGGCGGGAGCTCCGTCGGCACCGCACTCGTCGAGATCGAGCACGACGCCGAGGCCGAGGTTGCCGACATCGTCGTGTCGGACGACGTCGTGGCGTGGACGGTGCTGCCCATCGACGCCGAGTCGGGATCCGGCGCCCTCTACGTCCTGGACCGCGCCGGTAACGGTGACAGTGTGGTGCGGCTCCCGGAAGGTGTCGTGGAAGACCTTCGTGCCTCGGGCGGCCTGGTCTCGTGGACGAGCACCGACCCCACCGTCCAGGAGGCCGTGAACTCCTCCTACCTCTACCGCGCGACGACGACTGCCTCCGGGTACGACGGCCCGGACCTGGCCCGGTTCCCGGGCGGTTCGGTGACCGCGGGTATGGCCGGTGCCCGCACCGCCTGGCTCGAGGACGCGGGCGCGCGGCAGTGGCTCGTCGAGGCCACGGTCGTGCCGGCTCTGGAGCGTGGCTGATCCAGTATTGGTGGGCGTGCTGCCTGATGTTTTCGTGCGAGATTGCCGTGCGCGGAGCCCGGAAGTGCACGGGCACATGCCGACGGGCTCGCGCGTGGATAGATCCGGGCGCCTTCGGCCACGACGGTCTCAGTCTGGGGCATGCCCCCAAGCGCACACCTTGTGCACGAAGGCGCGGATCTGCTTGACCATGACGAGCTCGAGCATCCGGACACGGCGGCCGGTCGCGGCGGCCACCTTGCGCTATCGTTCCGTTTCGTTCAGCAACGGCCCTGGTCAGGGCCGAGCGCTCGATCGAAGGAGACCCCGTGCGTCTGACCCGTCCCGTCGCTGCCGTCATGGCTGCAATCTGCTCCGCTGTCATGTTCGCCGCACCGGCCAGCGCTGCGGAAGGAATCTCGTCCAGCTGCTCTGGGACGGTCGTCGCCCAGGCCGGCCTGTGGTTGCCCGGCGGGAACCAGGTAGGTCGCGTGGAGCTGTGGTACTCGTCCGCCAATGGCGGGACGAACTGCGTCATCACCCACAGCTACCTCGGCACCAAGACCGGTGGAATCGGGGCGTACCTCTGGTTGGACGACGGGCGGTCGAACAGCGACGCCTCGGCCTCGTACAACAGCTATGCGGGTGGCGTCTGGATCAACAACGCCTCCGGCGTCTGTGTGAAGTACAAGGGAGAGGTAGTCAGCGCCTCCGGCGCTGTCGCGTCCGGCGGGCGCCCGGGTTCCTGGGGCAACTGCGGCTGACCCGGGCGTCGACGCCCTCTGAGGCAGGCCCGCGCAGATCGCAGATCGATCGGACCGTTGGCCTCGAGCTTGCGCCGGAAGCAGCAGGTCCGTCTCCGAGGGCGCCGCGGCCCCGCCTCGGCCTGGGGGAGCAGAACCGATCGCGGGGAACGGTAGGGCATCGCCGGTCTCTTCCGGCGCGTCATCCAGACCGTCGACATCGGGCAGCGGATCTCCCCGGCGCCAGCCCAGCATCCGCAGCAGCGCCAGCTGGGACCGATCGACTGGGGTGCCATCCGGGGAGGCCGGCCGACCGTCTTGGGGCCCGAGTCGGGCAGGTCGGGTTCGGTCGGGGCGGCGCCGGGAGGTCGGGCTGCTCATGATGCAGATCCCGGAGGTGAGCGGACGGGCTGGGGGCTGGCCGGGCGGCGCCGTCGACGGTTGCGGGTGACCCCTGTACCGGGTTCGGGCCGCGTCGTCACCGAGCCGGTGCGCTGGGTCGACTCGTGGAACACGACCAGGTCACACTTGACCGGCTGACCGGGCGTGAAGCTCTCGCCCTCGCGCAGCCACTGCTGGGCACCTACCCGGGCACGTACGGGTACACCAGTGCGGGTGGTGGCGGGCCGCAGCCCGGTCAGGAATATGCCCTCCACGCTCTGCCGGATGGGGATCGATGGCTCCCTGCGCGGGTCACGGATGCCGAGTAGCGCCCCGTATCCCTTGCCAGGTGCGCACCGGCCACCACACGCACCGCAACCCCGCGGTCGACGACGGGCGGGTTCGCCGCCCGCATCTCCGACGCCTACACCGGCAAACGATGAAGCGACACAACGGTGCCTGAAAATTTGCTAGTCGCCCCACGGTCTTGCAGCGATGCCTGCCGGCGAAGTTGAGTTCCGGCCCTTGCGCGCGGGCGACGGCGACTTTGTACAAGCCCAGGTCAGCGGCTTCGTGCCGCGATAAATTCACCCTCTCAGTCGCTTGGATTCTCTGGCGAGTCACGGCAGGATGCACGTGCGTCACCACCCGACGACGGAGGTCATCATCGCCAGTCTGAAGCCGATCGCAGGCCTGCTCTTGGATGAACGCTAGCCAATGTTTGGCGAACAGGTAGGTGGCCACGGCGTGGCCACGCGAATCTCCTGCAAGAAGTCGCGCTCGAACGGTTGACACGCGCCACAGTTGTGCGGGCCGTCGAGGCGGTCGAGAGTCCGTCACTTGAATGGAATCAAGGAGGAAACTAAATGTTCGCATCATTATCGATCAGCCGCGTTCGAGGCGTAGCGGCAGTTGCAATCACGGCAGTGATGGCGCTGTCCGTTTCGCTGTTCGTCGCTCCCCCAGCTCGTGCTCTAGGCGGAGAGTACCTGAACGTGGCGACGGAGCGGTGCCTGGACGGAAGCATCACCTTTGGAGTGCGTCTCGTGCCCTGCGGCCCGTCCACATATCAGGATTGGTACGCGCTTCCCAGCGGGGCCTATCCCAATTATCGGGTGCATCACACCGTGACCGGGATGTGCCTGGACGGGAGTATTTCGAACGGCGTACGCCTCAACGACTGTAACGATAGCGACTATCAAAGGTGGGAGTGGCGGTTCGGGGATGCCGGGCAAGCATTGCTCAATGTAGCTACGAACAAATGTCTCGACGGCAGTATCAGCGAAGGTGTGCGTCTCAAGACGTGCAACAACACCGAGTACCAGCGGTGGCAGACGCCGTAGATAGCGGACGGCCATGCCTCCGGGGTGGGCACCCGCCTCTGCGCATGCGGTAATTGGTCGAGATTGTAGAGGCCTGTCCCGACCGCCGAACAGACGACTGACGTTGCCGACGGGCGGCTGCCGGGAACACCGGTGGCCGCCCGTTCGGTCTGTCGGACTTTGCGGCTTCGAGTTGGGCTCCGCCCGCAGCATCGAATGGTGGACAGAAGCCATGGCGCTTGAGTGGATACGTGATGAGCATGCGGCGCAACATACCCACTGTCACCCGAGCGCCCCGCATCGCGTAAGACCCCGCGAGCTCGCCGAGGCGGGAGTAGACGATGTCGGCGGACGCGAGCGTCCCGTCGACTACGGAGTGCCGCAGCCCGGCGACCGCAGTGGTCCGGTCTGCGGTATCGACGGAAGTCCCGAAAATGCGGACCTCCGGCGCGTTGCACACCCGCCTGGACCGTTCCGGTAGAGCCGCGCTACACCAGTTCGATCGTGTGTCCGCGATCTCGAATTGAGTCGAGACCACGGTGTTCGGCTCCGCGTGAGACGCTGACGGTTGCTCTCCGGGGCAGATTTGATAGGGGTGTCAGGTCGAGCTCGCTTGGAAATCCGCGAACATCGATCCTGGTGAGCCGGGAAAGACTGACCAAAGGTGAGATGGCAGTTACATGGGTTCCATCGAGGTCGAGAGACTCAAGCTGGGTCAGGCCGGCGAGTGGTGTGACATCGGATATCGGGCATCTCATCAACTGTAGACTTCTTCTAATGCGGAAGTCCCCGTATTCCGGGTCGAGGGACCAGTTAACGAGAGAATTCGAATTAACGAGGCGGGTGGTGCGCTGATTCGCGGGGCGAAAAAGCCAATACTCTTCCGACACCGGCCGTGCGGGTGCGGTGGGCGAGCTTGACCTTCAACGCCTGCTCCGCCGCCTTCGCCGTCGGACCGCTGGCCTCCACGAGCCGCAACGTGCCGTCCTGGTCCGCGGAACCGGGTCCTGGACCGCCACGAGGCCGGACTGGCCCGCGCGGTGTAGCTGTCACCGAACGTCCCCGCAGGAGTGCGAGACCCCACCAGACGTCACCGCCCCGCCAGGGGATGACCGCGTACCGCGGATCACCAGATGCTCGGTCCTGGTGGGGCATCGCCCTGTTCAACCCGACAGGACGCGATGCAACCCGTAGCAACCGAAGCACGGGGAAGGCCCACCTGCGCCGGAGCACTCAAAGTGGAGAGTAAATGGAGAGTGGTTCAAGTCTCAGAAACCCTTCAGGCCCGGGATTCCGTTGGAATCCCGGGCCTGATGCGGTCGGGCTGACAGGATTTGAACCTGCGACCCCTTGACCCCCAGTCAAGTGCGCTACCAAGCTGCGCCACAGCCCGCGGTGTTCTTGAGCATGCCCAAGGCTACCGGGTTTGGCCCCTTGGGGCCGACGGAAATACTACCCCACCTCGGGGGCTGTGCCCGACCAGAGCGAGCACGCCGTCGCCTGTTGCCCGTCGCCGGACGTCCGACGTGCGACCGGCGGGGTCCCACCTACTCGCTCGGCGTATACCGCTCCTCCGGCTCGAACGTGACACCGGCGTCCGAGTCCAGCTCCAGGTGGACGGCGCCTCGCAGGTCCGTGAGCACGATCATGCTGCTGCCGTTCCGGGGTACCCGGTGGGGCGAGGTCCGCATCCTGGCCGCGACCTCGTGCTGCCCGGCCGGCGAGTCGTAGGTGACGGTGACGTCGAGCTCGGGGTCGCCGTGCAGCCAGAAGCGCACGTCGCCGAGCACGAGGCGGCCTGCGTAGCGCTGCCCCTCGCGCCGGAGCCGGGCGATCGTCTCCTGACGGCGTCGGGCCAGGCGCAGGGCGCCCGGAAGCCGCACCATCACGACGACACCCCAGAGTGCTGCCAGCACCGCGACGACCGCTGACACCAGGACGGCCTCCGTGCCCGGCACCCCGTCGAGCACCTGACGCACCCGCTGGTCGGCGGCCAGTGCCAGATCCGCTCCGACTGCCGCGCCCACGGTGACACCGGCGAGCAGCGGTGCCCGGTAGAACATCGACGCTGCCCGTCGCTGCCCGAGGTTCTCCTGCGCCCGCTCGCTCAGGTCGACCGTGGCCAGGACGGCCAGGTAGCCGAGCACGAGCGCCCCGCCGATCAGCCAGCCCTGGCCGATGCCTGGCGTGCACTCGGCCGACGTCGCGCCGCACAGCACCGACGAGCCGGCCAGCGTCGCGGCAGCCCAGCCGACGAAGCACAGCAGTGCCGTCGTCCCCATGCGGGGCGTCACGCGTCCGGGGGACCGGCCCGGCGCCAGCCAGGTGATCCGGGACCGCTTGTCGCTCGTGGAGAACATCGGGCGGTGCTCCCACTCGTCTGTCGAGGCCGCGTCCCGTGGTGCCACAGCGTCCGTCATGGCTCTCCTCCCGCTCTGCACGTCGCGCGGCGACGGCCGAGCGGAGCTGTCCTGACCCTCGTCGGCCCGCGCACCCTGGGGCCTCATCTTTCCTCGTCAGCGCTGGGTTTGACCAGTACATTCGGCCCATGCCCGCCGCCGGCACCGACCGCCAGGACATCGAGGCCTCAGGCATGCCGGCGCTCGAGGCGGTTGCCGCCGTTGTGATCGCCCTCGGCGTCCCGGTCCTGGTGCTCAACTGGTTCACCGCGTACGGCTGCTGGTGGAGCTGCAGTAACCCCGTGCCCGCGAACCAGGTCACCTATACCGTCGTCGCCCTGATCGTCGTGCCGGCGGTCGTCTGGACCATGGTCAGCGCCTGGCGGCGGGAGGCGAGCTGGATCTACCTCTGGCACGGTCCGGCCGCCTTCGTCGCGCTCGCCGTCGTGATCCTGTGCGCGGTGCCGTCGTTCGAGGTGTCGAGTCCCGAGCAGCCCGAGCACACGCCGTGGACCGGCTGCGTCGAGTACTCGGGCGGAGGCAGCGACTGCCCGGGCGGCTGACCGCGCCCGAGCAGCCGGACACCGACGGCAGGATCAGGAACCGCCCACGGTCACCGCGTCGAGAAAGGCCGCCACCGCCCCGGCGAACTGCCCCGGGCTCTCGATGTGGCCCAGGTGACCAGTCCTGTCCAGCACCGCCAGCTGCGAACCGGGCACCGCCTCGTGGATCATCCGGGCCCACCGCACCCCGCAGATGAAGTCGTCGTCACCGACCAGCACCAGCGTGGGCGCGGTGATCGTGTGCAGTTCCTCCCGCACGTCGAAGGCAGGCCCCTCGCCCCACGCCGGGGCGGCGTACATGCGCAGCGCCTGGCGCCCGGCAGTGAACTCGGCCTCGTGGCCCCAGTAGTCGTGGAAGTAGGCCGGGGAGATCCTGCGCAGCACCTCCGTCGCGCCCTCGTCGTCGGACGGCGCGGTCTCGCCGGTCAGGCCGGCGACATAGCTCGCCACCTCGGGGTGGTCGGCGACGTGTCGTCGCGCGTACCTCTCCATGTTCTCGACCGCCGCCGACCAGAACACCTCACCGGTCACGGGTGAGGTGTCGTACAGGATCAGCGAGGCGACGCGGTCCGGGTGGTCGAGCGCGTAGCGCTGGGCCACGAATCCGCCGTGGGAGTGCCCGAGCACCATGACCTCCGGCAGGTCCAGGTGCTCGACGATCGCGTGCAGGAAGTGGGTGTACAGCCCCAGGTTGTAGCCGCGCGGGTCGGCGAGCCGGCCCGACGCCCCGGTGCCGACGGGCTCCACGTAGATCATCGTCATGCTCCGTTCCAGGTCGGGCATGCGCAGGTAGTCCCAGCCGATCCCGGGTCCGCCCGGGTGGACGAGGCACACCGGGCCGCTACCGGCGACGTGGTAACGCTGCTCGATCACGGAGGTGCCGTGCGGGACCGAGATGGTGTGGGTGCCGAGGGAGAGGGCGATGTTCGAGGTCACGCCCCCATGACCGGGTACCGCTCAGCCCTGTGACATCGACACCGCCGCCGTCGACCCCCGCACCACCAGCCGGGTCGCGAGCTCCTCGCGCGGTGCCTCCCGGGGCACGTCCCCACCCAGCCGCAGCAGCATGCGCAGCGCCGCGCCGCCCATCTCCGCGATGGGCTGGTGCACCGTGGTCAGCGCCGGGCTGAGCCAGCGCGCCTCGGGCAGGTCGTCGAAGCCGACGACGCTCACGTCGTCGGGAATCCGCAGGTCCAGCGCGGCGGCGGCGTCGTACACGCCGAGCGCGACGGTGTCCGAGCACGCGAAGAGCGCCGTCGGCGCCGGGGTGCCGCGCAGGAGGCCCAGCGCGCCCTCGGCCGCCTCTTCGCGCCGCCAGCCGGTGTGGGCCACGCGGTCGTCGGGCAGATCGAGGCCCGCCTGCGTGACGGCGGAGCGGAATCCGTCGATCCGTGCCTGGCTGTACAGGTGGTCGCGCTGCCCGCCCAGGACGGCGAGGCGCCGGTGGCCGAGCCCCAGCAGGTGCTCGGCGGCGGTACGTCCACCGGCCCAG
>NZ_KI911644.1:5259-9262 GCF_000515355.1 Promicromonospora kroppenstedtii DSM 19349 | reverse complement strand
GCGAGCACCCGTACCGGCTCGCGCTCGTCTCCGCCGATCCGCCGCACCAGGGCGTCCATCGCGGCTCGCGCGATCGCCTGCTTGTCCGGCGAGATCGTGGTGAGGCTGGGGTGCCCGTATTGGCCGTCCTCGATGTCGTCGAAGCCGACCACGGCCACCTGCTCGGGCACGGCGATCCCGGCGTCGTGCAGGGCACGCAGGGCACCGAGGGCGAGCAGGTCGGAGAAGCAGAACAGGGCGTCGGGCAGCGTGCCATCGCGCAGAAGGGCCCGGGTGGCGTCCGCGCCGCCCCGCCTCGTGAACGTGTCGACGTAGGCGACCTGCGCCGTGGCCTGCGGCGCTGCTCCCATCGCCGCCTCGAACCCGCTCAGACGCAGCGAGCTGGACGACTTCTTGTCGCGCTGGGCTCCGACCGCGACCACGTGCCGCCGTCCGGTGGCCAGCAGGTGCTCGACCGCCTCGCGGGCGGCCACGAAGTTGTCGATGTGCACGTGGTCGAAGCCGGGGTGCGGCTCCTCGCCGAGGAGCACCACGGGCCGCTGGGTGCGCGCCGACCGGCCCAGGTCGTCGTCGGTCAGGCCGAGCGGGCTGACGATCAGGCCGTCGAAGACCGCCTTGGTGTCGGCGCGGGCGAGCAGCTCGCGCTCGCGGTCCCGGACGCCGTCGGTCTGCTCGATCATGAGCGTGTACCCGTGGCCCCGCGCGGCCTCGATGAGCGTGCGGGCCAGCTCCGCGAAGTAGGGGTTGTCGAGGTCGGGCACCACGAGCCCGGCGACGCCGGTGCGGCCGGAGCGCAGCATCCGGCCGATCTCGCTCGGCCGGTAGTCGAGCTCCTCGATGGCGGCGAGCACGCGCTCCCGGGTGCCGGCGGCGACGTTGACGGTGCCGCTCACGACGTTCGACACGGTGCGGGCCGAGACGCCCGCGAGGCGCGCGACGTCCTCGCGTCGACCCACGTCGGCCTCCTCGCCTCGTACGGCTCGGCGCGCCGCACGTGCGGGACGGTGTCCTGCCTGCTCAGCGGCGCTGCTATTGCATCGCGGCAAGCCTACTGGATGGTGTGCGGGCCCATCTCAGCGGACGCAGGCGAGGCCGGGACCCACCAGAGAGGCCCGGACCCACCAGAGAGGCCCGGACCCACCAGAGGTGAGTCCGGGCCTCGCCCCGGGAGCCAAGGGGTCAGAACCCCGAGTTCCCGCCCTGCCGGTCCAGCACGAACCCCATGTCGTTCAGCAGCCCCGCCGTCCCCGACCCGGTCACGGTCGTGTTCGCGAACGACGCCCGCCCCGCGGCGTGCAGCTCGATGCCGTAGGTGCCCGAGCCCGTGATCGCCACCCGGTCGAGACTGACCTGCTGGATCGACTTCTGCCACGACATCAGCACGCCCGCGTAGGTGCTGTCCTGGATGGTCATGTCACGGACCACGATCGGCGCGTCGATGGCGTGCACGTCGGCGTAGATCCACAGCGCGCCCAGCTCGGCCGGCCAGTTGGGCTCGCGGCTGCCGGTGCGGGTCAGCGTGTTGCGCGCCACCGTCGTCGTGCCCGTGAACGGCACCCCGAACCGCGTGCTGATCGCGATGCCCGCGGCCGCGTTGACGGTGTCGGCCACCAGGTTGTCCTCGACGCGGTTGCCGCCCCCGCCGCCGTACACCGCCAGGCCGTTGGCCAGGGCCGGGGCCTGGACCGTGTTGAACGAGAAGACGCTGCCGCTCACGGCAGCGCCGTCCGACCACATGGCCAGAGAGTCGTCGCCCGTGTTGCGGAACGTCGACTGGGTCACCTGAGCGTTGGTCACGCCCGAGCGCAGGTTCACGCCGTCGGCGTACGTGTCGCGCACGCGCAGCCCGACCACGAGCAGGTCCCGGGAGCCGGGCCGCACCCACAGGCCCACCTTGGTGTGCTGCACCCAGATGTTCTGCAGCAGGGACTCAGCGGTGAAGTCGCCCTCGATCGCGGCCTGCCCCTCGGCGTCCTCCCGGACCGTGGCCGAGCCGAAGATCGCGACGTCCGCGATGGTGACGCCGCCACCGGTCGCGTAGAACCCGCCCGCCCGGCCGCTGCCCACGATCACCGAGTGCCACGGGCCCGCACCCAGCACGGAGACGCCTGACACCCGGACCGCATCGTTCACGTGGAAGGTGCCCGCCGGGATCCAGACCGGCACGCCGGCGGCCTTCGCCGCAGCGACCGCCGTCGTGATGGCGGCCGTGTCGTCGCCGCCGCCCGACGTCGCGCCGTGCGCCGTGATGGAGACGGCGCCCGCGGGCGCCGTGAGCGCGGCCGCGACCCGCTCCGCCTCGATCAGGTCGACGTCGATGTACGCCACGGCGCCCGAGTCCTTCCGCAGCGACAGCACCGTCCCGGCCGCCTGCTCCGGGATCTCGAACCGCAGCTCGTCGTAGAACCGGTGGGCCCCGCCGAGCGACGGGTCGTTGTGGAACGGGTACTCCCCGTACTGCCAGGCGTGCGCCGAGGTCAGCGTCACGTCCTTCAGCTTGGTCCCGTTCGCGTACACCGCCAGGGGCGACGTCTGCCCGGTCCCGGCCGCGTCGTCCGGGATCGAGTAGCGCACCACCACCCCGCTCGCCGGGGTCGTGAGGGTCACGTCCACCTTCTCGCCGACGGCGTCCAGCCGCACCGCGCTGCGCCCGCTCGACTCCGCCTGCACCGTGCCGTAGGTGCGCGACGGCGTCAGCCTCGTGCCGGTCGTCGTCCCCACCTCGGCCTCGTACTGCGTGTACGACGCCGACGCGCCGCGCGCCGCGAGGTCCGTCTCACCTGAGACGGCGATGCTGTCCAGCAGCACGTCGGCCCCGCCGCTCGCGGCCCGGACGCCCACCGTGTTCACGCCCGCCCGCACCGGCACGCTCGCCGTCATGGTGCGCCACCCGCTGCCCGCGGCGAAGCTCACCTGACCCGTGACCCGGCCGTTGACCAGCAGGTCGAGGGTGCGCCCGCCCGCGGGCGTGCTGAACCGGAACGTGGCGGTCGCGGTGCCCGCCGAGCTGGCCTGGACCGTGCGCAGCACGCGCGCGCCCGCCGTCGTGAAACCGCCCACATAGCCCGTGCCCGTGAAGCCGCCGGTGGCGCTCGCGGTGGCGGCGTTCCCGGAGCGGTACGCGTTCTCGGCCTCGCCCGGCCCGGCGGGCTGCGGCGGCACGTTCGCCGAGACGTCGAGCTTGTCGACGTTCGCGTTGCCGTTGTCGCCGGAGGCGTAGGCCAGCCGCAGGTCGTGGTTGCCCGCGGTCAGCGTCGCGGTGTGCGTCACGGTGCCCCACGTGTCCCAGCTCGCGGTCGCGGGCAGCGTCAGCTGCGTCAGGCGCGTGCCGCCGTCGTACAGCGAGAGGGTCCGGGCCGAACCGGTGCCGTTCGCGTAGCGGACCGTGAGGTCCTTGGCTCCGGCGCCGGCGACCTGCACCTTGAACGTGACCGACGCCGAGCCGGCGTTGCCGTCCGTGAACCCGCCCACGAACCCGCTGCCGGAGAAGCCGGTGTGGTCCGTGGCGGTCACGGCGCCGCCCGCGAGGGTGGCGGCCTCCGCCTCGAACGTGGGCCCGGGGCCGTAGCCCGCCCCGTTGCTGCCGCCCGGGTCGCTCACGTCGAGGGCGTCGAGGTTCACGTTGCCGGAGTCGGCGGAGCCGAACCGGTACGCGATCGAGTGGCTGCCCGGGGACAGCGTAACGACCGTGCTCTGCGTCGCCCAGGTGGTCCAGCTCGCCGTCGCGGGCAGGGTGACCTGCTGGGCGGCGCCGTCCACCAGGAGGGTCAGGGTCTTGGCCGATCCGGTGCCGTTGGCGTACCGGAGAGCCAGCGTGTGCTGGCCCGACGACGCTGCCGTCACGGTGAACGTGCTGGTCGCGGAGCCCTTGTTGCCGTCGGTGTAGCCGCCGACGAAGCCCGTGCCGGTGTAGCCGGCGTGCTCCGTGGCGACGACGGCGCCGCCCGACAGGGCCGCCTGCTCGGCCTGGTACCGCGTGGTCGCGGCGCCCGCCGGGGCCGCG
>NZ_KI911644.1:2131-5159 GCF_000515355.1 Promicromonospora kroppenstedtii DSM 19349 | reverse complement strand
GGCGCGCACGCCGTCGTCCTTCGTCACCGCGCGGGTACGTACAGGTCACCCGAGTGGCCTGTACGTCCGACACGGCGGCGGGGTGGACGGCGGTGCCGCCCGCCCGGGTGGCCGTCGGCGACCAGGCGCCGGTCCAGGGCGCTGCGGTTCCAGGAGACCTGGCGCACGTCGATGAACGCGCGGATGCACTCGGCGCAGCCGTCCAGGTGCTTCTCCAGGCGCCGGCGGCGGTGGGGCAGGAGCCGCCCGGAGAGGTAGTCGTGGATCGAGGCGCGGGTGGAGCGGCACTCCGGCCGTCGCCCGGCGCTCGCGCCGGCCGCGGGGCGGCTTCCAGGTGGGACGTCCGGCAATCCGGACAGCGCGGTGCGGAGCCTGGCCACCTCGGCCTGGCGTGCACCCGTGATCGTCACGCGGAACTGCCCCCTCTGTGCGGAGTGTCCGGTCTGCCCGGCCGGGCAATAGTGCCACTGCGAACCAGGAGTTGCGCAAACGAGCACGTGATACCGCTGACAGCGAACCGGGAGCCGTGTCAGCGCCGTGTCAGCGTCGTGTCCGCGGGGCCCGACAGCATCCTCGGCATGGACAACAGAACCGGCCCCACGGCCTTCGTCGAGGACACGCGAACCAACCGCGTCGCCGAGCTATTGCTCGCCGAGCGCCACTCCCTCCCGCTGTCGATCGCCCTGCACCTCGTGCCCGGCGTGCTGATCGTCGCCGTCTACCTGCTCGTGGCCCAGCCGCTGGTGCGGGCCATCGACTACCCGTCGTTCCTGGGCTGGGCGATCGCCCTGGTCATCGTGCTCTACCCGCTCCAGCTCGGCCTGCTCTGGCTCGGCCGCTACCGCACCGGCCGGTGGTCGCTGCGCGGTGTGCTGGGCTACCTGGACAAGCCGGTCCCGCGCGGTCGGCTCGTCGCCATGGTCGCGGGCCTGATCGTCTGGTTCGTGGCGGTCTCTTCCGCGCTCACCGTCCTGGACAGCGCCGTCTTCGAGGCATTCTTCACGTGGCTTCCGTTCGACGACGTCGGCGCCAGCGCCACCACGTACCTGGAGGGCAACGACCGCACGGTCATGATCATCACGCTGGCCGCGTCCATCCCGTTCACCGGGTTCACGCTGCCGCTCATCGAGGAGTACTACTTCCGTGGGTTCCTGATGCCGCGCCTCGCGCACCTGGGCGCGTGGGCGCCGGTGCTCAGCACCGTGCTCTTCTCGCTCTACCACCTGTGGTCGCCCTGGGTGTTCCTGTCCCGCGTGATCTTCTTCTTCCCCGGCCCGTGGTTCGTCTGGAAGAAGCAGGACCTGCGGCTGTCCATCGGCATGCACGCCGGCACCACGCTGCTGATGGCCACCGGCGGCACCGTCGCGCTGCTGCTGGGGGTCATGTGATGGGCGAGCTGGCGATCGCGGTCTCGGGACTGCGCAAGACGTTCAAGGAGAAGGTCGTGCTCGACGGTATCGATCTCGACGTCCGGGCGGGGACCATCTTCGCGCTGCTCGGCCCCAACGGTGCCGGCAAGACGACGACGGTGAACATCCTGACCACCCTGACCCGGGCCGACGGCGGCACCGCTCGCGTCGCCGGCCACGACCTGGCGGCCGAGGCGAAGGCCGTGCGCGCCGCGATCGGCGTGACCGGCCAGTTCGCCGCCGTCGACGAGCTGCTGACCGGGACCGAGAACCTCCAGCTCATGGTGGACCTGAGCGGCCGCGCAGCCGCCGGGCCGTCCGTCGCGACGCTGCTGGAGCGCTTCGAGCTGACCGAGGCGGCCCACAAGCCGGCGTCGACCTACTCGGGCGGCATGCGCCGCAAGCTCGACCTGGCGATGACCCTGGTCGGCGCCCCGGAGATCATCTTCCTCGACGAGCCGACCACGGGTCTGGACCCGCGCAGCCGCCGCACGATGTGGTCGATCATCCGCGACCTGGTGGCCGACGGCGTGACGATCTTCCTCACCACGCAGTACCTGGAGGAGGCCGACCAGCTCGCCGACCGGGTCGCCGTCCTGGACCAGGGCCGCATCGTGGCCGAGGGCACGCCCGACGAGCTCAAGCGCCGGATCCCTGGCACCCACGTGCGGCTGCGGTTCGCCACCCTCGACCAGCTCGACGCCGCCGCGCGGGTCCTGACCGACGCCGCGCGGGACGACGACGCGCTGAGCCTGCGGGTACCCGGCGACGGCGGCACCCGGTCGCTGCGCACCCTGCTGGACCGGCTCGACGAGTACTCCCTGAGCGCCGAGGAGCTGTCCGTGCACACTCCCGACCTCGACGACGTCTTCCTCGCCCTGACGGGCCACGGCACCGGGAAGCAGACAACAGAGAAGGAGGCCGCCCGATGAGCGCCCCGCCCCACGCGCTGGTGATGCTGCGCCGCAACTTCAAGCACGTCGCCCGCAACCCGACCGCCGTCTTCAACGCGGTGCTGATGCCGATCATCATCCTGCTGATGTTCGTCTACATGTTCGGCGACGCCTTCGACGTGGGCGTCGACTACATCGACTACGCGACGCCCGGGCTGATCCTGCTGGCCGTCTGCTACGGCCTGGGCTCCACCGCCACCGCGGTGAACTCCGACATGACCAAGGGGATCATCAACCGGTTCAAGGTCATGGACGTCTCGCGCAGCGCGGTGCTGACGGGCCACGTCGTGGCCAGCCTGCTGACCAACCTCGTCGCCGTGGCGGCCCTGCTCGGCGTGGCGTTCCTGCTCGGGTTCGGCCCGTCGGCGAGCGGCCTGGACTGGCTCGGCGTGGCCGGCATGGTCGTGCTGCTCGGTTTCGCGACCGGCTGGCTGACCGTCGCGCTCGGCCTGGCGGCGAGGTCGCCGGAGACGGCGGGCCTGGCGTCCGTGCCGCTGGTCATGCTGCCGTTCTTCAGCAGCGCGATCGTCCCGGCCGACACGATGGGCCCTGGGCTGGCGCAGTTCGCGCGGTACCAGCCGTTCACGCCGATCATCGAGACCGTACGCGGACTGCTCGCGGGCACCCCGGAGCTCGGCACCGCGCTCGTCGCCGTCGGCTGGTGCG
>NZ_KI911644.1:0-2031 GCF_000515355.1 Promicromonospora kroppenstedtii DSM 19349 | reverse complement strand
GGCCGAGGACGCGCGCCGCATCGCCGCCGCGCGTCACGACGCGGCCCTGCTGGAGCCGTACGCCAGTGGCGTCTACGTCAACGTGCTCGCCGACGACGGCGCCGCCGGCGTCCGCCGGGCCTACCCGCCGGCCAAGCTGGCCCGCCTCGCGGCGGTCAAGCGGGAGTACGACCCGGAGAACGTGTTCCACCTCAACCAGAACATCCCGCCGGCGTGAGCGACGGGTCGTGGCGCGTCAGCTCCTGAACCAGGTCAGAGCGCCCCGCCCGCCGCGCGCGGGGCCGCCGCCGACTCGCCCGAGTCGCCGATCGTCTCGCGGGCCACGTAGTTCTCCAGGTCGAACAGGTTGTCACCGGCGCGCCTGGCCACGGTGACCAGGGTGTTGGCCGCGGCGACCTCCTCGACCTGCTCCTCCAGGAACCACAGCAGGAACTGCTCGCCCAGGGCGTCGCCCTCGGCGCGGGCCGCGTTGAAGATGGCCTCGATCTGCCGGGTGACCTGCTGCTCCTGGTCGAGCGCGAGCTGCAGGGGCTCCAGCACGTCCTTGAAGTCGTTGCGCACCTCGGGCGTGCCCGGGATCGCCACGGGCAGGGACCGGTCCAGGTGGTACTGGACGATCATCATGCCGTGGTTGCGCTCCTCCAGCGCCTGCCGGTAGAAGTGCGCGGCGAGCTGGGGCAGGTCGTGGCTGTCGAACCAGACCGCGATCGCCACGTACTGGAGGTGCGCCGCGAACTCGTGCCCCACCTGCTCGCCCAGCAGCCGCAGGTACTCGGAGTTCTCCTCGTGGGTCGTCATGGGGCCAACGCTAGGTCATCCACCGGGGGTCATCTCGCGGGCGTCGTCTCCCGGGGCGCGCGCGGCGGCCCGTCAGAGCTCGGGGGCAAGACCGCGCGCGGTGTCCAGCAGGGTGGTCCTGGCCGGCACGAACGACATCCCGAGCAGCCGCCGGGCCTTGTCGTTGCTGATCGCCAGGGGTGGCAGCCCGCCGGCGGCGGGCTGCTCCACCGTCGCGATCTCCACCCCGAGCTCGCGCCGCAGCAGCTCGATCACCCAGCCCCAGGTCACCACGTCGCCGCTCGTGAGGAGGATGCGCTCGCCGACCGCGGCCGGCGTCGTCATGGCGCGCACGTGCGCCTCGGCGACGTCGCGCACGTCGACGACGCCGAACCGCATCCGGGGCAGCGCCGCCAGGTCGCCGGTCAGCATGGCGCCGACCGCGCCGACCGAGGTGGACAGCCGACCGCCCAGCACCGGACCGAAGATGCCGGTCGGGTTGAGCACGGTCAGCCCCAGCGGCGTCCGCGGGCCGGTGTCCTGCTCGGCGACGAAGTCCCAGGCGGCCCGCTCGGCCAGCACCTTCGAGCGGATGTAGGGGTCGTCGGGGTGGTCGAGGTCGGTCCAGTCGCGCTCGTCGTACGGCCGCTCGTCGGGCCGTGCGGTGGGCGGGCCGTACCCGACGGCGGCGAACGACGACGTCAGCACGACCTGCGCCGCGCCGGCGTCCCGTGCGTGGCGCAGCACCCGGAGCGTGCCCTCGACAGCCGGCACGATCACCTCGTCGGCCCGCTCGGGCGGCACCGACAGGAACGGCGAGGCGACGTGGTGGACCACCGACACGCCGGCCAGAGCCTCGGCCCAGCCCGCGTCGACGTCCAGGGAGGTCACGACCGTCTCCAGACGGTCGCCGGGGTCGACGCCGGCCGCCCGCACCAGGTGCCCGACGGCGTCGGCGCGGCCGGCGTCGCGTACGGTG
The DNA here is from genome assembly GCF_000515355.1 of Promicromonospora kroppenstedtii DSM 19349. Classification (GTDB taxonomy): domain Bacteria; phylum Actinomycetota; class Actinomycetes; order Actinomycetales; family Cellulomonadaceae; genus Promicromonospora; species Promicromonospora kroppenstedtii. The sequence continues at coordinate 275 of NZ_KI911644.1, read as the reverse complement.
GCGCGGACGCGATACCCGCGCTCCAGCAGGGTGGCGACAAGGTGGCCGCCGACGTAGCCGGTGCCGCCGGTCACGAGGACCGGTTTCTCGGACGGCGCGGTTTCGGGCAGGACAGGTCCAGTCATGGTGCTGCTCCTCGGATGGGTGCGGGTGTCTACGGAAGTGCGGGGAAGGGTCGCGTGCTCAGAACCGCGACATCGCCGAGAGCGTCCGGTCGGTCGCCTGCCGCTCGGCGTCGGCGTCGCCGTCCACGCGGGCCTGCCACAGGTCGGCCT
>NZ_KI911643.1:7371-8680 GCF_000515355.1 Promicromonospora kroppenstedtii DSM 19349 | reverse complement strand
GCCACGCTGCGCAGCCACGCCGGGCAGGTCGCCTTCCCGGGCGGTCGCGCCGAGGACGGCGAGGACGCCGTCGCAGCCGCCCTGCGCGAAGCCGTCGAGGAGACCGGCCTGGACGCCGCCGGCGTCGAGGTGCTCGGTGCGTTCGGCGAGCTGCCCATGCCCGTCAGCAACCACGTGGTCACGCCCGTGCTCGGCTGGTGGGCCCGGCCCACGCCCGTGCGCGTGGTCGACGTCGCCGAGTCCGCGCATGTCTTCCGCGCCCCCGTCGCCGACCTGCTGGACCCCGCCAACCGGTTCACCACCGTCCTGCGCCGCGGCAACCAGACGTGGCGCGGCCCCGGGTTCCACGTGCACGACGGCGACCTGACGCACCTCGTGTGGGGGTTCACCGCGGGGATCCTGGACGCGATGTTCGACCAGCTCGGCTGGACCGAGCCCTGGGATCGGGACCGAGAGCTGGGGATCGCGTGAGCCGCAGGCTCACGCGAGAAGAGGAACAACGTGAGCCGGAGCCGCAGGCTCACGCGGGAGGACGGCACGAGCTGATGGAGGATCGATGACGGACGTATCGACGACAGAGGTGACCCGGGACGCCATCCGTGCGGCGGAGGCCCTGATCCGGCCGCACGTGCGGCACACGCCCGTGCTGGAGGTCGACCTGGCCGACTTCGGCCGGCCCGCGCAGCCCGTGGCGCTCAAGCTCGAGTGCCTCCAGCACTCCGGCTCGTTCAAGGCCCGTGGCGCGTTCACCAGCCTGCTGACCCGCGACGTACCCGACGCCGGCGTGGTCGCCGCCTCGGGCGGCAACCACGGGGCGGCCGTCGCGTACGCCGCGGCCCGGCTCGGCGTGCCCGCCACGATCTTCGTGCCGAGCGTGACCACCCCGGCCAAGGCCGAGCGCATCCGCGGGTACGGCGCCAAGCTCGTCGTGGGCGGCGACCGGTACGCCGACGCCCTGGCCGCCAGTGAGGAGTTCGTCGCCGGTACCGGCGCCATGACCGTGCACGCCTACGACCAGCCCGCCACGCTGACCGGTCAGGGCACCCTCGGCCTGGAGATCGGCCAGGACCTGCCCGACCTCGACACCCTGCTGGTCGCCGTGGGCGGCGGCGGGCTGATCGGCGGCATCGCCGCCTGGTTCCGTGGCGACGTGCGCGTCGTGGCCGTCGAGCCCGAGGGCGCGCCCACCCTGTACCGGGCGCTCGCGGCGGGCGAGCCCGTCGACGCGCCCACCGAGGGGATCGCCGCCGACTCGCTCGCGCCCAAGCAGGTGGGGCGGCTCATGTTCCCGCTGGCCCAGCGGTTCGTG
>NZ_KI911643.1:7026-7271 GCF_000515355.1 Promicromonospora kroppenstedtii DSM 19349 | reverse complement strand
CCGCCAAGGCCGCGGACGCCGCCGCCGTGGCGCACACCCTGCGTGACAACGCGCTCTGGCGGCACTCCGCCGTCGTCACGCGGCTGACCGTGCCCACCCTCGTGCTGGGTGCCGACCCTGCCCGGGGCGCACTGTTCCACCCCCGCACCGGCGTCGAGCTGATGATCCGCAACCCGAGCGTGCGCGCGCGCGTCGTGGTGGGCGCCGGGCACGCGGTGCACCGGGAGCGGCCGTCGGCGGTGGCG
>NZ_KI911643.1:2916-6926 GCF_000515355.1 Promicromonospora kroppenstedtii DSM 19349 | reverse complement strand
CGTCGCGGCCGACACGAGCGTCGGTGCGCTCGCCGCCGCGCTGGCCGCGACCGACGTCCGCGTGGTGCCCGTCTCCCAGGTGCGCGGCCTGGAGTTCGACGCCGTCGTCGTGGCCGACCCGGACGGGATCACTGCCGCGCGGCCGGGCGGGGAGCGCGACCTCTACGTCGCGCTGACCCGCCCGACGCGCCGGCTGGTCGTCGTCGGCTGAACCGCAGCCTCAGCCGACCGAAGGCCCGGTCGGCTGAGCTGCCGCCTCACCAGCTCGTCGCGACCGGCATGCCCTCCTGGTACCCGGCGGCCGACTGGATGCCCACGACGGCGCGGTCCGAGAACTCGGCCAGGGACCGCGCGCCCGCGTACGTGCACGAGGACCGCAGGCCCGACGTGATCTCGTCCAGCAGGTCCTCGACGCCCGGGCGAGCCGGGTCCAGGTACATCTTGCCGGTGGAGATGCCCTCCTCGTAGAGGGCCTTGCGCGCCCGGGCGAACGCCGTGCCGCTCCCGGCGGTGCGGGCCGCGACGGCGCGCGCGGAGGCCATGCCGAACGAGTCCTTGTACAGGCGGCCCGTGCCGTCGTCCTTGAGGTCGCCGGGGGACTCGTACGTGCCGGCGAACCAGGAGCCCACCATCACCTGCGACGCGCCCGCGGCCAGCGCCAGCGCGACGTCGCGGGGGTGGCGCACCCCGCCGTCGGCCCAGACGTGCTTGCCGAGCTCGCGTGCGGCGGCCGCGCACTCCAGGACGGCGGAGAACTGCGGCCGCCCGACGCCGGTCTGCATGCGCGTGGTGCACATGGCGCCCGGGCCCACTCCGACCTTGAGGATGTCGGCGCCGGCGGCCACGAGGTCGCGCACGCCGTCGGCGGTCACGACGTTCCCGGCCACGACGGGCACGTCCGGGTCCACGGAGCGCACGGCCTCCAGCGCGGCGAGCATCTTGGACTGGTGGCCGTGGGCGGTGTCGACCACGAGCACGTCGACGCCCGCGGCCAGCAGGTCCTTCGCCTTGGCGGCGACGTCGCCGTTGATCCCCACGGCAGCGCCGATGCGTAGGCTGCCCGCCGCGTCCAGGGCGGGGCTGTAGATCGAGGAGCGCAGCGCGCCCTTGCGGGTCAGCACCCCGGCCAGGAGGCCGTCGCGGACCACGGGCGCGAGGTCGAGCCGCGCGGAGTGCAGCACGTCGAACGCCGCCTCCAGCCCGCCCGGGCCGTCCAGCAGGGCGGCCTCCAGGAGCAGGGGCTCGGCGGACATCACCTCGGCCACGCGGGTGAACCGGTCGACGTCGGCGCAGTCCGACTCCGTGACCACACCCACGGGCCGGCCGTCCTGCACGACGACGGCGGCGCCGTGCGCCCGCTTGCCGAGCAGCGTCAGCACGCTGTGCACGGTGTCCTGCGGGGCGACCACGACCGGCGTCTCGATGACGGGGTGCTTGGCCTTGACGTCCGCGACGACACCGGCCACGACGTCGGCCGGGACGTCCTGCGGGATGATCGCCAGCCCGCCGCGGCGGGCGACGGTCTCGGCCATGCGCCGGCCGGCGACCGCGGTCATGTTCGCGACGACCACGGGGATGGTCGTCCCGGTGCCGTCGTCGGAGGACAGATCGACGTCGAACCGTGACGTGACGTCCGAGCGCGACGGCACGAGGAAGACGTCGCCATAGGTGAGGTCGGTGGCCTGGGACTGCTCGTGGAGGAATCGCACGTTCACCAAGAGTAAAGAGTTTGCCTGCCTGTGCCTATGAGTCCTGCCACATCGTTGTGGAGGTATCGGAGACAGGCATGGGAGGCGACCCTGACGTGGCACAGTGGAGTGGTCGGTTCCCCTTAGAGTGGGGCCCCGATTCGCCCCTCACCGGGCACGACGAAAGGACGCGCATGGGCTTGCTGAGCGACATCCGCTCGCCGCAGGACGTCCGGGCTCTCACGCCCGGCCAGATGCCGGAGCTCGCCGAGGAGATCCGCCGTTTCCTGGTGGAGAGCGTCTCGCGCACCGGTGGGCACCTCGGGCCCAACCTCGGCGTCGTCGAGCTGACCATCGCCATGCACCGGGTCTTCGACTCGCCGCGCGACTCCCTCGTGTTCGACACGGGCCACCAGTCCTACGTGCACAAGCTGCTCACGGGCCGCCAGGACTTCTCCGACCTGCGCAAGCGTGGCGGCATCTCCGGATACCCGAGCCGCGCCGAGTCCGCGCACGACGTCGTGGAGAACTCGCACGCCTCCACCGCCCTGTCCTGGGCCGACGGCATCGCCAAGGCCAACCAGGTGCGCGGCAAGGACGACCACGTGGTCGCCGTCATCGGCGACGGCGCGCTCACCGGCGGCATGGCCTGGGAGGCGCTGAACAACATCGCCGAGAGCCGCGACCGCAAGCTCGTGATCGTGGTCAACGACAACGGCCGCTCCTACTCGCCGACCATCGGCGGCCTGGCCAACCACCTCGACACGCTGCGCACCACCAGCGGTTACGAGGCGTTCCTGAGCTGGGGCACGCGCGCCCTGCACCGCTCCGGACCGCCCGGACGCTTCGCCTGGCGCTGGCTGCACGGCCTGAAGAAGGGCCTCAAGGACGTCGTCGCGCCGCAGGGCCTGTTCGAGGACCTGGGCATCAAGTACATCGGCCCGGTCGACGGCCACGACACCGAGGCGCTCGAGCGCGCGCTCGGCCGCGCCAAGGCGTACGGCCGGCCCGTGATCGTGCACGCCATCACCGAGAAGGGCCGCGGCTACAAGCCCGCGGAGGAGGACATCGCCGACCGGTTCCACGCCGTCGGCGTCATCCACCCGGAGACCGGACTGCCCGTCGCCGCCAGCCGGTTCGGCTGGACCAAGGTCTTCGCGGACGAGATCGTCAAGATCGGCCGCCGCCGGTCCGACGTCGTCGCGATCACCGCCGCCATGCTGCACCCCGTGGGCCTCGCGCCCTTCCAGGAGCAGTTCCCGGAGCGCACCTTCGACGTCGGCATCGCCGAGCAGCATGCCGCGACGTCGGCGGCGGGCATGGCGTTCGCCGGCCTGCACCCCGTCGTCGCCGTCTACGCGACGTTCCTGAACCGCGCGTTCGACCAGGTCCTGATGGACGTCGCCCTGCACAAGGCGGGCGTCACCTTCGTCCTGGACCGCGCAGGCATCACCGGCGACGACGGCGCCAGCCACAACGGCATGTGGGACATGGCGATGCTCCGCATCGTGCCCGGCCTGCGCCTGGCCGCGCCGCGCGACGAGACGACGCTGCGCGCCGCCCTGCGCGCCGCCGTCGACGTCGACGACGCGCCCACCGTGGTCCGTTACCCGAAGGGCGCCCTCGGCGACGACATCCCGGCCGTCGAGGAGCTCGACGGTGTCGACGTCGTGGGCCGGTTCTCCCCGGACGCGAACCGGCAGAAGGGCGCCGTGACCCGCCGCGTGCTCGTGGTGGGCGTGGGCTCCATGGCGGCCTGCGCCATGGAGACCGGTACCGCGCTCGCGGCGCACGGCGTCGAGGTCACGGTGGCCTCCCCGACGTGGGTGCTGCCCGTGCCGGAGAACCTGGTCAAGCTCTGCGGCGAGCACGACCTGGTGGTCACGCTGGAGGACGGCGTGGTCGACGGCGGCGTGGGCGACATGCTGGCGCAGCGGGCCGGGGAGCAGGGCATCGGCACGCCGCAGGTGCACATGGGCCTGCCGGTCCAGTTCCTCGACCACGCCAGCCGGGACCACATCGTGCGCGCGCAGCGGATGACCGCGGCCGACGCGACCCGGGACGCCCTCGCGGCGCTCGCCCTGCTGTGACGCCGCGGTGACGACGAACAGGCGCACCGTCGGCGTCGAGGAAGAGCTCATGCTGGTCGGGCAGGACGGGGCGCCGATCGCGCGCGCCCGGGACGTGCTCGGTACGGCCGAGCCGGACGACGGCCCGCTGGAGCACGAGTTCATGGAGGAGCAGATCGAGACGGCCACGCCGCCGCGCTCGACGCTCGAGGACGTCGCCGCGGCGATCCGGGAGGGCCGGGCCGGCGCTCAG
>NZ_KI911643.1:865-2816 GCF_000515355.1 Promicromonospora kroppenstedtii DSM 19349 | reverse complement strand
GGACGACGCGCGGGCGGTGCGCGCCGCCGTCGGGCAGCCGCCGGAGGGCGGCGAGGTGTGGGCCGACTTCGAGGCGCGTTCCGCCGAGTACTACGGCCTGCTCTCCCAGGTCGTGGACCTGGGCGACGACCACGAGGCCGCCGAGGGCGGCCTGCCCGCCGACGTCGTGCGGCGGGTCGAGGCGCAGCCACTGGACCGGTCCCTGCTGCGCGCCAACCTGCGCGGCTACCAGCAGTTCGGCGCGAAGTACGCGCTGGTGCAGCGGCGCACGATCCTCGGCGACGAGATGGGGCTCGGCAAGACCATGCAGTCCATCGCGGTGGCCGCGCACCTGGTGGCAACGGGCGGCACGCACGTGCTGGTGGTGTGCCCCGCGAGCGTGGTGACCAACTGGAAGCGCGAGGTGGAGCAGCACTCGGACCTGAGCGCCGTGGTGCTGCACGGCACCGACCGCGAGCAGGCCGCCGCTCGCTGGGTGGTCGGCGGCGGCGTCGCCGTGACGACCTTCGAGGTGCTCGGCCGGCTCGACCTGCCCCACGACCTGCGGCCCGCGCTGATGGTCGTCGACGAGGCGCACTACGTGAAGAACCCCGAGACGCTGCGCGGCCGCGAGGTGCGGCGCTGGGCCGACCGGTCCGACCGCGTCCTGTTCCTGTCCGGCACCCCGATGGAGAACAAGGTCGCCGAGTTCAAGAACATGGTGGCCTACCTGCAGCCCGAGGTGGCCGGCCAGCTCGACCCGAACGCCGGCCTGTCGGGCGCCAAGGCGTTCCGCCGGATCGTCGCGCCCGCCTACCTGCGCCGCAACCAGGAGGACGTGCTCACGGAGCTGCCCGAGATGGTGCAGGTCGAGGAGTGGGAGCAGTTCGGCCCCGTCGACGGCGCCGCCTACCGCGACGCCGTGCTGGCCGGGAACTTCATGGCCATGCGCCGCGCGGCGTTCGCGGTGTCGGACGCGGGCGACTCCGCCAAGCTGGTGCGCCTGCGCGAGCTGGTCACCGAGGCCGTCGACGCGGGCCGCCGCGTCATCGTCTTCTCCTACTTCCTGTCCGTCCTGGAGCAGGTGATGGACCTGCTCGGCGACCTCGCCGTCGGGCCGCTGACCGGCTCGGTGCCGGTGCCCGAGCGGCAGACCATGGTGGACGCCCTGTCCGCGCCCGGCGGGCCGTCCGTGCTGGTCAGCCAGATCACCGCCGGGGGAGTGGGCCTCAACGTGCAGGCCGCGAGCGTCGTCATCTTCTGCGAGCCGCAGGTCAAGCCCACCATCGAGGCCCAGGCCGTCGCCCGTGCCCACCGCATGGGCCAGACCCGCACCGTCCAGGTGCACCGGCTCCTGGTCGAGCGGTCCGTGGACCAGAGGATGATGGAGATCCTCGGGTCCAAGTCGGCGCTGTTCGAGGAGTTCGCCCGCCAGTCCGAGATCACAGACGCCTCGCCGTCGGCCGTGGACGTCGCCGCGCCGACCGAGACCACGCTGTCACGGACCATCCTCGCCGAGGAGCAGGAGCGGCTGAGCCACACACCATGACCTGACCCTTCGCCGCCCATTTCGGTGTGATAACCGCTTCGGGTGGGATTGGGGTTCACTGACGGAGTGTCCACGTTGTCGTCAAGGCCCCGGGCGGGGGCCGCACACACGACGTCGCCGGGGCGGCTGCTCGCGCCGGAACGACGCATCGTCCCGTTCGTCGGGCGCACCGCCGAGCTCGCGTCGCTCGCCGTGTGGTGCACCAGCCCGGACCCCGTCGGGATCCGGCTGGTCACCGGTCCGGGCGGCGTCGGCAAGACCCGCCTCGCCCGCGAGTTCGCGCACCACATGGCCCGCGCCGGCTGGACCTGCCTGAACGTGCCCGACGGCGCGGAGAGCCAGACCCTGGCCCTCGTCCCCGACGGCGCCCCCGCCCTCCTCCTGGTCGACGACGCCGGCACCCGCGGCCCGGCGCTCGCCGAC
>NZ_KI911643.1:0-765 GCF_000515355.1 Promicromonospora kroppenstedtii DSM 19349 | reverse complement strand
CGGCGAACGTCGTGGCGAGCGGGACGGAGAGGAGCACGAGAGCTCCCCACGCGACGAGCGAGGCGGGGCCCGCGACGCCGGCGGCCAGCGCCGGGAGCGAGATGACGCCGGTACCGAGCATGGCGCCGAGGGTGAGCGCCGCGCCCTGGGGGACGCTGAGACCGTTCTTCATGACCTAGAACCTAGGGTCGTAATGGACCGGCGAACGGGCCGATCCCGGGTCAGTCGTTCAGGCCGATCGGCGCCCGGGCCAGGGCCGCCGGGCTCACCGGCGCCGCCGCCGCCAGCTCGCGCAGGTGCAGCAGACCCGTCGTGGTCGCGATCGCGAAGACGCGGTCACCCGGGTTCAGCGGGCGGCCCTGCGACGGCTCGAACATGCGCCCGCCCCCGCCGCTCGAGTGGGTCACCGTGTCGAACGCCAGCAGGCGGCTGCGCGCCGCTCCGGGCTCGTCGAAGCTGACGTCGCTGCTGTGCGCGCCGTCGAGCGCGCTGCCGCGCTCGACCCGGATCTCGGCGAGCACCAGCACGCGGTCCCGGTACGGGATGGTGGCCTTGACCTCCTGGCCGATCATCGCGGCGGCGAAGGACGGCGCGGCGAGGAACGACGAGCTGAGCCCCACCGAGTCCGGGATCTCGCGCCGGATGCGCCGCGCGAGGTCGCGGTCGAACACGCGCAGCACCGTGCGCAGGCTCGGCGGCGCGTCCTTGGCCCGGGGGACCGAGCGGGCCGCGAAGCCGACCCCGATGGTCGTGGCGCCGCCGCTC
>NZ_KI911642.1:36912-40150 GCF_000515355.1 Promicromonospora kroppenstedtii DSM 19349 | reverse complement strand
CGGCGGGTCCGTCACGGTGGGCGTGCATGCCGCGGGCCCGGACGCCGTCGTCGAGGTGACCGACACCGGGGTGTCCCTGCCGTCCGAGGCGCTCGGCCGCCGCACGCCACACGAGGCAACCGGGATCACGCTCGGCCTGCCGGTCGTCACCGCGGTCGTGGCCGCGCACGGCGGCACCGTGACCGTGGACAGCGCCCCCGACCAGGGCACGCGGGTCAGCCTGACCCTTCCGACGGGCTGGTCTGCACCGAGGGCGTCGTCGGGGGAAGCGTCGTCCACACCTCGTTCAGGGCGCTCCAGTGCTCCGGGGTCATCAGCGTGAACGGCGTGACGTTGACCGCCGTGACGCCGTTCGTGCCCGCCGCGCGCACGCCACCGGCCATCAGCCCCGCCGAGATCGAGTCGTCGGGCTGGCTGTGGTCCCACAGGCCCACCGAGACGATGAACTGCTCCATCGGGAGGTCGGAGCCCGCCAGCTCCGCGAGGACCTGCTCCAGCTCCTGCGGGCTGTGGTCCCCGATGCCGAGGTAGCCCCACAGCACCAGCCGGTCGGCGGCCCCGGCCAGCAGCGGGTAGCTCAGGCCGGCGTCGGGCACACCCTTGACCGGGTCCTCCCAGTTGATCAGCACGTCCATGCCGAGGTTGGTGCGCTTCCCGGTGTCGGCCGCGACATCGTCCAGCACCGCAGACGCCTGGTCCAGGAAGTCGGCCAGGACCTGCGAGCGCCACTCGCCGATCTCCGGTGCGTCCTGGTGGATGCTGCCGTCGGCCTCGCGGGGCCAGTCGTCCTCGCCGGTCATCTCCCGGTACAGAGCCGCGTCGTCCTCGCCGAACGTCTCGTCGTCGAACTTGAGCTCGGTGAAGGTGATCTGGTCGGGCTGGTAGCGGCGGGCGAGCTCCTCGACGAGCTCGAGGAAGCGGGCGCCGACGGGCCCGTCGTGGATCGCGGAGGCGGACGGCGTGTACTCGGAGCGGGAGCCGTCCTCGCCGACCCCGCCGACCGACGGGTCCTTCTTGATCCAGGCCGGGATCAGGGCGTCGATCAGGAGGTCGACGCGGCGCTGCTCCCCGTCGGGGCTCTGCGCGAGCTCGTCGATCGCCCGGGCGAGGTGGTCGGTGCCTTCCTCGGCGACGGCGTCGGGGTGTGCTTCCCAGTCGAAGGCGACGAACTCGACGCGGCCGGCGGCGAGGGTCACCATGTTCACGTGGGCGGCGTCGAGGTGCTCGCGGACGGCGTCCCAGTCCTTTTCGGTGTCGGTGATGGTCTCGATGCCGAGGCTGACGGAGTGCACCTCTTCCGCCTGGACCAGGGGGCGGTCCACGGTCGGCGGTACCGGGTCGGCGGTGCAGCCCCCGAGGGCGGCGACGCCGACGAGCGTGACGAGCCCGGTGAGCGTGGCCGCGAAAGCGCTCGCGGTGGTAGGTGCGGTGCGTGTGGTGGTGCGTGCGGTGCACTGGCTCATCGGTCCTGCCTCGTGTCCGCGGAGGCCTCCGGAGCGCCGTCCAGGGAGGTGTCGATCGAGATGGTGCCGGTCCGGTCGAGCTTGTTCCACCGGTTGTCGGCGCCGCGCAGCTCCAGCCACAGCGCGCGGAGCATGACCAGGCTCATCATGGCCGAGTAGAAGGGCCACAGCGGCAGGGTCCAGGCGTGCCGCAGGTCGCCGGGTGAGCGGTCGAGCAGGACGGCGACCAGGAGCAGCACGACCGACAGGGCCAGCCCGGTGAACAGGACGACGGCCCAGAGCGTGTCGGGCAGGGTGCTGGTGTCGCCCAGGGCCGCGAGGACCACGAGGACGACGAACGCGGCGACCTGGACCACGGGCAGCAGCACCTGGGTGGCGACGGTCAGGGCGAGGTAGGGGCCGAAGATGCCGTAGCGGGGGTTGCCGACCATGTCGCGGTGCCGTCGTACGGACTGGAGCAGGCCGCGGGCCCAGCGCACCCGCTGCTTCCACAGGCCGCGCAGGGTCGACGGCGACTCGGCGTGCACCAGGGCGCGGGGGGCGAACGCGACGCGGTACCCGGCGCGGTAGACCCGCCAGGTCAGCTCCAGGTCCTCGCCGACGGTGTCCTCCCGCAGGGGTCCGGTGCGTTCCAGGACGTCGCGGCGGAACGCGCCGGTGTTTCCGGAGACGATGGGCAGGCAGCGGAGCACGTCCAGGGCGCGGCGCACGAGCCCGGTCCCGACGTGGCTGACCAGGGCGAGGTAACGGGTCTGGACGCGGTCGAGGTTCACGGTCCGGTCGTCGCCGCACACGGCGCCGATGCGGGGGTCGGCGAAGGCGCGGACCATCTCGCGCAGCGTGTCGGGCCGGAACACGCCGTCGGCGTCGACCAGCACGAGCACCTCGCCGCGGGCGTGCTGCAGGCCCCGGTTGAGCGCGGCGCCCTTGCCGGCGTTGGGCTGGTTCAGGGCGCGCACGCGGGGCAGCTCGGCGTCGAGCGCCTGGAGCTGGGCGAAGGTGTCGTCGGTGGAGCCGTCGTCGACGCAGACGATCTCGAAGTCGGGGTAGTCGCTGCGGGCGATGGACCGGATGCAGGCGTCCAGGACGACGCCCTCGTTGTAGGCGGGGACGATGACGGAGACCGACGGTGGGGCCGCGGGTGGCGGGGCGAAGATCGTCGAGGCATGGGGCGGGGTGCCGGCGGGCGGGCGGCGGTGGCGGGCCTCGAACCACAGGGCGCAGGGCACGATGAGCAGCCGCGCGAGGCCGACGACGAGGACGGTCACGCCGAACACGAGGACGGCGGCGGCCAGGGCCTCGTTCATCGGGGGGCCAGCTGGTGCGTCAGGGCGGCGTCGAGCAGCTCCGGGGCGTGGTCGCTGTTGGCGCCGAACCGCCCGTTGACCTCCAGGACGAGGGGCGCACCGGTGGTGTCGCGGCGGATGTCGAGGTCGGCGGGCCCGGTCAGGCCCAGGGCTTCGACGGCGCGACGGGCGACGTGCTCGACGTCGGGCAGGCTGCCCGCCCGGGGGCGGACGACGGCGGCGGCGTTGCCGACGCGACCCTGCTTGAGCTCGGTCTTCTCCAGGACGACGGCGGTGATCGTGCCGGTGCCGGTACGGGGGCGGTACAGCTGCGGGCAGTACTCGGTACCGGGTGCGAAGGACTGGACGATCCAGGAGGCGTCCAGGGCGCTCCAGGCGGTCTCGTCGGTGCCGACAGTGCTGGCCGTGCTGCTCAGGTCCGCGGGGGACTCGACGAGCCGTACCCCGCGCCCGCCGCGCGAGACGCGG
>NZ_KI911642.1:22750-36812 GCF_000515355.1 Promicromonospora kroppenstedtii DSM 19349 | reverse complement strand
CGTCGGCAGCGAGCAGACGTGCGCCGACGCGGTGCTGAGCCTGCGCCGACGCGGCCGCCACGTCCAGGTGGGGCTGTTCGCGCCCGTCGACGGCGGGCCGCGCGTGCCGATGGGCCGCGTGATCGCCTGGGAGCTCGACGTGCTCGGCAGCCACGGCATGGCCGCCGCCGACTACCCCGAGATGCTCGACCTGGTGGCCTCCGGGGCGCTGCGCCCGCAGGACCTGCTCGACCGCGTCGTCGGCATGGCGGAGGCCGCCCGGCTGGTACCCACCATGGACACCGCGCCCCGCGCGGGGATGGTGGTGCTGGACCCGGCGCGGGAGTGAGCGTCGGGTGACGGCGGTTCGGGGCCGGGCGGGACTCGTCGGCGGCGTCGGTCAGGTGGCCCAGCGCAGCAGCTCGGCCAAGGGCTGCGGAACCCGGTCCAGGGGGACCGTCTCTGCCAGGCGGCGCCCGTAATATTCCTTGCGGCCGCCCTTGCTGCCGAAGAACCGGTGCAGCTGCTGGGTCGTAGTGCGGTCGCGCTGCGCCGGCTGGCCCTGCAGGCGCTCCAGGCTGCGCAGCTCGCCCTCGGCCGTGATCAGCTCGATCACCGCGTCGGCGCCGAGGGCGCGGATGAGCTCGTCCTCGAGGTCTCGGTCGCAACGGAAGAAGCCGTGCGCCGACAGGGGAGCCCTCGCGCCTTCGGCGCGCAGCCCGACCCGGTCCAGACCCTTGATCACGAAGCGCTCCTCGGCGGCGTCGTACAGCCCGCCGATCCGTAGCGGCAGGCTGGTGCGGACGGGGGAGTGCAGGAGGGCGACCAGGTGGTGCCCGATGTTGGTGATGCCGCCCATGGCGACGACCTGCACTCCGAGGGCGGCGAGGGGGAGACCTTGTCGCGCGGCGAGGGCCTCGACGGCCGCGCGGTCGCTCTCGCCCTCGACGAGCACGGCGGTGCTGGTCGAGGGGGCGAGTATCCCGGCGAGGTTCATCGTCTCGGAGCGTATGCCGGAGGTGCGGGGCGGCGCCGCAGAAAATCCGGGCTGCTACCGTGATGATCTTCGTTGATATCGGAAGACAGTTGTGTTGCGCTATACACACTGCTTTAGGTTCCTGAGTGGGGTGAGCGGTGGTAGGGGTGGGGGTCCTGGGAGCGGGCCGCACGCCGAGGTCGGCCTCGCTGCCTGATACTCGTCGTCTGATCGCCTTCGAGGCCTAAGTTTCTTCGCTTTGGGTCGACCCAAAGCGAAGAAACTTAGGCCTCGAAGGCGAGGAGTCGGCCGCAGATCGCCTCGGGGGCGAGCTCAGGGCTGGATGGTGCGGCCCAGGACGGCCATTTGCTGCCTTGTGGCGCGCGGAGGCACTCGGCGATGCCCTGGGGGGTGTGGTTCCTGGCCGTCCTCCACGCCGTAGTGACATAATGTGCATTATCGGATCTGACCAGAAGCGCGGGATCTCGGCCTTCGTGCCGGTCTGACGGCCGAATCGGCGCCGTGCCCGGTGCGTCGTGCGTCAGGATCCGGTCGTGCGTCAGGATCCGATGGCCATCCAGCCATCCAGCCATCCAGCAGTCCGACGCCCGCTGGACCGCGGACTGCGACACCCCGCCCTGGACCGGCCAGTTCGTGTGCCATGGCGCTCCGGCAAGGCACCGCTGATCGACGAGTTCGTGAGCGAGGTGTGCGCACAGGGCCGTCGATCATCCGAGATCCGCGATCCAGGATCGCCGGCGCCGCCTCCGCTCGCTGACATAACGAAGCCGCGACACATCCTCCACACCTGGCACCCAGCACGGTTCTGGTATCGATGCAGGCACCGATGCAGACGCGGAGCCGACGCCGCCCGCGGGGCACAATCGCCGCATGACACCTGAACTCGACGCCGGGGAACGTGATGCCAGGGAACGTGTTGCCCGAGCCGTCGATCCGCTGTCCGACGTACTGTCCGTGGCCGACGCCCTGGGCCGCCGGCCCACCGTTCGCCTCGGTGACGACGTCGACCCCGGCTGGCGCGAGGCGCTCGACCTCTGGGTGAGCACCCACGGCCTGGAGCGGGCCACCGGGCGGGACGCGACGCTCGTGATCACGGGCGATCCCGCACGCATCGAAGGCGCCACCTGGGTCCACTCCCCCAACGCCGGTGTCGAACGACTGGCGTCGACCCTGCCAGAAAGCGCTCTCCTGACACGTACGACGGGCACCATGCCGTCGCGTATCGCCGAGTACGTGCTGACCTGGGTGCTCGCGGAGCGCTGGCACGTCCCGCGGTACCTCGCGCACACCGCGACGGCGACGTGGGACCGCTCGGAGCCGCCGCTGCCGCCCCGTCGTCAGGAGGCGGTCGTGATCGGCACCGGTGCGATGGGATCGGCGATCGCCCGGACGCTGGGACAGCTCGGGTACCACGTCGTGGGACTGAGCCGGACCGGCCGACCCCACGACGCGTTCGACGTCGTCCTGCCGCTCGACGAGGCCTTCGGCACGACGGCCGCCATGCCGGCTGCCACGACCCTCGACGCGGCCCGGGCCGACGTCCTGGTGCTCGCACTCCCCCACACCCCGCAGACCGACGGCCTGGTCACGCCCGGCCTGCTGCGTGCCTTCGACGGGGTGCACCTGGTCAACATCGGCCGGGGCTCGGCCGTGCGCACCGCCACGCTGGTGGGCGCACTCGATGCCGGCAACGTGCGGCACGCGACCCTGGACGTCACCGAGCAGGAGCCGCTTCCGGCGTCGTCACCCCTGTGGCGGCGGCCGGACGTCACCGTCACGCCCCACGTCTCAGGGCTCACCCTGGCGGCGGACGTCGTGGGAGCGCTCGACGCGGCGCTGACCGAGATCCGCGCCGGGGTCCGGCCGTCCTCGGCCGTGGGCCGGCACCGCGGCTACTGAGCGTGCTTGCCCGGCGCGATCGGCCACTCCTCGAACGCGCTGCACAGCCCGTGGTCGTCGAGCTCCAGGATCCACAGGTCGCGCCAACGATCACCCGGCTCGAGGTACTCGACGTTCACCCGGACCACCGCCGTCGGACCGTCCACCGCGATCACCTGGGCGGTCAGCGTGAAATCCTCGTCCGGGCCGTCACGTTCCGCGTCCCAGAACTCCGCGAGCGCCGGGAGCCCGACGATGGGTGGTGCCCAGGGTGAGGTCTTGTAGGTGGCGTCGGCGGTGAAGAGCTGGGCGAGGCCGTCGGTGCCCGGGGTGCGCCAGAGTCGTTCGTAGTCGCGGACCCAGGTCTCGACCTGTGTGCGGTGCGTCATGTCTCGAGGCTAGTCATGGGCCGTCGGGTACGCCTGGGCGGTTGATCTGCTCGGCGAGGTGCTGGGGTGCCTGGATGCAGTAGGAGTCGGTGAGGAGCTCGGTGAGCTCGTCCCAGTCGGTGTGCTGGTCCAGGACGAGGCCGACGACGTTGCTCCCCCAGTCGGCCTTGAAGTACTGGGGGCCGAGGTGCTGGAAGGCGTGGACCTCGTCGGGGTCGGCGCGGAAGGTGACGCGGACGAGGCCGTCCTCGCCGCCGAAGACGTGGGCGACGGTGCTGTCGCGGGTCTTCCAGGCGACGCCGGTCCAGGCGTCGCGTTCGGTGCACTCGGGCAGGCGTTCGAGGATCGCGGCGATCCGCTGGACGACGTCGACGGGTACGGGTGCGCGTTCGGTCACGTGGGGAGTCTTGCACCAGCCACTGACACCGCTCCCCTGCCTGTCGGGTCGTTCGTCGGTCAGACCAGCCCGAGCTCGCGGGCCCGTACCCCGGCCTGGAACCGGGACTCCGCGCCGAGGGCGTCCATGAGCTCGGCCACGCGGCGCCGGTAGGTGCGCACGCCGAGCCCCAGGGTGCGGGCGGCGGTCTCGTCCTTGACGCCCTGGCTGAGCAGGTCCAGGACCTGGGGTGCGAGCTGGCGGATCTCGGCGATCTGGGTGTCGTAGACGGCGAGGTCGGTGGCGGACCGGAAGGCGGCCTCGAACAGGGAGGTGACGCCCTGGACGGTCTCGGGCTGGGTGATCACGCTGTAGCTGCGCTGCCCGGCGCGCACGTCGCCGGCGAGGATCACCAGGCGGCGGTCGAGGATGATCGTCTCGTTGATCTCGTCGGCGGTGATGCGGACCTGGGCGCCGTGCCGGTCGCGGTCGCGGGCCAGGCCCTGTGCGGCCACGGGGTCCAGCAGCAGGGCGGACCGGTAGACCTTGCGGATCCGGACGTCGCCGGGTCGGCGGTGGCGGATGGCGTCGGCGAGCTCCCCCGACGCCTGGGCGCGGGCCCAGGTGGCGAGGTCGTTCGCGGCGCAGGCGACGTCGGTGGCGGACGCCAGCAGGTGCGCGGTGCGCTCCATGAGCTCGCGCTCGCCGTGCACGATGGTGACCATCTCGCCCGTCCGCATGGGAGCGATCATGCCCGTGCGCCGGGCCGGGCACCAGGCGGGGCGCCGGGCGCGGCAACAACCTGCCAACGGGCCGGGGATCGGCGGCGGCGGGGACAGGCTGGTGGCATGACGACAGACACGACCACCTCCACCACCTGGCAGCTCGGCGACCGCACCGTCAACCGGGTCGGCCTCGGCGCGATGCGGCTGATGGGCATGCCCTGGGACCCGGCGCCCCGCAGCCGGGACTCGGCGCTCGCGGTGCTGCGCCGCGCCGTCGAGCTCGGGGTGAACCACATCGACACCGCCGCGTTCTACTTCACGCCGACCCGGTCGGCCAACGAGCTGATCAGCACTGCCCTGCAGCCCTACGGGGACGACCTGGTGATCACCACGAAGGTGGGGCCCGCGCGGTCGCGGGACGGGCAGATGGAGCCGATGGCGCGCCCCGACCAGCTCCGCGCGCAGGTCGAGGAGAACCTGCGCCAGCTCGGCCGGGACCACCTCGACGTCGTCAACCTGCGCTGGGGCACCCGCATGGCGGGCGAGGGCCGGGCGGCCGACTCCGTCGCCGAGCACTTCGGCGTCCTCGCCGAGCTGCGGGACGCCGGGCTGATCCGGCACCTCGGTGTGTCGAACGTCCTGGCCGAGCAGCTCACCGAGGCGCTGACCATCGCGCCCGTGGTGTGCGTGCAGAACCAGTACGGCCTGACCAGCCGGGAGGACGACGCCCTGGTCACCCTGTGCGGCGAGCGTGGCATCGCGTTCGTGCCGTTCTTCGCCGTCGGCGCGGCCGTACCTGGCGCTTCTCCCGCCGGAGGCGCCGACGACACCGGGCGGTCGGAGGTCGCCGCGATCGCGGCCGCCCACGACGCCACCCCGGCACAGGTGCGCCTGGCCTGGACCCTGCACCGGGGCCCGCACGTCCTGGCGATCCCCGGCACGGGCAGCGTGGCGCACCTGGAGGAGAACGTCGCCGCAGGCGCCCTGCGGCTGAGCGGTGCGGAGCTGGCGGTGCTGGACGGGGTGGGCGGCAGTGGTGGCGTCGTCGGCGGGGAGGGCAGCGCCGGCCGGTAGCCTGACCGGCGTGAGGATCGCGGTCACCGGTTCGACCGGCACGGTGGGTAGTCAGGTCGTGGGCCTCCTGGCGGCGAGCGCCGGGAACGAGGTCGTGGCGTTGGCCCGGCGTCCGGAGGCGGTCGCCGCGGCGCTGGGGGCCCGAGGCCAGGCCGCGCAGGGCCCAGATGCGCTGGGCCCGGTCACCGCGGTGTACGCGGACTACGACGACCTGGCCTCGTTGCGGGCGGCGCTGGTGGGGGTGGACACCCTGGTGTTCGTCTCGGGTGACGGTGAGGCGGCGCGGATGCTGGTGCAGCACGGGAACGTGGTGCGGGCGGCGGCGGACTCGGGCGTGGGGCACGTGGTGTACCTGAGCGGGGTGGACGCGGACCTGGCGTCGCCGTTCTGCTACGCGTTCACCAACGGGTACACGGAGGGTCTGCTGGCGGCGAGCGGGTGCGGGTTCTCGTTCGTGCGGGCGTCGCTGTTCACGGAGTTCTTCGCGGCGTTCCTGCGGCCGGCGCTGGTCTCGGGCGAGCTGCGGGTGCCGGCCGGGGACGGTCGGGTGTCGCTGGTCTCGCGGGCCGACGTGGGGCGGTGCCTGGCCGCGCTGGCGGTACTGCCGCCGAGCGGGCGGCACCATGACCTGACGGGTCCGCGGGCGCTGTCCCTGGAGGGTATCGCCGAGGAGCTCACGCGGGTGGCGGGGCGGCCGGTGCGGTACACGGACGTGGAGCCGCGGGTGCTGGTGGAGGACCTGGCGCGGGACGGTGAGGACCCCTGGTGGACGTACGCGTACGGCAGCATGTTCGCGTCCGTCCGCCAGGACCGGTGGAGCGCCGTCTCGACCGAGGTGCGGCGCCTGACGGGACGGGTGCCGCTGGGTGTGGCGGACGTCGTCGGCCCCGTTGCCTGACGACGTCCGCCACACTCCGGGTCAGCGGTACTGCGCGACGATCGGGCAGTCCATGGGGTCGGCGTAGCCGAGGCCGACACGGTTGAGGTAGCGCACGATGATGCCGTAGGACTCGATCAGGCCGGTCTCGGTGTACGGGATGCCGCGCTCGGCGCAGAACGTCTGCACGATCGGGCGCACGTGGCGCAGGTTGACGCTGGGCATCCGCGGGAAGACGTGGTGCTCGACCTGGTAGTTGAGGCCGCCCATGGCCCACTCCACGAACCGGCCGCCGCGGATGTTGCGCGAGGTGAGGACCTGGCGGCGCAGGAAGTCGATGCTGGTGTCCTTGGGCAGCAGCGGCATGCCCTTGTGGTTGGGGGCGAACGTGGCGCCCATGTAGACGCCGAAGACGGCGAGCTGGACGACGAGGAACGCGAGGCCGAGGGCCGGGCCGAGGGTGAGGACCACCAGGGCGGGGAACCCGATGAGGCGGACCGCCAGCAGCACGCTCTCGACGGCGCGGTGCTTGATGCCGGGTGTGGTGGCCAGGGTCTGCACGGAGTTGGCGTGCAGCACGGGGCCGAACAGGGCGAGCATCGGGAAGAAGAGCCAGCCCTGACGGCGGGTGACCCAGCCGAGGAACCCGGTGCGTCCCGTCTCCTCCCCCGGGACGAACACGAGGGCGCCGGTGGCGATGTCGCCGTCCTTGCCGATCACGTTGGGGTTGCCGTGGTGCTTGTTGTGCTTGCGGTTCCACCAGCCGATGCTCAGGCCCACGAAGAGGTTGCCCACGATGCGGGAGAACCACTCGTTGTGCCGGCCGTGGGCGAAGATCTGCTGGTGCCCGCCGTCGTGGGCGAGGAACGCGCCCTGGGTGAACACGACGCCGAACAGCGCGGCGACGGCGAGCTGCCACCACGTGTGCCCGAGGGTGAGCAGCAGTGCCAGCGCGATCCCGAAGGCGGCGGCGAGGGCGATGGTGCGGCCGACGTACCAGCCGACGCGGCGCTCCATGAGGCCGGCGGCGTTCGCGCGTTCGACGAGCTCGAAGTAGTCGTTCGTCTGCGCGTTGCGGGCCGTGCGTCGTTGGCGGGCCGGGCGGGGCGGGGCTTCGGTCGTCATGTGCTTCAACCTAGGAACCTGGCTTGTGGCGGCGCGTCCCCCGCAGGAGCCAATCTCACCCCCTACGCAGGTAGTGGGTCGGTGTCCTCGACGGGCAGGGTCGCGGTGATCTCGAAGCCGCCGTCGAGCGTGGGGCCCGCGGAGACGACGCCGCCGAGCGCGGTGACGCGCTCGCGGATCCCGGCCAGGCCCAGACGGGCGCCCGGGGTGGGCTCGTCGTCCCGGTCCGGCGCGGTGTTGGTGACGGTCACGCGCAGCTCGTGCCCGTCGTCGGTCACCGTCACCGTGATCGCGGACCCGGGGGCGTGCCGCAGGGCGTTGCTCAAGGCCTCCTGGACCACGCGGAACGCCGTCAGGCCCACGACCTCGGGTACGGGCTCGCCCTCGTCGGCGTCGGCGTCCTCGCCGGTGCCGCGCGGGTGGGCTTCCCGGTAGGTGATCTCCACGCCGGAGGCGCGCGTCGACTCGATCAGCCCCGTGACGTCGGACAGCGTCGGCAGCGGCGCGGTGGGCGCTGTGTCGTGGCCGCGCAGGATGCCCAGCAGGCCGCGCATCTCCCCCAGCGCGCGGCGCGAGGAGGCGGCGATCTCCTCGAACTCGCGCTGCACCGCCTCGTCCAGGCCGGGCTGGCGGTAGCGCGCCGTGGAGGCTTGGACGGTGATGACCGACATGCTGTGCGCGACGACGTCGTGCAGCTCGCGGGCGATCCGGTTGCGCTCCTCGAGCTCGCGGCGCCGGCCCGTCTCGGTGGCGCTGAGCCGCTCGGCCTGCTCCATGCGTAGCACGCTCAGGCTCCACAGCCGCACCAGCACGCCGAACAGGGCGAATCCGCCGCTCAGGGAGACCAGCACGACACCGTTGGCGAAGGCGCTCGGGTGCCCGCCGTCGCTCAGCGCCGCCGGGGCCAGCACGGTCAGCATCGCGCCGGCCAGCCACAGGGAGGCGGCCCAGTACCAGGAGTGGCGCAGGGCCAGCACGAACACCGTCAGGCAGTGCGCCAGCAGCACGGTGACCGGCCACGGCCAGGGCCACTCCGGCGGCGCCCCCGCGGTGACGACCGCCAGGGCAGCGGACCCCGCGATCGAGGCACTCAGCCCCGCCCACGGCCAGCGCATCGCCAGGATCGCGGCGGCGCAGTCGACCAGCGTGAACGCCATCGCGGCAGCGGGGTGGGTGCCGTAACCGGAGGCGGTGACCGGCCAGCCGACGGCGACCAGCGTGACCGCCGCGATCGAGACCAGCGACCACAGCCACACGACCTCACGCCGCGCGATCGAGACCGCGCTGACGTCCAGCCGGGTCAGGGAGCGCAGCCGTCGTCGCCGCGTCTGAGGTGGGTGATCCATCCTGAGCAGGCTATGCGCTCCCCCGCGCCGGGCGCGTCCCTCGTACGAGCGACCCGGCGTCATACTTTCGTCTCTCGGTTAGGTTGTCCCCATGCCAGCCTCCGACGTCGCCCACGACATCCGCGTGCTCATCGTCGACGACCAGTCGATGATCCGCGCCGGGTTCGAGGCCCTCCTGAACGCGCACGAGGGCATCACCGTCGTCGGCACCAGCGACGACGGCGCAGGCATCGCCGACGTCGTGCGCCGCGTGCAGCCCGACGTCGTGCTCATGGACATCCGCATGCCCAAGGTCAACGGTCTGGACGCCGCCCGCACCGTCATGGGCCTGCCCGGCACCCCGCCCAAGGTGATCATGCTGACCACCTTCGACGCCGACGAGTACGTCTTCTCCGCACTGCGCGCCGGCGCCAGCGGGTTCCTGCTCAAGGACTCCCCGCCCGAGGAGCTGACCCACGCCGTCCGGATCGTCGCCGCGGGCGACGCGCTCCTGTCCCCGCGCGTCACCCGCGCCCTCATCGCGGACTACGCCGCCCGCCCCGCCGTGCCCGCCTCGGCCGAGGTCACCCTCGCCGGGCTGACCGACCGCGAGCTCGACGTCATGAAGGCCGTCGCGGCCGGGCGGTCCAACGCCGAGATCGCCACCGAGCTGCACCTGGCCGAGCAGACCGTCAAGACGCACGTCTCCCGCATCCTGAACAAGCTCGGCCTGCGCGACCGCACCCAGATGGTCGTCAGCGCCTACGAGTCCGGCCTGGTCCGACCCGGCCGCTGACACCTCACGGGTTGCCGACGTAACGGGCCAGGTGCTCCCCGGTCAGGGTCGTGTCCCCCGCGACCGCCTTGGCCACCAGGTCGGCCGGAGTGCCCTCGAAGACGACGCGGCCGCCGTCGTGCCCGGCGCCGGGACCGAGGTCGATGATCCAGTCGGCGTGCGCCATGACGGCCTGGTGGTGCTCGATCACCACCACAGACTTGCCGGCCTGGACGAGGCGGTCCAGCAGGGCCAGGAGGTTCGCGACGTCGGCCAGGTGCAGGCCAGCGGTCGGCTCGTCCAGGACGTACACGCCGCCGTCCTCGGCCAGGTAGGTGGCGAGCTTGAGGCGCTGGCGCTCGCCGCCGGACAGCGTGGTCAGGGGCTGACCGATCTTGAGGTACCCCAGGCCGACGTCGGCCAGGCGCGCCAGGATCTTGTGCGCGGCGGGGGTGCGGGCCTCGCCGGCGGAGAAGAACCCCTCGGCCTCGGCCACCGACATCGCGAGGACCTCGGCGATGTCCTTGCCGCCCAGGCGATACTCCAGGACGGCGGCCTGGAACCGCTTGCCCTCGCACTCCTCGCAGGTGGTGGCCACGGTGTCCATGAAACCGAGCTGGGTGTAGACGACGCCGGCGCCGTTGCAGGTGGGGCAGGCGCCCTCGGAGTTCGCGCTGAACAGGGCGGGCTTGACGCCGTTGGCCTTCGCGAACGCCTTGCGCACCGGCTCGAGCAGCCCGGTGTAGGTGGCGGGGTTGGAACGGCGCGAGCCCTTGATCGCGGACTGGTCCACGACGACGACGCCGTCACGCCCGGCGAGGCTGCCGTGGATCAGGGAGCTCTTGCCCGAGCCCGCGACGCCCGTGACGACGCACAGCACGCCGAGCGGCACGTCGACGTCGACGCCCTGCAGGTTGTGGGTGCTCGCGCCACGGATCTCCAGGGCGCCCGTGGCGGTGCGCGGGGACTCCTTGAGGGTCGCGCGGTCCTCCAGGTGGCGCCCGGTCAGGGTGTCGCTGGCGCGCAGCTCGTCGACCGTGCCCTCGAAGCAGATGGTGCCACCCGCGCTGCCTGCGCCCGGACCGAGATCGACGACGTGGTCGGCGATGGCGATGGTCTCGGGCTTGTGCTCGACGACCAGCACGGTGTTTCCCTTGTCGCGCAGCTGCAGCAGCAGGTCGTTCATGCGCTGGATGTCGTGCGGGTGCAGACCGATGGTCGGCTCGTCGAACACGTACGTGATGTCGGTCAGGGCGGAACCGAGGTGGCTGATCAGCTTGGTGCGCTGCGCCTCACCGCCGGACAGCGTGCCCGACGGCCGGTCCAGGGACAGGTAGCCCAGGCCGATCTCGGTGAACTTGTCCAGCAGGTTCTGCAGGTTCCCCAGCAGCGGGGCGACCGACGGCTCGTCCAGGTCGCGCACCCAGTCGGCGAGGTCGCCGATCTGCATGGCGCACGCGTCGGCGATGTTGATGCCCCGGATCTTCGACGCCAGGGCGGCCTGGGCCAGGCGGGTGCCGCCGCAGTCCGGGCAGGTGATGAACGTGACGGCGCGGTCCACGAAGGCCCGCAGGTGCGGCTGGAGTGCGTCGCGGTCCTTGGCGAGCATCGAGCGCCGCACCTGGGGCACCAGGCCCTCGTAGGTCAGGTTCGCGCCGCCGATCTTGCGCTTGGTCGCGTCCCGGTACAGGAAGTCGTGCCGCTCGGTCTCGGTGTAGTCGCGCACCTTCTTGTCACCGTCCAGGTACCCGGACTCGGTGAAGAACCGCACCGACCAGCCGCCCGCCTTGTAGCCCGGCACGGTGATGGCGCCCTCGTTGAGCGACTTGTCCTCGTCGACCAGCTCGCTCAGGTCGATGTCCGAGACCGTTCCCCGGCCCTCGCACCGCGGGCACATGCCGCCGTGGTAGACGGCCTCGCGCACGATCTGCTTCTCGCCCGTGGCCGACGTCATCACGCCGCTGGCCTTGCGGGCCGGGATGTTGAACGAGTACGCCACCGCGGGACCGGCCGACGGCGTACCCAGCCGGCTGAACAGCAGCCGCAGCAGCGCGTTGGTGTCGGTCACGGTGCCGAGCGTGGAGCGCGGGTTGGCCCCGAGCCGCTCCTGGTCCACCACGATCGCCGTGGTCAGCCCCTCCAGCAGGTCGACGTCGGGCCGCGACAGCGACGGCATCATGCCCTGCACGAACGCGCTGTAGGTCTCGTTGATCATCCGCTGCGACTCCGCGGCGATGGTCGCGAACACCAGCGAGCTCTTGCCCGAGCCCGACACCCCGGTGAACACCGTCAGGCGCCGCTTGGGGATCTCCAGGTCCACGTCCTTGAGGTTGTTCTCCCGCGCACCGTGCACCCGGATCAGGTCGTGGCTGTCGGCCGGGTGGGTGCCGGACGACGTCGCGTCCACTGGGGTGGTCGTGGTGGTGCTCGCCGCGTTCATGCTCGGCCTTCCGTGGTGGTACCTGATGCGGACGCGAGGGGTCGGTCTTCGGCGACCGGCCCGGTGTTGTCGGTCAGCTCGGTGTCGGACGGTCCGGCGTTGTCCGGCCCGGCGTCAGACGTGCCGACCGCGGCCGCCCGGAGGTAGGCCGCCAGCCCTGGGACGCACATGCGGTGCTCAGAGCTGCTTGATGCGGACGGTGTTGCCGGCCGGGTCGCGGAACGCGCAGTCGCGGAAGCCGTACGGCTGGTCCACGGGCTCCTGCATGACCTCGGCCCCGGTGGCCTGCACCCGCTCGAACGTCGCCTCCAGGTCGGTGGCGCCCAGGATCACGGCCGCGTACGTGCCCTTGGCCATCATCTCCGTGACGGTGCGGCGCTCGGCGTCGGTGACCCCCGGGTCGGCCCCCGGAGGGGTCAGCACGATCGAGGTGTCCGGCTGGTCGGCGGGACCCACCGTGATCCAGCGCATGTCGCCCTGCCCGACGTCGAGGAAGACCTCGAAGCCCAGCGCGTCCCGGTAGAACGCCAGCGACGCCTCCGGGTCCGTGTGCGGCAGGAACGTCTGGTGGATCGTCAGGCCGGTGCTTTTGCTCGTCTGTGTGCTCATGAGCGTCACGTTAGGTCCGGGCGCGGGGGTTGCGCTTCTCGATTCCTGACCGGCCTGGTCACCTGCTTGGCGATGCACGCGGGCAGGCCCGCGGGGTCGACCTCCGTGGACCCGAGCTGCGGGTCGTTGCGGTAGACGCTCGGCGGCACCCCGACCAGCTCGGTGAACCGCGTGCTGAACGTGCCCAGCGACGAGCAGCCCACCGCGAAGCAGACCTCGGTCACGCTCAGGTCGCCACGGCGCAGCAGCATCATGGCCCGCTCGATCCGCCGGGTCATCAGGTAGCTGTACGGCGACTCGCCGTAGGCCGCCTTGAACTGGCGCGACAGGTGCCCCGCCGACATGTGCACCCCCGCCGCGAGCGCCGCGACGTCCAGGGGCTGGGTGTACTCGCGGTCCATGCGGTCGCGTACCCGGCGCAGGAGGGCGAGGTCGCGCAGGTGGTCGGCGTCGACGGCGTTGTTCGTCACGCAGGCGATGCTGTCATGCCGTGGCGCCGGGCTCAGGGGCGGGCCGGGAGCGAGCGCAGGAACGTCACAACACGTCCGTGGTAACACCGCAGGTAAGAGCGCCCGACCGGGAACAAATCGGGCCCTGTCGCACGTTGTGAGAGCAGCAATGAGCAACTGTCCGATGTCTGTGGCCCAGGGCTCTTTCCCACCTGTGGTGTGCGTCGGCGCACCCGTGTCTCCCTGGCTCGGCAACCCGGTCCGCGAACCCCGTCCAGCACCCTCTCAGGGCGCTCCCGGTGGTTCCGGATCGGCTCGCGCGATGCTGCTCACCCGGCCCCCTACGTATGGAGGACCACGTGACAACACCCGCCCCACTCCTGCGTCCTGCCCCCGACTCCCCCGACCGTGCTCACGGCCTCGCGCCGGGGGGAGCTCCTGACCGTGTCGCGGACCGGGTCCCCGGCCCCCTGATGATCGTGGTGGGTGGTGTCCCGGGGGCCGGCAAGAGCACTCTGCTGGCCGGCGTGGCCCGTGACGTGCCCCGCGCGCTGGTGCTCGACCCGGACCGCTACCGGCGGCGGATCGCCGCGCGTCTGCCGTCCTGGGTGCCGTACGGGACCTATCGCTGGCTGACGCACACCCTGCACGCCGTCGCGACGGTCCTGTACCTCGTGGCCGGTGCGCGTTCGGGTCGACCCCTGCTGGTGCACGACACCGCCACCCGCGAGCGCCGTCGGGAGCTGCTGGGCCTGGTGGCGCGGCTGTGCGGGTGGGACCCGGTGCTGGTGGCCGTGGACGTGTCGCTGGCGGAGGCGCTGGACGGGCAGCTGGACCGGGGCCGCGTGGTGCAGCCGGACGAGTTCGTGCGGCACTGGGAGCGGTGGACGGCGCAGCGGTCGCTGCTGGCGGGGGCGCGCGGAGGTGCGCGTGGTCCGTGGTCGGCGGTGCACCTGATGGCGCGGTGCGACGCGTTCGGGCAGGTGCGTGAGCTGGTGCGGCGGCGTTCGGTCGTGGTGGCGGCGAGCCGGCCGGAGCCGGGTC
>NZ_KI911642.1:17455-22650 GCF_000515355.1 Promicromonospora kroppenstedtii DSM 19349 | reverse complement strand
CGGGTCCGTCCGGTGGCCGGGCCGCGAACCCCTGCGCGGCCTAGCGGCCGTCCGACGTCGGCAGCCCCGTCAGCAGGGCCTCGCGGAGGCTGTCGGGCAGGTCCGGCGGCACGTCGGGCACCACGGCCAGGGCGTGCAGCGCGCGGCTGAAGTAGTTGCGTGCTGCGGCGGTCAGGACGACGTCGACGATCTGCCGGTCGTCCAGGCCCAGCTCGCGCAGCCGCAGGGTGTCCTGCTCGGTGATCGCGGCCGAGTCGCCGCTGATCTTCTCGGCGAGCTCCATGGCCGCGACCTCCAGCTCGGTGAGGCCGGCGGCGTGGTAGTCGAGCGCGATGCGTTCGAGCTGGGCGTCGTCGAACACGCCGCGGGACTTGCGGCCGTGGGCGAGGCGGCAGGCCTCGGAGCCGATGGCGCCAGCGGCGGCGAGGGTGACCAGCTCGTACAGGCGCAGGCCGATGCTCTGCGCGACGGCGCCGGTGAGGGCCTCGAACGCCTGGTGCGCCCGGGGGTTGGTGGCCATGACGCGGGTGTGGCTCGGCACGTAGCCGAGGGCCTCGAGGTCCCCGGCGTACTGCTCGGCCCAGGCGCCGGTCGCCTGGGCGGGCTCGGGCGTGCGGATGATGCTCATGTCCGTCAGAGTCCCACCGCCGGGGCGGGGCCGACAGCGGGTGGGCGGGTGAGATCCTCGCCCACCCGCTGTCCGGGCCCGGCCCCCGCAGGGGCGTCAGCGCCAGCCGAGCGCGGGTGCCACGTGCTTGACGATGTTCTCGATCACGTGGGCGTTGTAGTCCACGCCGAGCTGGTTGGGCACGGTCAGCAGGAGCGTGTCGGCGGCCTCGATCGCCTCGTCTTCGCGCAGGTCGTCGATCAGGGCGTCCGGCTCGCCCGCGTAGGTCTTGCCGAACCGGGCCGGGCCGGTGTCGAGGTGGCCCACCTGGTCCTCGCTGTAGACCTCCATGCCGAAGTACTGCCGGTCACGCTGGTCCGTGATGGGGAAGATGCTGCGGCTGACCGACACGCGCGGGGTGTGCTCGTGCCCGGCCTCGGCCCAGGCGTCGCGGAACCGCTGGATCTGCTCGGCCTGCAGGCGGTGGAACGGGATGCCGGTGTCCTCCGTCAGCAGCGTGGAGGACATGAGGTTCATGCCCTGGGCCGCGGTCCACTCGGCCGTGGCACGGGAGCCCGCACCCCACCAGATGCGCCGGCGCAGCCCCTCGGAGTGCGGCTCGATGCGCAGCAGGCCCGGCGGGTTGGGGAACATGGGCCGTGGGTTGGGCTCGGCGAAGCCCTCTCCGTCGAGCGCCTGGAGGAACCGGGCGGTGTGCTCGCGTGCCATGTCGGCGCCCCCGGCGTCCTTCGGGGCGGGCTCGTGGCCGAAGTACCGGTAGCCCTCGATGACCTGCTCGGGTGACCCACGGCTGATGCCGAGCTGGAGCCGCCCGCCGGAGATCAGGTCCGCCGCACCGGCGTCCTCCGCCATGTACAGCGGGTTCTCGTACCGCATGTCGATGACGCCGGTGCCGATCTCGATGCGGCTGGTGCGCGCGCCGACCGCGGCCAGCAGCGGGAACGGGGAGGCGAGCTGCCGCGCGAAGTGGTGCACCCGGAAGTAGGCGCCGTCCGCGCCCAGCTCCTCGGCGGCCACGGCCAGGTCGATCGACTGCAGCAGCGCGTCCGACGCCGAGCGGGTGCCCGACGTCGGGTGCGGTGTCCAGTGACCGAAGGACAGGAACCCGATGTTCTTCACGCTGACCTCAACTCCCCCGGGCCGTCCGTCCCGTCCCGCGACGAGAGGAACGTTCCCGAACCGTTATCGGTACCGGGGCATCGTTTCCGACTCCCCGGGCGTCTGTATCAGTGTGAGCAACAACGACGCCTTCCTCGACCGCACCACCTCCGCGCAGCCCGACCACTTCTACGGTCGCACCCAGCCGGAGCCCGTGCGCTGGTGGATCCCCCTGGTGGCCTCCACCGGCGCTCTGCTCGTCCTCGTCCTGGGGACCGCCGCCGTCGTCAGCGGCATCGTGAACCAGGCGATCGGCGGCATCGGCTGACCGTCCCCCAGGGGCGCCCAGCGCAAGAGGCCCGGCCCGACGGCACATCGCCGTCGGGCCGGGCCTTCGTCGTCCCGGGACGGACGCCCCTGCCCGGAGCTCAGACCTGCTTGCGCACCGCGTCCGCCACAGCGTCCGCGACCCGGTGGTCGAACACCCCGGGGATGATGTACGCGCTGTTCAGCTCCTCCGGCGCGACGACGTCGGCGATCGCGACCGCCGCCACCCGCAGCAGCTCCGTGGTGATGTCCGTGGCACCCGTGTCCAGCAGCCCGCGGAACAGGCCCGGGAAGGCCAGCACGTTGTTGATCTGGTTCGGGTAGTCGCTGCGCCCGGTGGCCACCACCGCGGCGGTCTCGGCCGCCTCCAGGGGGTCCACCTCGGGGGTCGGGTTGGCCAGCGCGAACACGATCGCGTCCTGCGCCATCTGCGCCACGTCCGCGCCCGACAGGATCCCGCCCGCCGAGACCCCGACGAACACGTCGGCGCCCTTGAGCCCTTCCTGCAGCGTGCCGGAGAAGCCGTCGACGTTGGTGTTGTCCACCAGCCAGCGGCGGTGCGGGTCGTCGGTGACCACGCCCGGGTGCAGCGCGCCGTCCCGGCCGAATGCCACGATATGCCGCGCGCCCTGCGCCTTCAGGAGCCGGATGATCGCGTTGCCCGCCGCGCCGACGCCGGACACCACGATCCGCACGTCCGCCAGATCCTTGCCCACCACCTTCAGTGCGTTGACCAGCGCCGCCAGCACCACGATCGCCGTGCCGTGCTGGTCGTCGTGGAAGACGGGGATGTCCAGCTCCTCGCGCAGCCGCGCCTCGATCTCGAAGCAGCGCGGCGCGGCGATGTCCTCCAGGTTCACGCCCCCGTAGACGGGCGCGATCGCCTTGACGATCCGCACGATCTCGTCCGTGTCCGTGGTGTCCAGGCACACCGGCCAGGCGTCCACCCCGCCGAACTCCTTGAACAGCGCCGCCTTGCCCTCCATCACGGGCAGCGCCGCGGCAGGACCGATGTCGCCCAGGCCCAGCACCGCCGTGCCGTCCGTGACCACCGCGACCGTGTTGCGCTTGATCGTCAGCCGGCGCGCGTCCTCGGGCTTGTCCGCGATCGCCAGGCACACCCGCGCAACCCCCGGGGTGTACGCGCGCGACAGGTCGCGGCGCGTCTTGAGCGGCACCTTGTTCGTGACCTCGATCTTGCCGCCCAGGTGCATCAGGAAAGTGGAGTCGCTCGACTTGAGCACCTCCGCGCCGTCGACGGCGTTCACGGCCGCCACGACCCGCTCGCCGTGCTCCGCGTCGATCGTGTCGCACGTGACGTCCACGACCAGGCCGTGCGACGTCGAGTGCGCGATGTCCACGCCCATGACCGCCGCCCCGGCGTCGGCTACCGCCGCTACCACCGTGCTCGTGGCGCGCTGCGAGGCGGCCACCTCCACGCGCAGGGTGATCGTGTAGCTCGGGCTGGGCAGCGACATCGTCGTTTCTCCTCGGTCTCCGGACCTCGTCGGCCGGGCAGGCGGCGCGCGGGCGTGCGCGCACCTGGAGATTCCTACCCGCAGAACGTGACGTGCGCCACACGAGCCCGCCATCCGGACGGCGCACCGGCGAGCGCCCCGCAGGATGGGCACGTGAACGTCTCCCCCGACTCCCCCGCCCGCGACGACGTGCTGCGCCTGCTGGACGAGCACCTGACCGACATGTTCGCCACCTCGCCCGCCGAGAGTGTCCACGCTCTGGACCACACGGCGCTGCTCGCCCCGACCATCACCTTCTGGACCGCTCGGGACGACGACGGCACGCTCCTGGGGTGCGGCGCGCTGAGCCGGCTGGACGGCCCCGACGGCGCGTACGGCGAGGTCAAGTCCATGCGCACCGCCGGTCCAGCGCGTGGCCGTGGCGTCGCGTCGGCGTTGCTCGGCGCCGTGCTGGCGGAGGCCCTGCGGCGCGGGTACCCGCGCGTGAGCCTGGAGACCGGGACGGAGGACTACTTCGCGCCGGCCCGCCGCCTGTACGCGCGCCACGGGTTCGTCGAGTGCGGCCCGTTCGGCAGCTACGTCCCGGACCCGAACAGCGTGTTCATGACCCTGGAGCTGCCCGCCGACCGGCCGGACGAGAGCCCGGCTACCGCAGGAGCGTCCGCAGGCTCGTGATCCGCGCCTGGTCCAGCCCCGCGTACCGCAGGTAGGCCACGGGGTCC
The DNA here is from genome assembly GCF_000515355.1 of Promicromonospora kroppenstedtii DSM 19349. Taxonomy (GTDB): domain Bacteria; phylum Actinomycetota; class Actinomycetes; order Actinomycetales; family Cellulomonadaceae; genus Promicromonospora; species Promicromonospora kroppenstedtii. Next base: position 18,397 of record NZ_KI911642.1, on the reverse strand, counting down.
AGGTCGGCCAGCCACTCCAGCAGGGCCGCGCGGCGCTCGCCGACCCGCTTGTCGAGCTGGCGGGCGGTCCAGGTCTCGCCTCGGTGCTGCACCCAGGCGCCCCGCTCGATGTCGTAGGCGATGCCGCCCCCGCGGTGCGTGGTGCCGCGGAAGGCCCGCTCGTAGTCGCGCGCGATCGCCTGGTGCTCCACGCCCGTCAGTGACAGGAGCAGGGCGGTGATCATCCCGGTGCGGTCGCGGCCCGCGGCGCAGTGCACCAGCACGGGCCCGGGGGCGTCGGCGATCGCGCGGAACACGCCGGCGAACAGGTGCGGGTACATCGCGATGTTCGGCGCGTAGGAGCGCGGGTGGTCCAGCCAGGGGCCGCACGTCTCCAGGAAGTGCGGGTCGCCGGGGTCCTCGGTCGGGGTGTGGTGCGTGACGACCTCCCCAGGGCGCTCCGCGTCGGGCATCAGGCTCCGCGCCTGCTTGACCTCGGCGGGGTTGCGTAGATCGACGACGGTCGTGAGCCCGTCGTCGATCGCCTCCGCCCAGCCGGTGGCCGTCATCGGCTCAGGCGCGCCGGACCGCCAGACGCGGCCGTGCACGGTGACCTCGCCGTCCTCCAGCGGGAGGCCGCCGAGGTCCCGGAGGTTGACCGCGCCGTCCCAGACCTGGAGGTTCACCGGGTTGCTCATGCCGGGCATCGTGGGTTGGCGTCCACGAGCAGGTCAACGGGTAGAACTGCCCGTGGACAGCGGCTCGGTCAGGCGTCCAGGTCGACGACGAGCGCGTAGTTGTCCGGGGCGCCGGGCCGCGTCAGGCGGCCGGACTCCAGGACGGCGTGGACGCCGTCGGCCGTCAGCACGATCCGGTCGCCGTTGGCTGGTCGGTAGTTCGGGGTGGTCGGTAGAACGTCAGGTAGTCGGCAACCCGGGTTGCCGACTACCTGACGTTCTACCG
>NZ_KI911642.1:17173-17355 GCF_000515355.1 Promicromonospora kroppenstedtii DSM 19349 | reverse complement strand
GGCGACACCCTGGCTCGTGCGGCGGTTCGGTTCGGCGCGCGTCGTGCTGTTCGACGGGCTCGTCGGGTTCGCGGGTGCCCTGCTGATCCCCGCCGGCGCCGGCCACTGGGGCTGGCTCTGCTTCGCCGCCGGCAACCTCCTCTTCGCGGCCAGCGTCGTCCCTGGCAGCGTCGTCACCCGCA
>NZ_KI911642.1:12790-17073 GCF_000515355.1 Promicromonospora kroppenstedtii DSM 19349 | reverse complement strand
TGGCCGGCCAGCCGCTGGCCGACGCGATCGCGGCGGTCGCCGACGTGCGCACCAACGGTTACCTCTCGCTCGTCGCCGAGACGCTCCAGGACGGCCGCCTGACGCCGCAGACGGCGTCGGGCCTGGCCGAGGCCGAGCCGCTCTACCGGCTGACGCCGGACGCGGCCGCCGACATCCGCAAGAAGTTCTTCGACGCGCTCGTGCACCAGGCGATCGAGGCCGACCGGTACCACCTGGAGGCCCGCCAGGAGCTGTGGCGCGTCGCGGACACGCTCGGCTGCTCCCGGGAGTCGGTGATCGAGCCGATCGTCGAGGCGACGCCCGTCGAGTTCCCCAAGCTGGTGGACGAGTCGGGCGCCAAGAAGCCCACCGACGGGCGCCGCTCGTCGTCCCCGGCGCAGATGCGCGCCTGGGCGATTGCCAACGGGTTCGACGTCGAGGGCTACATCCGGCTGCCCTGGTCCATCGTGCGGGCCTTCGAGGAGGCGCACGCCGAGCCCGTGGACCGCACGATGCGCCAGACCGTGCGGGAGGAGCCGTCGGCCAGCGAGCGTGCGACCCGCAACGACTCGCGGTCCGCCCTGGGACCCGACCAGCGGCCCATCCCGATGCCGGCGCCGCGGGCCAACCCTCGGCTGTCGCGCACCACGGACCCCGACGAGGGCGTGCCCCAGCTCGAGTTCGACCGGCTGGAGACACCGCCGATCGGGAACCCGCTGGTCTGAGTCGTCTGGTCTGAGCGGTTACGACGTGGGGCCCGCAGCCGGTGGCTGCGGGCCCCACGTGCGCTCGGGCGAGCGTGTTCAGGCAGGCGGCCTCAGCTGCCGGGGAACCCCTCGGGGTTCTGCGACTGCCACCGCCACGTGTCGGCGCACATGTCGTCGATCGTCTTGGTGGCGTGCCAGCCCAGCTCGGTGTTGGCGCGCGTCGGGTCGGCCCAGAACGCGGGCAGGTCCCCGGCCCGGCGCGGTCCGATCTCGTAGGGCAGCTCGCGCCCCACGGCGCGCTCGAACGCCCTGAGCAGCTGCAGCACCGACGTGCCGGTACCGGTGCCCAGGTTGAACGCCCGCGCCGGCTCGGCCATGTCGTCCAGGTGCTCCAGGGCCGCCACGTGCCCGGCGGCGAGGTCGGTCACGTGCAGGTAGTCACGCTCGGCCGTACCGTCCGCGGTCGGGTAGTCGCCCCCGAACACCGTGAGCTTGTCCCGGCGTCCCACCGCGACCTGCGCGATGAACGGCATCAGGTTGTTCGGGATGCCCTGCGGGTCCTCGCCGATGTCCCCGCTCGCGTGCGCCCCGACCGGGTTGAAGTACCGCAGCAGCGCCACCTTCCAGCCCTCGGAGATCTGCGCGATGTCCGACAGGACGCGCTCGATCATCACCTTGGTCTGCCCGTACGGCGAGGACGACGACAGGTACTCGTAGTCCTCCGTGTACGGCACCGGGGCCTTCTCGCCGTAGACCGTCGCCGAGGAGGAGAACACCAGCTTGGTGACCCCGTACTTCGCCATCGACGCCGCCAGGGCGAACGTCGACTCGAGGTTGTTGCGGTAGTAGTCCAGCGGCCGGGCCACCGACTCCCCCACCGCCTTGAACCCCGCGAAGTGGATCACGGCGTCGATGTGCTCGTGCGCGAACAGCCGCTCGGTCTTGTCTGCGTCGGTCAGGTCGAAGGCGTGGAACGGGATCTCCCGGCCCGCGAGCGCCTCCAGGCGGCCCTGTACCGAGGGCTTCGAGTTGGAGAAGTCGTCGACCACGATGACGTCGTGACCGGCGGCGACCAGGGCAAGGACGGTGTGCGAGCCGATGTAGCCGGCCCCACCTGAGACGAGAACGCGCATGGCTTCCAAAATAGCGGCTCGTTCGCACGGTTCGGGCATTGGTACGTTCGCGCGCGTGACGATGCCCGAGGCGATGCTCCTGTTCGCGCTGGTCGCGATCCCCCTGACGATCATGCCGGGCCTGGACAGCGCGATCGTGCTGCGGACCGCCGTCGTCAGCGGCCGCGGGCACGCCTACGCGACAGCGCTCGGCATCAACATGGGCACCCTGGCGTGGGGCGTGGCTGCCGCCGTGGGCGCGACGGCGGTGCTCGCCGCCTCCGAGACCGCCTACCGGGCGCTGACCCTGGCCGGCGCGGCCTACCTCGCCTGGCTCGGTGGCCGTCTGCTGTGGACCAGCTTCCGCCCGGGAAGCTACGACGCGCTGCCGGACGGCGTCGTCCCCGGCGCCGCCTCGTCCGGCACGGCCCTGTCCCACGTCGTCCGGCCGGTCGCGACCCGGTCCCGGTGGCGCTCCTTCGCGGTCGGCGCCACGACCAACCTGCTCAACCCCAAGGTCGGGGTGTTCTACCTGGCCACCATCCCCCAGTTCCTGCCCGACGGCGTGCCGCACCTGCTCATGGGCGTCCTCCTGGCGACCGAGCACAACGTCCTGGGGCTGGCCTGGCTCGGCCTGCTGATCCACGCCGCGGGGCTCGCCAGGCGGTGGCTGTCCGGGCGCGCGATCGCCCGCCTCACCGACCGCGTGACCGGCGTCGTGCTGCTCGGCTTCGGTGGCCGCATCGGGTGGAACGCCCTGACCGGGCAGGCCCGCCCGCTCTGACGGCCACCTCACCGGGCACGGCCTAGCGGCGCACGGCCTGCCCGGTCTCCACGCGGACCGCGTCGAGCATGTCGTCCACGGAACCCGCCGGGTCGGTCACCGGCGCCTGGACCCGGCCTACGGTGCCGTCGGGTGCGATCAGCAGCGTGGTCCGCTTGAGCCGGTCCGTCCCGGCCGCACGGAACACCGGCAGGCGCAGGGCGGAGGCCGCCAGGCCGTCCTGGTCGGAGGCCAGGGCATAGGGCAGACCGGCGTGCGCGGCGAAGGCCGCGAGCTGGTCGGGGCGCTGGGTGGACACGCCGAGCACCCGTGCGCCGGCCTCGGTGAGCGCCGGGGTGCGTGCGGCGTAGGTGTTGCACTCGAGCGTGCAGCCGCGGGTGCCGGGGATGTCGCCCCAGCCGGCGGGGTACCCGTCCGTGTCAGGAGCGTAGGCACCCGGGAAGAGGAAGAGCACGGTCCAGCGGTCGGGGTCCACGAGGTCGACAGGGGTGTCGTCGTGCGCCGTGAGCGTCACGTCCGGCACCCGCGTGCCGACGAGCGCGTGCACACGTCGTGCCTCCGCGTCGCCGACGGCGCCCGAGACGGTGCCGTCGCCCATCACATGGCGCGTCCCCCACTCCTGCAACGCGACGAGCACGGGTACGAGCCCCTCGCCGCGTCGGGTGAGCCGGTAGTCGAACCGGGGCGGGCGCGCCGAGTACGGCACCCGCTCCAGGACGCCGTCGTCCACGAGCCGGCCGAGCCGCTCGGTCAGGGCCCGCCTGCTGAACCCGAGCTCGTGGGCGAGCGCGTCGAAGCGTGAGACGCCGGCCGCGGCCTCGCGCACGATCAGCAGGCTCTGCCAGTCGCCGATGACGCCGAGCGACTGCGCGATCCCGCAGTCGGCGCCGGCCAGGTCCTCCTTGCGCATGCGCGCCATCCTCTCGCACGTCGTCGCCCGGGTGCCGTCGATCGGTCCCGGTGCCCGGGCGGCGTTGCGCCAGCCGCCGCACTTCTGCCACTGTACGGGCAGTCAGTTCCAAAATGGAACCCACTACCTGATCACGACGGAGACACCCCATGACGACGACGGCCCCGACCGCCGCACGCTCCTTCTGGACCTTCTGGGCGGCCACGACGACCAGCAACATGGGCTCCGCGGTCACGAAGATCGCCCTGCCCCTGACCGCCGTGCTCGTGCTCGACGCCGGACCGTTCGAGACGGGACTGCTCGCCGCGGCGTCCTACCTGGCCTGGATCGTCATCGGGCTGCCCGCCGGCGCGATCGTGCAGCGCTGGCCGCTGCGCGCCACCCAGATCGGCACCGACCTCGTCCGGGCCGCCGCCATCGTGTCGGTGCCGCTGGCCTGGTGGGCCGGTCACCTGACGCTCGCCCAGCTGTTCGCCGTGGCGCTCACGCTCAACCTCGCCGAGGTGCTGTTCTTCAGCGCCAGCACGACGTTCATCACCTCCGTGGTGCCGCGCGACCAGCTCACGAGCCGCAACTCGCTCATGTCCGGGACACACGCGGTGACCGAGCTCGGCGGACCCTCGCTGGGCGGGCTGCTCGTCCAGCTCGTCGGTGCCGCACCCGCGCTGCTGCTCGACGCGGTGTCCTACGTCGCCTCGGCCGTGCTGCTGCGCACCCTGCCCGAACGGCGCCAGCCGGGAGACGACGACCCGACCCCGCTGCGCCGGCGC
>NZ_KI911642.1:7969-12690 GCF_000515355.1 Promicromonospora kroppenstedtii DSM 19349 | reverse complement strand
ACCAGGCCAGCGCGCTCCCAGGTGCGCAGGGTGGCGGGCCGGATCCGCAGCTGCGCCGCGAGCGGGCCGACGAACGTGTCCTGGGCCTCGGTACGCAGGGCCGGTCGGGCGGACCGAGGGCCGGCGGTCGTGGCATCCAGGTCGCGCAGGGCGTCCTCGACGGCGCGCAGCGTCCGGCGGTCCTCCAGGAGCACGGAGTGACTCTCGTCGATCAGCCGGAACGCCTCACCCACGGCGCCGTCGTGCACCGCGCGCATGATCGCGGCCGCGCCCTGGTGACCGTGCCCGGGCACCAGGGCCAGGAAGGCGCGTAGCGCACGGGCGTGACGTGGCGTATAGGCGCGGTAGCCGGCGGGCGTGCGGTCGGCCGCGGGGAGGATGCCGGCGTCCTCGTAGTTGCGGACCGCCTGCGTGGACAGGCCGTGCCCGCGAGCCAGGTCGACGGGCCGCAGCCGGACACCCGTTTGAAGGTTGTGCGCCACCTACCGCTCCGTTCCGGGGCCAGGTCTCAACCGAGCCTTCAACGATACCGTTGAGGGAATGGTGAGAGACATCGAGGACACCCTTCATCCCGTCGACGCCGCCTCCGTGCTGGCCCTGCTGACGGAGCGGCCCCGGATCCTGGCCCTCGGCGAGCCGACCCACGGCGCGCAGGACCTGCTCCGGACGCGCAACGCCCTGTTCCGCGAGCTCGTGGAGCACCACGACTACCGCACGATCGCCCTGGAGACCGACTGCCTCGCGGGCCTGCTCGTCGACGACCACGTCACCACCGGCCGGGGCGACCTCGACGATGTCCTGGCCCGCGGCCTGAGCCACGAGTGGGGCGCGTACCCGGGCAACCGCGAGCTCGTGCACTGGATGCGCACCTACAACGACGGCCGGCCGGCCGCCGAACAGGTCCGCTTCGCCGGCGCCGACGGGCCGCTGGAGATCTCGGCGGCCGCCAGCCCCCGCGCAGCCCTCATCGCGCTGCACGACTACGTGTCCGCCCGCGTGGACGCCGACCTGCTGCCCTGCACCGCCGACGTCCTGGAGCGCATGATCGGCCCGGACGACCGCTGGACCGAGCCCGCCGCCATGATGGATCCCGCCCGGTCGGTAGGGCAGTCCGCCGAGGCTAGGGAGCTGCGCCTGCTCGCGGACGACCTGGCGACCCTCCTGGAGACGCACGCCCCGCAGCTCCTGACCGCCTCCACGCCCCAGGAGTGGGACCGGGCCAACCTGTACGCGCGCACCGCCACCGGACTGCTGCGCTACCACTTCTGGATGGCCGACCCCACGCCCGCACGCATGACGCGCCTGCTCGGGGTCCGCGACGCCATGATCGCCGGCAACCTGCTCGCCCTGGCCGGGCGCGGCCCCGTGCTGGTGGCCGCCCACAACAGCCACCTGCAGCGCACCCGGAGCACCATGACCATGTGGGACCAGCCGCGCCTGGAGTGGTGGGGCGCCGGGGCCCTCGTCGGCGCCCGGCTCGGCGACCGGTACGCGTTCGTCGCCACGGCGCTCGGGACGCTGCGGGACCAGGGCGTGGACGTGCCCGAGCCGGACACGGTCGAAGGGCTGCTGTACGGAGCCGGCGGGCTCGGGCGGGAGCAGCTCCTGGTGGACGCTCCGAGGCTGGCCGCGCGGCTCCGCGAGGAAGCCCCTGCCGGGACGGCGCTCGCGGCCCGCCTGTCCCCCTGGTTCGGCTACGCGCCGCTCGACCCGGCCGGCCTGGCGGACGCCGACGCGGTCGTGTTCGTCAGGGACGTCCCGCACCGGTAGGCACCGGATCGAGCCCGCGGGCGGCCCAGACGCTCGGGCTGACACCCCGGGTCCGCTTGAACGCGGCGCTGAACGCGAACGCGTCGGTGTAGCCGACGGCGCGTGCGACCTGGGCGACGGTCGCCGCCTCGCGGTCGGTCAGGAGGTCCGCCGCGAGCGTCATGCGCCAGCGGGTCAGGTAGGTCAGGGGCGGTTCGCCGACCTGGTCGGCGAACCGCTTGGCCAGGGTGGAACGCGACACGCCGGTCCGGTCGGCCAGCGACCCGACCGTCCAGGGCGCCGCCGGCTCGGCGTGCAGCAGGCGCAGCGCGTCGCCGACCACCGGGTCCCGTTGCGCGGCCCACCAGCGCGGGGGCTCGCCGCCGGGCCTGTCGAACCAGTCGCGCAGCGTGCAGACCAGCATCCAGTCCAGGAGCCGGTCGAGCACGACCTGCTGGCCGGGCGCGTCGATGGCGACCTCGGCGGCGAGGTGCTCCACCACGGCGCCGGACGTACCCCCGGTGCCCACGCGCAGCACCGGCGGTAGTGCGTCCAGCAGGCGTCGGCTGATCTCGCCGCGTACCGGGTAGGCGCCGACGATCAGGGTGGTCGCCCTGCTCCCGGTGCTCCCGCCCGGGGCGTCGCCCGCGTCGCTCACGACGTCGGCGTCGTGCCAGCCCAGCCGGTGCCGGGTCCCGCCCAGCTCGGGCGTCGCGCAGAACTCGCCGCACGCGATCGGCTCGGCCGACGTCCCGACCTCGTCGACGAAGGTGAACGTCTCGGGGCCGCGCACGACGGCGGTCTGCCCGGCGCGGAGCCGCGCGGCCGGACCCTGCTCGGGGACGATCCACCCGTCGCCGCCCAGGACCGTGCACAGGGTCAGCGGCGCGCCGTCCACGAAGTCCAGGGCCCAGGGCGGGGTCAGGGTCGAGCTACCGAACAGGGAGCCGTGGGCGCGCACCCCGCGGATCAGGTCACTGAAGGCGTCCATCCTGTCGAGGTTAGACGATCACCCATGCGATTCGGTGCCCCACCCATGGATTCGTCCGATCGGGTGCCGTTGGATCGGTGGCATGAGCAACGACACCACCCTGGTCCTCGGGGCCAGCGGCAAGACCGGGCGGCGGGTCGCCGCCCGGCTCCGGCTGCATGACGCGCGGGTCCGTGCCGCCTCGCGGTCCAGCCGGGCGCACTTCGACTGGTCCGAGCCGGGCGGCTGGGACCACGTGCTGCGAGACATCGCCACCGTGTACGTGGTGCCGCCCGCCGTGCCCGGGCCGGTCCACGAGCTCGTGGCGCGCGCCGAGGCCGCCGGCGTGCGGCGCCTGGTCCTGCTCTCCGGCCGCGGCGCCGACACCTGGGGCGACTCCTCCTTCGGGCTGGACATGCGCTCGGCCGAGGAGGCCGTACGCGGCTCGGCCCTGGAGTGGACGGTGCTGCGCGCGTCGAACTTCGACCAGAACTTCGACGAGGATCTCTTCCACGCCCCGCTGCTCGCCGGCGAGCTGGCGCTCCCCGCGGGGAGCGTCCCTGAGCCGTTCGTCGACCTCGAGGACGTCGCCGACGTCGCGGCGGCGGTGCTGACCGAGCCCGGACAGCACGCCGGGCGGACCTACGAGCTGACCGGGCCACGCGGAGTGACCTTCGCCGAGGCCGTCGACCTGATCTCCCGGGCGTCCGACCGGCCCGTCACCTACCGGCAGGTCTCCCCCGCCGAGTACCGCACGGCCCTCGTCGAGGCGGGCCTGGGCGAGGACGACGCCCACCACGTCGCCGAGATGTTCGTGCTGATGGAGCGCGGACTGCTGGCCGGGCCGACCGACGACGTCGAGACCGTGCTGGGGCGCCCGCCGCGGGCCTTCGAGGAGTACGTCGTGCGGGCCGCGGCCGCGGGGGCCTGGCGCTCCTGACCCTTTTCCCAGAGCCATCTCCCGATGATCTCCCGAGAGGACCCACCATGAGTGCCACCAGCCTGACCCCCGAGGACCTCCAGCTCCTCGCCCGTCCCCTGCACGGGTTCCTCTCCGTGGCCGGACCGGCTCAGCCGCCCCAGCCGCGGCCCGTGTGGTTCGAGGCCACCGTGGACGGGACCATCCAGCTGTTCACGGAGCGGGACTCGCTGAAGGTGCGCCGCCTGGAGCGCGACCCTCGCGCGTCGCTCGTGGTCGCGGCCCCGGTGGGCGAGGGCGAGCGCTGGGTCTCCGTCGCCGGCCGCGCCACGGTGGAGGCCGACGGTGCGCGGGACCTGGCGTCTCGCCTCGCGGCCCGCTACTGGGACCTCCGGGACCAGGTCCGGGCCGACGCGCTCGCCGCGATGCTGCGGGTCGACCTGCTCCGTGTCGTCATCCGCGCGGAGGCCGTGCGCCGTTACTCGTCCTGACGTGCGGCGCCGGGAGTCACGGCCACTCCAGCCGGGATCCGAGCTGGATCCACCGTGGATTCGCTGCTCACTATCTGCTCTCCGAGCGTGGAGTAGTGGCTCTCTGAACGGCTCATATCGTTGATAACTCGCCACTGAGGGACTGTCTACGCACCCGCTTCAGGAAAGCGGGTGCGTAGTTTGTGGAACCAAAGTAGGAGTAGTATTGCGCTACTACTCGTACTACTACGAGCGACCGGATGACGGCGAGAAAGATGGGGCTGGCGATCGGCCGCCGTCCGATCGCGGGCATCGACACGACGACCTGAGCGGGGAACAACGTGCGGGACAAGGAACGGGTCTTCCAGGCGGCGGACGCCCTGGTGGCCGAGGGTGCGGCGGTCACGGTCACGAACGTGCGCGAGCGCGCCGGGTGCTCGAACGCGACCGCCACGAAGTACCTGCGGGAGTGGCGCGAGACGAGGGCCGCCGAGAGCGACGCGCGCTCGGCGCTCCCCGAGCTCCCCTCCTCGGTGAGCGCCCTGGCCGAGCGCGGCATCGAGGCGCTGTGGGGTGCGGCGGTCGAGGCGGCACGCACGGAGCACGAGGCGGC
>NZ_KI911642.1:5256-7869 GCF_000515355.1 Promicromonospora kroppenstedtii DSM 19349 | reverse complement strand
GGCAGGTCGCGCCCCCGCCGTCGGGCACGGGGACCGACCGCACCCGGCTGGGCCGCGACCTGCCCGCGCCGGACGGCCTGACCTGGTACGCGGGCGACCTCCACGCGCACACCACGCACTCGGACGGGACGCTGAGCATCGCGCAGCTCGCGTCCGCCGCCGTCGGGCGCGGCCTGGACTTCCTCGCCGTGACCGACCACAACACCGTCTCGCACCACGCGCACCTGCCCGGCGTCGGCGCGGCGTACGACCTGTGCCTGCTGCCCGGGCAGGAGGTCACCACGCACGCGGGCCACGCGAACGCGTTCGGGGACATCGGCTGGGTGGACTTCCGGCGTCCGGCGCGGCAGTGGCTGTCCGACGTCGAGGCGCGCGGCGGGCTGCTGTCCGTGAACCACCCGCTGCAGGACGACTGCGGCTGGCAGTTCCCCGTGCGGACCGGATTCCTGGAGCTCTGGCACATCTCGTGGTTCCTCGACCTGACGGCGACCGGGCCGTGGGCGTACCTGCGGGGCCTCGGCTCGTCGGACGGCGCCCCGGGCACGAGTCCCGTTTTCCTGGGCGGCAGCGACTTCCACACGCCCGACCAGGGCTACCCGCCCGGCACGCCCACGACCTGGGTCGCGGCGGCCGACCGCACGCCAGAGGCGATCCTGGACGCGATCCGCCAGGGACGCACCGCCGTCAGCCGGTTCCCGGGGCCGAGCGAGCCTGTCCTGGTGCGGGTGGGCGACGACCTGGTCGCGGTCGACGCGGACGGCACCGTCCTGGTCGAGGGCCTGCCCGACGGCGGCATCGACCGCAGGCGGCGGGTCCGCGGGGACCGCGTGACGTTCTCCGCGCCGCGCGAGCACGGCCCTTACCGGTTGGAGGCGGCGGACCGGACGCTGCTCGCGATCAGCGCGTGACCGGCCGGCTGCCTGCGCCGGCGTCCTGCGGCGCCGCGGGCAGCCGGATGAACCGCGACACGACCGTGCCGATCGTCAGCAGCACGAACGGGTACACCGACAGGTAAACGCGGAACGCCTGCCCGGGGTCCGGTCCGGGGTCGGCGCCCGAGTGGTAGCCGAACCACAGCGCGAGCGACGCCAGCGCAGCAGCCGTCAGCAGGCCGTTGAGCCGGCCCAGCACCCCGAACGCCGCCAGGAACAAGCCGCTGCGGTGGGTGCCGTGCTGTGCGGCGTCGGCGTCGAGCACACGGGCGATCACCAGGTCGTTGGTCGCGAGCACGCCGGAGTAGCCCACGGCCACGGCGAGCCCGGCAAGGATGCCGGTGACCAGGTCGGTCGCGAAGTACAGGGGCACGAACCCGACGGCCGCGACCGGCAGCGCGAGCCGCCACGTCCGGGCCGCGCCCTTGCGCCGCACCACGCCCGCCCACACGCTCAGCATTCCGATCGACACGGCGATCACGACGAGCTGCAGGATGCTCGCGTCCAGCGCCGACCCGCCCAGCGTGTGCGCCACGTACAGCTGCAACCCGCCGAGCACCAGCGCCATCGCCGCGCCGTAGCAGGCGTTGACCAGCCCCACGGTCCAGAAGTGCACCGTCGAGAGGATCTGACCGACGGACCGGAAGAACTGCGGCTTGGGCTCCGCGTCCAGAGCCGGGTCCTCGCGCACGCCGAGCGCGGTCCACAGGATGACCGCCGCCGAGACCACGCCGAAGATGATCGCCAGCCGCCCGTAGCCGACGGCGGAACCCTCGGTACCCAGCACGTTCCGCGCCAGGACCGGCGTCAGCGCCAGTGCGATCACCAGGGCGACCAGCTGCGCGCCCTGCCGCACCGCGTTCGCCGTCGCCCGCCGTCGCTCGTGGGTGAACAGCTCCGGCAACAGCGCGCCGTAGCTGGCGTTGATCAGGGAGTCCGCCATCTCCGTGGTGATCGCGAAGACCGCGAACCACACCGCGAGCCCCACCGCCGAGTCCGCCACCGCGCCCGGCACCGTGAACAGCGCGATCGTCGTGACCGTGAGCACCAGCGCGCCGACCACCAGGTACGGCCGACGCCGCCCCCACCGCGAGCGGGTCCGGTCCGACAGGTACCCGAACACGGGGTTGTCCAGCGCGTCCAGTACCCCGTACACGGCGTACACGGTCGCGTAGACGACAGCGTCCAGGCCGAGCAGCTCCACGTACACGTAGAGCATCGAGCCCTTGACCAGGTTGATCGGCAGCGACGTGCCGAACATCCCGACGCCGTAGCGCAGCGGCGACGTCCCGCCCGCACCCCGCGGCGGGGATCCTGCCTGCGGCGCGTCCTCGGCCTCCACGCGGGTGAGCCTACTCACCACTCGCTGACGAGGTCGATGCCCTCCCGCTCGATCTCCCGGGTGAAGACCGGGTCGCCCAGCAGCCGCAGCTCCCACGCCCGCTTGCGCCACCACGTCGCCGAGACCTCCCGCTGCCGCGGGGTGTCCGGCGCCGGGTGCAGGAAGATCTCGCTCGCCCCCTCGGGCAGCCGGCGCAGCAGGCCCAGGTAGTACTCCCGCAGCGCCGGGTAGTCCCGGGCCTCCGCGTCACCCCCACGAAGGGTCGCGATCACCCGTGGGAGGCGCACGCCGGCGGTGTCCGCGGCCGCGACGGCGCTCGCGTGCCGGGCGCGGACGCCG
>NZ_KI911642.1:3868-5156 GCF_000515355.1 Promicromonospora kroppenstedtii DSM 19349 | reverse complement strand
GACGTGCCGCACGGCGCGCGCCGCACCCGGGTTCTGCGGCGGGCTGCCCGGCCCCGCGCCGGGGTCGACGGTGATCACGGAGACCGCCGTGAGCGGCGATCCGGCCAGCAGGGCGGCGATCTCGCGGTCCGCGTCGGGATCGGTCCCGGCGTCGTCGGCGGTGAGGACGAGGCTGCGCGTCATGCGGTCCAGTCTGGCGCAGCGGCGGACTGTCCGCGCTCACGACGAGGCGCTGACCTCAGTCTTTACCGATGACGCCGGTGCCGAGCGCCGTCTTGACCTTGCCGAGCTCCAGCTCGAGCTCCCAGGGCGTGGTCACGTGGGGGATGGCGGACGGGACGCAGGACGGCTTGGCCGTGTGCAGGGTGAGGCTCGCCCCCAGGGTGTCGGCCCGCCAGACTCCGGTGCCCACCACCTCGTACTCCCCCACGTCGGTGCGGTGCAGCATCACGACGTACTCGTGGTCGCTGCGCAGGATCGACGCCAGGTTCGCCCCGGGTGGCGAGGAGGCCGAGCCGACCTGGGTGACGACCAGGCTCGCGTCCTTCTCGACCTCGCCGAGCATCACCTTCCGCAGCTCCAGCTCGGTGCGCGTCCAGGGCACCCGGTCCACGACGTCGACCCCGGAGCGGCCGGCCTGGACCAGTGCGACGACGTCGGCGTCGGCGACCAGCTGCTCGACCGTCGCGTACTTCTCGGGGACGGTGAAGTTCGCGACGCTCGCTTCGCGCGCGCACCCGCCCAGCAGGACGCCGACCAGCAGGACGCCGAACAACGACGCCCCGACACGTGCACGCATCCGCCGTTCACCCCCTGTCGTCCTGGTCCTCGGGTGCCGGTGGGCACCCACTGAGAGAGAGCGACAGGTCGCGGCGCGCGGGGCGCCTGCTTCGTGTACTCGCTTGCAGTGCAACGAATGGTCTCCCGCTGCGAGAAGCGGGTACAAGGGGTCACCCGGGCGAACCCGCGTGGATCAGGTTTGTGATTTACCACTATCTGAAAACACGGCGGAGAAACCCGCGAAAAGGGGCGGCTGACGGCGCCGCTGGGCCGCCGTCAGGCGGCGTGGGTGCTGGCGATCGCGCGCACGAGGCCCGACGTGGAGATCGAACCCTTGCGGTAGCGCTCGACCGCGGCGGCCAGCGCCTCGCCGACGTCGCTCGGGATGCGCGAGGACGGCGCCGTCGGATGCCAGATCTCGCGCTCGAAGACGGCGGTCCGGCGGGCCGGTCCCCGGAACAGGCGTCCGGCCAGGGCGGGCGGGGCGCCGGCCGGGGGTGCGGGCGGC
>NZ_KI911642.1:1330-3768 GCF_000515355.1 Promicromonospora kroppenstedtii DSM 19349 | reverse complement strand
GTCGGGGTCCTCGTGGCTGGTCGCGGCGCGCACGCCCTGCCAGGGGTCGGCCGGGGTGACGGGGGTGTCGGAGCCGAAAGCGAGCGGCACGCCCGCCTGTGCGAGGTCGGCGAACGGCATGATCGAGCCGGCGCGCATGGCGCCGAGCCGGGAGGCGTACACGCCCTTGCCGCCGCCGAACGACGACTCGAACGCGGGCTGCACCGACAGGCCGATGCCGTGCACCAGCAGGGCCGCGAGGGTCACGGCGTCGACGAACAGGGCGTGCTCGATGCGGTGGTGCCCGGCGCGCAGGGCGGACTCGCCGCTCATCTGGGCGGCGATCTGCAGGCCGAGCACGGTCTCGTCCATGGCGCGGTCGCCGATGACGTGGAACGCGGCCTGCACCCCGGTGGTGCCGCGGGCGGTCTGGACGGCAACCAGGTGGTTCGCGATCTGGTCGGCGGTCAGGTACAGGTTCCCGGTCCAGGGCGAGCCGTCTGCGTTGGTCAGGGCGCCGGCGAACGAGCCCGACGACGGGTCGCTGGGCAGGTCCGAGTAGGGGCTGCGCATCGCGGCGGTGCGCGAGCCGATCGATCCGTCGACGTTGAGGTCGCCGCCGATCCCGGTCAGGAACGGCAGCTCGTCCAGCAGGGCGCGGGCGTCGTCGGCGCCTGTGCACAGCTCGCCGCGGTAGGCGGCCAGGTGCGGCAGGCCCAGTGCGCCCGGTTCGGCCAGGGCGTCGGCCGTGACCGATGCGGCGCTCAGGGCGTGCAGCTCGGCGAGGCCGGCGCGGGTGTCGAGGTGCTCGCCGCTCATCTCGTGCACGGACACGATGCCGCGGGCGGCCCACGCGGCCAGGGTCTCGCGGTACAGGCGGGTGCGGCGCTCGGGCGAGAGGGCGTGCGCGACGTCGCGCACGGTGTGGTGCAGGTCGGCGGTGACCAGGCCGGTGTCGGCGGGGGCGTCGGACCAGCCGGAGCCGGACAGGCCGGTGCCGGTCCAGGCGGGGTCGCGCTCGATGCCGGCACGGTGGGCCAGGGCGGTGGAGATGACGGCGGAGTGCACGTCGACGCGGGCGGCGTACACGGGGCGGCCGTCGCACGCGGCGTCCAGCTCGGCGCGCGTGAACGCACGGCGCTCGGGCCAGGCCTGTTCGTCCCAGCCGAACGCGAGCAGCACCTGCTCGCCGGACGGGTCGGCCGCCGCGAGCTTGCGGGCGCCGGAGTGCAGGGCGGCCAGCGCGTCGGCCAGGGAGTGCACGCCGCCGGCGGGCGTGAGGTCCACGGAGTCGGTGGACAGGCCGGTCTCCAGGACGTGGGCGTGCGCGTCGACGAACCCGGGGGTGACCAGCGCGCCGTCCAGGTCGATCACGCGGTCGGCGCGGGCGGCGAGCCCGGCCGCGGTGTCGTCGGCTCCGATCCATGCCACGACGCCGTCGTCCACGAGGATCGCCTCGGCGAACGGGTCGGCAGCGGAGTGCACGACTCCGTTGCGGTAAAGGATGGATCGGGCGGGGTGGCTCACGGTGGGAACTGTAAACGATCGAGCGGATCGGTGCCCTGGTCAGGGGGCGACCGAGAGCACAGTCACCCGCTCCTCACCCGGGGGCGGCGCCATCGCGGCGCCGGCCCCGGGTGGTCTCAGAGGCTGGAGTAGGCCACGACCCCGCGCAGCACGGCGTCCTGCGCCTTGCGGGCCGTGGAGCGCAGCTTCTCCGACGGCGCGGCGCCGCCGAGCTGGTCGAGCACGTCGACGACCTGCTTGCACCACCGTACGAAGTCGCCCGCGGCCAGGTCGGAGCCGCGCAGCACGGAGTCCAGGCCCTTGCCCGACGCCCACCGGTACATTGCGCCGACCAGGCCGAGGTCGAGCGCGCCGGTCGCGTCGATGCCGTGCGCCTCTTCCAGGTCGTCGACCTCGGACCAGACGCGCTGCGTGTCGTCCAGCACACCGGCGAGGCGCCCGGTGGGCCCGCCGGGGATATACGGGTCGGGGGCGTCGTCGCGCCGCCCCTGGTAGACGACCGTGGACACGACGGCGGCCAGCCCGGCCGGGTCGAGGCCGTCCCACACGCCGCGGCGCAGGCACTCGGCCAGCAGGAGGTCGTTCTCGGCGTACAGGCGGCGCAGCCACCTGCCGTCGTCGGTCACCCGGATCCGGCTGGTGCCGGTGTCGGCGCCGGTGCGCTGCAGGTACCCGAGGGTGAGCAGCACGTCCAGGGTGCGGTCGAAGGTGCGGGCGATGGACCCGGTGCGGCCCTCGACGCGGCGCACGAGCTGGTCGTGCTCCCGCTTGAGCTTGTTCCACCGCTCGGCCCACCGGGCGTGGTCGTCCCGCTCGGGGCAGGCGTGGCACGGGTGGGCCTTGAGGGCCTTGCGCAGCCGGGCGAGCTCGGTGTCGGTGGAGGCGTCCGACCGGCGGCCGGCCGGGGAGCTGCCGCCCCGTGCCGCGCGGCC
>NZ_KI911642.1:0-1230 GCF_000515355.1 Promicromonospora kroppenstedtii DSM 19349 | reverse complement strand
CGGCGCCCTGCTCGCCGCGTTCTCCCGCACCGTCGCCGCCCTGCGGGACACCGGCTGGCTCGCCACCTGCGTCACGGTCGGCCAGGCCTACGGCGGCGACCTGGAGGCCGTCACCGTCCACACCGGCCTGCTGGCCGCACGGCACGTCGCCGGGTGCGACGTCGCCGTCGTGGCCCAGGGGCCCGGCAACCTCGGCACCGGGACCCGCTGGGGCTACTCCGGCGTCGCCGCCGGCGAAGCCGTCAACGCCGCCGCGACCCTGGCCGGCCGCCCCGTCGCGTCCCTGCGTGTGTCCGGAGCCGACCCACGCGACCGGCACCTCGGCGTCTCCCACCACTCCCTGACCGCCTACGGCCGCGTAGCCCTGGCCCCCGCCGACGTCCCCGTCCCGGTCCCCGCCACCGACGTGGAGAACCTGCCCACCTGGGGCCCCGACCTGACCCGGCGCATCCACCGACAGGCCACCACCCTGGCCACCCCCGCCTCCCGGCACGCCCTCGTGGACGTCCCCGCCGACACCACCCTGCTGGAGACCCTGCGCACCTCCCCCGCCGGGCTGCGCACCATGGGCCGCGGCCTGGACGCCGACCCCGCCTCCTTCGTCGCAGCCGCCGTCGCCGGGATCCACGCCCACCACCTCGCCACCACCGACCCGGCCACCACCACCGACCCGGCCCCCGACACCGCCCCATGACGCCCCGAGCACGTATCGCCCTGACCTGCCTGCTCGTGACCGTCGTCGTGCTCGGCGCCGCCACCGCCACACCCTGGACCCTCAGCCCACCCCGGCTCCCCACCCCCGAGCTGAGCCGGCCCCCGATGCAGCAGCCCAGCGGCGCCACCAGCCCCGCACCCCAGCCCGTCCAGCAACCCGACCAGGTCGACTCCCGCTGGATCATCCTGGTCCTGGTCACCCTCCTGGCCCTCCTGGTCGCCGCCCTCATCACCCTCGCCGTGCGCAAGCTCCTGGCCGTGGACCGCGAACCCGTCGACACCGACCCCGACCACCTCGCCGCCGGCGCCTCGACCACAACCCTCGGCGACGACATCGACCTCCCCGAGCTGCAGGACGCCGTCACCCTCGCCCTCGCCCACCTCGACGGACACCCCCGGCCCCGCGACGCCGTCGTCGCCGCCTGGGTAGCCCTCGAAGAAGCCGCCGCCCGCGCCGGCACCCGCCGCGACCCCGCCCAGACCCCCACCGAGTTCACCAGCACCGTCCTGGCCGCC
>NZ_KI911641.1:159670-162934 GCF_000515355.1 Promicromonospora kroppenstedtii DSM 19349 | reverse complement strand
CCGCCGCGCGTGCGCCACCCGGCCCATGCCGCGGGCCAGGGTCTGCAGGCGCTGCGTAGGACGACGGCGCAGGTGGTCGTACCGCGCGAGCGCACGGTCGACGTCGCCCGCCCTCAGGCGGCCCTCGGTGTCCGTCAGGCACCGGGTCAGCGTGACGGCGTCCACCAGCGCCTCGCACGCGCCGCGGCCGAGATCGGGGGTCATGCCGTGGGCGGCGTCGCCCACCAGGACTGCGCGTCCGGCCACGTAGGTGGGCAGGTGCGGGTGGACGTCGTACAGGTCGTGGCGCATGACGTCGTCCTCGGTGAGCGCCGCCAGGACCTGCCCGATCGGCTCGTGCCACCCGGCGAACAGCTCGCGCAGCAGAGCCACCTCTCCCCCGGCGGCGCGCTGCCCGCGGGGCGCGTCGAGGGACGCGTACCAGTTGGTGGTGCCGTCCAGGTAGGGCGTGACGCCGAACCGCCGACCAGGGCCCCAGGTCTCGCTCACCTCGTGGGTGACGACGGCGACGCGCCCGCGCAGCGCGCTCTGGCCCGTGTACCGGGCACGGTAGCGCTCCCCCAGCAGGGCGGTGCGGTGCGTGCTGAACACGCCGTCGGCCACGACGACGACGTCCGCGAGCGCCGGGCTGTCTGCCGCGCTCGCCGGTGCGGTGCCGCCTGGCTCCGTGTTCACCCGGCCGCGCGCGACGGCGTCGGGGGATCCGTGGACCGCGCTGTGGTGGTGGATGGTCTCCGCGGGTAGTGCGGTGCCGAGGATGTGGGCGAGGTCGCGGCGGGCGACGAGTCGTACGTGGTCGCCGGGGTGCCGGGTGATGCGTTCGGTGTCGAGTCGGGCCAGGAGGGTGCCGTCGGGGCGGCGGACGGTGCCTGCGTGTTGCGGGGTGGCGACGGCGCGGACGGCGTCTCCCATGCCGAGCTGGTCGAGGGCGGTGATCGCGGTGGGCCACATGCCGAGGGCCGCGCCGCTGGTTTCGGGGTGGGCGGCGCGTTCGTGGACGGTGACGTGCCAGCCGGCGCGGGTGAGGCCGATGGCGGTGGCGGTGCCGGCGATACCGGCGCCGATGATGACGGCTCGTGGCATGCTCGCGACGGTACTACAGATGTAGTGCAATTGACTACAGCCGTAGTGTGAGGGCATGCCCTCCCGTTCGGACACCCTGCTCGACGCCGCGATCCACGTGGTCGGCACCGACGGCATGCGCGCCCTGACGCACCGCGCCGTGGACGCCGCCGCCGGGCTGCCCACCGGCTCCACGTCCAACCTGTTCCGCACCCGCGAGGCGCTGCTGCGCGCCATGGTCGTGCGGATGATCGACACCGAGGTCGACGGCTGGACCCGCCTGGCCGGCGCCACTGCCGCGCCCACCACCTCCGACGCGCTCGCCCATCTCCTGGCGAGCATGGTCGCCACCCTCACCGGAGAGCTGCGCACCCTCACCGTCGCGCGCTACAGCCTGTTCATGGAGGCTGCCCGTGACCTCGAGCTCCAGGCGGAGATGGGCCGGGGCGCGGCCCGCGTCGCCGCGATCGGCAGCCAGTGGCTGACAGCGGCCGGCTCCCCCGACCCGGCGGCGCACACGGCCCTCCTGATGGCCCACCTGGACGGCGCCGTCCTGCACCGGCTCGCCTTCCCCGACGCCCCACCCGCCTCGGACGACGTCACGGCCGGGCTGCGCACCCTCCTGGGCGCCCTGCTTCCCGCGCCCCTCACTCCCCCGACAGGATCCGCAGCACCGGGGTGAACGCGTCCATCAGCTCCTCGGACACCACGAAGTACGAGATGCCCAGGCGCTCGCGGCGCTCCCGGAGCTGGTTGGCCATCTGCTGCGGCGACCCGGTGACCACGGACACCGCCCCCGAGGCCGCGAGCGCCGTCGGGTCGACACGGTCGGCGAGATAGCGGGGTACGGCGTCGCCGACGGCCATGAGGTTGACGTTGAGCTCGAGGGGCGCGTCGCGGCCCGCGGCGGTGGCGGCGTCGCGCAGCACCTTGACGAGGGCTGCGGCGGTGGCGTCGTCGGCGTCGAGCGGGATGCCGAGGGCGACGGTGTCGGCGGTCTGGCCGGCGAGGGTGATCATGCGCGGTCCCCCGGCGCCGATCAGGAGCGGGACGTGGGGCAGGTCGGTGCCGCGCGGGACCACGCAGGCGTCGGTGGTGGCGTAGTGCTCCCCCGTGGTGGTGACGGTCTCGCCGTCGAGCAGGCGACGGATGATGCGGACGGACTCGGCCAGCCGCGACACACGCACCCCGGGGCGGTCGAACGTGCGTCCGAGCATGGCGTTGTCGGGGCCCGTGCCGGGGTGCCCGGCGCCGATGCCGAGCTCGAAGCGCCCGTCGGACAGCACAGCGAGGGTCACGGCGTCCTTGGCGACCAGCACGGGGTGGCGGAAGTCGTTGGCCAGGACGTAGGTGCCCAGGTGCAGGCGGCTGGTGACGGTGGCGGCCGCGGCGAGCACGGGCAGCACGGACAGGCCGTGGGCGATGCTGTCGGGCGCGACGAGGGTGTCGAAGCCGAGCCGCTCCACGTCGCGGACGTGGTCGAGCCAGGCGGTGCCGGTGCGTGCGGGCGTGGCGACGACGCCGAAGCGGAACGGCGGTGTGGTGGTCATGGGTTCTCTCCGTCCTGGGCGTACCTCTCGGTCCAGGCAACTGTGTGTGCCCGGAGGGCACAAGCACATTCGCCGGTGCGCGAAGCCGGGTATACGGGGACCGGCGTTGTGCGCCACCGTGAGCGCCGGTCCCGTCGCAGGTCAGCGGCACATTCCGGCAAATCGGGAGTGTCAGTGGTCGCGCTTAGGGTGGCGGACATGGTCGCTCCTCCGCGCCTCGAGCGCATCACCGTCGACGAAGCCGCACGCCGCTACCTGGCGGCGGTCGAGGTCGAGACGATCCGCGGTGTCCTGTCCCCCGCCACGGCACGCAGCTACACGCGTGACGTGACGGAGTTCGGGCGCCTGACGGGCCGCGAGCGCATCCTGGACGACGTGACGGGGTCCGACGTCGACACCGTGCTGGTGCGGTACCAGTCCGCGCCGGACGCCCGGTACACCGACCCTGACCGCAAGGCGGGTCCCGGGCGCAGCACGGCGACGGTCAACCGGTTCCGGCAGTCCGTGTCCCGGTTCTTCGCGTACGCGGCCCGGGAGTGCTGGGTGCAGGCCGACCCCATGCAGTGGGCCGCGCCGCCCGCCAAGGTGCGCGGCACCCTGCGCACCGCCCGCACCGCCCTGTCGGCGGGCGCCGCACGCAGCCTGCTGACCA
>NZ_KI911641.1:159284-159570 GCF_000515355.1 Promicromonospora kroppenstedtii DSM 19349 | reverse complement strand
CTGGTGGCGGACGGGTGGGACGTCAAGGTCGTCGCCGAGCTCCTCGGGCACGCGTCGATCGCCACCACCGGCGTCTACCTCGACCGCATCGAGGGTGAGCTGGCCGCCGCCATCCGCTCCCATCCCCTGGGGGCCGCCATCGAATGACGCAGCTCCTGGACCACGGGTTCCGAGTGCGCCCCCACCAGCGGCGGGTGAGACTCGGACTACCCGGACGAGGAGCCTGCCGATGCGGACAGATCTATGACCACCGTGCTGGTGACGGGCGCGGGCGGCCCCGCGGGCC
>NZ_KI911641.1:149004-159184 GCF_000515355.1 Promicromonospora kroppenstedtii DSM 19349 | reverse complement strand
TGAGCGTCAGCCCGGCAGCCCGCGCCGTGGGCGTCAGGTCCGTGACGCAGGTGCCCGCGAGCGCCGCGAGGTCCGTGTCGGCGCGGTCGAGGTCGAAAGTGCCGGCCGCGAGGCGGGCGCTGAGCATCAGCTCGTCGACCAGGCGCAGCATGCGCCGCCCGTTGCGCTCGATGACCTCCACGTGCCGGCGCTGCTCGTCGTTCAGGGAGCTGATCCCGAGGAGCTGGGCGTACCCGATGACGGCGGTGAGCGGCGAACGCAGCTCGTGACCGACGACGCCGAGCTCGGCGTCCACCGCATCACGGCTCGCGTTGTCGCCCGAGCTCTCACCCGCGCTGACGCCATGGGTGTTCACGCGTGCCCCGGCCCGCCGGCGACGTCGTCCGCGGTCACGGCGTGCGCCGGCGTCAGGCGCATCGTGGACCGGATGGTCTCCAGGGGTTCGGCGTACCGGCCGCGGGTGAACCGGGACCAGTAGCGGGCGGTGGCACGCACGATGTCCTCGTCCATGTAGTCGCGGTGCGCCTGGGACGTGAAGGCGCGCAGCATGCGCAGCTTGGTGTCCAGGTGCTCGTCGATGTCGATGAACCGGTTGGGCTGGTAGGCGATCGTGCACGACGGGCTCTGGAAGCACGCGAGGTCGGCCACGGCGCGGGAGGCGACCTGAACGGCCTGGTGCACGGCGCGGTGGTCCTGGTGCCGGTCGTGGTTGCTGTGGGTGTAGACCTGGTCCGGGCGGAACTCGCGGATCACCTCCTCGACGGCGGTGATCGGTCCCGACGCCGGGTCCAGGTGCGTGTCCTCGAAGCCGAGGTGGATCAGCTTCGCGCCCACGATGTCCGCGGCCTCCTGGGACTCCCGGCGGCGGGCCTGGGTGTCGCCGCCCACGGAGCCGCCCGACATCGTCAGGATCACGAGCCGGTCCCCGCTGCCGGCGTGCGCGGCCAGGGTGCCGCCCACCCCGATCTCGACGTCGTCCGGATGGGCGCCGACCGCGAGGACCGTGCGGCTGCGGGTCGCGGCCCGCCGGTCGCGGCCACGCCGCACCAGGGTGGTGGCCCGCTCGACCAGCGTGTCCACGTCGACGGGTTTGACCAGGAAGTCGTCGACGTCGCCGCGCAGGGCACTGACCGCGTAGTCGACGCGGTTGTGCGCCGTCAGGACGATGATCGGCACACCGACGGCGAGCCGGTGCACCTCGGGCAGGATCTGCAGGCCCGAGCGCCCGGGAAGCTCGACGTCGATGACCACGAGGTCGAACTTCGCGCCCTGCAGGGCCGCCAGGGCGCTCTCCGCGTCCGCGGCCAGGACCACGTCGACGCCCGCGTGCTGGGCCAGGACGGTCCGCGTGAACTCGCCCGCGTCCGGGTCGTCCTCGACCACCAGGGCGGACCACGCGGGGGACGGAGCACCGGCCACGTCGTCGGTCATACGTCCTCCTCCACGCAGGAACCAGCCCGCCCCTTGGTCGCCCTACCTGTAAGACGGTAGGCACGAATCCCGCGACGCGCCTGTCGTCGCCCCTCGTCAGGCACGCGTCACCCCCCGCTCACCCCCGGGTCACCCGCCTGACGCCGGGCGCGAACGGGACCCTCCGTGGCACGATGAGAACCGCCGGAAGGGACGGGCAGATGCTGAAGACACTCAGCTTGGCGACGCGGGCAGCGGCCCGATGAACCGGCGGATCCTGGTGGTGGACGACGACGAGGCGATCCGGGACGTGGTACGCACCGGCCTGGAGATCGTCGCCGGATGGACCGTCCAGCTCGCCACCAACGGGGCCGACGCCCTGACGATGTGCGCCGCCGACCCGCCCGACGCGGTGCTGCTGGACGTCATGATGCCCACGATGGACGGCCCGTCCACGTTCGGGCAGCTCCAGGACGAGCCACGCACCCGCAGCGTGCCCGTCATCTTCCTGACCGCGAAGGTCCAGCCCGCCGAACGCCGCCAGTACGAGGGCCTGGGGGTAGCCGGGGTGCTCGCCAAACCGTTCGACCCGCTCACCCTGCCCGACCAGATCTCCGACCTGCTCGGTTGGCGCGACTGAGCCACCCCACCACCGCGGCGCGTCCGGCGGAGAGGTGGTGGCGTGGGTGAGACGGCGGGCTAAACTGCACGCTCGCGAAGGGTGCCCTACGCTCGGGCACATGGGGCCGCGGCGCGACGCTGCACAGTCGAAGGACAGGTTTCTGCGCTGGTGCTGGGTCGCCGGCGTGCTGGTCGTGCTGCTCGCCCTCGCCCTGGCCAGCCCACTGCCCCAGCCGGCACGCGAACAGATCTCCATGGCCGCCATCGCCGTGGCGGGCATCGTGGCGGCCATCAGCTGCGGGCACCGCGCGGTCCTGTCCACCGGCCGGCGCCGCCGGGCCTGGGGCCTGCTGTCCCTCGGCGCGATCGTCGGCCTGACCGGCAACGTCTACTCCAGCCTCGTCCGCGACCCCGCCACCGGGGACGTCGCCTACATCGCGGCCCTCCTGCTCGGCGTCGTCGGCCTGTCGCTCTTCCCCGCCGTGCGCCCCCGCGGCCAGGACCTCGTGCGCATGCTGCTCGACAGCGCCGTCGTCGGCGGCTCCGTGCTGTACATCGCGCTGTTCGCCGTCGCCCTGCAGTCCGAGCCCTCCCAGGCCGACCCCGCCCTGACCGCGTACGCCCTGCCCGTGGTCGACGCCCTGCTGGCCACCCTCGCCGTCCAGGTCCTGACGCGCTCCAACAGTGCCGAACGCGTACCCCTGGTCCTCGTCGGCGGCGGGTTCGTCCTGTACGCCGTGGCCGACGTCGCGTTCGCGCTCCTGCAGGCCCAGGGCGGCTTCACGTTCGGCAGCCCCGTCGACGCCGGGTGGGTCGGCGGCTACCTCGCGATCGCGCTCGCCGCACGCCACCCCGCCGCGTCCGGCGCCCCCGTCGTGGGCCGACGCGAGGCCGGGACACCCGTGCTCGGCACCGTCGTCACCTTCACCCTGTTCCTCGCCGCAGCCCTGGTCCGCGTCGGCCAGTCCGGCGACCACGCGGTGCCCTGGGTGGCCAACGCGCTGTGGGTCGTGGTCCTCGTCGCCGTCGTCACCCGCCAGATCATCGTCGTCGTGGACAACGAGTCCCTGCGCCACGGCCTCGAACGCCGCGTGCAGGAACGCACCACCCAGCTGCGCTCCCTGGCCAGCGAACGCGAACGCACCCTCGAGTCCGTGGCCGACGGCATCTACGGCGTCGACACCGCCGGCCGCGTCACCTTCGTCAACACGGCCGCCGCCTACACCCTCGGAGCCACCGTGTCCGACCTCGTCGGCCACGACGCGCACGCCACCTTCCACGCCCCCGCCCACGACGGCACCCCGCTGCCCGCCGACGGCTGCTACATCGCCGAGGCCCTGCGCGACGGCGTCACCGTCACCGCCGAGCAGGACACCTACCTGCGCCTGGACGGCAAGGAGGTACCCGTCGAGGTCACCGCCAGCCCCCTGCGCGACGACGGCGTGATCCGCGGCGCCGTCGTCGTCTTCCGCGACGTCACCGAACGACGCGAGGTCGAACGCATCAAGGACGAGTTCGTGTCCGTCGTCAGCCACGAGCTGCGGACCCCGCTGACCGCCATCCGCGGCGCCCTGACCCTCCTGGACAGCAACGCCCTCGCCGACTCCCCCCAGCAGGCCGACCGCATGGTCCGCATCGCACTGACCAGCAGCGAACGCCTCAGCCGCCTCGTCGACGACATCCTCGACACCGAACGCCTCGAAGCAGGAACCACCCAGCTCGACCTCGCCGACCACCACGTCGACACGCTCGTGGCCGCCGCCATCGACCAGGTCTCCGTCCTCGCCGACGACGCCGGCATCACCCTCGAGGCCGAGACCTCCCCCGAGATCGTCCGCGCCGACCCCGGACGCATCGTCCAGACCCTGACCAACCTCCTGGGCAACGCCGTCCGGTTCTCCCCCGCCGACAGCACCGTGCGCGTCAGCGCCACCCCCGTCGGCGACCTCGTCGAGCTCCGCGTGGACGACGAGGGCCGCGGCATCCCGCCCGACAAGCTCGAGGCCATCTTCGGCCGCTTCGAGCAGGTCGACGCCTCCGACACCCGCGAACGCGGCGGCTCCGGCCTCGGCCTGACCATCGCCCGCAGCATCGTCGAACGCCACGGCGGCCGCCTCTGGGCCGTCAGCCAGGGCGAGGGCACCGGGTCCAGCTTCCGCTTCACCCTGCGCCGCGCCGCCCCCCACCCACTCGGCCCCCTCCGCGCCCCCGAGACCACCCGCTCACCCCAGGCCACCCAGGTCGTCGTCGTCGACGACGACCGGTACGTCGTCGACGTCCTGCGCACCGTCCTGGAGGAACGCGGCTACGAGGTCGTCGGCCTCACCGACGGACAGGCCGCGCTCGCCGTCGTCGAGGACGAGCACCCCGCCGCCGTCGTCCTCGACCTCGCGATGCCCGGCACCAGCGGCGCCGAGGTCCTCAGCCGCCTGCGACAGACCGCCGCCACCGCCGACGTCCCCGTCGTCGTCCTGTCCGCCACCCGCCCCCACGACGCCCTGGAGACCGCGGCGCTCGCGGACGACTGGCTGGTCAAGCCCGTGGACCCCGAGCGCATCGTGGAGACCGTGCGGGACGTGATCCGCCGCCAGCCGCACCACGGGCGGGTGCTGCTGGTCGAGGACCACGAGGACCTGCGCACCGTCGTGGCCACGGTGCTGCGCAACGCGGGGCTGGTCGTGACCACGGTCAGCACCGTCGACGAGGCGCGCAGCGCCCTGGCCCACGGCGCGGACCCGGACCTCGTGGTGCTCGACCTGACCCTGCCCGACGGCGACGGCCGGGAGCTCGTGGCCGACCTGCGGCGCGACGGCCGCCTGCGCCGGGTGCCGCTCGTGGTCTACTCGGGGGCCGAGGTCAACGCGGCGGAACGGGCCGACCTGCGTCTGGGCAGCACCGTCTTCCTGACCAAGGGGCGGGCGGCACCGGACGCGGTGCTGCACTCCGTGCTCGACCTGCTGGACGCCGCTGCCGGCCGTGCCGGCGACGTCGGACGGCCCGACCCCCTCGACCCGCGGGATCCTCCGGACCCGCCTGATCGACCCGACCAGCCCGACCAGCACCCGACCACGAGGCCTCGATGACCGACACCCTGACCATCCGCGTGAGCTCGGGCAGCGGCACAGGGCGTACGCCCCTGGCGGCGTTCGACGCCGCCCTCGCCGCCGCCGGCGTGAGCGACTTCAACCTGGTGCGGCTCAGCTCGATCGTCCCGCCAGGGGCCGCCGTACAGGAGGTGGAGGGACGTGACCAGCTGCGCGGGGCGCACGGGGACCTGCTGTTCTGCGTGTACGCCCAGGCCCACGCATCGCTGCCGGGCCACGAGGCGTGGGCGGGCATCGCGTGGTCCCGGCACGAGGACGGCAGCGGGGCGGGCCTGTTCGTCGAGCACGAGGGGCCCTCGCACGAGCAGGTCTCGGCGGACCTCACGCACAGCCTGCAGGACCTGTCCGCCACACGCGGGAACCGGTACCACCCGGAGGGCCGCCGGATCACGGGCATCACCTGCGTCACGATGCCGGTGTGCGCCGTGGTCGTGGCCACCTACCGGCACGTGGGCTGGCAGGAGCTCCACCATGGCTGACGTCACCTTCGAGGAGGTCGTCGGCGGCGCCGACGCCGACGGGTTCTGGGAGCTGTACGTGCAGGCCTTCGAGCCCCTGCGCACCCGCGCCGCCGCCCGGCACGTCCTGTACCGCGAGGAGTTCGACGCCGAGATGGCCGACCCGCGCGTGACCAAGCTCCTGGCCCGCGACGAGCAGGGCGAGCCCGTGGGGCTGACCACCCTCGCGAAGGACCTGGCCGCCGTGCCCTGGGTCAGCCCCGAGTTCTTCGCCGCGCGCTACCCCGAGCACGCCGCGCGCGGGGCCCTGTGGTACATCGGGTTCACCCTGGCGCACCCCGGGCGGCGCGCCACCCGCACCTTCATGGACATGATCGACGCGCTCGTGGCCCACCTCGCCGCCAACCAGGTCGTGTGCGCCTACGACGTCTCCCGGTTCAACGACGACTCGCTGCGGTTCGCCGACAACCTGCGCCGCCACCTCGAACGCACCCAGGACGTCACGGTGGAGACCGTGGACCGCCAGGCGTACTACGCCACGACGTTCCACTGACCCGCGCCCTGACCGGCCTTGTTGACCCGCGCCGTGCCGTCTTACCGGGTCCGACACCGTGAGACCGGGTACCGTGAGGTCGTGGCTGCACGTAAGATCCCCGGCAATTTTCCGAAGCTCACCGTGGACGTCCCGTCCGACTTCATGCAGCGTGCCCGGTCGGTCGCGACCCGCGCCGCGATCGTCGCCGCGGCCGTGCCCGCGGCCGTGGCCGTCGCCCTCACCGCGACCGACATGGTCCGACGGCGCATCCACCCCCTGACGGCGAAGTTCCCCACCGAGAAGCCGCTCACCGAGCACATCGACGAGACCGCCACCACGGTCTACACGTACGGGGCCGACCTGTACGACGCGATGCTCGAGGCGATCCGCGGAGCCCGCACCAGCGTCATGCTGGAGTCGTACATCTGGAAGAACGACGAGGTGGGCCAGCAGTTCAAGCAGGAGCTGATCGACGCCGCCGCGCGCGGCGTCGACGTCTACGTCATCGTCGACGGCTTCGCGAACCTCGTGGTGCCCTACTCGTTCTTCGACTTCCCGCCCAGCGTGCACGTGCTGCGCTTCCCCGTGCTGCGCCCCGGCATGGCGTTCCTCAACATCCGCAAGTCCGGGCGCGACCACCGCAAGATCCTCGTGGTCGACGACGAGATCGGGTTTGTCGGCGGATACAACATCGGCTCTCTGTACGCCACGCAGTGGCGCGACACCCACGTACGGCTGGAGGGCCCGTCGGTGTGGGAGCTGCGCAACGCGTTCGTCGACTTCTGGAACCGGCACCGCAGGCCGCGCCACCCCATCCTGTCCGACGTCGGCTCCGGCACCTGGTTGCCGCACCTCAAGGCCGCCCGCAACGCGCCGTCCGAGCTGGTGTTCCCGATCCGCGGCCTGTACCTCGACGCGATCGACCGAGCCACGCACCACGTGTACATCACACAGGCCTACTTCATCCCCGACCACGACATCCACGCCGCCCTCCTCGCGGCAGCCGCCCGCGGCGTCGACGTCCGCGTCCTGGTGCCCCACCGCTCCAACCACGTGGTGGCCGACTGGCTCGCCCGCGGCCAGTACGCGTCCCTCCTGCGCGGCGGCGTGCGGATCTTCCTGTACGAGGGCGCGATGGTCCACGCCAAGACCGCCACCATCGACGGCAGCTGGACCACCATCGGCACCGCCAACATCGACCGCCTCAGCCTCACCGGCAACTACGAGGTCAACCTCGAGATCGTCGACCCCGGCCTGGCCGCCCGCATGGAGGACGTCTTCGCCATGGACCTGTCCAACGCCAGCGAGCTCACCCTGGCCCAGTGGGAGGAACGCGGCGCCGTGGCCAAGATCGGCGAATACCTGCTCATCCCCCTGCGGCCCCTGCTGTAGCCCAGCACCCGGCCGCTGCCCGCCGCCATCCCTGGCAGTGACGCGTGCCAGGGAAAGCACCACCCAGCCAGGTGTGTTGCCCTGAGCAGACATTGTCTACTCACGGCAACACACCCCGGGGAGCAACACTCTCCGCCGACCGTCCCGGCGCAGGAGTGGCAGGAGGTCAGACCTCCAGCGACTCCCCCGGTGCCAGCCGCGTGTACGTGTACTCACCACCCAGGCGCGCCGTGTCCAGCCAACGCCCCACGTTGCCGTGCCCGATCTCCGACAGGAACACGTCGTGGATCGGCACCACCGTCGCCGCCGGGACCGACCGCGCGAAGTCGATGAACTCCGCCGTCCGCAACCACGGCGCCGCCACCGGCACCAGCAGCACGTCCGGACCACCCTCCGGCGCCGCGGCCGGAGGGTCGAACGAGTCGCCCGGGTGGAACACGCTCGCCCCGTCCGCCTCGACCAGGTACGTCACGTTCACCGCCCGCGGGATCTCCGGGTGGATCAGCGCATGGTCCCCACCACCCACCGTGACACGCGCACCGCCGGCGTCCAGCACCTGACCGGGCGCCACCTCGTGCACCCGGCCGGCCGGGGCACCCGCCTCACGCAGGGCGCTGGCTGCCGGGCCGGTGGCCCAGACCTGGGTGTCCGGGTGCGCGGTGAGGTGCTCGACGACGGCGGTCGCGTCGACGTGGTCGACGTGGTCGTGGGTGATCAGGATCGCGCGCGCGCCAGCCAGGGCGGAGTCGGTGTCGCTGAAGGTGCCGGGGTCGATGACGAGCGTGCCGCCGCCGTCGGGCAGGGTGCCGGGCAGGCGGAGGGTGACGCACGCGTGTCCGTGGAAGGTGAGGTGCATGCTCGCAGGCTACGCCTGTGCCCTGGCAACAGCAGGCCGCCTGGTCGGGGTGCTGTGCACCCCGTGCCAGACGGCTCAGGAGTTGGTCGGAGGGCGGGTCAGACGGCGGAGCGGGCGGCCCTGCGCTGGGCGAGCTCGTCGCCCTCGACCTCGGGGACGTCGTCGGACTCGCCGGGTTCCAGGGTCTCGGTCGGCATCTGGGCCAGGGTGCCCTCGATCTCGCGCCAGACGCGTCCGACGGCGATGCCGAAGACGCCTTGTCCGCCGGCGACCAGGTCGACGACCTCGTCCGGTGAGGTGCACTCGTACACGCTCGCGCCGTCGGACATGAGGGTGATCTGGGCCAGGTCCTCCACGCCGCGTTCCCGCAGGGCCGTGACGGCGGTGCGGATCTGCTGGAGGGAGACGCCGGTGTCGAGGAGTCGCTTGACGACCTTGAGCACGAGGATGTCGCGGAAGCTGTACAACCGGTGGGTGCCGGATCCCGTGGCGGGTTTGATGCTCGGCTCCACGAGCCCGGTGCGGGCCCAGTAGTCGAGCTGCCGGTAGGTGATGCCGGCGATGTGGCACGCGGTGGTGCCCCGATAGCCGGTCGTGGCGTCCTGTTCCGTCAGGTCCTCACCGAAGAGGAGACCCTGCGCGCCGTGCGGGACCGTAGCGCGTGTGGCTCTCTCACCGCTGGTGTTCACTGTGCCTCCTGGGGTGTCGTGGCCACGCTATGGCGCGTCGAAGGTGATTTCAAAGATGCGCGCCGCGAAACGTCTCGGCGTGTCGCGGTTGGCCCGCTTTTCACCCGGTCCGGCCGCCGCCCTGCCCGCCCCCGCCGGGCGGGCCGGAGAAGTCCTCCGGTGTGACGTGGTCGAGGAAGTCACGGAAGCGTTCGACCTCCGCCTGCTGGTCGACGTCGACGATCTCGACGCCGGCCAGGGCGACGATCTCGGCGGAGCACAGCACGGGGCTGCCGGTGCGCACGGCGAGTGCGATCGCGTCGGAGGCGCGTGAGTCGAGGTGTACCCCGTTGCTCAGGACGAGCTCGGCGAAGTAGATGCCGCCCTCCAGCGCGACGATCTCCACGCGTTCGAGTGCGACCCCGACGGCGCCCAGGACGTCGCGCAGGAGGTCGTGGGTCATGGGCCTCGGTGTGGCGAGGCCGGCCTGGGCCATGGCGATGGCGCTGGCCTCGCGTGCGCCGATGACGATGGGAACGGCCAGGTCGGCGGCAGTGTCGAGCAGCAGCACGACGATCTCCTGATCGCGTTGCTGCTGTCGAACGCCGAGGATCTCCACCGGGACCATCGGCACGTCGTCCGGCCTCACGCTTTCACCGTACGGCGTCCTGGTGCCCCTCGTCGCGCGCTCGGGACAAGTTCCTGGTCACGGGCCGGTCCGTGGACGGCAAGACGTGCTCCGCGTCCCGGGCGTGCTGGGCGGGGTGTGTCGGGTGGGGTGTGCTCAGCCGAGGTCGTCGATGCCCTGGCGTACCCAGGCGGCGTGCAGGCGGGTGAACAGCTCGCCCATCTCGGCGGCCATGCTCGCGGCGCGGCCGCGGCCGGCGCTGGCCTGCTGGCTGCGCAGCGGTGCCACGACCTGGTCCACGAGTGTGACCTGCCGGTCGGCGGCGGTGCGGAAGGTGCGCAGGTGGCGGGGCTCGACGCCGAACTCGGCCAGCGCGCCGGCGATGCGTGCGACGTCGACGGCGCTGGGGCCGAACGTGCTGCCCGTGGACGGCAGGAGGCCGGCCTGGGCGAGGCTGAGCACGAACTCCTCGGTGACGCCGGCGGCCTGGGCCACGGCGGGCGCGGTC
>NZ_KI911641.1:143199-148904 GCF_000515355.1 Promicromonospora kroppenstedtii DSM 19349 | reverse complement strand
GGCGGGCGCGGTCCAGCGTCGGCGGGCCGGTGACCCGGCGGCGGCCAGGCGTGGTGCGGGGTGCTCGGCCGAGTCGGGGTCGGCGTCCATCGCCGCGAGGCGTTCCTTGATCACCTTCAGCGGCATGTAGCTGTCGCGCTGCTCGGTGAGGACGAACCGCAGGCGCTCGACGTCGGCCTGGCTGTACTGGCGGTAGCCCGACGGTGTCCGCACGGGGTCGATCAGGCCCTGCTCCTCCAGGAAGCGCAGCTTGGAGTGCGAGACGGAGGGAAACTCCTGGCCCAGCGCACGCAGGACGTCACTGATGCGCATCGTGGCCTGCCGGGAGATGCCCCGGGGCCAGGGCGCGTCGAGGTCCGCGTCATGGCCGTGCTCGCGGTCACGGTCGCGTGCGGCACCGGTCGTCACGGGGCGGGCGTTCCCGGGCCCCACTGGGCCGGCGACTGCGGGCTGGCGTGGAAGGTCAGGCGGAACTTGCCGATCTGGACCTCGTCGCCGGTCACGAGCGTGGCGGCGTCGATCCGGCCCCGGTTGACGTAGGTCCCGTTCAGGGAGCCGATGTCGCGCACGACGAACGAGTCGCCCTCGCGGACGAACTCGGCGTGCTTGCGCGAGACGGTGACGTCGTCCAGGAAGATGTCAGCCTGCTCGCTGCGGCCCGCGACCGAGCGACCGGTGTCGAGCAGGAACCGGGCGCCGAAACCGGGGCCGCGCTGCACGATGAGCAGGGCCGAGTGCCGGGGGAGGGCGGCGACGGCGGCCGCTTCCTCCGGGCTGAGGGCGGTGCGGGGCGCCTGCTCGTCGGAGGTCGGGAACGCGATGCGACCCAGGTTGGCCGTGGTATCGGGCCCGACCGGATGGGCGCTGGGGTCCGTCATCAGGTCTCCTCGGGTGCGATGTCGGTGAAACAGGGGTGACTACGTCGGTACAACGGCCGGGGCGGCGTCCGGGTTCCACTCAACCTACCCCGATCGGGGTAGTGGCGAAAACCAATGTCAGGAACCAACCCGGATAAAACTACCGACGTCCTGGGAGTTCCGCATGCTGGTTCGGCAGGTTGGGTCCGAATGGGTGTCCGGGCAGGTCAGGAAGGTGGTCGGAGTCACTTCCCGGTGTCCGGTTCCACCGGCTCGGCGTGCTCCGGCTCGCCCGGGATACGCACGGCGTCGACCTCGACCTGACCGGACCGGGTGGTGGTGGCCTCCCCACCCTCCTCGCGGATGCGGGGCAGCGCTCCGCCGGGGATCTCCAGGGCGCGGTCGATCGTGTCGGGGTCGCCGATCGCCGTCCACTCGTAGGGCGAGGCGATGGCCGCTCCGTCGAGCACGACGCCGCCACCGGAGTCCACGAAGTAGCTCGTTGTGACCAGGCGCTTGCCGTTGACCTGGATGGCCTCGGCGCCGGCGTTGCGCAGCTCCTCCAGCAGGTTGAACAGGGCCTGCGCCTCCAGGGGCTTGGCGCCGTCCGTCACGCGGATCTGCACGCCCGGGCCCTGCGCCGGGAGCCGGCCGGACAGGATGCCCTCCTGCTCGGCACGCTGCTGCGCCAGGTCACGCGCCGCCTGGTCGCGCCCGTCCTCCGACTGCAGGTCGTCCCGGATCGCCTCCAGGTCCCCGACCTCGGCGTCGAGCTGGTCGGCGCGCTGGGTCACCTCGTCCAGCAGCCGCACCAGCTCGTCCTGCCGCAGGCTGCTGAGCTGGTCACCGGTCGACTGCCCGACCTGCACCGCCAGCGCGAACCCGAGGGCCAGGCACAGCAGACCCGTCAGCAGCTCCGAGCGCGTGCCGCGCGGGCGCAGCAGCTGCCCCACCCGGCGCCAGCCGGACGGTGGCTCGGCGGGCGCTTCGGCTGGTCCGGTATCCGGCACTGGCACGGGCGCGTCGTCGTCCGGCTGTCCCGGCTCGACGGCGGTGCTCTCGACCTGCTCGGGTTCGACCTGCTCGGGTTCGGCTCGGTCCGCCCCGGTCTGTTCGGTCCCGGTCTGTTCGGTCGAGGAGGTCTCGACCGGCTCGACCCGCTCCGCGGTCCTGGGCTTGTTCGACCCGGTCTTGTCGGGCTTCGCGCCCGCGCCGTTCTTTTCCTTGCTCATGCTCACGCCTTGAAGATGTGCCGGCGGATCGAGGCGGCGTTCGAGAAGATCCGGATCCCGAGCACCACCACCACCGCCGTGGACAGCTGGCTGCCCACCCCGAGCTGGTCACCGAGGAACACGATGAACGCGGCCACCACCACGTTCGACAGGAACGACACGAGGAACACCTTGTCGTCGAACAGCCCGTCGAGCATCGCCCGCAGGCCGCCGAACAGGGCGTCCAGCGCGGCCACCACCGCGATCGGCAGGTAGGGCTGCAAGATCAGCGGCACGGTCGGCTGCAGCACCAGCCCGGCCACCACGCCGATCACCAGCCCGACGATCGCGATCATCCGTTGTCCTCCTCGGATCGGTCCTGTGTCGTGCCCGCCGTCGTGCCCGACCGCGACACCTTCGCCCACCGCAGCGTCGGGGAGCCCGCACCGGGCAGATACATCCCGTCGCTCGTGGTCACCTCGTTCTTGATGTCGTACTCCGCGCTCAGCAGCTGCAGAAAGCCCAGCCCTGCCGACCGCGCGAACTCCACCTGCATGTCCTCCGGGTCACCGACCGCCTCGATGCGGTACGTCGGCCCGTTCAGCGGCTGCAGGTCCACCAGGATCGCGTCACCCGCGTTCCGGATCGCCGAGAGCGACGTCAGCCGCTCGTCGTTGATCGCGATCGCCTCCGCACCCGCCGCCCACAGCTCGTTGACCACGAACTGCACGTCCGCGTCCCGCACCCGTGACTCCGCCGGAGCGTCCCCCGGCTCCACCAGCCCGCCACCCGAACCGTCCGTCAGCGACACCACCATGCCCGGGCCCTCCACAGGCACCGCACCGGCGACCAGCCGGTCCAGCTGGTTGACCTCCTGCAGCGCCGACGGCAGCAGCCCACCGCTCTGCAACCCCTCCACCTGAGCGCTCAGCGACGCCGTCTGCCCCGACAACGCCTCCACCTGAGCGGAGCGGTCCTGGATCTGCTCCATCAGCACCGACCGCCCCTTGGCGATCGTCGGCTGCGGCGCCCGCAGGTCCCGCACCGCCACCGCCGTCGCCGCCCCGAGCAGGATCGCCACCAGCAGCATCAGCACCACGCTGCGCCTGCTACGCCCCGCGGTCCCGCCCGCCTCCGCACGGCGCCGCGCCATCAGCGCGTACCCCGGGTCCAGCGGACGCTCGGTCACCTCCCGCAGGAGCGTCATCGACTCGTCCGGGCGCCGCGCCGTCCCCGCCCCGCCCGACACCGGAGCCGACGCCGGACCGGCCACCGGACCGGGCGGCGTCATCCCGCAGCCACCAGCCGGCGCACCTGCGCCACGTACTGCAGGCCGGCCAGCCAGTACAGGCCCACGCCCCACCACGTGAACGCCCAGCCCACCACGTGCGCGACCACGCCCACCCAGCCAGGCATCTCCGCCAGCAGCAACAGGGGGAACGCGTACAACAGGGCGAAGGTCGCGACCTTGCCCACCATCGTCACGTTCAACGTCCCGTACCCCAGACGCGCCAGCACCGGCACCGTCGCCGCCAGCAGCACGTCACGCGCCACGATCACCAGCACCAGCCACAGCGGCACCACCTCACGCCAGGCCAGGCCGATCAGGGTCACGAAGATGAACAACCGATCCGCCAGCGGGTCCAGCATCTGCCCCAGCCGCGTCACCTGGTTCAGGCGACGGGCGAGCACACCGTCCAACCAGTCCGACACACCCGAGACCGCGAGCACCACCAGCGCCCACCCGTCCTCGCCGACCACGATCAGCACCGCGAAGACCGGCACGAACGCCAGCCGCACCATGCTGATCACGTTGGGCACGGTCAGCACCCGGGAGCTCATCTCCGCCCCAGTGGACACGCTCACCGCCCTTGCTCACGCCGGTTCGTCTCGGCCGCCATACTACGGGGCGACCGTTGCGTATACGCACGGCACGCCGGTCGACGCGACCAGCACCACCCCGTGCACCACCCCTGCAACACCCAGCCTCCACCCACACCGAGACGCCGACAACACCCGCCCCACAACGCCCTCACCACGCACGACATCACCCGCGTGCTGCACGTCACGCTCCAAACCTCTGTGCCCGAGGCGCTCGCAGCCGATACAGTGGTGCCACATCCCCTTGGAGTTCGTCGTCTTCCCGTGTGTGCACGCAAAGTGCGAGACAGGCCCGCAACCTCGGTTGCGGGGAAGGTGTGTCGGGAGCGCGCGACGCGAGGGCCCTCACCTCGGCCCTGACTCCCCCACCCCACGACGAACGGTGCAGCACTGCATGTCTATCGACACCCATGACCTGATCGCGCCTGCCGACCAGCAGGAGACCGCTCAGGTCACCGCCGACTCCGGCGACCAGGCAGCCCCCGCGGCCGCCACCCCCGAGGCAGAGGCCGTCCAGGCCCCGGCCGAGCCCACCGGCCCGACCTTCGCGAGCCTCGACCTGCCCGCGCCCCTGATGGCCGCCATCGACGAGCTCGGCTTCATCACCCCCTCCGCCATCCAGGCCCGCGCCATCCCCGAGCTGCTCGCCGGCCGCGACATCACCGGCGTCGCCCAGACCGGAACCGGCAAGACCGCCGCCTTCGGCCTCCCGCTCCTCGCCGCCGTCGACCCCGCCCTGCGCAAGGTCCAGGCCCTCGTCCTGGCCCCCACCCGCGAGCTCGCCATGCAGGTCGCCGACGCCATCGAGTCCTTCGCCAGCAAGATGGACGACGTCCGCGTCCTGCCCGTCTACGGCGGCGCCCCCTACATCCCCCAGCAGCGCGCCCTGCGCGACGGCGTGCACGTCGTCGTCGGCACCCCCGGCCGCATCAAGGACCACCTCGACCGAGGCGCCCTCAAGCTCGACGACATCCGCTTCCTCGTCCTCGACGAAGCCGACGAGATGCTCCGCATGGGCTTCGCCGAGGACGTCGAGGAGATCTTCGGCCAGGCACCCACCAAGCGCCAGGTCGCCCTCTTCTCCGCGACCATGCCCCCGGCCATCCGCAAGGTCGCCGACCACCACATGACCGACCCGGTCCAGATCGCCGTCACCCGGCAGGCCTCCACCGTCACCGCGGTGCGCCAGACCTACGCCGTCGTGCCCTTCCGCCACAAGGTCGGCTCCCTGGCCCGCGTCCTCGCCACCTCCGACGCCGACGCCGCCATCGTCTTCACCCGCACCCGCGGCGCGGCCGAGGACGTCGGCTCCGCCCTCATCGAGAAGGGCATCTCCGCCGCCACCATCTCCGGTGACGTCGCCCAGAAGGAGCGCGAGAAGATCGTCGAGCGCCTCCGCTCCGGCGCCCTCGACGTCCTCGTCGCCACCGACGTCGCCGCCCGCGGCCTCGACGTCGACCGCATCGGCCTCGTCGTCAACTTCGACGTCCCCGGCGAGCCCGAGGCCTACGTCCACCGCATCGGCCGCACCGGCCGCGCCGGACGCACCGGCGAGGCCCTCACCTTCGTCACCCCCCACGAGCGCGGCAAGCTCCGCTCCATCGAGCGCACCATCCGCGCCCAGCTCGAAGAGGTCGACATCCCCTCCCCCCGGGACGTCTCCGCCCACCAGGTCAAGCGCGCCCTCGGCAAGGTCGAGGCCCGCCGCGAGGCCGGCCGCCTCGACATGTACACCGAGATGATCCGCACCTACGCC
>NZ_KI911641.1:141810-143099 GCF_000515355.1 Promicromonospora kroppenstedtii DSM 19349 | reverse complement strand
CCCGCGAGCCGCACCAGGTCCACGGCGGCCTCCGTGTGCCCGGGGCGCTCCAGCACCCCGCCCGGGCGCGCCCGCAGCGGCAGCACGTGCCCAGGCCGGATCAGGTCACCCGCGACGGACGCCGGGTCGCCGAGCACCCGCATGGTCAGTGCCCGGTCGGCCGCCGAGATCCCGGTCGACACCCCCACGGCGTCCACCGACACCGTGTAGGCCGTGCGCAGCGGGTCCTCGGTGCGCTCCACCATGAGCGGCAGCTCCAGGGCGTCCGCCCGGTGCGCCGGCATCGGCGCACACAGGTATCCGGACGAGTGCCGCACCGTCCAGGCGACCCACTGCTGCGTCGCGACGCCCGCGGCCAGCACGACGTCGACCTCGTTCTCCCGGCCGGCGTCGTCCGCCACGAGCACGGGACGGCCCGCGGCGAGCTCGGCGAGGGCACGCGCCATCAGCTCTTCCGTCCTGAGCAGGTCGTCCGCTACCGGACGCTCGGCTCCCGCGTCGACGGGCGCGGTCACGCCCGCCCCGGTCATCGCGCGGCTCCCGCCGCCATGAGCCGTTCGACGTACTTGGCGAGCACGTCGACCTCGACGTTCACCGCGTCGCCCGGGGCCAGGCCGCCCAGCGTCGTGGCGGCCAGCGTCGTCGGGATCAGCGAGACGCCGAAGCCGTCGTCGGACACCCAGGTGACCGTGAGCGAGACGCCGGACAGCGCCACGGAGCCCTTCTCCGCGACGTACCGGGTCAGCGCGGCGGGAGCGGCGAACTCGAGGTCGTCCCAGCGCGGACCGGGCGTGCGGCCCACGAGCGTGGCCACGCCGTCGACGTGCCCCTGCACCACGTGCCCGCCCAGCCGGCCGTTCGCCGGCAGGGCCCGCTCCAGGTTGACCCGGGCGCCCGGGACCAGGCCGCCGAGCGACGTGCGGCGCAGCGTCTCCGGCATCACCTCGGCCACGAACGCGCCGTCCGCCACCGTGGTGACGGTCAGGCAGACGCCGTCGACGGCGATCGAGTCGCCGGGGCGGGCGTCCGACGTGGCCAGCGGGCCCGCGACGGTCAGGACGGCGTCGGGAGCGTCTTCTCCCGCGGCGTCCTCGGGCCGGTCGAGCGCGACCACTGAGCCGAGCTCCTCGACGATTCCCGTGAACATCAGATCTCCTCCTCGGTGTGCCGGCGGGGCCGGCCGTGCTGGGCGGTGGGGACAGAGCCGTTCTCGATCTCGCCGACGGCGGCGCCGGCAGAGGCAGAGGCGGCAGGGGCGGCGGGGGCGGGGGCGGGCGCAGGCGCGATCC
>NZ_KI911641.1:138752-141710 GCF_000515355.1 Promicromonospora kroppenstedtii DSM 19349 | reverse complement strand
GCCGCCCGGGTCCAGGAGCACGCAGCCGACGCGCGGGTTGGGGCCGTGGGCCGGGCCCAGCGCGGCGAGCGCGAGGGCGCGGCGCATCACGGTCTCGAGTCCGTGCGGTGCTGTGGCCGTGTGATCGGTGCTCGCCTGATCGGTGCTCGCCTGATCGGTGGCCGCGTGCTCCGTGGCTGCCTGGTTCATGCCGTCCTCCCCGAGCGTCGGTGCTCCGGGGTGGACGACGGGTACGCGGACCGGGAGCCGCAAGGCCCGGCCCGCGCGCACGACGTCACGGCGACGCACGCCCCGGGGGACGGCGGCGCCGCACGTGCTTCCTCCCATCCGGACTTTCACCGTCGGTCCTGGAATTCCACCAGGTCAACCGGCCTGCCCTTGCGGACGGACGCGGGTCGCGGACTATCACCGCCGGCTCGGAATTACACCGACCCCGGAGCACGTGTGTGCGTACTGCTGCTCGTCAGCATGCCACAGGTCGCCGACGGCGGAGCCATGGCTTGCGTCACATGCGGGGCCGGACCGGTCCGACTACCCGCGCTCCCGCAGCCGACGGCGGTGGATCACCCACTCGGCCACCGCGATGTTGATCACCCAGCCGGCGGTCAGCCCGATCGAGTTGGTCACCGGGTCGAGGCTGCCGGTGACCAGCACGAGCGGCCCGAGGAGCAGCCCCTGGGTCCCCGCACCCATGGCCAGCGCGTACGCGCGCGTCATCCACGCGGAGTGCATCGCGAGGTCGCGGCGCAGCGCCGCTTGGCCAGGATCAGCGCGCCGCCGAGCACCATGGCACGCCCGCTCCCCCACCGGAACAGCGCGTACGCCAGCACCAGCTGGAAGACGCCGGCCGCGAGGTCCAGCTCCCGGCCCAGGAGCACGGCCGGGATCCCTGATGCGACGAACGCCATCGCGACCATCAGCAGCGGGTGGGCACGCCGCCAGAGCAGGGTCGGCGCGAGCACCACGACCGTGGCGACCTGCAGCCAGCGCCCGGGGACGTCGGGGCGCGCGATCCCCTCGATCACCGCGGCGCCGACGAGCACGCCGACCATGACCCAGTCCCACCACGCCCGTGCGGGCGGGTCGGCGGGTCGAGGCTCGTCCCAGACCGAACGGATGGCGGACACGGCCTCATGCTACGAGCGGAGGCGCCCCGAGGGATCGGCCAGAAGTACGAGCTGGACTCCCCCGCCGGGGCCTTCTGGTGAGGTACCCGCCGTCCGCGCTGGGGTGCGCGACCCGCTTGGCACACTATTTTTCTAGGTCCGCAGTCAGCGCACACGGCCAGCCTGCAGTCCGACGGCGGCCAGAAAGCCGGTCAGTGGGTGTGCTTGTCCGCCAGCTCGCGCAGCGTCGCGATCTCCGCCGGGATGTCCTCGGCCCCGTACACGGCGGAACCCGCCACGAAGACGTTCGCGCCGGCGTCGGCCGCCCGCTCGATCGTGTCCCGCGACACTCCCCCGTCGACCTGGATCCAGACGTCGAGCCCGGACTCGCTCACGGCCTGCCGTGCGCGGCGGATCTTGGGCAGCGTGCCCTCGATGAACGGCTGCCCGCCGAACCCGGGCTCGACCGTCATCACGAGAATCATGTCGACCTCGGCCAGCAGGTCGAGGAACGGCTCCACGGGGGTCGCCGGACGCAGCGCGACACCCGCCCGCGCACCGAGCCGGTGCAGCTCCCGCGCCAGCCGGACGGGCGCCTGCGCGGCCTCCGCGTGGAAGGTGACGGACGCCGCCCCGGCCTCCGCGAACGCGGGTGCCCAGCGGTCCGGGTCCTCGATCATGAGGTGGGCGTCGAGCGGGATCGGCGACACCTTGGCGAGCCGCTCGAAAACCGGCAGCCCCAGCGTCAGGTTCGGCACGAAGTGGTTGTCCATGACGTCGACGTGCGCGTAGTCGGCGGAGGCGATCTTGCCGAGGTCGCGCTCGAGGTTCGCGAAGTCGGCGGACAGGATGCTGGGGGCGATGAGTGCTGCCATGATGCCAGCCTAGAGGCCGATGGACAGGGAGCGGCGATGATCCCCGATGTGAACTACTGGGCCGTGATCGTGGCCACGCTCTCCACGCTCGTCGTGGGTTCGGTCTGGTACACGCCCCGCGTGTTCGGCACCCGCTGGATGCGCCTGGCGAAGGTGGACCGGGAGGACGCCGAGGCGAGGGGCGTCTGGCCGATCGTCGTCACGGTGATCGTCAGCTTCCTGACCGCGTGGGTACTGGCCGGGGCCGTCTTCATCGCCTGGCGGTTCTACGAGGGCAGCTTCTTCAGCGCGGCGGTCGTGACCGGCGTGCTGCTCTGGATCGGCTTCACGGCCGCCCGGATGATCACGCACGACGCCTTCGAGGGCCGCCCGCCCGCGCTCACCACTCTGAACCTCGCGCACGAGCTGGTGACGATCCTGGTCATGTCCGTGATCATCGGGGTGTGGCCGCCGGCGGGCGTGTAGGTCCCGATCAACCGGCCGACGTGCGCGGCGCCGCCGCGGGCCCGGACAAGAGACAGTCCCGCGAGCTGTGTTGCGGAGAGTGGACATTGTCGACTCCCCGCAACGCAGCTCGTGCGCGAAGCATCCCTCCGGGACGCAGACCGAGCAGCAGCCCTACGCCGTGCGGCGCAGCAGCGTCAGGTGCATCGCGTCCGTCCCGTGCACGTGCGGCCAGAGCTGCACGTCGTCGCGTTCCCCCAGCGGGATCTCGTCCTCCTCGCGCGCCGCCGGGCGCACCACCGCACGCACCGCGGCCGGGGCGTCCAGCCGCTCGACGTCGTCACGCTTCTTCAGTACGTCGGCGACCACGAGCTGCGTCTCGGCCAGGTGCGGCGAGCACGTCACGTAGGCCACCACTCCCCCGGGCCGGACGGCGTCCAGCGCCGACGCCAGCAGCTCGCGCTGCAGGCCGGTCAGGGCCGCGAGGTCGGACGGCGTCCGCCGCCACCGGCTCTCGGGCCGACGGCGGAGCG
>NZ_KI911641.1:132658-138652 GCF_000515355.1 Promicromonospora kroppenstedtii DSM 19349 | reverse complement strand
CGTCCGCGGTCTCGGCAGACTTCGCACCCGCCCCGGCCGCCCCGCCCGGCTCTGCCGTCTCCTTCCCGGGCCCCTTCTCGGGCTCCTTCCCGGACTCCTTCTCGGGCTCCTTCCCGGGCTCCTTCTCGACCCGCGCGTGCCGCGGGGGCAGCGCCAGCCGCAGCACGTCGGCGAGCGTCCCGGCGTACCGGTCCGCCACGGCGCGGCACAGCGCGAGCACCTGCGGCGTCAGCACCTGCTCGCCGGACACCACCTTCCGCAGCGGCACGAGCCGGCCGTCGTGGTCCGAGGTCTCCTGACGCGCGACGACGTAGCCGGCGACGTCCTGCCGCCCGAACCGCGCCTTGATGCGGACACCGGGCTGGGCGTCGGCATCCATGGTGACCGGGACCAGGTAGTCGTACGGGTGGTCCAGGTGCCCGGGCTGCAGGTCCAGCACGACCCGGGCGACGGGCAGGTGTTCGGCGATGGGGATGCCGTTGGTCTCGGCGTTGTCGAGCGGGCCCCGCGGGCTCTTTCCGCCCCGACCCTGTCCCCGGCCCCGAGCAGGAGCACCGCCCACCTCGTCCAGCCCGAGCAGCGCCCCGTCCTCCGCGACGCCGTCTTCCGTGACGCCATCTTCTCTCGTGACGCCGTCCTCCCTGACGCCGTCCTGCACGGCCTGGTCCACGTCCCCGTTCACGCCCCTATCCCACCACGCGCCACCCACAGCCGCGGCGCGCGGCGACCCGGTCCGCCTGCCCCTCGCCGTCGGCACCAAGCGCGGAGGTCGGCACTCTGCATCGAGATCGGTCCAGGGATGGACCGATCTCGATGCAGAGTGCCGACCTCAGAGAAACAGCCAGCCAGGGGTCAGCCCTCAGAACAGGCTGCGCAGGTCCTCGACGCGGTCGGTGCGCTCCCACGTGAAGTCGGGCAGGTCGCGCCCGAAGTGCCCGTACGTGGACGTCGCCCGGTAGATCGGGCGCAGGAGGTCCAGGTCGCGCACGATCGCGGCCGGGCGCAGGTCGAAGACCTCGTGGATGGCCGCGGTGATCTTCGAGACCGGCACGGTCTCGGTGCCGAACGTCTCGACGTAGAGGCCCACGGGGTGCGCCTTGCCGATGGCGTAGGCGACCTGGACCTCGCAGCGCCGCGCGAGCCCGGCGGCCACGACGTTCTTGGCCACCCAGCGCATCGCGTACGCGCCCGAGCGGTCCACCTTCGAGGGGTCCTTGCCGGAGAACGCGCCGCCGCCGTGGCGCGCCATGCCGCCGTAGGTGTCGACGATGATCTTGCGGCCGGTCAGGCCGGCGTCACCCTGCGGCCCGCCGATGACGAACTTGCCGGTCGGGTTCACGAACTGCCGCGCGCCGCTCCAGTCGAGGCCTGCGGCCTCCAGCACCGGAGCGATCACGGTCTCGGCCACCTCGGCGTGCAGCTTCTCCTGCAGGACGTCGGCGTCGTGCTGGGTGGAGAGCACCACGGTGTCCACGGCGACGGGCCGGTCGCCGTCGTACCCGATGGTCACCTGGGTCTTGCCGTCGGGGCGCAGCCCCAGCAGCTCGCCGGACTTGCGCACGGCGGCCAGACGCTCCGACAGGCGGTGCGCGAGCCAGCCGGCCACGGGCATGAAGGCGGGTGTCTCGTCGGACGCGTAACCGAACATCAGGCCCTGGTCGCCGGCGCCCTGGGCGTCCAGCGGGTCGAGATCGCTCGTGTCGTCGCGCATCTCGAGCGCCTTGTCGACGCCCTGCGCGATGTCGGGCGACTGCTGGCCGATCGACACCGACACCCCGCACGAGTCGCCGTCGAACCCGATGGCGGACGACGTGTAGCCGATGCCGCGCACGACGTCGCGCACGATCTGCGGGATCTCGACGTACGCCTCGGTGGTGACCTCGCCCGCGACGTGCACGAGCCCGGTCGTGACCATGGTCTCCACAGCGACGCGCGACGTCGGGTCCTGCTCCAGCAGGGCGTCGAGGATGGCGTCGCTGATCTGATCACAGACCTTGTCCGGATGACCCTCGGTCACGGACTCGGACGTGAAAAGGCGCAGCTCGC
Organism: Promicromonospora kroppenstedtii DSM 19349; assembly: GCF_000515355.1. Classification (GTDB taxonomy): domain Bacteria; phylum Actinomycetota; class Actinomycetes; order Actinomycetales; family Cellulomonadaceae; genus Promicromonospora; species Promicromonospora kroppenstedtii. Next base: position 136,606 of record NZ_KI911641.1, on the reverse strand, counting down.
TCATGGGGCCAGCCTAATGTCTCGCACAGCGAGAAGTCGATCCTGGCAGGTGAGACGGGGGTCACGGCAGCAGCTTGGCGACGGCGTCCCACAGGGCGTCCGCCACCTCGCGCTTGGTTCCCGAGGCCAGTCCCACCACGTCACCGGCCCCGTCCAGGATGGTGACCTCGTTGCTCTCGGTGCCGAAACCACGCCCGGATCCGACGGCGTTCACCGCGATCAGGTCGGCCCCCTTGCGCCGCGCCTTAGCCCGGCCGTGGTCCAGCACGCTGCCGGTGGCGTCGCCCGTCTCGGCGGCGAACCCCACCACCACCTGGTCGGCCCGCAGCCGCTCGTGCGCCAGCTCCGCCAGGATGTCGGGGTTCTCGACGAGCTCGATCGGCGCGGGACCCTGCCCCGGCACCTTCTTGATCTTGGCGTCGGGCGTGGCGGCGGGCCGGAAGTCCGCCACGGCGGCGGCCATCACGACGACGTCGGCCTCCGCGCCCGCGGCCCGCACGGCCTCACGCAGCTCGGCCGTGGACTCGACCTGCACCACGGAGCACGGGCGCGGCCCGCTGAGCACCTGGTCGGTCACGTCCGCCGCGAGGTTGGCCGCGACGAGGGTCACGACGGCGCCCCGCGCGGCGGCGGCCTGCGCCAGGGCCACACCCTGGCGTCCGCTGGACCGGTTGCCGATGAACCGCACGGGGTCGATCGCCTCGCGGGTACCCCCCGCGGAGACGACGACGCGGCGGCCCGCGAGGTCGAGGTGCTCCCCGTCCGCCGAGGAGGCGGACGTGGGGGTCTCGACAGGCTGGGCCCCGACAGGCCCGACCAGCGCGGGGTCGACCAGCGAGAGCGCCTCGCGGGCGATCTCCTCCGGGTCGGGCAGGCGGCCGGGGCCGGTGTCCTTGCCCGTGAGCCGGCCCGACGCGGGCTCGATCACGTGCACGCCCCGCCCGCGCAGGGTGGCCACGTTGGCCCGCGTCGCGGGGTGGTCCCACATCTCGGTGTGCATCGCCGGGGCGAGCACCACCGGGCAGCGCGCGGCCAGCAGCGTGGTGGTCAGCAGGTCGTCCGCTAGGCCGGCGGCGGCCCGCGCCATCAGGTCGGCCGTGGCCGGGGCCACGATCACGAGGTCGGCGTGCTGGCCCAGCGCGACATGCTGCACGCCCGGCACGTCGTCGAACACCTCGGTGCTGACGGGCTCGCCCGACAGCGCCTCGAAGGTCGGGGCGCCCACGAACTCCAGCGCCGCGCGGGTGGGGATCACGCGCACGGCGTGCCCCTGCTCGCGCAACAGCCGCAGCAGGAGCACCGCCTTGTACGCGGCGATGCCACCGGAGACGCCCAGGAGGATCCTCATCGGTGGTCACCCTTCGACGGGGACGGTGCCCCGCAGACAGCCGGCCCGCGCGTCACGTCCGGATCAGGCCGGGAACTCGGGCAGCGACTGCTCGGCCTTGGCGGCGGCAGCGGCGTCGGCCTGCGCCTGCACCTCGGCGGGGTCGACCTCCTCGATCGTGAGGAGGCCCTGGGTGATCTCGCGCATCGCGATGGAGAGGGGCTTCTCCTGGTTGCGGGTCTCGACGAGCGGGCCCACGTTCTCCAGCAGGCCCTCGTTGAGCTGCGAGTAGTACGCGTTGATCTGACGGGCACGCATGGACGCGTACAGCACGAGGCCGTACTTCGAGTCGATGCGCTCGAGCAGCTCGTCGATCGGCGGGTCGGTGATGCCCTCGGGGGCGGCGACGGTTCCGGCCATGATGAAGCTCCAGAAGTCTTGGGTGAAGGGGGAAAGTCCGAGGGACGAGTCTACCTGCTCTGTCACCCGGAGGTGGCAGGCGACACGCCCCTCTAGCCGACCGGTGTGGTGGAACCCACACCCATGAAGGCGACGAGCGCGTCCGTGGCACGGTGCACGTCGTCGTTCACGATGGAGACGTCGAACTCCTCCTCGGCGGCGAGCTCGACGCGCGCCGTGGCGAGGCGCCGCTCGCGCTCCTCCGAGTCCTCGGTGCCCCGCCCGACGAGCCGGCGGACGAGCTCGTCGAAGCTCGGCGGGGCGAGGAAGACGAACCGGGCCTCCAGGCCCGAGGCCGCCACCGCGTCGCGCACCTGGCGCGCGCCCTGGAGGTCGATCTCCAGGAGCACGGGGACCCCGGCGGCGAGCTTCTGCTCCACCGGTCGCCGTGGCGTCCCGTACCGGTTACGACCGTGCACCACGGCCCATTCGAGCATCTCGCCGGCGGCGACCATACGGTCGAACTCCTCCGACGACACGAACAGGTAGTGCACTCCGTCCACCTCGCCCGGGCGCGGCGACCTGGTGGTCGCCGACACGGAGAGCCAGACCTGCGGATAGCGGTCCCGCACGTCGGCGGAGACCGTGCCCTTGCCCACCGCGGTGGGGCCTGCGAGCACGGTCAGCCGTGCGGGTTGTGTCGTACTGATCTCAGCCAAACCTCTCGATGAGCGCCGCCGACTGGTGCGGTCCGAGGCCTCGGACGCGGCGGGTCTCGGCGATCCCGATCTCTTCCATGATCGCCCTGGCCTTAACCTTACCGACACCTGGCAGCGACTCGAGCAACGAGACGACCTTGAGCTTGCCGACGACGTCGTCCTTCTGGCCCTGCTCGATGACCTCCCTCAGGGAACCTTGCGAGTACTTGAGCTTGTTCTTGATCTCTGCCCGCGCGCGTCGCGCCTCGGCTGCCTTCTCGAGTGCTGCCGCACGCTGCTCGGGTGTGAGGGGTGGTAGTGCCACGCAAGTCACCTACTCGTCTCTCGACCGGCCTTCTGACTCGGGACGTCGGTCCTCGCTCGGGCCCGATGCCCAAGTCCGTGACCTGGCCCGCAACCGGTCTGGTGTGAACTGCTGCATCGAAAGTAGCCATCGCCTCAGTGGTCGGCAATCGCAGAACGCCACTTCGTGAAAACTCATGCACCCGCGCAAATAAGCATTTAGTACATTTCACAACAAAGCGCCCACGATCCGTAGGGATCGTGGGCGCTTTGTCCAACCCGTGTCCAACGCGTCGGTCAACCGAAAAAATCAGCCACGCAGAGCGTCGGTCGCCTCCCGCGCGGCGTCACGCGCCGCGCTCACCAGCGCCTCGGGCGTCGGTCCGGCCCCGAGCACCGCCCGGGACGACGACGCCAGGACGTTCCGCCGAGCCTCGCCGAAGGTCGTGGCGAGCTCTCGCTCCCCCGCCCCCTGCGCGCCGACGCCGGGGGCCAGCAGCGGGCCGTTGACGGCGACCAGGTCGGTCCCCGTCGCGGCCACCGCGTCACCGATGGTCGCGCCCACCACGAGGCCGACCGAGCCCATGGGCTCCGCCCCCGCGTTGAGCACGGCGGCATGGGCCGCCATGAGGGCGGCGACCGAGGTGCCGCGCTCGGTACCGTCCTCGGATCGCACCGCGTGCTGGACCTCGAAACCCTCCTTGTTGGAGGTGAGGCACAGCACGAACAGCCCGCGCCCCGTGGCCGTGGCCAGCTCGACGGCGGGCGCCAGCGAGCCGAACCCGAGGTAGGGCGAGACCGTCAGCGCGTCACCCGCCAGCGGCGAGCCGTCCGCCAGGAACGCCTCGGCGTACGCCCCCATGGTCGAGCCGATGTCACCGCGCTTGGCGTCGACGATCGTCAGGGAACCGGCAGCCCGGGCCGCCGCGATCACCTCCTCCAGCACCGCCAGGCCGCGCGAGCTGTGCCGCTCGAAGAACGCGGCCTGCGGCTTGAACGCCGCGACCCGGCCGCCGAGCGCGTCCACGACCCGCAGGGAGAACTCCCGCAGGCCCGAGACGTCGTCGGGCAGGCCCCAGGCGTGCAGGAGCGACGCGTGCGGGTCGATGCCCACGCACAGCGGCCCGTGCTCGTCCATGGCCGCGGCCAGGCGTGCACCGAACGGCGCTCCGCTCGACGCCGCGGCAGCACCCGGCGAGCCCGCGCTCACGCGGTCACCCC
>NZ_KI911641.1:123095-132558 GCF_000515355.1 Promicromonospora kroppenstedtii DSM 19349 | reverse complement strand
GCCGTCGTGGCGGCCGTGTGCTCCTGCAGGCTCGCCACCTCGAACGGGCCCGCGAGCACCGCCTCGATGCCCTGCACCGCCGCGGCGAGCTGGTCCACCGTGGTCGCGATCGGCTTGTCGGCCGCCGTCGTCGCCGCGCGGATCTCGTAGCCGTCGGCGCGGGCGCCCTGGCCCGACGGCGAGTTCACCACGAGGTCGATCTGCCCCTCGGTGATGAGCCCCACGACCGTCAGCTCACCGTCCGGCCCACGGCCCTCGGTGTGCTTGCGCACCTCGGTGGCCTCGATGCCGTTGCGGCGCAGCACGTTGGCGGTGCCGGCCGTGGCGAGCACCTTGAAGCCGAGCTCGACCAGGCGCTTGACCGGGAAGACCACGTGCCGCTTGTCGCTGTCGGCCACCGACACGAAGACCGTGCCCGACGTCGGCAGGCCGCCGAACGCCGCCGCCTGCGACTTGGCGAACGCGTGCGGGAAGTCCTTGTCGAAGCCCATGACCTCGCCCGTGGAGCGCATCTCCGGGCCGAGCACCGAGTCGACGACCAGACCCTCACGGGTACGGAACCGCTTGAACGGCAGCACGGCCTCCTTGACGGCCAGCGGCGCGCCCAGGTCGAGCGTGGCGCCGTCGTGCTCCGGGAGCACCCCGGCCGCACGCAGGTCGGCGATGGACTCGCCCACCATCACGCGGGCCGCGGCCTTGGCGAGCGGCGTGCCCGTCGCCTTGGAGACGAACGGCACGGTGCGCGACGCGCGGGGGTTGGCCTCCAGGACATACAGGACGTCGCTGACGAGCGCGTACTGGACGTTGAGCAGGCCGCGCACGCCCACACCCTTGGCGATGGCCTCGGTGGAGCGGCGGATGCGCGCGATCTCGGTCTCGCTCAGCGACACCGGGGGCAGCACGCACGCCGAGTCGCCGGAGTGGATGCCGGCCTCCTCGATGTGCTCCATGACGCCGCCCAGGAACAGCTCCTCGCCGTCGTACAGCGCGTCGACGTCGATCTCCATCGCGTCGTCGAGGAACCGGTCGATGAGCAGCGGGGCCGCCAGCGTGCCCGGGGCGCCGTCGCGCGCGGCGGCCGCCGCGCTCTCGGCCAGGGCCCGCTCGACGTAGCCGGTGAGCTGGTCCTCGCTGTAGACGATCTCCATACCGCGGCCGCCGAGCACGTACGACGGGCGCACGAGCACCGGGTAGCCGATGGACTCGGCGACGTCGCGGGCCTGGGCCAGCGACCGGGCCGTGCCGAACGCGGGGGCCGGGAGGCCGGCGTCGAGCAGCACCTGGCCGAAGATGCCGCGGTCCTCCGCGGCATCGATGGCCTCGGGGCTGGTACCCAGGATCGGCAGGCCGGCCTCGGCCAGACGCCGGGCCAGGCTCAGCGGCGTCTGCCCGCCGAGCTGGACGATGATGCCCTTGACCGGACCGGCCGCGAGCTCGGCCTGGTAGACCTCCAGGACGTCCTCGAAGGTCAGCGGCTCGAAGTACAGGCGGTCGGACGTGTCGTAGTCCGTCGAGACCGTCTCGGGGTTGCAGTTGACCATGACGGTCTCGTACTTCTCCGCCAGCGCCAGGGTGGCGTGCACGCACGAGTAGTCGAACTCGATGCCCTGGCCGATGCGGTTGGGGCCCGAACCGAGGATGATCACGGCCTCCCGCTCACGGGGGGCAACCTCGGACTCGGAGTCGTAGCTCGAGTAGTGGTACGGGGTCTTGGCCGCGAACTCGGCCGCGCAGGTGTCGACGGTCTTGTAGACCGGGCGGACGCCGAGGGCGTGGCGGATCTCGCGCACCGTGGCCTCGCCGGAGCCGCTCATGCCGCGCAGCGCCGCGACCTGGACGTCGGACAGGCCGTGCCGCTTGGCGTGCCGCAGCACGTCCTCGGTCAGCGTGGGCGACGTCGCGACCTGCTGGGCGACCTCGTTGACGAGCTGGATCTGGTCGAGGAACCACGGGTCAATCTTGGTGGCCTCGAAGACCTCCTCGAGCGTGGTGCCGCCCGGCACACCGACCGAACGCAGGGCCTGCTGGACCTGCACCAGGCGCTGCTCGGTGGGCCGCTCGATCTCCTTGAGCAGCGTGGCGAGCTCCTCGCCGGTCGGGGCGTCGCCGTCCCAGTGGAACGTCACGCCGCCCTTGTCGATGGAACGCAGGGCCTTGCCCAGCGCCTCGGTGAAGTTGCGGCCCAGCGCCATGGCCTCGCCCACCGACTTCATGGTGGTGGTCAGGGTGTCGTCGGCGGCGGGGAACTTCTCGAACGCGAACCGCGGCACCTTGACCACGACGTAGTCGAGCGTGGGCTCGAAGCTCGCGGGGGTCACCTTGGTGATGTCGTTCGGGATCTCGTCCAGCGTGTAGCCGACGGCGAGCTTGGCGGCGATCTTCGCGATCGGGAAGCCGGTCGCCTTGGAGGCCAGCGCCGAGGAGCGCGACACGCGGGGGTTCATCTCGATGACGATGATGCGGCCGTCGGCCGGGTCGATCGCGAACTGGATGTTGCAGCCGCCGGTGTCGACACCGACCTCGCGGATGACGGCGATGCCGATGTCGCGCAGCTTCTGGTACTCGCGGTCGGTGAGCGTCAGGGCGGGCGCCACGGTCACGGAGTCGCCAGTGTGCACGCCCACCGGGTCGACGTTCTCGATGGAGCAGACGACCACGACGTTGTCGTTCTTGTCGCGCATGAGCTCGAGCTCGTACTCCTTCCACCCCAGGATGGACTCCTCGAGGAGCACCTCCGTGGTGGGCGAGTAGTGCAGGCCCTGCCCGACGATGCGGTGCAGGTCCGCCTCGTCGTAGGCGAGGCCGGAGCCCAGGCCGCCCATGGTGAACGACGGGCGCACGACCATCGGGTAGCCGAGCACCTCGGCGGCCTTGAGGGCCTCGTCGATCGTGTGCACGATCTCGGAGCGCGCCGACTCGCCGCCGCACTTGGTGACGACGTCCTTGAACTGCTGGCGGTCCTCGCCCTTCTGGATGGCGGGGATGTTGGCGCCGATCAGCTCGACGCCGTACTTCTCCAGCACGCCTGCCTCGTCCAGCGCGATAGCGGCGTTGAGCGCCGTCTGGCCGCCCAGGGTCGGCAGCAGCGCGTCCGGACGCTCCTTGGCGATGATCGTGGTCAGGACCTCGGTGGTGATCGGCTCCACGTAGGTCGCGTCCGCGAACTCGGGGTCCGTCATGATCGTGGCCGGGTTCGAGTTGACCAGGATGACCCGCAGGCCCTCCTCCTTCAGGACCCGGCAGGCCTGGGTCCCGGAGTAGTCGAACTCGCAGGCCTGGCCGATGACGATCGGGCCGGACCCGATCACCAGGACCGAGGAGATGTCGGTACGACGAGGCATCAGTGGTTCTCCTCGGAGTTGAGCTGTGCTGCTGCGGGCTGGGCGGCGGGCTGTGCGGCGGGCTGGGTGGTGAGGGCGGGCGGCCAGGCCGACGGGTCCGCCATCAGGCCGACGAAGCGGTCGAACAGGTAGGCGGCGTCGTGCGGACCGGCGGCGGCCTCCGGGTGGTACTGCACCGAGAAGGCGGGCCGGTCGAGGCAGGTCAACCCCTCCACGACCTGGTCGTTCAGGCCCACGTGCGAGACGACGACGCGGCCGTAGCGGCCGCCGTCGTGCGGGGCGTCGGAGATCGCGGGCGAGCCGTCCTCGGCGAACACCGGCGCGTCCACGGCGAAGCCGTGGTTGTGCGCGGTGACCTCGACCTTGGCGGTCGTGCGGTCCAGCACCGGCTGGTTGATGCCGCGGTGCCCGTAGCCGAGCTTGTAGGTGCCGTAGCCGAGCGCACGGCCCAGGAGCTGGTTGCCGAAGCAGATGCCGAAGAACGGGATGCCGCGGTCCAGGACGGCGCGAAGCAGCTCGACCTCGTGGCCGGCGGCGCCGGGGTCACCCGGGCCGTTGGAGAAGAAGACGCCACGGGGGGCGTCGTCGGGCAGGTCCGCGAAGGCACCCAGGACGTCGTCGATCGTCGAGGCCTGGGGCACGACGACGACGCGCACGCCGCGCTCGGCCAGCCGCGCCGGCGTCATGGCCTTGATGCCCAGGTCGACCGCGACCACGGTGGCGACCGGCGGCTGCCCGGCGTGCTCGCCGGACGGCTCCACCGTGTAGGCCTCCTGGGTGGAGACCTCGGGGGCCAGGTTGGCGCCCGCCATCTGCGGGGACGCCTGCACCTCGGCCACCAGCTCCTCGACGGGGCGCGGGTAGCCGCCGCGCACCAGGTCGTCGCCGGAGAAGATCCCGGCGCGCATCACGCCCTCCTCGCGCAGGCGGCGGGTCAGCGCGCGGGTGTCGACGTCGGAGATGCCGACGACACCCTGCGCGGCCAGCTCCTCACCGAGGGAGCGCTGCGCGCGCCAGTTCGAGACGCGGCGCGCGGGGTCGCGGACCACGTAGCCCGAGACCCAGATGCGGCCCGACTCGGGGTCCTCGTCGTTGACGCCCGTGTTGCCCACGTGCGGCGCCGTCATGACGACGATCTGCCGGTGGTAGGACGGGTCAGTCAGCGTCTCCTGGTAGCCGGTCATGCCGGTGGAGAAGACGATCTCGCCGAACGACGTGCCGGTGGCGCCGTAGGCACGGCCGCGGTAGGTGGTGCCGTCCTCGAGGACCAGCGCTGCTGTAGTTGTCTGTGCTGGCGTCTGTGCCGGCGTGCTTGCCGGTGTGTCTGCGGGCGTCATCGGGATGGTCACCGGGCCTCCTGCTGGTGCGGGTACTGCTGCTGCGGGTACTGCTGGTCAAGGTGCTCGATCTGCGAGGCGGGCTGCTGGCCGGGCTGCTGGCCCGAGCGCTGCTGGGCGGCCAGCAGGTGCCGGACGGCGTCCACCAGGCCGCCTCGGTCCTCGGCGCGGCGCGTGCGCAGGCCGGTGTCGACCAGGGCCGCGGGCACGCCGCCGGCCTCCGGGACGGCCCAGGTGAGGACGACGAGCCCGTCCGCGCCGACGTACTTGCCGGCCATGCCCGGGGCGAGGCCGGTGCTGCGGATCTCGGTCACCGGGAGCCAGAGATCGGCGGTGCCGTCGCGCTCGATCAGCACGCCCTGGTCGTGCACGGAGACGACGGCGTGCGCGCGGTCGCCCAGGCCGTGCGCGCCCACGCGGGCGAGCCAGTCGCCGTGCAGCGTCGTCGAGACGTAGACGGCCTCGACGGGGCCGAAGCGGAGGGCGCCGACACCGTCGGCCGTGGGCGCGACCGGCGGGACGGGAACCACGGTCGTGGTGCGCTGCGCGAGCCGACGTCGGCCGATGAGGGTCACGTACAGCACGAGGAAGATCGCCAGGGCGATCAGCAGGGCTACGGCGAGGATCTTCATCGGCCGGCTCCTTCGAGAGCTGTGTTCTGCGGGTTGCTGGTGGTATCGACGACCGCACCGTCCAGGACCGTCGCGCGCCCCCGCAGGAACGTCGCGACCACGCGGCCCGGCAGCTCCATCCCGCCGAACGGGGTGTTGTCGCTGGCCGTGACCTGGGTGCGGCCGTCGATCGCGCGGGTGGCGCCCGCGTCCACGAGGGTCAGGTTGGCCGGCTCGCCGACGGCGATCGGGCGGCCCTGCGTCGCGTCGATCCGCCCGATGCGGGCCGGGTTCTGCGAGAGCACGCGGGCGACGTCGGCCCAGGTCATGCGGCCGGTGTCGACCATGGTCTGCTGGACCACGGACAGCGCGGTCTCCAGGCCGGTCATGCCGAACGCCGCCGAGGACCACTCGCAGTCCTTGTCCTCGACCGGGTGCGGGGCGTGGTCGGTGGCGACGATGTCGATGGTGCCGTCGGCCAGGCCGGCGCGGACCGCCTCGACGTCGGCGGCGGTACGCAGCGGCGGGTTCACCTTGAACACCGGGTCGTAGTCGCGGGCCAGCTCGTCGGTGAGCACCAGGTGGTGGGGCGTCACCTCGGCGGTGACGTCGATGCCGCGGCCCTTGGCCCAGCGGATGATCTCCACCGAGCCCGCCGTCGACAGGTGGCAGACGTGCAGGCGCGAGCCCACGTGCTCGGCCAGCAGCACGTCGCGGGCGATGATCGACTCCTCGGCCACCGCGGGCCAACCCGTCAGGCCGATCTGCGCGGAGACGACGCCCTCGTTCATCTGCGCGCCCTCGGTCAGGCGCGGCTCCTGCGCGTGCTGGGCCACGACGCCGTCGAACGCCTTGACGTACTCCAGCGCGCGGCGCATCAGCACCGGGTCGTGCACGCACTTGCCGTCGTCCGAGAAGACGCGCACGCGGGCGGCGGAGTCGGCCATGGCACCCAGCTCGGCAAGCTTCTCGCCGTCCAGGCCCACCGTGACCGCACCGACGGGGTGCACGTCCACCCAGCCGGCCTCCTGGCCGAGCCGGTAGACCTGCTCGACGACGCCCGCGGTGTCCTGCGTCGGCGTCGTGTTGGCCATGGCGTGCACCGCGGTGAACCCGCCCGCCGCGGCGGCGCGGGTGCCGGAGAACACCGTCTCGGCGTCCTCCCGGCCCGGCTCGCGCAGGTGGGTGTGCAGGTCGACGAGGCCGGGCAGGAGCACCAGCCCGGTTCCCTCAGTGCCGCCGTCAGTGCCGCCGCTGCCGCCCTCGGCAGCGACCTCGTGCGCGCCCTCGGGCACCTCGACCGTCCCCGGCGCGCCGATCGCGGCGACCACGCCGTCCGCGAGCACGACGTCGACCGGGTCCGTGCCGTAGGGACGCACCCCACGCAGGACGTAGGTCGTGGTTGAAGGGGTGCTCACAGGGCGGTCCTCTCGTCGGTGCTGGAACTCGTGCTCGGGCTGCTGCTCGGGCTGCTGCTCGTGCTGCCGATGTCGCCCGACAGCAGCAGGTACAGGGCGGCCATCCGGACGGCGACACCGTTGGCCACCTGCTCCACGATCACGGAGCGCGGGTGGTCGGCGGCGGCCGCCGAGATCTCCAGGCCGCGGTTCATCGGCCCGGGATGCATCACGATCGCGTGGTCCGGCAGGACCGCCAGCCGTCGGGCGTCGAACCCGAACTTGCGGCTGTACTCCATGGGGCTCGGGAAGAACGCCCCCGAACCGCCCGACATCCGCTCACGCTGCACCCGCAGCATCATGACCGCATCCGGCTGCCACTGCTCGAGCGTCTCGTCCAGGTGGTACGAGACGCGGCACGGCCAGGTCTCCACGCCCACCGGCACGAGCGTGGGCGGCGCGACCAGGGTGACCTCGGCGCCGAGGGTGTGCAGCAGGTACACGTTCGAGCGCGCGACACGGGAGTGCAGCACGTCGCCGACGATCGCGACGCGCAGGCCGGCCAGGTCGGCTCCGACGGACGTGTCTGTACCGCGACCGTCTTCACCTACCCGGCCGACCAGGTGGCGGCGGATCGTGAACGCGTCCAGTAGCGCCTGCGTAGGGTGCTGGTGCATGCCGTCGCCCGCGTTGAGCACGGCCGCGTCGAGCCAGCCGGCATGCGCGAGCTGGTGCGCCGCGCCCGAGGCCCAGTGGCGCACCACCACGGCGTCGGCGCCCATGGCGTGCAGCGTGAGAGCCGTGTCCTTGAGCGACTCGCCCTTGGACACGCTCGACCCCTTGGCCGAGAAGTTGATGACGTCCGCGGACAGGCGCTTGGCCGCCGTCTCGAACGAGATCCGGGTGCGCGTGGAGTCCTCGTAGAACAGGTTCACCACGGTGCGGCCGCGCAGCGTCGGCAGCTTCTTGTTCTCGCGCGACTGCGTGGCCGCCATCTGCGCGGAGGTGTCCAGGAGCAGGATCGCGTCGTCCTTGGACAGGCCCTGGGTGGTCAGGAGGTGCTTCACCGGGCGCTCCTCTCGTCAGCGTTGTCGGCGGCGACGTGCTCGGCGGCGGCGTGCTCGGCGGCGGCGGCAGCGGGCGCCCCGCTGATGACGACGGCGTCGGCACCCCCGTCGACGTCGGCCAGCCGGACCCGCACGCGCTCGCTGCGCGAGGTGGGCAGGTTCTTGCCGACGTAGTCGGCGCGGATCGGCAGCTCGCGGTGGCCGCGGTCGACGAGCGCGGCGAGCTGGACCACGCGGGGGCGGCCGAGGTCGTTCAGGGCGTCGAGCGCGGCGCGGATGGTGCGGCCGGAGAAGAGGACGTCGTCCACGAGGACGACCACCCTGTCGTCGATCGTGCCGTCCAGGCTGCCCGGCAGGACCGTCTGCCCGACGGCTCGCGTGGGCTGACGGCGCAGGTCGTCGCGGTACATGGTCACGTCGAGCGTGCCGTGCTCGCCGCTGAAGGCGGGCTCGATCTGCGCGAGCCGCTCGGCCAGCCGGCCGGCGAGCTGGACGCCGCGCGTCGGGATGCCGAGGAGGACCAGGTCGGCGGCGCCCTTGTTGCGCTCCACGATCTCGTGGGCGATGCGGGTCAGTGCCCGGGCGATGTCGGCCTCGCCGAGCACGGTGCGCGCGGCGGCGGTGCCGGGAGCAGTGCTCGGGGTGTCGCTGGGGATCTCGCTGGTGCTGCCAGGGGTGGTGCTGGATTCGGGCATGCGGCTGCCAGGATGCATCTGGCGACCTCCTTCTCCGCCTCACTGGACGGGATTAAAGGGAGTCTGACAGCCACCACCCTAACCCGCTCCACCGGGGCGAGACGCCGGGGTCACGACCCGTCGGAAGGGGCGTTGCTCACACCGGCGCGGGCACGACAGCGCCCGCGGGCCCCGGAGCGCCATGAGCACTACGTCATCTTTCTGCCGTAGTGAGACATCTGGCACGTGGCGCACCGTTGGCGTCGCTGCCACTACCGCTGACCGACCCCCGAGGTTCTGTTCAAGCCACGACGTTGCAACGTTTCAAGCCGGTTTCTGTGGGCAGAAGCACGTGGTCTGAACACAACCTCAGGAGCGAACGGCGGGGGCGCTAGTCGCGCAGCACCGCCGTCGCCAGGGCCGCCGCGATCGCGACCAGGGCGAGCACCATCCCGACCGTGCCCGGCCAGCCCGCCAGCGCGAAGCCGATCCCGCCGAGCCAGCCGAACAGGCTGGAGCCCGCGTAGTAGGCGAGGTTGTAGACGGCCGCCGCCTGGGTGCGCGCCTCGGGGGCCGCGACCGGCGTCCACCCGCTGGCCACGGCGTGCGCCCCGAAGAACCCGGCGGTCAGCACGACGAGCCCGGTCAGCACGAGCGGCAGCCAGGCCGACAGCGTGGCCACCACGCCGAGCGCCATCACCGCCGTCGAGACGATCAGCACGCGACGCCGCCCGTGCCGCACCACGAGCCGACCCGTCCGGGCCGACGACCAGGTTCCCGCCAGGTACGCGAGGAACACGAGGCTGACCACGCCCGGCGACAGGCCGAACGGAGCGGCGGCCAGACGGAAACCGAGGTAGTTGTAGACCGCGACGAAGCCGCCCATGAGCAGCAGACCCTGGGCGTCCAGCACGAGCAGGCGCGGGCTGAGCAGTGCGCGGAGCCAGCCGTGGCGACGAACGCGACCGGACCCGTGATCCGCGGCCGTGCCCCCGGACGTCGCCGCCCGCGGCCCGCGGTCCCGGGGCGCGAGCCA
>NZ_KI911641.1:121734-122995 GCF_000515355.1 Promicromonospora kroppenstedtii DSM 19349 | reverse complement strand
GCTGCGCGCGGGCGCGCGCGTCGTCGCGCTCGCCGGCGGCGCGGCGAAGCTCAAGGTGCTGCGCGACCTGCTGCCAGGCGAGTCGTTGGAGGGCGAGGCTCAGTCCGGAACGGACCGGCTGGCCCTGGTCGACTACTCCGCCCCTGGCTGGCTCGACGAGGCCCGGGCGGCGCTCGGCGCCTCCGGGGCGACCCTCGTGCTCGACGGCGTGGGCGGAGACCTCGGGACGGCGGCGACGGGTCTGCTGCGCCGGGCGGATGGCGCCGATGCGGGCTCCGGCGTGACACCGGGCAGGCTCGTCGCGTACGGCTGGGCCTCGGGCACGGCCAACCGGTACACGTCCTGGGCGGAGGCCGACCGGATCGAGTCCCCGATCGAGGTGCGCTACGCCGTCGGGCCGGAGGCGCCGCCGATGGGCGACCAGCGGCCGTACCAGGAACGCGCGCTGGCCATGGCGGCGTCGGGCCGGTGGCGGGTGGTGACGCACCGCGTGCCGTTCGCGGAGGCGGCACGCGCCCACCGCGAGCTCGAGGAGCGCCGCACCACCGGCAAGGTGGTGCTGGTGTGACCGCGGAGGTGTCAGCTGATCAGCCGGCCTCACGGCCGGGAGTACCGCCGGTCGCAGAGCCGGACGCGCAGCCCGGCGCACAGCCCGGCGCGCAGCCCGGCGCTCTCAGTGCCGGCGGACAGCGCCTGGTGCTGATCGGGATGGTCGCGCTCTGTTCCCTCGGTGCGTTCGAGGCCCTGGCCGTGGCGACGGCGATGCCCACCATCGCCGTCGACCTGGACGGGCTGCGGCACTACACGTTCGCCTTCGCGGTGGTCTTCGCCACCAGCGTGGTCGGCATGCTCACCGCGGGACGGTGGTGCGACCGCACCGGACCGACGCCGGCGATGTGGACCGGCGTGGCGCTGTTCGTCGTCGGGCTCGTCGTGGCCGGGACCGCGACCGGGATGGGCGCCCTGATCGCGGGGCGCGCGGTCCAGGGTGTCGGGAGCGGGCTGTTCGGCGTCGCGCTGTACGTGCTGGTGGCCCGCGTGTTCGCCCCCGAACGACGCCCCGCGGTGTTCTCGGCGTTCGCCGCCGCGTGGGTGGTCCCCGCGATCGTGGGGCCGGGACTGGCCGGGCTCGTCGTAGACCACCTGGGCTGGCGCTGGGTCTTCCTCGGCGCCGCGGCGCTCACGATCCCCGCGGCGATCCTGATGCGCCCGGGGCTGACAGCCGCGCACGGCGGGGGCCCCACGGCCGACGAGGATCGCG
>NZ_KI911641.1:120293-121634 GCF_000515355.1 Promicromonospora kroppenstedtii DSM 19349 | reverse complement strand
GCGCGTCGGGGCGGGACCGCCCTGGGCGCAGGGCGCCCGGCGGTGAAGCCCCTGGTCCGGCGGCGCGGGAACCTGGGATCGACCAGACCGAGCGCCCCGTGGTGCACGCGCTGCACCTGGCTCTGGCCGTGTTGCGCGCGGGACGCGGCCTGCCCGCCGTCGTGTCGATGCGAGCGCTGGTGTCGGCGGCGTTCACGGGTGCCGAGGTGCTGCTCCCGCTGCTGCTCGTCCACGAGCGTCAGCTGAGCCCCGGCGGCGCGGGACTGATCCTCACCGTGGGGGCGCTCGGCTGGTCCGGGGCGTCGTGGGTGCGCGGACGCAACCTCCTGCACCTGAGCCACACCGGATACGCGCGGCTGGGCGGCGGACTGCTCGCCCTGGGCATGGTCGGCGCGGCCCTCCTCGTGCTGCCGGACGTACCTGCGGGCGTCGGCATGGCGTTCTGGGTGCTCTCGGGCAGCGGGATGGGCCTGGTGTACCCGACGCTGTCGGTCCTCACGCTTGAGCTGGCACCGCCGCACGAGCACGGGTCGGCTTCGTCGGCCCTCCAGGTGGCCGACGCCGTGGCCGCCGCCATCGCGTCTTCCGCAACGGGCGCGCTGCTCTGGGCCCTGTACGACGTCGCAGGCCTGCCCGCGTACGCGGTCGTGCTGGGACTCACGGGGCTGCTGGCCGCGGCTGCCCTGGCGCTGGCGGGGCGGACCCGCGTCCAGGTGGGGTCCGTCGCGTCCTGACCGAGGCGCGCGGGGACCACCGCGGGGACCACCGCGAGGGCGCGGCACGCAGGCGCTGTGACCGCGGCTGTGTGCGCGACTGGCTGGCGCCGGGCGGGTCGTGGCAGGTCGACATGGGCAGGTCGACCTGGGCAGGTCGGCCTGCGATCCGTCCGGGGTCAGCCGTCGTTCTGGCAACCGCAACTGCAGCGCATCGGCCCCAGGCGCCCAGGGCAGGGTCGCCGGAGTCTCCGCGCACAGGCCGGGGCCTCGATCGGCCGGGACGCCAGCCGGTCGGTCGCACCCCCGGGCGGGTCGTGACCCCGGGCGAGTCGCATGCCATGCCGAGCCGTCACCCCGGCCGGGTCGCTACCCCGGCCGGGTCATGGTGGTCATGCGGCTGCGGCCGGTGGTGTGCCAGCCGGGTCGTCGGGCTGGTCGTCGGGCAGGCCATGACCCGGGACCGGTCCCACGGGCGCGGGCAGGCCGATACGGTGCCCACGGGCGTCGGTGAACACCCACCCCGACTCCAGCAACACCCCCACCACGTCCGTCGTGGTCGTGGTGGTGGGTTTGCCGGACCAGTGCATCGTGATCCCCCGGGTATCGACCAGCTGATGATGGAACC
>NZ_KI911641.1:117048-120193 GCF_000515355.1 Promicromonospora kroppenstedtii DSM 19349 | reverse complement strand
GAGCCAGACGAAGACGCCCGTCGCGACCAGGCAGGCCACCGCGACGGCGCCCACGCCGGCCCGCCAGCCGAACATCTCCGCGACGCCACCCGAGACGATGCGTCCGAGCAGCCCGCCCATCGACGTGCCCGCGACGTACGTCCCGGCCGCGCGCGGCACGGCCGATGCCGCGCCCGAGGCGACCAGTGTCTCGGTCAGGTAGGCCATCGCGACGGCGGGCACGCCCGCGACGAAGAGTCCCTCGACGGCGCGACCGGCCACGAGCAGCTCGAACGACGGCGCGAACGGCACCGCGAGACCCAGCGCGGTGGCACCGAGCATCGCGACGGTCATCGCCCGGACGCGGCCGACGCGGTCGGCGACCCAGGCCCACGGCAGCACGCCCACGGCCAGACCCAGGGTCGCAGCGGAGACGAGCAGCGCCGAGTCGGAGGCCGACGTCGCGAGCTCGCGGGCGGCGGCAGGCAGGACGGACTGCGGCGCGTAGAGCTGCGCGAACGCAGCGGTCCCGGCGCCGAACAGCGCGACGAGCAGACGTCTCTCGTCGAACCGTGCTGCGCCGGGACCGGTGCTCACAGTGCGTGCGGGCTCACGGGCCGGCCTGCTTGCCGGCTCACGCCGGCTGTGCCCACGCCGGCAGTGTTCACGCCAGCAAGGTCGGCTTCAGGTCCTTGACCCGGCCGAGGAGGCCGTTCACGAAGGCCGGGGAGTCGTCCGTGGACAGGTCGCCCGCGAGGTCGACCGCCTCGTCGAGTGCGACGGCGTCGGGCACGTCGTCGTTGAAGAGGACCTCCCAGGAGCCGATCCGCAGCAGGGCGCGGTCGACGGCGGGCATGCGGTCCAGCGTCCAGCCCTGCGAGTAGGTCTCCAGCACCTCGTCGATACGGTCGCGGTGGGCGACCACGCCCTCCACGATCTCGACCGCGTACTGCGGCACGGCCGCCTCGGTGTGCGGCACGGCCACACGGTCGGCGAGGAGCGTCAGCGGGTCGATGCCTCGCTGCTCCGCCTCGAAGAGGATGTCGGCGGCGCGCTTGCGCGCCTTGGTGCGTGCGCCCATGGTCTCTCTCTGCTACGAAAATCGACTGCTGAGCTGTCAGCGGCTCAGCTCACAGCGGCTGAGCTGTCAGCGGCTGAACTGCGGCGCGGCGGACCCTTCCGGGCCCGCCGCGGATGGGTCACTCGGAGACGCGACCGAGGTAGTCGCCCGTGCGGGTGTCGACCTTGACCTTGACGCCCTGCTCGAGGAACAGCGGGACCTGGATCTCCGCGCCCGTCTCGAGGGTCGCCGGCTTGGTGCCACCCGTGGAGCGGTCACCCTGCAGGCCCGGCTCGGTGTAGGTGATCTCCAGGACCACGGACGCCGGCAGCTCGATGTACAGCGGTGTGCCGTCGTTCGAGGCGAGCATGACGTTCATGCCCTCGAGCATGTAGTCCTTGGCGTCGCCCACGGTCGCCGCCGACACGTTGATCTGGTCGTACGTGTCGTTGTCCATAAAGACGAAGTCCTCGCCGTCCATGTACAGGTACTGGAAGTCGCGGCGGTCCACGTTGGCCGTCTCGACCTTGATGCCCGCGTTGAACGTCTTGTCGACGACCTTGCCGGACAGCACGTTCTTCATCTTGGTGCGGACGAACGCTCCACCCTTGCCCGGCTTGACATGCTGGAACTCGATGACCGACCAGAGGTTGCCGTCGATGCGGAGCACAGTGCCGTTCTTGATGTCGTTGGAGGTAGCCACGTTCGTCTTCCTGTGTTGGGTAAGGGTGTGCCCCGGGCACGCCGACGCTGCGCCGGCGGCTGGGGTGGTCGTGCAGTGATCTTGCAGTGATCTTGCAGTGGTCTTGCAGTGGTCGTGCACGGGGTCAAGCAGCAGCGGTCAAGTCTAACGGACCGGTCAGAGGACGAGCGCATTGAGGACGACGAGCCCGAGCAGCCCGGTCGCGACCGACCAGATCAGTGAGGCGAGCGTACCCACCACGAACCGCTCCGACGCGACGGGCTGGTCCCGCAGCTCCGCGTACCGCCCCAGGCCCTTGATCGCGACGACGATCGCGATGCCGTACGGGTAGCCGGCCAGCAGGGAGCCCGTGATCGCGAGGCGTTCCAGGACGCCGAGCCACGCCCCGCCGCGCAGGATCGCGACGGCGTCCGGGTGCATCGTGCCCGTGGGGGACTCCTCGCCGTCGGGCACCTGTCGGGCGTTGCTCGCGCCGGACACGCTCGAACCGGACTTGCCGGGGCCGGACTTGCCGGCGCCGGCCTTGCCGGGGCCGGGGAGCATCGCGCCGGACGCGCCCGTGGCGGCGCCGCTGTCGGAGCCGGAGCTCTTCTCGGCTGCGCTCTCGGTGCCTGCGGCGCCCTGGGTGCCCGCGGCAGGGGAGCCTTCGCCGGCGCCCCCGCCCCCGGCGCCCTCACCTGCAATGCCCTCACCTGCAGTGCCCTCACCTGCAGCACCCTCGCCTTCCTCTGCCTCCAGGGCCTGCGGGTACACCGGCGGCTTGTAGCGCGCCCACGGGAGGTCTCCCCGCCCTGCACGGCGCAGCACCCACGGCACCACCCAGGAGCCCACGATCACGCTGAGCGTCAGCGTGATCAACCAGGTCGCGACGGCGGCGACCCACTGCCAGCCGTCGATGTTGTCCAGCGTCTCCCAGGTCACGGCGTGACGTCCCCCTCAGCTCTGCGCGTCAGCTCTTGCCGCGCTTCCTCGTGGTGCTCCGGACAGCAGGCCCGGCAGCCTCGGCCGCCTCCGGAGTCTCAGCGGGCTCCGGGCCCACCGAGTCGCTCAGCTCGGCGAGGAGCCGCACGACCACCGGTCGGACAGCTTCCTCCTCCTGCCAGAGGGCCGCGCGGACCCGCTGGCTCACCGCCTGCTCGCTGACGTGCAAGGACTGGGCGACGATTCTTTGTCGTCCCGGTTTGTCCGCCAGCGAGGCGAGCGTATCGGCGACCTCCCACCCTTGGGGAGTACGGCGCGCGCGAATCGCCGCGAGAAGGCGGAGCAGGGCCTCGACCTCGGCGGCCAGGTCCGGCGGGGACGGCTCGGCGGTCCCGGGCCTCGACGTCTGGCCATCCAACGGCCGGGCGCCCCCGGTCACGAGGTCCGCCGCCCCGGGCGGCGGACCCTCCACGGCGACCGAC
>NZ_KI911641.1:116330-116948 GCF_000515355.1 Promicromonospora kroppenstedtii DSM 19349 | reverse complement strand
TCATCAGCAGGTCGGGCAGATCCACCGCAACGGTCTGGACGAACGCCTCCGGGGTGGTGGTNTCCCCCCGTGCCGGGTGTCGACCAACCACGCCAACGCGTCCTGACGGGTCTGACTGGTGGGCGCGACCTCGCTCATCACCCGGGCATGGTCCACACCCAGGGTGCCAGCGACCAGGCCGGTAAGGGTCTGCGGGAGGGCCTGGGGCCAGGCGGCGGGCTGTGGTCACGTCCCTCCGGGCCGTGGCCGCCGCGACACCCTCACGCAGCCGCAGCCAGGACGTGAACGTGCGCGACATACCACCCGTACGCCAGGAACCGTCGTCCTCGATCCGGGGCAGCACCGTCAACCGCACACCCTCCAACCGGCCGGTCGCCCGACGGATCCTGGTGTGAGCCTGCATCAACCTCGTGACCGACGGCGCACCCCAACCATCCAAGACCTCCGGCGCGACCAGATCAGCCAGCTCCCCGACCACGGCCTCGATCCGGTCCAACACGGCCTCCAACGACGCCCCACCAGCACCAGAGCCAGAGCCAGAGCCACCGGCCCTACCGTCCCCACCAGTCGGGGGCACACCCTCCGGGCCTGTCTCGTTCGCCGAATCCACTGATGCCA
>NZ_KI911641.1:113713-116230 GCF_000515355.1 Promicromonospora kroppenstedtii DSM 19349 | reverse complement strand
CCGCCCCGGGCGGCGGACCCTCCACGGCGACCGACGCGCCGCGGCCACGGGTCTTGGCGCGCTCGACGGCGTCGCGGGCACGGTAGAAGGCGAAGCCCCGCGCCTCACGCGACACCGCGGGCAGCGGACCCTCGACCTGGCCGACGCCGATGCCGACGCTCCAGCCCTGGTCCCGCAGCAGGTGCAGGGTGAGGTCGACGGCGAGCTGAGCGCCCCCGCGACCGGGCGCCAGGATGCCCTGCACCTCGTCGCCGACCGTGCGCTCGAACCGCACGACGACGCCGTCGCGGCCGCGCGTCAGGTCCGCGAGCTCCGCGAGGATCTCGGGGACCCGGTCGTCCGCGTAGGTCGAGCCCCGCTGGTCGATGGTCAGGACGATCATGACTTAAGCGTAAAGACTTGAGATCACCGATTCAAGGCTACCGCCTTGATCGGTACTACTTAAGCCTGAGCACTTGACTGTCACGAATCAACGCGAAACCGCTACTCCCCCAGCTTCACCGCGATCGCCGACAGGGCCAGCCGGTACGAGTCGAACCCGAAGCCCGCGACCGTACCCGTCGCGATCCCGGCGACCACCGAGTAGTGCCGGAACGACTCGCGCGTCGCCGGGTTCGAGAGGTGCACCTCGACCAGCAGCAGCCCCGCCGTGGTGACCTGCGCGGCGGCGTCACGCAGCGCGTACGAGTAGTGCGTGAACGCCGCCGGGTTCAGCACGACGTGCGCCTCCGCGTCGACCGCCTCGTGCAGCCAGCCGACGATCTCGGACTCGTTGTCGGTCTGCCGCACCTCGACCGCCAGGCCGAGCTCCGTGCCCCACTCCCCGGCCGCGACCTTCAGGTCCGCCATCGAGGCGTGTCCGTAGATCTCGGGCTCACGAACACCGAGACGACCGAGGTTGGGACCGTTGAGCACCAGAACGCTGGGCAGTGCAGAAGCCATGGCCGCGAGCCTAGTGGTCAGCGGGTCGGGGTGCCGTCGGATCTCACACCTTGCCGCTGCCGTGCACGATCCGGTGCCCGCCCGTCGCCTCGGCGATCCAGTCGCAGACCTCGGGCCGCAGCTCGTCCCAGCTCCAGAACGTGAACCCGAGGCAGGCCAGAGCCGCGTCGTCGGCCGACCACTCCGCGACCGAGGAGACCGCCCCGCACGCCCGACACTCCAGGTCGGCCGCGTCGCCGTCGCGCCAGGCGGCCGCAGCGTCGTAGAACCAGCTCAGCCCTTCCTCGTCCGAGCACGTGGGGCCGAACTCCTCGGGCGGCCCGAAGAACGACCGGCGTACCGCGCACCGGGGACAGGTCACGGCGTCGACGCCACCCCGCCCGCCGTCGTACACCTCGCGCCCGGTGCCCACCGCCATGCCCCACGGCGCCTCTCCGGACACGGACGTGGCCACGGTGTCCGCCCAGGCCGGACCCGGCAGGTGACCGACGTCGCCGAGCGCTGCCGCCCCGGAGACCTCCCGCAGCAGCACCCCGCGCGCGACGAGCGCGTCCACCACCCGCCGCCCCAGCTCGGGGGCCTCGGCCTCGGTCGCGTCCAGGTCAGCGATCCACTCGAAGTACGTACCCACGTCTCCCTCTCGGCTGCTGCGCGCCGGCTTCCTGCGCGCCGGTCTCCCTGCGCACCGGTACATGCGCGCGGGCCGGACAGGTCGTCGTCCGGCGAGCCGCACGCTACCCGGGACCACTGACACAGAGCTCGGAAGACCGCGCCCCAGCCTCAGGCGCCGTCCGACTCCAGCCCCTCGACCAGCAGCGTGCGCGGGCCGGGCCCCGCCTCGGCGAGCTCGTCGTGCGGGTTGGTGAGCGTGCACCGGCGCAGCGAGAGGCAGCCGCAACCGATGCAGTCGGTGAGATGGTCGCGCAGCCGGGACAGCTGCTCGATCCGCGCGTCGAGGTCGTCGTGCCAGGCCTGCGAGATGCGGCGCCAGTCCTTGGCGGTCGGCGTCCGGTCACCGGGCAGGGTGGCGAGCGCGGCACCGATGTCGGCCAGCGGGATCCCGACCCGCTGGGACACCCGGATGAACGCGACCCGCCGCAGCGTCTCGCGCCGGTAGCGCCGCTGGTTGCCGGAGGTGCGCCGACTCGTGATCAGGCCTTTGCGCTCGTAGAAGTGCAGCGCGGACACCGACACGCCGCTCCGGGCGGCGAGGTCACCGACCGTCAGCTCGTCTCGGTCCCACGGGACGGCGGGGTTGGGCGCTTCCATGTCCGGCCTCCACTACTCGTGACTAACTTGGTGCCAAGGGCTTGGTGCCAAGGGCTTGTTTCTCGGGTCCGCCGACCGACGCCGGGTCGGCGGGTTGACCTCAACTTTGGTTCAGGTTAAAGGATGAGCACATGGACGCGATCAGACACCACACCTTCGGGCCGCCGGAGGTCCTTCAGCTCGAGCAGATCCCGGACCCCACCCCCGGCCCCGGCGAGGTGCTCGTCGACGCGGTCGCGCACGGGGTGCACCTCCTGGACACCAGCCTCCGGCGCGGCGAGGCGGGCCCGCCGCTCCCCCTCCCCA
>NZ_KI911641.1:105166-113613 GCF_000515355.1 Promicromonospora kroppenstedtii DSM 19349 | reverse complement strand
CTCGGGCCGTCTCGGTTCGACCGGCGGCCCGTCCTGGGCCGGTCCTGGGCCGGTCGGGAGCTGGTGGGCGCCTATGCCGCCCGGTCCTTCACGACCCAGTCCGCCAGGGCCGACAGCGGGACCAGGAGCTCGCGGCCGCGTTCGGTGAGGTCGTACTCGACCCCGGGCGGCACGGTGGGGAAGACGGTCCGGGCGACCAGCCCGTCGTCCTCCAGCGCGCGGAGGGTGCGGGTGAGCATCCGCTGGCTGATGCCGTCCACGCGCCGGTGCAGATCGTTGAAGCGGTGCGCGCGCTCGGCGAGCAGCATCAGCACGAGCAGCGTCCACTTGTCGCCGAGCATCCGCACCGCGTGCGTGACGGGGCACGCCTCGTACTCCGCGGCCGGCACCCGGCCCGGCATCAGCCCGCCGACGGCGGCGGCGACCATGTGGGCGTCGGGGTGAGGCGCGTCGGGGTGAGGCGCGTCGGGGTGAGGGGCGTCGGGGTGAGGCACACCGGTGTTCCCATCTGACATGAAAGTGCCTTCTTCCGAGAGGTCCGCGGGGAAGTGAGGATCGATGTCGTCACCGTACCCACCGCGAGATCCACCGCGAGATCCGCCGCGAAGAACCAGGAGAGAAGAGTGAGCACTTCCCCCACGATGCTGGTGCTGGGCGCCGGGCCCGGGCTCGGCATGTCCGTGGCCCGACGGTTCGGCAAGGAGGGCTACCAGGTCGGCCTGGTCTCCCGCAGCGCCGACCGGCACCCGGCCTACCTCGACGACCTGCGCGCGAGCGGCGTCCGCGCCGTCGCCGTCGCCGCCGACGTCCGCGCGCCCGGCGAGCTGCGCCGCTCGATCGACGAGGTCCACGCCGAGCTCGGCCCCATCGACGTCGTCTACCACGGGCCGGGCGCGGACAACCCCTCGGCCGCCCCGATGGGCATCCTGGAGACCAGCCCCGACGACGTGCGCGCCGCCGCGGCCCAGGTCGTGGACCCCGCCGTCGAGCTCGCCGGCCTGGTCCTGCCGGGCATGCGTGATCGCGGCACCGGCGCCATCGTCTACGTCTCCGGGCTCAGCGCGGTCGTGCCGCTGCCGTTCCTCGGCCCCTTCGCGCCGGCCTCGGCCGCCCTCCGCACCTACGCCCTGACCCTCGCCGAGGCCACCACCCCCGACGGCGTCCACGTGGGCTCGCTGGTGGTCGGCGGGCTCATCGAACGCGGCGACATCCACCGATTGCTGACGGCTGGGCATGGGCACGCCGGTGAAGATGGCGCTGGTGATGCTGGTGACGACGGCAACCTCGCCTGGACGCCTGGTTCCGACCTGCCCCCAGGGGCGGTGCTGGACCCCGACGACCTCGCCGACTCCGTCTGGCACCTCGCGACCGGCGCGGAGCGCGAGGTGGTTGCGAACGCGATGGGCTTGTAGGTCAGGGCCACCAACCAACGGCAGAGGACGAGGAGCACGGTCGCGCCGCGCCATGGGCGCGACCGTGCCATCTGACCGACTCGCAGCACCCTCAGCTGTCGGGGCAGCGGGTGCGGTCGGTCGGGCTGCGTCCGGTTCGGCCCCGACCGGACCGGTGCGGGCCTTTCCAGTGCGGTCCGGGTCGTGACCCCGGTCGGGTCGCATGCCATGCCGAGCCGTCACCCCGGTCGGGTCGTGGCCAGGTCGGGTCGCATGCCATGCCGACCCGTCACCCCGGCCGGGTCATGATGGTCATGCGGCTGCGGCCGGCGGTGTGCCAGCCGGGTCGTCGGGCTGGTCGTCGGGCAGGCCATGACCCAGGACCGGTCCCACGGGCGCGGGCAGGCCGATACGGTGCCCACGGGCGTCGGTGAACACCCACCCCGACTCCAGCAACACCCCCACCACGTCCGTCGTGGTCGTGGTGGTGGGTTTGCCGGACCAGTGCATCGTGATGCCCCGGGTATCGACCAGCTGATGATGGAACCAGCACAACAACGCACTGTTCGACACCGACGTACCCCCACCATCGGCCCAGTGCGTGACCGCGTGATGCACCTCGCACCGCGACGGCGGCTGATCACACCCCGGGAACACGCAATGCCCGTCACGAGCGATCACCGCACGACGCATCTGCCCCGAGACCGTCCGCTGCGCCCGCCCGACATCCAGCACCGCACCATCGGGACCGAACACGACCCGCGTCACCGCACTGTCACACGCCAGCCGGCGCAACAACCCCCGCGGAACCCGACCACCGGACTCCGTGAACACCGCACCACCCGAACCCAACAGACCAGCACCAGGACCGCTGGCTCCACGAGGCCCACGAGGCCCGCCAGGCAGAGCCGATTCACCAGCGCTGCCCGCCGAACCCGCGCTACCGACTGAGCCAACCGGACCTACGGCGCTGCCGCTGTCACACCCACCCGGCATGCCCACCCGGGCACCGGACGCCCGGCGTCCTGGGGTGGCTTGCCCGCAGGTCAGGCACAACCCGTCCCGGGTCCGGGTGACCTGCGCGACCAGCTCCGACCAGGACACCGTCACGTTCAGATGCGGCGCGATCCCCGCACCCGGGGAGACCAGGTTCGCGTCCAGGGTCAGGCGCGCCAGGTCCGCCAGACCCTGCGCCCGACGCTGCCCCGGGGCGCGGTCCTCCCCCGCAGCCGGCGCACCCACCAGTGCCGTGACCGCGGTGGAGACCAGCAGGCCGTGCTCGTCCGTAAGGAAGCCCGCGACGTGGTACCCGCCCAGCGTCTTGGACACGTCCAGGAACTCACCCCGGGCGGCCTTGTCGTCCTGCACGTCGTCGGTGTCCGGGTCGGTCACCGACGCGAACCGGCGAGCCACGACCCGGAACTGGTCCGCGTTCAACACCGGCGCTTCACCCAGGACCAAGCCCTCACCGGTAACCAGGACCCCGTCCCTGATCCCGGCCTCCAGCACGCCCGTGATCGTCTCGCGGGTGCGGGTGCCGTCCGGGTCATCAGCAGGGTCGGGCAGATCCACCGCAACGGTCTGGACGAACGCCTCCGGGGTGGTGGTCTCCCCCGTGCGGGTGTCGACCAACCACGCCAACGCGTCCTGACGGGTCTGACTGGTGGGCGCGACCTCGCTCATCACCCGGGCATGGTCCACACCCAGGGTGCCAGCGACCAGACGCTCACGCGTGACCGGCAGGGCCTGGGCCAGGCGGCGGGCTGTGGTCACGTCCCTCCGGGCCGTGGCCGCCGCGACACCCTCACGCAGCCGCAGCCAGGACGTGAACGTGCGCGACATACCACCCGTACGCCAGGAACCGTCGTCCTCGATCCGGGGCAGCACCGTCAACCGCACACCCTCCAACCGGCCGGTCGCCCGACGGATCCTGGTGTGAGCCTGCATCAACCTCGTGACCGACGGGGCACCCCAACCATCGAGCACGTCCGGCGCGACCAGGCCGACCAGCTCCCCGACAGCGGCCTCGATCCGGTCCAACACGGCCTCCAACGACGCCCCACCAGCACCAGCACCAGCACCAGAGCCAGCACCAGCACCAGAGCCAGAGCCAGAGCCACCGGCCCTACCGTCCCCACCAGTCGGGGGCACACCCTCCGGGCCTGTCTCGTTCGCCGAATCCACTGATGCCACCCCCTGCCCTCGCCGTTCGCCTGACACCATTGTCTCGAACGTTCATACGCACCGCGAGGGACATTTGAAATCTGTGGATAACTCTTCGTCCCGTCCGGCACGGCAACGACCGAACCCACGCCACACCCGCGCGCCGCCAGCCCTCGCGGAACCCGCCGGACCTGGCGAGGCTGTCCTCATGCCCGAGTTCACGAGGTACATCGCCGGCCTGGACGGTCCGGCCAAGGATGCCGTCGAGCACATACGTTCCCGCGCGCTCGAGCTCGTGCCCGACGCCGACGAGGGCATGAGCTACGGCATGGCCGCCCTGCGGTACCGCGGCAGCCCGCTCATCTCGGCGCGCGCGACCGCGAAGCACATCGGGCTCTACCCCTTCAGCCCGCCCGCGATCGACGCGCTCGCACCCGACCTCGCCGGCTTCTCGACGTCGAGGGGCACCGTCCGGTTCACACCGGACAACCCGCTGCCCGACGACGTCCTGGACCGCCTCGTCCTGTTCCGCCGCGACGAGATCGATGCCATGCGGTCGCGCTGACGACCTCCGCGCGCTCAGCGCTCCCGGGCCGCGCCCTCGGGCTCCAGGACGCTGGGCGTGCCGCGCGTCAGCCACAGCACCGCACGGTCGACGGCCCACAGGACCGCGAGCGCCGGTCCGGCGGCCTGGGCGCCGGCGAGCCAGCACAGGTATCCGACGCCGCCGCAGAGGAGCGCCTCCAGGAGGATCCGCGACCACGGCGGGATCGCCACGAGCGCCTTCGGCGAGAGGAAGGTCGCCCACAGCGCGATGACGCTGATCGGCGCGAGCAGGACGACGGCGGCGCGCCATCCGCCGTCGGCCAGATTCCAGGCGGCGTAGCCGGCCGCGGCGGCCAGGGCGAGCTCGAGGAGAAAGCGCACGACGAGAGCGGTTGTTCTCACGCGCGCAAGAGTACGGTCCGCGCGGGAGCGGGCAACACGATCATGCTCGCCGGACGCGGGGACGAGCCGGACTCCGATCCCGCTGTCACGTTTCGCGCCGCTGTCCCGTCAAGGGGGCATGACGCGAGAGCATGTGCGCATGACGGATCCCCGCGCCTCGGCGACCCCCTCGGCAGGTACGGACCGACCAGGGTCGCGGGACACGGAGCAGCTCGCTCCGCCGCGGTCCGGCGCGTCGTTCCTGGACGACGCCGCGCTGGAGCGCCTCCGTCCGCTGTCGTTCACGGTGGCGTACCGGATGCTCGGCAGTGTCGCCGAGGCGGAGGACGTGGTGCAGGAGGCGCTGACGCGCGTCGCGCAGGCTCCTGACGTGCGTAACCCCGACGCGTTCATCACCACGGTCACCACGCGGATCGCGATCGACGTGCTGCGTTCGGCGCGGGTCCGGCGGGAGTCGTACGTGGGTGAGTGGCTGCCCGAGCCGCTGGTCGGCGCGGTGCCGTATCTGCCGGTGGCGATGGGCACGCCCGCGCCCGACGTCGCACGGCATGCCGAGCTCGCCGACGATCTCTCGACCGCGTTCCTGGTGCTGCTGGAGACCCTCACCCCCACAGAGCGGGCGGCGTTCCTGCTGCACGACGTGCTCGGCTTTCCGCACAGCGAGGCTGCCGGGGTGATCGGCACCAGCGAGGTCGCGGCGCGCCAGCTGGCTTCACGTGCCCGACGCCGGATCGCGGCGACCGCACCGGCCCGGGTCCCGGCCCTCGCCGAGGCCCAGACACAGGCCAGGACACGGGCTCAGGCCCCCACCGAAACACCGGCCCGGACACAGAGCTCCTCGCTGCGCAGCACCCCCGACCGGGCTCGGGCCGAGCAGCTCGTGTCCCGGTTCCTGGCCGCGTGCGAGGAGGGTGCGGTGGACTCGTTCCTCGAACTGCTGACCGAGGACGTCGTGCTCACGGGCGACGGCGGCGGGAACGTGCCGCAGGGCATGTCCATCGTCCGGCCGGTCGCCGGGCGGGTGACCGTCGCCCGCATGCTGGCTTCCTTCATCAGCCGGGGCGCGCCGGTCCACTTCGAGCGGGCGCTCGTGGGCGGCGAGCCGGGCCTCCTCATCGTGGCCGACGACGTCGTGGGCGGTGGCCTGATCGGCACCTGGTCGTTCGAGGTGACGGACGGACGGCTCTCGGGCATCCGCGGTGTGATCAACCCGCGCAAGCTCGGGCACCTGGGGCCGCTCGCGGACCTCGACCGGGTCCAGGCCGCGCTCCGGCACGCGCTGGAGGAGCGGACGGCGGCCCGGCGCGCCGCAGCGCACCGGGCCGCCGAGACCGAGGATCCCGAGAACCAGACGTCCGAGGACTAGAACACCCGTCAGACCGTGGACCGGTCCTCCGTCGGTTCCGCCGTCGGCCCGGCCGGGCTGTCGGCGCCCGCCAAGGGCGCCTCACGCACGAACCACATCATCACGAGGCCCATGAGCACCACCGCGACGATGCCGAGGGTGCCCCAGATGGTCGCGCCCGTCGCGGCGATGGTGATCGTCCACAGGGCGCTGGACATCCAGGACGTGGCGCGGCCCGTCGTGGCGTAGAGGCCGAAGATCTCGGACTCCTTGCCGGCCGGCGTCACGCGGGCGAGGTAGGACCGGGACGCGGCCTGGGCCGGGCCGACGCACGCCGAGAGGATCAGGCCGCCCACCCAGTAGACGACGGGGCCGAGGTCGCGCAGGAACACGACCCCGAGACCGGCCACGACGATGACGCCGAGCGTGCTGAGGATGACGGAGCGCGGGCCGAAGCGGTCGTCGGCGAAGCCCACGAGGACCGTGCTCGCCCCGGCCACGAGGTTGGCTGCGATGCCGAAGACGATGACCTGGTCGGCGGAGAACCCGAAGCTGACGCCACCGATGATCGCGCCGAACGCGAAGACGCCGCTCAGTCCGTCGCGGTACACGGCGCTGGCCAGCAGGAACCAGAAGGTGCGGCGCGACGTGTGCCACAGGCCCTTGATGTCGCGGTAGAGCACCGCGTAGCTGGCGAAGAACCCGACGGTGGCGCGGCCCTTGGTGGGCGGGAGCTCCGGCACGAAGGCCAGGATCGGCCAGGCGAACGCCAGCGCCCAGAGCGCGCAGCCCACGGCGATCACGCGGAAGGCGAGCCCGTTGTCGGTGGGCATGCCCCACCAGTCGGCGCCGTTGGCGATCACCACGAACAGGAGCGCCAGGATGCCGCCGACGTAGCCGAGCCCCCAGCCGAGCCCGGACACCTTGCCGACGGTCCTCGGCGTGGCGACGGAGACCATCATGGCGTTGTAGTTCACGCCGGCGATCTCGTTGAGCACGCTGCCCAGGCCGATCAGCGCGGCGCCGAGCACGAAGTAGGCCGGGTCGGCCTCGACGAACCACAGCGCGAGCATGCACAGGACCATGCCCGCCGTCCCGCCGGCGAGCCACACCTTGCGCCGCCCGGTGGCGTCGGCGCGCTGCCCGAGCACGGGCGCGAGGAAGAGGATGAGCAGACCCGCGAGGGTGTTCCACAGGCCCACCCCGCTGCTCAGCTCGGCCAGGCCGTGCTGGTAGGCGGGGTCGTCCTTGCCCAGCGCCACGACCGCCGGGTCGAGGAACGACTCCGTGGTCAGGTACAGCGCGGTGAACACGAACGTGAGGATCACCGTGTTGAACGGCTGGGTACCCCAGTCCCACAGTGCCCAGGAGATCACCTGGCGGCGCGGGATCCGCGCCCCCTCCTGCAGCTCGAGGCCCATCTTCGGGGGCTTCGGGGTCTCGCCGGCAGGGTGCGCCTGCGGGTCGGGTCCGGGAACGGCGTCGGTCATGGCCGCAGTCTGCCCGGGTCGCGTGAACCGTGGGTGCTGGAGCGGTCACGATCTCATACCGACCAGCAGGTCGGACGGCGCACGTCAGGCACGCACGTCAGAGCGTGAGGTTGTGTCGCCCGATCTGCTCGACCCCTGACACGCCCGCGAGCGCCATGGTCAGGTCGAGCTCTGCCAGCACGTGCTCGGCGACGGCGCGGACGCCGTCGGCTCCGGCCAGGGCGAGGCCGTAGACCCAGGGGCGGCCCAGGAGGACGGCGTCGGCGCCGAGGGCGACGGCGGTGAAGACGTCGGCGCCGGTGCGGATGCCGGAGTCGAAGAGAACGGGAACCGAGCCGTCCGTTCCCGGACCGGACGCCCCCGTCCGCTCCCGCACGACGTCGACCACGGGTCCGAGCGCGTCGATCGAGGCGACGGCGTTGTCGATCTGGCGGCCGCCGTGGTTGGACACGATGATGCCGTCGGCCCCGTGGTCGAGGGCGGCGCGGGCGTCGTCGGGGTGCTGGATGCCTTTGACGAGGATGGGCAGGGTGGTGCGTTCGCGCAGCCAGGCGAGGTCGGCCCACGTGAGGGTGGAGCGCGAGAAGACGTCGAGGAAGGTCTCGACGGCGGCGCGGGCGTGCGGCTGGGTGAGGTTCCGCAGGGTGGGGCCGGGGTGGTGGCGCGCCATGGACAGCAGGGAGCGGACGGCGGCGGGCGTGGGCCGCTCCGATGTCACCTCCTCCCCCGCCGACGCCGCCTTTCGCACCCGCGCTTCCACGAGCCCACGGAAGACCGGGTCGCTGAGGTACTGGGCGATGCCCTCGGCGCGGGCGAACGGCAGGTAGCCCAGGTCGAGGTCGGCGGTACGCCAGCCGAGCACATGGGTGTCGACGGTCACGACGATCGCCTCGCAGCCGCTGGCCTCGGCGCGGGACACGAAGGACTCGACCAGGGCGTCGTCGGACGACCAGTAGAGCTGGAACCAGCGTGGGCTGTCGCCGAGGGCAGCTGCGGTCTGTTCCATGGGCGTGGACGCCTGGGACGAGATGACGACGGGCAGGCCGAGGTCGCGGGCGGCCCGGGACAGGGCGGGCTCCGCGTTGCCCGGCGCCGCGCCCCGGCCGCCGC
>NZ_KI911641.1:96788-105066 GCF_000515355.1 Promicromonospora kroppenstedtii DSM 19349 | reverse complement strand
CCCCCCGCCCGCGCTCCTCGCCGTCGAGGCCGGGGGCGACGACCGCCGGGACCATGGGGCCCGCACCGTCGTCGGTGGTGCCCACCGCCGTCGCGTCGGAGGACCGTCGTGCACGGGACCGCGGCTCTGCGGCGACCGTCCCGAGTCGGGCGGAGAAAGCCCACAGCGTGCGGCCGTCGGCCAGGAGCAGCCGCGCCGGGCCCTCGGCGTCGTCTCCGGCGAAGAACTCGACGGTCACCCAGCCGGGGCCCATCATGTGCACCGGTGCGCCTGGCACGAACAGCAGGTGCAGGTACTGCCGGCTGCCACGGTGCTCGACCACGACCGTCCGCATGGGCCGGCCCGACACCTTCCGCTCCGCGGCCACGGCCTCGCCGCGGAGCGTCAACGACACCGCACCTCGCGCCGCCCGCGACCAGGCGCTCCGGTTGCGGGACCAGCGGCGAGCCCTCGTGCCGAAGATCAGCAGCACGATCACGCCGATGGTCACCGCCACGACGAGGAACGGCGTCGACCTGCCGAACTCCTCGCCCGACCAGAACGGGCCCGCGAAGAGGACCAGGAAGCCGAGGAAGAAGAGCGGCGGGAAGAACAGCCGGAACGCGCTCTGCGCACCGGCCTTGCGTGCGGCCCGGAAGCCGGGGTCGGAGGTCATGTGCTGAGGCTAATGTCCGCTTTGCTCCCGCGCTGTGATTCTTGCTCCCCTTTGAGGCCTAAGTTTCTTCGCTTTGAGGCACGTCAAAGCGAAGAAACTTAGGCCTCAAAGGGGAGGGGTCGATACCGAGACGCGGCTCAGCCCAGGGTGACGGCTCAGCCCAGCGTCAGCGTGACCGGGGTGCCCGGGCCCTTGGTCGGCGGCTCCTTGGACACCTCGGCGTAGGCCGCGGCGAGCAGCGTCGGGTCGGGACCCTCCAGGCGCACGGGCTTGGCGACGTCGTCGAGCACCACGAACCGGAGCAGGTCGCCGCGGGCCTTCTTGTCGCGGCGCATCGCGGCCAGGAGCTGGTCCCAGCGGTCACCGCGGTAGTGCACGGGCAGCCCCAGCGAGTCCAGGATCGACCGGTGCCGGTCGGCGACGTCGTCGGGGAGCTTGCCGGCCATCCGCGCGAGCTCCGCGGCGAAGATCATCCCCACGCTCACCGCGGCGCCGTGGCGCCACTGGTAGCGCTCGACGAGCTCGATCGCGTGACCCAGCGTGTGCCCGTAGTTGAGGATCTCGCGCAGGCCGGCCTCCTTGAGGTCCTCGCCCACGACATCGGCCTTGACCCGGACCGACCGTTCGACGAGCTCGGCCACGACGGCCCACGTCTCGTCGGTGGTGGCCGCGCCGGCCCAGTTCCGCAGCTCGTCGACGTGCGCCTCGACCAGGTCGAGGATCACCGGGTCGGCGATGAAGCCGGTCTTGACCACCTCGGCCAGGCCCGCCACGAGGTCCCACTTGTCGAGGGAGCCCAGCGCCGCCAGGTCGCACAGCACGCCGGCCGGCGGGTGGAACGCGCCCACGAGGTTCTTGCCCTCGGAGGTGTTGATGCCCGTCTTGCCGCCCACGGCGGCGTCGACCATCGCGAGCAGCGTGGTCGGCACGTGCACCACGCGGATACCGCGCAGCCAGGTCGCGGCCACGAACCCGGCGAGGTCGGTGGTGGCGCCGCCGCCGACGCCGACGATCGCGTCCGAGCGCGTGAAGTCCAGCTGCCCCAGCAGGCCCCAGAGGAACGCCGCGACCTGTGGCGTCTTGGCCGACTCGGCGTCCGGCACCTCGGCGACGAAGGCCTCGTAGCCGGAGGCCTTGAGGTC
Source organism: Promicromonospora kroppenstedtii DSM 19349 (assembly GCF_000515355.1). Lineage (GTDB taxonomy): Bacteria > Actinomycetota > Actinomycetes > Actinomycetales > Cellulomonadaceae > Promicromonospora > Promicromonospora kroppenstedtii. Next base: position 103,269 of record NZ_KI911641.1, on the reverse strand, counting down.
CTCGGCGATCGCGTCCGCCGTCGCCGACAGCGCGGCGGGGTGGATCACCATGACCTTGGCGGCCGCGCCCACGAGGCCCGGCAGCTCGCCCAGCAGGTGCCGGCCGATGACGACGTCGTAGGGCGCCTCTCCCCGGACGGTGATCCGGGTGGGGGCGCTGTCCGTGCTCACGTGATGCTCTCCTCCGTCTTGTTCTCCGGCTGGTTGTGTTCCTCGGCCCGCTTCGGGTCCACGAGCTCAGGGACACGCAGCTCCAGGCCGAGCGCCTCGATGATCTCCGCCGCGACCTGCTCGCCGGGCCGGTCGCTCGAGACGATCGTCAGCGTCGCGAGCCGCTCGTAGGTGGGCCGCCGCTCGTTCATCAGCTTCTGCCACTGTGCACGCGGGTTGCCCAGCAGCAGTGGCCGGGCCTGGTTCATGCCGACGCGCTGGGCGGCGATCGCCAGCGGCACGTCGAGGAAGACGACGTGCCCGCCCCCGGCCGCGTACCGCGTGAGCGCCGCCTGGGTCGTCAGGCTCATGACGGCGCCGCCGCCGAGCGACACGACGCCGTCGTGCTCGGTCAGCGCGGCGAGCACCGCCGCCGACTCCAGCTCGCGGAAGTGCGGCTCGCCGTCGTCCACGAAGATCTCGCTGACGGGCTTGCCCGCGTGCGCCTCGATGTCGGCGTCCGTGTCGCGGATCGTGACACCGAGGCCCGCGGCGAGCGTGCGGCCCACCTTCGACTTGCCGGAGCCGGGCGGTCCGATCATGACGGCGACCGGACGGATCGCGCCCGCCGAACCCGCCGAGCCGGACGTGCCGGTCACTGCAGCAGCTCCGGGATGGCGGCCACGTAGGAGTCCAGGTTGCGACGCACCTCGGCCACGGAGTCGCCACCGAACTTCTCGACGGCGGCCTCGGCCAGCGTGAGCGCGACCATCGCCTCGGCGACGACGGCGGCCGGCGGCACCGCGCACACGTCGGACCGCTGGTGGTGGGCCGTGACCGGCTCGCCCGTGGCGGTGTCGACGGTCGGCAGTGCGCGCGGCACGGTCGAGATGGGCTTCATCGCGGCGCGCACGCGCACGATCTCGCCGTTCGACATGCCGCCCTCGATGCCTCCCGCGCGGTTGGTGGTTCGCTCGATGCCGGGGCGCCCGTCGGGCGCGGTGCCACGGACGATCTCGTCGTGGGCGGCGCTGCCGCGGCGGCGGGCGGTGCGGAAGCCGTCGCCGACCTCGACGCCCTTGATCGCCTGGATGCCCATCAGTGCGGCGGCCAGACGCGCGTCGAGGCGACGGTCGCCCTGCACGTAGGTGCCCAGGCCGGACGGCACACCGTAGGCCAGCACCTCCACGACGCCGCCGAGCGTGTCGCCGTCCTTCTTGGCCAGGTCGATCTCCTCGACCATGAGCTTGGAGGACGCCGCGTCGAAGCAGCGCACGGGGTCAGCGTCGAGCGCGGCGACGTCGTCGGGCGTGGGCAGCGCGGCGTCGTCGGGCGCCTCGGCCTCCCCGATCGCGACGACGTGCGAGACCAGGCGGATACCGAGGGCCTGCTCGAGGAACTTCGCAGCGGCGACGCCGAGCGCCACGCGGGCCGCGGTCTCGCGGGCCGACGCGCGCTCCAGCACGGGCCGCGCATCCTCGAAGCCGTACTTGCGCATGCCGATCAGGTCGGCGTGCCCGGGACGCGGGCGGGTCAGCGGCCGGTTGCGGGCCACCTCGCGCTCGTCGCCGGTGCCCGCGTCGACCAGCAGTGCGTCGGCGGGCACCGGGTCGGCCGACATGACGTCGGTCCACTTGGGCCACTCCGTGTTCGCGATCTCGATCGCGAGCGGCCCGCCCTGCGTGAGGCCGTGGCGCAGCCCACCGAGCACGCGGACCTCGTCCTGCTCGAACTTCATCCGGGCACCACGGCCGTAGCCGAGGCGGCGGCGCGCGAGCGCGTCCTGGATGTCGGGCGTGGTCAGCTCTACCCCGGCGGGCAGACCCTCCATCACGCCCACGAGAGCAGGACCGTGCGACTCACCCGATGTCAACCAACGCAGCATGGTCGGATTGTTTCACGCGGGTGACGAGGTCGGCGCACCGGTCCGATGGGCGACACACCGAAGGCGCGTGCTGCTCGACCTCGGCGTGTCGCGGCGGGGAGACACCTGCCGCGGCAGGTGTGTTGCGCAGAGTCGACATTGTTCACGCTGCGCAACACACCCCGGACGCGCAAGCTCTTCCAGGAGCCCTCGCCTGTGCTCTGCGCGGGCCCTGCGCCTGGGCAGCCTCAGGCAGCTCAGCGGGCTCAACCGGTTCAGCGGGCCGGCGTGACGAGAGCCGCGCCGAGCGCCTCGTCCATCGCGTCGAGCGGCGCCGGCCGCCCCGTCATCAGGCGCACCTGCTCGGCGGCCTGGTGCAGCAGCATCCGCTCGCCGCCCACGGCGTGCGCCCCGAGCTCCGTCCACGCCGACTGCAGGGCGGTGGGCCGCGGGTCGTAGACGACGTCGAGCAGCACACCACGCGGCACAGCGCCTCCGGCCGCGCCACCGGCCCCCGGCACGCCGTCGGTCAGCAGCTTGGCCCAGACATCGGCGGCGTACTTCGGCGTCGTGGAGACGACGGCGTCCGCGCTCACCAGGGCCGACGTCGTCGCCGCGTCGTCGAACACCTCGAACGACGGGGTGACCCCCATCCGGGCGACGGCCTCGCGCAGCGGGCCGATGCGGTCCAGCGAGCGCACGAACACCCGCGCCGAGGGACAGCCGAGCTCGGCCAGCGCGGCCAGGGCCGACGCCGCCGTCGCTCCCCCGCCGAGCACCACGGCCTGGGCGACCGGGTGCTCACCCGGGCCCGTCCCCAGCCGCTCGCGCAGCGCCGCGACGATGCCGTGCACGTCCGTGTTCGTGCCTGTCGTGGTGACCGTGCCGCCGACCGCCGTGAACAGCACCGTGTTCACGGCCCCGACCGCCGCGGCGAGCGGCTCGACGTGGTCGAGCAGCGGGAAGACCGCCTGTTTGAGCGGCATGGTCAGGCTCAGGCCCGCCCACTCGCGGCCGAGCCCGCCCAGGAAGCCCGCCAGGGTCTCCTCGGTGACGTCGTGCACGCCGTAGTCCCAGCCCTCCAGGCCGAGCGCCCGGTAGGCGGCACCGTGCAGCACCGGGGACAGGGAGTGCGCGACGGGGTGGCCGAGCACGGCGGCACGGCGCACGACCGCCGTCGTCGGGCCGCCGACCGAGGCAGCGGGGTCGGTTGGGGTGGTGGGGGTGGTGCTCATGCTCAGTAGCCGTTCTCCGCTGCCCAGGCCTGGTACTCGTCCTTGAAGGCCAGGAACTCGTCGTAGTCGTCCGTGAACTTGGTCTCCTGCGTCTCCAGGTTGACCGTGACGTACCAGATCCACGGGCCTTCCGGCGGGTTCATGACGGCCTCCACCGAGGCGTTGCTCGGGGCCCCGATCGCGGTCGGAGGCAGGCCCGCGACCACCCGGGAGGCGTACGGGAACGACTTGTCCTGGAACTCCTCGGTGGTGATCAGGTGGGACGGCTTGTTGCGCCCGTACGAGTCGATGGCGTCCAGGCCGAGCGGCTCGTTGTTCGCCAGCCGGTTGTCGATCACCCGGGCGACCTCGCCGCGGTACTCGTCCGGCGCCTCGCGCTCGACCAGCGAGGCCTTGATGATCAGGTCGTTGCGCTGCTCGGCCGGCACGTCGAGGGCGTCGAGCTCCTGGATCGTCAGTGCGACCATCTGCTTGAGCACGTCGGCGGCGCTGGTGGACTCCGGCTTGGCGTCGTATGTGCTGGCCGCCAGCCAGCCCTCCAGCTCGCCCTTGGCCTCCGCCGGAAGGCCGAGCGCCTTCGTGTCCGCGAGGGCCGCGTCGACGTCGGCCTCGGGCCAGCCCTGCTCGACCATCGTCTCCTTGATCTGCGCCACCGTGTGGCCCTCGACGACGGTCAGGCCGCCCCGCTTGACGTCGTTCGCCGCGAGCAGCGCCACGGCCGACTCCGCGCTCATCCGGAGCTTCATGGTGTGCGTTCCCGGCTGGATGCCCGCGGCGTCCGGGTTGGCGTTGAACGCGCGCACGAACGCCTCGGAGCTCGCCACGACGTCCTTCGCCGCCAGCTCGGCGCCGATCGTGTACCCGTTGGCGGCCTCGGGGACGTCGATGTCGACCGGCTCGCCGCCCGTACCCTCGTAGTCCGCGGCCGCGAGCGGGGTCTTGATGCCGAACAGGTAGCCGTCGTTCTTCACCGTCCACGCGCCGAGCGCGCCGACGACGACCACCGCGGCCACGACGGCGATGATCACCGGGCGCAGCAGGCCCCGCCGACCGCCGCCGCGCGCGCCGCCACGTCTCCCACTGCTGCGTCCCCCACTGCTCCGCCGCCCCGTGCGGTGCTGCCCGTCGCGGTCCCCCCGGCCTCCGCGTCGGCCGCTGGCGTGCCTCGGTGGCCCCTGATAGTCCACTCCGGGAAGGGCCTCGGTCACGCTCGCTCCATCCTCTACGGTGCGCGGATCACTGGCCGATCCACGCTGGTCACCAACCGGGGAACACGACTATGTAACCAGAATTCAGCCACATGTCACGATCGCATCACAGCCCGGGTGCGGCGAACGCTACCCCGATCTGCACATTCCCGGCCAACTCCCGGGATTAGTCACCCTCAGCTGTTGGCGGCCTGCCAGTCGCGGAGCTCCTGCTGGTAGGCGAGGTGCTGCTCGTAGGTCTCGGAGAACTTGGTCTCGCCCGTGTCGAGGTTGACGATGATCCAGTACTTCCAGTCGCCCGGGGCCGGATTCAGCACGGCGTCGATCGACGTGTCGCCGGGGGTCGCGATCGGGCCCGGCGGGAGACCCGTGTGCTGGTAGGTGTTGTACTTGTTCTTCGCGTTGGCGAGGTCCTTCTTGGTGAGCTCGGTGCCGGGCTTGTCGGCCCCGTACGCGACCGCGGCGTCGATCTGCAGGATCATGCCGTCCTCGAGCCGGTTCTCGATCGCCCGGGCGATCTTCGGCTTGTCCTCCGCGTGCAGGCCCTCCCGCTCGACCAGCGAGGCCTTGGTCAGCACGGTCTGCCAGGCACCGGTGGGGATGTCCTTCTTCCGCAGGGCCCGCTCGGTGCGGTCGACCATCTGCGTGAGCAGCCCGACGGCGGTGTCCTCGTCCGGCTTGAGCGGGTACGTGCCCGCGTTGAGCCAGCCCTCGGCGTTGCCGCCGGCCTGCTTCGGCAGACCGAACTCGGACGGCTTCCCCAGGGCGGCCTCGAAGTCCTCGGCGGGCAGGCCCGTGACCTGCACCGCGCGCTCCACGACCTGCTCGACCGTGTAGCCCTCGGGGATGGTGAGCTGGAGGTCCACCCGCTCGCTCTTGACGAGCAGCGCGACGGCGTCCTTCGCGGGCATCTCCTCGAGCATGTTGTACGTGCCCGGCCGGATCGACACGGAGTCCGGGTTCGCCTCGAACGCCGTCGTGAAGGCGGACACGCTGGCGACCACGCCCGCCTCGTACAGCTGCTGGCCCATGACCGTGCCGGTCGCGCCCTCGGGGATCTCGACGTCGACCTGGTCGCCGCCCGGTCCCGGGAAGTCCTTGGACTCCAGCGGGTTGGTCAGGCCGGTCAGGGAGTCGAGGTTGGTCCAGATCGCGTAACCCGATCCGCCGACCAGCACGAGAGCGACGAGCAGCACGACCAGCGAGCGGCCCCGCCGGTTCCGCCGGCGCCGCCGCTGCGACCTCCGGTCCGATCGCGGGCCGGGGAACGAGGGATCTGCCTGGGGGCGCGGGGGCGCCGTGAAGAGGTCCGTCACCGGAGACTCACTGTCCTTCGTCGGGGGGTGTAGGGGGTGGCGCTACGGTCGGTCGTGCGTGTCGTGCACGGTCTCCACCACGACGAGCTCGCCGGCGCGCTCCCCCTTCGCCCGCTCCGCGTCGAGTGCAGATTGCAGAATGATAACGGCTGCGGCCTGATCGATCACGGACCTGTGCTTCCTGGTTTTGCGGCCTGCCGCGTGGAGGGCCTGGTGCGCCGAGACCGTGGTCATCCGCTCGTCCACGAGGCGTACCGCGGCGCGCTCCCCCGCGGCGGCCAGCGCGACGGTCAGCCGGGCCGCAAACCGGCGGGCGTCGGCGGTGGCCGCGCCCTCCTTGCCGGACAGGTGCCGGGGCAGCCCCACGTAGACGACGGCGGCGAACCGCTCGACCACCTCGTCCACGATCCGCTGCACGTCGGCCGTCGTGCCCGTGGCGCTCTGCGGCTTTGTGCCCTGCGCCTTCTGCTTCGCGCCCGGTGCCCCCTGCTTCCCCGAGCCCGCCAGCACGCGCGGCACGGTCTCCACGGGCGTGGCGACCAGGCCGTCGGGGTCGCTCGCGGCCAGCCCGATCCGGGCCATGCCGACGTCGACCCCGAGCCGGGCCCCCCGTGGGAGGCCCGGCTCGGTACCGGTGTCCGTCACGACGTCAGGCGCCGACGGCGACCAGGCGCACGCCCTCGGCGATGCCCGCGAGGGCCTCGCCGA
>NZ_KI911641.1:92405-96688 GCF_000515355.1 Promicromonospora kroppenstedtii DSM 19349 | reverse complement strand
CCCGTCCGCGCCGTGGCGCGGACGGGGCCGTCCGGTACTGCTGAACGAGATCAGCGAGCGTAGAACTCGACGACCATCTGCACGTCGCAGGTCACGGGGACCTCGGCGCGCTTCGGCTGACGGGTCAGCGTGGCGGTCAGCTTCTCGAGCTGGACGTCCAGGTAGCCCGGGAGGGCCGGCAGCACGTCGCGGTGCGCGCCCGCGGCGGCGACCTGGAACGGCACCGTGGTCTGGCTCTTCGGCTTGACCTGGATGGTCTGCCCCGGCTTCACGCGGAACGACGGGCGGTCCACGATCTTGCCGTCCACCAGGATGTGACGGTGGGTCACGTGCTGGCGGGCCTGCAGGATGGTGCGGCCGAAGCCGGCACGCAGCACCACGGAGTCCAGACGGGTCTCCAGGTCCTCGACCATGACCTCACCGGTCAGGCCGGCCTGCTTGCGGGCGTTCTCGTACACCTTGAGAAGCTGCTTCTCGCGAAGCATGTACTGCGCGCGCAGACGCTGCTTCTCGCGCAGACGCACCGCGTAGTCCGACTCGGTGCGACGGCGGGCACGTCCGTGCTCGCCGGGCGGGTACGGACGCTTCTCGAAGTGCTTGACGGCCTTGGGCGTGAGCGCGAGGCCCAGCTTGCGGCTCAGGCGCACCTGACGGCGCGCACGGGTCACAGAAGTCACTGTGATGTCCTGTCCTGTAGATATTGAAGGTCACACCCGGACACGGCTCCTCCACGAGGAGGGAACACACCGGGTGCGGGACCAGCCGATGGAGCGAGGTGCGTGAGCACCGTGCTCGCGGGGCCGAGGTCCCAGGGCGTTGCCATGGGCAACCTGAAGATCTTACCGCACGGGAGCATTCCGGCTCGCCGTGGGGCCGCTCACTTCCCCGCGCCGGCCCTGCCATCCTTGCCTGCGTCCTTGCCGCCGTCCTTGCCGTCGCTCCCGAGAATCCCCCGAATGCGCTCCAGGCGCTCCCCCACCTGCCGCTCGTACCCGCGGTCGCTCGGGTCGTAGTAGCGAGAGCCGGCGAGCACGTCCGGCAGGTACTGCTGCGGCGCGACGCCGTGCGGCCAGTCGTGCGCGTACCGGTACCCGTCGCCGTGGCCCATCTGCTTGGCCCCGGCGTAGTGCGCGTCGCGCAGGTGCGGCGGGACCGTGCCCACCTTGCCCGCGCGCACGTCCGCGAGGGCGGCGTCCACGCCGAGGTAGGCGGCGTTCGACTTCGGCGCCGTGGCCAGGTGCACCACGGCCTCGGCCAGCACGATGCGCCCCTCGGGCATGCCGATGAGCTGCACCGCCTGGGCGGCGGCGACCGCGGTCTGCAGGGCGGAGGGATCGGCCATACCGACGTCCTCGGCCGCGGAGATGACCAGGCGCCGGGCGATGAACCGTGGGTCCTCCCCTGCGGCGACCATGCGGGCCAGGTAGTGGAGCGCGGCGTCGACGTCGGACCCGCGGATGGACTTGATGAACGCCGAGATGACGTCGTAGTGCTGGTCGCCGTCGCGGTCGTAGCGGACGGCGGCGACGTCGACGGCGCGCTCGACGTCGGCCAGGCCGATCAGCGGGGTGGTGCCGTCCTCGCCGGTGGGCGGGTCGTCGTCGGACAGCACCGCGCCCGCGGCGGCCTCCAGGATCGTCAGGGCCTTGCGGGCGTCGCCGCCGGCGAGGCGCAGCAGGTGCTCGCCGGCGTCCTCGCCGAGCTCGACCGACCCGTCCAGGCCCCGCTCGTCGGTGACGGCCCGCTGCACGAGCCCACGCACGTCGTCGGTCTCGAGCGGCTTGAGGGTCAGGAGCAGGGAGCGGGACAGCAGCGGGGAGTTGACGGAGAAGCTGGGGTTCTCGGTCGTGGCGGCCACGAGGGTGACCCACCGGTTCTCGACGCTGGGCAGCAGGGCGTCCTGCTGGGACTTGGAGAAGCGGTGCACCTCGTCGACGAACAGCACGGTCTCGTCGCCGCCGGTGGCGAGCCGGCGCCGGGCGTCCTCGACCACCTGGCGCACGTCCTTCACGCCGGCGGTGACAGCGCTGAGCTCCACGAAGCGGCGCCCCGAGACGGTGGCCACCAGGTAGGCGAGCGTGGTCTTGCCCGTTCCGGGCGGCCCCCAGAGGATGACGGACGACGGCGCGGCGCGGCCGCCCCCGCCGGGTTCGATGAGCCGGCGCAGCGGCGAGCCGGGCACCAGCAGGTGCCCCTGCCCGGCTATCTCGTCGATCGTGGCCGGGCGCATGCGCACGGCGAGGGGCGACGACGCGCGCGCGGTCGGGGTACCCGCACTGTCGGTCGTCACCGTACTGAAGAGGTCGTCGAACACCGCCCCAGCCTACGGATGCTCACTGACACCCACGTGCTGGGCGGCCACACGACCGGGCACGTGGTCGGGCCACGGCTCGTTGGGCTCCCGCGGGTCCTCGGGCAGCAGCGTGCCTACCCAGGCGTCCCGCCGTACGCCGCGCTGCAGGCCGTGCCGGCGCAGCGTGGCCTCGACCTGGAAACCGAGGCGCCAGGCGACACGACGGGAGGCCCAGTTGCCGACGTAGGCGACCCAGCTCACCACGGACAGGCCGAGGCCGTCCGGGTCCAGCGCCCAGTCGACCACCAGGCGCGACGCCTCGGTACACAGCCCCCTGCCGCGGGCATCCGGCGTCATCCAGAAGCCGAGCTCCCCCGCACGCTCCTCGGCCGGGGTGCCCTCGTTGGTGAGGCCGACCATGCCGATCAGCGGTCCGTCGGCGTCGCCGGGGGCGCGCACGGCCCACGTGCAGACGGAGCCCTTGGCCCAGCCCTCCGCCACGTGATACCGCACGAAGCTCTCGGCGTGCCGCCGCTCGTACGGGACGGGTACCACCGTCCACTCGGCCACCGCGGGGTCCTGGCAGGCCGCGGTGATCGCGTCGACGTCCGCGTACGTGGGGACGGACAGGCGGACGTGCTCCGTGGCCAGGACGAACGGTTCCATCCCTCGATGGTGCCACAGAAATAGGCTCTCACCTGCAGGTTTGCAGATTCCGGCCCGACGTCGCGGGGGTCGGGCACGTGACGTCGGTCACGCCTCGCCGACGTCGTCGTCCGCGTCGTGGGGTGCGTCGCCCGGCGTGTCCCCCGCCTCCGCGGCGGCCTCCTCGGGGGGCTTGCGCAGCGTGCTGTAGACCGCCCAGGCCACGGCGATGAGCGGCACGGCGACGATCGCGCCCAGGATGCCGCCGACGACGGTGCCGCACGTGACGCCCAGGGCGACGACGACGGGGTGCAGCGAGACCTGCTTGCCCATGATGAGCGGTTGCAGCACGTGTCCCTCGAGCTGGCCGATGCCGGCGATGCCGAGCGTGACGATCAGGGCCGTCAGCAGCCCGTCGGCCGCCAGCGCCACGACGGCGGCGATGATCATGGCCAGGGGCGCGCCGATGAGCGGGATGAACGTGCCGATGAAGACCAGGACCGCCAGCGGCGCGGAGAGGGGCACGCCGAGGATCGAGAGAAAGATCCCGGCGAGGATGCCGTTGGTGATCGCGACGAGCACCGTGCCGCGCGTGTAGCCGGAGAAGGTGTACCAGCCGGCGCCGGCGGCGGCGTTCCAGCGGCCGCGGGTGCGGGCGGGTACCTGCTGCATGAACCAGCGCCACATGGTGCCGCCGGACGCGAGGAAGAAGACGGTGCAGAAGATCGCGAGGGCCAGGACGGCGATGCCCTCGACGATCGAGCCGGCGCTCTCGGCGGCGCGGCTCACGAGGGTCTGGGAGTTCTCCTGGATCCAGTTGGCGGCGTCGTCGATCCACTGGTCGCGCCGGTCGAGCTCGACGTCGAACGGGAACCGGTTGTTCTCGATGAGGCCGACGATCTGGTCGATGCCGGTGTTGAACTCCCCCGCGAGCCGTTCCCACTGGCCGGCGACCGAGACGACGACGTACGTCACGAGGCCGCCGACCACGAGGATGCCGGACAGGATGGCCGCGGCGGTGGCCAGGGCCCGGGGCATCACCCGGTCGTAGAGGTCGGTGAGCGGGTTGAGCACGGCGGTGAAGACCAGCGCCAGGAAGACCGCGACGAACACGATCAGCACCTGGGTGACCGCCCAGAAGACCAGGGCGACGCCGGCGACGACGAGGATCAGGCGCCACGACCAGCCCGCGGAGGTGCGCAGCCACGGCGGCGGAGCGGAGTCGCGCTGCCCGGAGTCGCGCGGCGCAGGGTCCCGGTGGGGAACACCGGGCTGCGCTGTCTCGGGCCGTGGGGCCGGTCGTGGTGCGGGGTCGGGCACCGAGTCAGTCTGCCCCATCGACGGC
>NZ_KI911641.1:86358-92305 GCF_000515355.1 Promicromonospora kroppenstedtii DSM 19349 | reverse complement strand
GCGCCGTCCACGGCCAGCGGCCGGTAGCGGTCGAGCGTGGCGTCCCGTGCGGCGGGTCCGCAGGCGTCGATCGCGTGGACCTGCCGGTCGCCCGGGTCGGCGATCAGCCAGAACCCGTCGCCGCCCAGCCCGGCCATGTGCGGATACACCACGCACAGCACGGCGTTGGCCGCGATCGCGGCGTCGACCGCGGTACCGCCGCGACGCAGTGCGTCGAGTCCCGCGGAGCTGGCCAGGTAGTGCGGGGTCGTGACGACACCGCTCGGCGCCCGGCACGGCGCGCGACCGGTGCGGGGCCCGTCGGGATGGCTCACGTGGTTCTCCTCTGCTGGGCTACGGGGTCCAGGGCTGGGGTCCAGGGCGACGGGACGCCTACGAGACGCGGTCGTCGAACTCCATGCCGGCGTCCCGCGGGGCGTCCTTGGTGTGGTCCATGTAGCGCGTCCAGACCGGGAGGAGCCCTGCCACGACGAACGCGGCGAACCCGATCCACCACACCGCCGCGAGGCCCTGCGTCGCGCCGAGGCTGATGACCAGGCAGGCGACGAAGAAGAGCACCATCGCCAGGGTCTCGGTCGTGAGCTTCTTGTCCACGGTGGCTCCCTAGGTGAACAGGACCAGGGCGATGGTGCCGAGGCCCGTCAGGACGGCGACGACGAGCGTCCACCAGATCGTCAGGCGCAGCACGGAGCCCTCCTGACCCTTGATGCCCGCGATGCTCGTGCCGAGCACGATGTTGGCGGGGGCGATCGCGTTGCCGTACGCGCTGCCGGCGGCCTGGCCGGCGACGACCGACTCGACGCTCAGGCCGTGCAGCCGTGCCACGTCGCTCTGCACGCCGCCGAACAGCACGTTCGACGCGGTGCTGCTCGAGGTCATGAACGCGCCCAGGGCCCCGATCAGGCTGGAGATGAAGGCGTACACGAGCGGCGGCGAGACTGCGGCGAGGCCGAAGGCGATGGTCAGGGACTGGCCGCTGTGGTCGAGGATGCGGCTGGTCACGAGGAACGCGATCACGGGGACCGACGCGGGCACGGCGTCGACCAGCAGGGCGGTGCCGATGCGCTCGGGGGTGTGCCGCTGCGCCCAGGCGCGGTAGTAGCCCCGCGCCCGGTACACGATCCAGACCACGGCGGCCGTGACCAGCAACATCATGCCCGGGTGGGTCAGCACGGTCACGGGCGCGTAGCTGTCGGTCGCGTCGTTGACCACCCCGAGTCCCGTGCTCACCTCGGGGAACGGCAGGCCGACCTGCCACGACCGCAACAGGTCGTTGAGCGGCGGGATCAGCAGCACGCTCAGCGTGACCACGGGCAGCACCAGGTACGGCACCGCCGACCAGAACAGGCTCATGACGGGCCGTTCCCGGTCCTCGTGCTCGGCCGCCGGCCGCTCGGCCATGGCGGGACGCACGGGTATGCCCGTGACGGGGTCGCCGTACCGGCGCCACCGCGACAGCGGGTAGAGCGCCACCAGGGCCACGGCCGCCGCCAGGAACGTCGACAGCTCAGGGCTGAACAGCGTGGCCATCATCTGCCCGACGCCGAGGATCGTCCCGAGGATCAGCACGATCGGCCACGCGTGCCGCACGGCCGCCCAGCGGCCGTAGATCCACACGACGAAGAACCCGCCGCCGTAGGCCGAGATCAGGATGAGCAGCCCGGACTGGAACGCCGCCGCCACCTGGTTCTCGACGTCGGCCACCTGGACCGTCGCGAGCCAGCCCACGCCCAGGGTGCCGAAGAACCGGGCCCACGCGTGGGCGAGCACGCCCATCGCGACCGCGTAGACCGGTTTGACGCCGACGGCGATGAGCAGCGGCACGACGACGGCGACCGGAGCGCCGAACCCCGCGATGCCCTGCAGGAACGAGGAGAACACCCAGGACAGCGCCAGGATGACGAACAGCTCGTTGCGGCTGAACCGCGAGATGCCACGGCGCAGGGCGTCGTACGCCCCGGCCTGCTTGGTGACCTGGTACAGCAGCAGCGCGGGCCAGATGACGAACAGGATGAAGACGGCGTCCCACACGCCTTTCGCCGAGGCCACGGCCAGCGTGTCCCAGGGCGTCCGGAACGCGAGGAGCGCCACGAGGGCCGCGATGAACATCGCGACCGGCGCCGCTTCCGGGGCACGCCAGCGCAGCGGGACCAGCAGGACCAGCAGCGCGATGATCGGCAGCACCGCGAGAAGCCAGTGCAGCAGGTCGACAGGTAGCTGCGCCTCGTCCATGTGCCCCCCCTGCGGTTCGACGACGAACTGCCGGCGCGTTGGAAGGTACGCCTGGCCCTCAGGGCCAGCAATTTCGCACGGGCCGCATTTCGCATCACGAACTACTGGCCGGGCGGGCGCGTGGCGGGTGGATCCGGGCTCCCTGCCGCTCGTCGACGTACGGGCGCAGGGTTCACCGGGAACGGGTGAGGCCACGAGCCCGTCGGCGCGCTGGAGTGGACCACGTCGAGGACCGACCTCGTCGTTCCTGCCCGACAAGGAGCGAACATGACCAGCGCACAATCCTCCGGGCCCGACCCCTATCCCGGGATGACCCCGGTCGCCTACTACGGCCCTCCCCCTGACGCGCCCAGCCCCGCGGGTTTCGGGGGCGCCATGCTCATCGTGGTCTCCCTGTTCCAGGTGCTGCAGGGGATCTCCGCCGTGGCCCAGGACACCGTGTACGTGACGGGAGTTGACTACGTCTACGCCTTCGACGTGACGACCTGGGGCTGGATCCACATCGTCCTGGGCGTGCTCGCCCTCGCCGCGGGGATCGGGGTACTGGCCCGCCAGACCTGGGCGTTCGTCACCGGCATCGTGCTCGCCGGCCTCGCCTGCCTGGCGAACTTCGCGTTCATCCCGTACTACCCCATCTGGAGCCTGATCATCATCGGCTTCTACCTCCTGGTGATCTGGGCGCTGAGCACCCGCTTCTCGCGGCGTGCCGAAGCGTGACAGCGCCATAGCACCGGGTGAGATCCCGTCAGAGCCGCTGCGCGAACCGCACCGGCTCGACGGTCTCGGCGCTGTGCCGTGCCGCCCAGTTCTCCAGGGAGGCACGGCAGGCGTGGTCGAGGTGGTGCAGGTCTGCCAGGTCGACCTCGACGGGGCGGTCCTGCGGGAGGGCCTCCAGCTGGTCGAGCAGCCGGGGCAGCCGCAGGAACGTCGCGCTGCCGCTCAGGCGCACGGTGAGCGGACCGGTGCCCGGGTCGGTCACGTCCAGGTGCACGCGTGAGGTGTCCCAGGCGGTCTTGACCACCGAGAGCGCCAGCCCGACCAGCACGCCCTCGAACATGCCCACCGAGACGATCGCCAGCGCGGTCGCCGTCAGGACGAGGGACTCGCCCCGGTGCTCACGCCACAGCCGGCGGATCTCCGCCAGCGGGATGAGCTTGAAGCCCGCGTGCACCAGCACCCCGGCCAGCGCCGCGACGGGGATGAGACCGAGTGCCGCCGGCACCAGCGCGGCGAAGAGCAGCAGCCACACCCCGTGCAGCATGCGGGACGCCTTGGTCCTCGCCCCCGCCTGGACGTTGGCCGCGCTGCGGACGATGACGGCGGTCAGCGGCAGTGCGCCGAGCACCCCGCACACCGCGTTGCCCGCGCCCTGCGCCATCAGCTCCTGGTTGTAGCGCGTGCGTGGCCCGTCGTGCAGCCGGTCCACGGCCGCGGCGGAGAACAGGCTCTCGGCCGAGGCGATGAGCGTGAAGGCCAGGATCGTGCCGAGCACCCCGAGCTCGGCGAGCCGGCCGAAGTCGCCGGGCCCGGGCGGCTGGATCGCGTCCAGCAGGCCCTGCACCTCGACCATCGCCACCGACGGCCCGAGGAACGTGCCCGCCACGATCGCCAGGCCCACGGCCACCAGAGGTGCGGGCACGACCCGCAGCCGGCGCGGCATCCGCGCCCACAGCACGAGCACCGCGATCGTGCCCAGCCCGAGCGCGAACGACGTCAGCGCGGCGGGCGAGCGTAGGACGTCGACCAGCATGCCGGGCAGGCCCGCGATCTTCGCGAGGCTCGTGGCGGGCGCGGCCAACCCCGCCATCGAGTACAGCTGCCCGGCGATCAGCACCAGGCCGATGCCGACGAGCATCCCCTCGACCACCGAGACCGAGATGGCGCGGAACCAGCGGCCCACCCGGAGCGCGCCCATCAGCAGCTGGAGCAGCCCGGTGGCGAGCACCAGGACCCCCAGCACCGGGAGACCGAACTGCTGCACGGCCTGGTAGACCAGCACCGTCAGCCCGGCAGCCGGACCGCTGACCTGCAGGCTGCTGCCCGGGAGGAACCCGGTGACCAGCCCGCCGACGATGCCCGTGACCAGGCCCAGCTCCGCCGGCACGCCGGAGGCGACGGCCACCCCCACGCACAGCGGCACCGCGACGAGGAAGACGACGAACGAGGCGGTCAGGTCCGCCAGGAACGTCCTGCGCCGTGATGACGACGGCGGGGCTGCCGCCACGCTCCCGGGCGCGGTCACAGCGGGGCGCCCGTGTCCGCGGAGGAACGAGCCTGGTCAGCGAAGGAACGGGCATGAACGAGATGCTGCATCAGATACCCCCTGGTGCGCCCCTGGGCGCATCGGTCGTCGACGATGGTGCGGAACGTCGGGTAGGCAACGTCGGGTAGGTGAGGTGCATGTGGCGACCCGGTACGGATCGAGGCCGTGGCGTGTCCCTGCTGAGACCAAGTCTTGGGACTGAATCTCAGAGCAACCTCAGAGGCCGGGTGAAAGAATCGGCCCATGGACCTCGACGCCCGCCGTCTCCTGCTGGTCGAGGACGACAGGCGCCTCTCGCAGCTGCTCGTCCGACTGCTCACCACGGAGGGCTACGACGTGGTCCCCGTCTACGACGGCCAGGCCGGGCTGCACCACGGACTGACGGGCCGGTGGGACGCGCTGGTCATCGACCGCACACTCCCCGCCATGGAGGGCGTCGACCTGGTCCGCCGGCTGCGGTCGCGGGGCATCACGACGCCGACGATGCTCCTCACCGCCCGCGGCACCACCGAGGACCGGGTGGAAGGTCTGGACGCCGGCGCGGAGGACTACGTGGTCAAGCCCTTCGACAGCGACGAGCTGCTGGCGCGCCTGCGGGCGCTCCTGCGCCGGCACAGCGACACCTCCGCAGTGATCGACCTGGGCGGACGGCGGCTCGACGTCGCGTCGCGGCGGGTGCTCTCCCCCGACGCCGACCCGGTGGAGCTGTCCGCCCAGGAGTGCGCGCTGCTGCGGATCATCGCGGCCAACCCGGGCCGGGTGCGCAGCCGCGAGGAGCTGCACCGGCGCATCTTCCAGAACGCGGACAGCCCGAACGCCGTGGACACCTACGTCTACTACCTGAGACGCAAGCTCGGCGCCGGCATGATCCGCACGGTGCGCGGCCTCGGCTACCAGCTCGGCGCCACGTGAGCGCTGCGATCAGCGACCGCCGGCTGCTGCGCAAGGCCTCCCTCGCGGTCGCCCTCCAGACCGGCGCCGCGGTCGGCATCGTGGTCTCCGCGGTGATCGCCCTGGTGTACGTGGTGGGGCTGGAGGCGCGGCGGGACGCGTCCGAGGTCAAGCTGCAGGCCAAGGTCGCCGAGGCCGGGGGCCACCACGTCACCCTGGACGGCACCGACACCGTGGTGGTCGACGGCATGCCCACCAACTGCCCGGAGCGCCACGTGCGCGAGACGGCGGCGCGGCTGCCCGACGGCCAGTCCCGGGTCGACGTCTGCGGCAACCCGTTCCTCGCCTATGTCGGCGAGTCGCCCGACGGGACCCGCGTCACCGCGATCATGAACTTCGTCGAGCAGCAGGAGGAGACCGAGCGGCTCGCCCGGTTCTCGCTGGCGGCCGGCGCCCTCGGCGTCCTCGCCTCGGCAGCGCTCGGCTGGGCGTTCGGCCGCCGGGCCGTCCGGTCGCTGGGCGACGCCCTGGCGTCACAGCGGCGGGTCGGCTCCGACGTCA
>NZ_KI911641.1:82601-86258 GCF_000515355.1 Promicromonospora kroppenstedtii DSM 19349 | reverse complement strand
CCGCCCGACCTTCCTCCGGAGCTCTCGGCCTGGCGCTCCCCTGCGGCCCGGCTCCCGCCGGGCATGGCCCGCTACGAGCACGAGCAGCTCGTCCTGGCCGGTCACCTCCTCGGCCGGGACGATCTCGCGAGCCTCGCCGCCCTGCTCGGCGGCGCGGACCCGGAGCCGGCCGTCCCCGCAACCCTGACGGCCCGCTTCTACGCCCTTCCGGACGACGCCCCTGACGACGACGTCGCGGCGCTCGCCGGCGAGCTGGTGGCGCACCTCCGGGCGGTGCTGGCGCGGCTGACCGACGTGCCGCCGGTCGACGCGCGGGCCGCGGCCCTGCTGGACGAGCTGGCCGAGCAGACGCTCCGCCCCGTGCAGCGTGACGTCCTGCGCCGGGTCCAGCGGCGACTGGCACGGTTCGGCACGGTGTGACCCGGGTCACTCGGCCAGGTATTGAGTCCGACGCGGCGTCGGGGTCTGGACTCGGGGGTGACGCACCCACCGAGAGCGAGGACCTGCCATGACCACCACGCCGGACCCGACCACCGCGCCGGACCTCATCGCCGTCGAAGACCTCTTCGGCCTGCCCACCCGTAGCCGCGCCGTGCTGTCCCCGGACGGTACCCAGGTCGCCTACCTGGCGCCGTGGCGCGACCGGCTCAACGTCTTCGTCCGCGACCTGGACTCCGACTGGGCGACGCCCGACGACGGGCACGGGCACATGAACGACCCGGCCGGTGCCCGCCGGATCACCGCAGACGCCCGGCGGAACATCGACAGCTTCTTCTGGTCCGCCGACGGGCGCTACCTGCTGTTCCTGCAAGACACGGATGGCGACGAGAACTGGCACCTGCACCGCGCGGACCCCACCCGTCCCGACGAGCCCGTCGTGGACCTGACGCCGTTCCCGGGCGTGCGCCTGCTCCAGGCGCAGCTCTCGCCGGAGCGGCCGCGTGGCGCCGTCGTCCAGCTCAACCTGCGCCGGCCCGACCTGGCCGACGTCTTCGAGCTCGACCTGGCGACCGCCGAGCTGACCACCGTCGCGGAGAACCCCGGCGACGTCGTCGGCTGGCTGCACACCGCCGACCGGCTGCTGGCGCTCACCACGGAGAAGGGCGGCGACCACGTGCTCTCGCGGTGGGACCGGGGCGAGCGGCAACCGATCGCGCGGTTCTCCGGCACCGACCACCCGTTCGGGCTCCAGCCGGCCGTGCCCACCCCGGACGGCACCGGGCTGTGGACCGGCTCCTCGCGCGGGTCGGACCGTACGCGCCTGGTCCGCGTCGACCTGGACACGGGCGAGCAGGCCGGGGTGGACAGCCACTTCACGTTCGACCTGGACACGCCCCGCCCCGAGGCCGACCCACGCTTCCCGTCCTCGCTGATCCTGCACCCCGGCACCGGGAACCTGCTGGGCGTCCGCTACCTCGGGGAGCGGCAGGAGATCCACGCCCTCGACGAGCGTTTCGCCGAGGTCCTCCCACGGCTGGCCGAGCTGTCCGACGGCGACCTGGCCCACGTGTCCTGCGACACCACGGCGCGGCTCTGGGTGGTGGACTTCACCCACGACCGGAACCCCGGCGTCACCTGGTTCTACGACCACGCCACCGGGGCGTCGCGCCGGCTGTTCCGCCCGTTCCCGCACCTCGACCCCACCACGCTCGCCCCGGTCACGCCCGTCACCCTCACCGCCCGCGACGGCCTCGACCTGCCCTGCCACGTCACCCTGCCGGTCGGCGTGAAGCCCCGCCGGCTGCCGACCGTGCTGCTGGTGCACGGCGGGCCGTGGTACCGCGACAGCTGGACCTTCGACCCCGAGGTCCAGCTCCTGGCCAACCGCGGCTACGCGGTGCTGCAGGTCAACTTCCGCGGCTCCACCGGATACGGCAACGCCCATACCCAGGCCGCGATCGGCCAGTTCGCGGGCCGTATGCACGACGACCTGATCGACGCCCTCGACCAGGCGGTCGAACAGGGCTGGGCCGACCCCGACCGGGTGGCGATCTACGGCAGCTCCTACGGCGGCTACGCGGCGCTGGTCGGCGCGGCGTTCACCCCGGACCGGTTCGCCGCGGCCGTCAGCTACACCGGCATGTCCGACCTGGTCGACCTCGTGGAGTCGGTGGTGCCGTTCGCTCGGCGCAGCGTCGAGAACAGCTACCTGCGGTACATCGGCGACCCGGAGAACCCGGACCAGCGAGCCGACATGCTCGCCCGCTCACCGATCAGCCGGGTCGACGACATCACCGCCCCGGTGCTGCTGGTCCACGGCGCCAACGACGTCCGCGTCGACCGCAGGCACTCCGACCGCGTGGCGCAGGCGCTCCGCTCGCGGGGCGCGGAGGTCGAGTACCTGCTCAACGAGCGGGAGGGCCACTGGTTCATCAACCCGGACAGCAACATCGAGCTGTACCGCACGCTCGAGCGCTTTCTCGCCCGGCACCTGGGCGGGATCACGCACACCTGACGAACTCGTGAGATATTCATTTTCCAGACATTGTGGTTGGTGGGTGAAATCTCCTATAAAGGTAGCGATCGGGTCACAACTGGAGTGCCCCGACCCACCTTCAGGGAGCTGCCCACATGAAGCAACGCCTGTTGAGCATCGTCGCCACCATCGCGGCGACCACCCTTGCCACCGTCGGGCTCGTGACGACACCGGCCGAACCGTCGTACGCCGCCGGGGAGTCCTACGTCGCCCTCGGCGACTCCTACTCCTCGGGCACCGGCACCAGGTCCTACATCGCCGACGGCACCGAGTGCCTGCGCTCCACCTACGCCTACGCCAGCCTGACCGCCGCGGCCAGGGGCTACAGCCTCAACTTCCGGGCGTGCTCGGGAGCCGTGGTCGCCGACGTGACGAGCACCCAGCTCAGCGCGCTGGGCACGGGCACGAGGCACGTCACGATCTCGGTGGGCGGCAACGACGCCGGCTTCGCCGACGTGCTCACCGAGTGCGCCCTGCCGGCGTGGGCCAGCGACTGCGCCGGCGCGGTCGGCGCCGCGCGCACCTTCATCTCCGGCACCCTCCCGGGCCGGCTCAACACGCTCTACGCCGCCATCCGGACGCGGGCCCCGAGCGCGAAGGTGGTCGTCGTCGGCTACCCGAAGATCTTCATGGGCGAGGACTGCAACGTGGCCACCTTCTTCAGCCCGGAGGACGAGACGGCGCTGAACAACGCCGTCGTGCTCATCAACTCGGTCACCCAGACGGCCGCCTCCGCCCGCGGGTTCACCTTCGTCAACCCCGTCAGCCGGTTCACCGGCCACGCCGTGTGCGACTCGACCGAGTGGATCAACGGCTTCTCCAACCCCGTCCAGGAGTCCTACCACCCGAACCGGCTCGGTCACGCCAACGGCTACCTGCCGCTCGTCAGCGGCGTGCTGACCGGCGCGAGCGTCGCGGCGACGAGCACGGTTCTGGCCAGGGCGGAGGACGGCGCCGCGGAGCAGGCCGAGCTCCAGCAGAAGTACGCCGCCGCCGACCGCGGGATCAAGCCGAAGCTCTTCCAGCCCCCGACCAAGGCCCGCCTGGAGGAGCTGGCGAGGGAGCGGGACGTCGACTTCGACGCCTGGTGGGCCCGGGAGCGGTCGTCGGACCGAGGCCACTGAACCGAGCCGCTGACCCGGGGCCGCGCGGCACGACCGTCCACGTGCGCGCGGCCCCCG
>NZ_KI911641.1:78997-82501 GCF_000515355.1 Promicromonospora kroppenstedtii DSM 19349 | reverse complement strand
CGGCCGGCCCTCCGGGGCCGGCCGCTGGGGGCCCGGCGACAGCGCCGGCTCCTGGCGTGGCTGTTCGTGGCTCCGCTGCTCGTGGTCAACCTGCTGGTCATCACGGGGCCCGGTCTGGCCTCGGTGTTCTACTCGTTCACCGACTGGGACGGGCTGAGCAGGCCCCGGTTCGTGGGGCTGGCGAACTACGCCGAGATGCTCCGGTCCGGTGCGGTCGGCAGCGCGCTGCTGCACAACGTCCTGTGGACCCTGTTCTTCCTGGTCGTCCCCATGGGGATGGGCCTGGTGGGCGCTTTCCTGCTGTCCCGGCTGCGCCGGCACCAGGCGATCTTCCGCGTCCTGTACTTCGTCCCATACGTATTGGCGACGGTCGTGTCCGCCGCCGTCTGGCGGCAGATCCTCGACCCCGACGGCGGGATCGGCGCCGCCCTGGCGACCCTGGGCCTCCCGTTCCTTGAGGACGTCAACTTCCTCGGTAACCCGTCGCTCGCCCTCGGCTCGGTCGCCTTCGTGAACACCTGGCAGTGGTGGGGCTTCCTGCTCGTGATCTTCCTGGCCTCGATGCAGTCGGTGGACCCGGCGCTGTACGAGGCCGTGCGGCTCGACGGCGCCGGTCCGGTCCGCGAGTTCTGGCACATCACGCTGCCGATGATCCGGCCGACGCTGGTCTTCCTGGGCCTGATGACGATCATCTGGTCGTTCCTCGTCTTCGACTACGTCTACGTGCTGACACAGGGCGGGCCGGCCGGGTCCACCGACGTGCTCAGCACGGTGCTGTACCGCGAGGCCTTCCAGAACCAGCGCCACGGCTACGCCTCCGCCGTCGCCATGCTGCTCTCGGCGATCAGCGCCGCGACCGTGCTCGGCTACCTCGCGCTGCGCCGACGACTGCGATGGGACATCTGATGGGCACCGCCTCTCGCCGCGCCCAGCCCGTGAGCTGGATCGTCCTCGGTCTGCTCGCCCTGTACGCGCTCGGCCCGCTGCTGGTGTTCGCCTTCAACGCGTTCAAGTCCGCGCGCGAGATCGACAGCAACCCGCTCGGACTCCCGCAGTCGTTCAGCTGGGGCAACTTCGCCGTGGCCTGGGAGCAGGCCCACATGGGCGGGGCGCTCCTGAACAGCCTGGTCATCGCGGTGGCCACCGCGACGGGCGTCGCGCTGATCGCCACCATGGCGGCTTACGCCATGACCCGCCTGGACCTGCCCGGCGGCGGTGCGTGGATCCTGTGGCTGCTGGTGTCCTCGTCGCTGCCGATCCAGCTGTTCCTCGTGCCGCTGGTGAGCTGGTGGTCGACGCTCGGCCTCTACAACCAGCCCATCGGCCTGATCATCATCTACTGGGCCGTGTACAGCCCGTTCGCCACCCTGCTCGTGCGGGCGTTCCTGATCGGCATGCCCAAGGAGTACGAGGAGGCCGCCCGGCTGGACGGCGCCGGCGAGCTCGGCGTGTTCGCCCGCATCGTCCTACCCATGATCCGGCCCGCGGTCCTGACCGCCGCCCTCGTCTCCGGGCTGCAGGCCTACAACGAGTTCATGCTCGCCGTCACGTTCATCCAGGACCGCGACTTCCAGCCCGTCGCGCTCTCGCTCTACTCGTTCCAGCAGGGATTCACCACCGACTGGTCCCTGGTCAGCGCGGCCGGTCTGCTCATGGCCCTGCCCGTCGTCGTGCTCTTCCTGACCATGCAACGCACCTTCATCGACGGCTACGTCTCCCGCGGCATCGCCGTATGAGCCAGCCGTCCTCGCCCCGGGATCCCCGACCAGACCAAGGAGTGTCCATGCCTTCCGCGAAGGAAATCCTGCACACCACCGCGGCCGACCAGATCGACCTCGGCCTGGTGGACCTCGTCACCGTCGAGAACTACAACCGCCTGGTCGGAGCCATGCTCGTGGCCAGCGACAACCACCGCCTCATGATGGAGGACCTCGGCGACGACGAGATACACGCGTGGTCCTGGACCCCGTGGGTCGACGGCAGGTTCGGCAGGACCAGCGTCACCCGGGACGAGCTCGTCGCCCGGCTCGCGGTCGAGCGCTGGCTCACGGACGCCCCGCCCATCCAGCGCGAGCCCGAGTGGGACATCTCCACCGTGCTGTCGGCCGACGAGGACTGGCGCTGACGCCTTCGGCGGATGACGCCCGGCGCACGACCTGGCGTCATTCCCGCAGGAGGAGCAGCTTCACGACCGCCAAGGACTCCCGCACGTAGTCGACCGGAACGGTGTACCAGGGCGTGGCAGCGTGCAGCGAGGTGCTGTCGAGCCCCGCGATCCGGGACAGCTCGTTCGCCCGGAGGACGTGATAGTCGTTCGTGACGAAGACGGTGGTGTACCGCTCCCCCAGCCGGGCGTCCAAGAGGCTCTTCGTCAGGACGAAGTTCTCGTGGGTGCTCGTCGACCTGCCCTCCATGAGTATCGCGCTCTCAGGAATGCCCCGCGAGACCAGGAATCTCCGCATGGCGAGCGCCTCGGTGACGGACTCCCCGGGACCCTGCCCTCCGGAGACGACGACGAGGGCGTCCGGGTTGGCCCCGTGGTATGCGACGGCGGTCTCCAGCCGTTCCTGCAGTGCCGGGGTGACGGCCTCATCCTTGATCGCGGTGCCGAGGACGATGACGGCGTCCTCGTCGTAGGAGACCGTGTCCACCCTGCCGAGGGCCGCGACGGACGAGATGGCGAGGATGATCGCCGCATTCGCGACCAGCAGGGCGATCCTCAGCACCCTGGGCGGTCCACTGCCTGTCCGGGCTCGGATCCTCTCGTGGAACAGCCCGTAGAGCAGGTAGACGACGCCGACCGCGAACGCCGCGATGACGCCGGTGTTCACGCTGACCACCGATGCGACGAGCAGTGCGTCGCAGATCAGAAGTGTCCCGGCGACCATGAAGAGGATCTTCATCAGGGTTCCCAGTTCCCACCGGACCTAGACGACGCCAGGCGGCGGCGTCCGCCGCACGTTCCACCCGTCGAGGTCCGGGGCGACCCACCCGTCCGCGCCCCGTGGAACGGGCAGCACCGCGGGAACGGTGACGCGGTCCATCTGCAGCGTGCCCTCGATGCGCGGCGCCGCGGTGCCGTCCGGGCCGGCGCCCGGCTCCCAGCGGACCGTGATGCCCTGGGCCGCGAGGGCCGCCTCGTCGATCACGGCGAGCACGAGCGGCTCGGACGCGTCGCCGTAGACGTCGCGCAGCACCGCAGACAGGCCCTCAGCGGTGGTCGCGTGCAGGTACCCGGTGTCGTCGAACAGCGTGCTGCGCGTCGCGACGTCGTACTCCCCGAACCGCTCGCACGCCTCCCAGTCGTCGCTGAACGCCACGTGCAGCAGTCGTTCCTCGGCCATCAACCGTCCTCCGCATCCATGAGACCGTCATCAATGAAACGGCAACGTATCATTGTCTGCGTGAGGATCGACGACGACGAGACGTTCGCCACAGGGCCGGGCGCCACAGGGCCGGGCGCCGCAGGCTCGGCCGGCGGAGAACCACGGCGCGGGCCGGGCC
>NZ_KI911641.1:72283-78897 GCF_000515355.1 Promicromonospora kroppenstedtii DSM 19349 | reverse complement strand
CGACGTGCGCCGTCACCCGGGCCCGCGGCGTGCCGTCGACCACGTCACCGGCGACCCGGAGCTCGCCGAGACGCGCGCCGGACCAGCTCTCCAGGGTGACGGGGCGCCAGATGCCGGAGGTGGCGGTCTCGATGCCCCAGTCCCAGCCGAAGCTGCACGCCATCTTGCGGATCGCGTTGTACGGGTGACGGTTGGTGTGGGGGCGGTAGCCGAGGGAGAGACTCGCCGCGTCCGCGTACCGCACGGGCGAGGAGAACGTGACCTCGAGCGTGTTCTCCCCCGCGCGCAGCGTGCGCGCCACGTCGAGCCGGTACGTGCGGTGCATGTTGCGCACGGCGCCGAGCTCGACGCCGTTGAGACGCACCGTCGCGACGGTGTCCAGGCCCGAGAAGACGAGCTCGTGGCGCGCGTGGCCGCCGGCCGACCACTCGAAGGTCGTGCGGTAGGTCCAGTCGGTCAGGCCGATCCACTTCTGCGTCGCCTCGTTGTCGTCGAGGTACGGGTCGGGGATCAGCCCGGCGGCCAGGAGGTCCGTGTGCACGCTGCCGGGCACGGTGGCCGTGACCGGACCGGCCCCGCGGACGGCGTCGGGCACGGGGCCACGACCGGGTTCGACGGTCCAGCCGTCGTGGAGCAGTCGGCGTTCGACCGTCATGCGAGAGGTCCCTTCGGCGGATCGGCTCTGAGTCGATGTGGACGATACCGAAGTGCTCGGCGCGGTAGGGTCCGGGGCCATGACGACGACGCCGCTGGTCGACGAGGTGGACTGGGCACGGCTGTTCCACGCGTACGGGGTCGCGTCGGACACGCCGGGGCACCTGCGCTGCCTGGTCTCCGCCGACGACGCCGCGTTCGACGCGGGCCTCGACCACCTGTACGGCGCCGTGCTGCACCAGGGGACGGTCTACCCGGCAACGGCGCCCGCGCTGCGGGCCGTGGCCGGGCTGCTGGGCGACCCCGTGCTGCGCCGTCGCGACGGGGACGGGCGGTCGCGTCTGGCCGCGCTGCTGGGCTGGATCGACGCGGTCGGCGACAGCGCGTCCTGGCACGAGGACACCCGCGAGCCGGACGCCGTCGAGCCCACGGCCGAGGAGATCGACGCCTTCTACCACGCGATGGCGGCGGACGACGAATCGGTCTGGGGTTCCGAGCTCAGCGAATACCTGTGGGCCCGGTCGATCACCGTGCTGCCCGCGGCGTGCGGCGCGGCGCTGGCCCTGGTCTCGACGCTCCTGTCCGACGAGGACGAGGCCGTGCGACTCGCGGCCCTCGACGCCTACGTCCGCCTCGCGGCGGTCCAGCCGGACCGGGTGACGGCGGCCGGACCGCTGGCCGCCGCCATGGACATCGCGTCCGGGCGGGACGAGCGCGCCGTGCTCGTCCTGGGTCTGGGCGACCTCGACGCGGACACCGCCCGCTGGCTGTCCGACGACGACCCCGCGATCCGTGCCTGCGCCGCTCTGCCACTGACCAGCTCCCCCGCGGCGACCGCCGTCCTCATCGAGGCGCTGCACGACCCGCTCGCGGCGGACGAGTGGTTCACCCGCCGCCCGTCGAGGTTCGGCATGCGCGTCCACTTCGGACTGGTGGCGAACCTGCTGGCCCGCGACGCTGGGCTCGCCGAGATCGTGCCCGCGTGCCTGCCCGTGCTCCGGGTCGCACAGGGCAAGCTGTGGTCGGACATGACCTGGGGCCCGATCCTGCTCCGGGCCTTTCCTGGCGTCGAGTTCCGGCCGGGCGTCCGCCCCGACCCGCCGCGGGACCTGGACGAGGCGCAGAAGGCGGTGCTCCGCGAGCTGGCCGCCAACGACGCCCTCTGGGACGACGGCGACGGCAACGCGGACCTCGCGCGGATGCGCGTCGGGCTGCCCCACGACCGCGCCGCGGTGGCCGACCTCGCGTCCTGAGGCGAGATGCCGCCGCAGGGCGCGGCCCGTTCAGCCGCGCACGCCTCCCCCAGGTGATGAGCTGGACGGCCAGGACGCCGAGGATCGCCAGGCCGCAGAGCGCCCACACCGTCGCGACGATCGACCGGCGGCCAACGGTCGGCGGGTGGAACGTCACGCCGCGGTAGCCGACCGAGAGCACGACCGCTGAGGCGAAGGCCGGTGTGAACCGGGCGTGAGGCCGGCACCCGGGCCGCGCTGGATAGGTCAGCGGGCACATCGTGCCGACGGCGGGAGGGTACGCGAGCACCCAGATGTCCAGGAGCGCCCCGAGCACGGGCCGGACGATGCGCGGCAGCGCCACGTAACCGCACGACGACAGCCAGGAAATGCAACCTTGGGGTTGCATTTCGCCGAGAACCATGCCAGGCTTCATTGCAACCGCAGAGTTGCATATTCTCGGAGGTCCTGATGTCTGGTCGACGGAGTCATGCCGGAGGAAGTCGTTCACGAGTGACGATCGCCCTGAGCGCGCTGCTCACCCTCGGCATCTGCGGAGCGGGCATCACGAGCCCCTGGCCGCACCGTGTCGAGCACCTCGCCGGCCCCGGCGCCATCCTCGCGGCCTCCCTGCCCACGTCGGCAGGCAACCACGTCGACGCCATCGGCACCGTCGCCGCGGCGGTCGCGACCCGCTCGCTGCGCCCCGCGCTCGCACCACGGGCGGCCGTGCCCGGGGAACCCGAGCCTGCCGCCTCCTGACCACCGACGCACTGGACCACCAACACGAGAGAGATAGGACACTCATGGAGAACACGCAGAACCCCCAGGCCGTGATCGACGCCGGCGCCTTCACCGTGCGACGCACGATCCAGATCAGCGCACCGTTGGAGAAGGTCTGGCGCACCGTCACCGAACCCGAGCTGGTCTCGCAGTGGTTCGGCCATGTGACGCTGACCGGCTCCGGCGCGGGCGCCCTCGGCACGATCGGCTGGCCGGGCGAGCGCCGGGTGCCGATCCGGGTCGAGACCTTCCAGCCCCCGCGCGAGGTCTCCTACCGCTGGTGCAACGAGGACGGTCCGCTGCCGGACACGGTCGACGAGGCGCGCTCGACGGTCTTCACCTTCACCCTCGAGGCGGCCTCCGGCGGCACCCGGCTCACCGTCGTGGAGACCGGCTTCGAGAACACCAGCGACGCGGCGGGGCTCATGACCGACCACCGTGGTGGCTGGGACGCGGAGCTCGACAAGCTCGTCGCCCTCCTCGAGGGCCAGGCATGAACACCGGACCATCACTGGACGCAACTGTGGTCGCCATGTGCAGCGCTCTGGCGGACGAGACCCGGTGGAGCATCCTGACCGCTCTCGGCCAGGGCGACGCCTCGGCGTCGGCCCTGGCCCGGAGCCTGCCCGTCACCCGGCAGGCCATCGCGAAGCATCTCGGGGTGCTCCAGGAGGTTGGACTGGTGGAGACCGTGCAGGTCGGCCGCGAGGTGCGGTACCGCGTCATCGGGACCGAGCTCAGCGCCGTGGCCCGCCGCCTCGACGCGATCGGCACCGAGTGGGACCGCCGCCTCGCCGCGATCAAGCACATCGCCGAGAGCATCTGACCGCCACCCCCGGGGGCGCCGCCGCTCCCCGGGGGGAGTCAGCCGCCGTTCGACTGCCGGATCCCCTCGGCCAGGGCGTCGAACCGGTAGACGAACCCGCCCGCCGCGCCGCTCACCGTCGCGTAGGCGTCCGTGGTCCCCGGCCGGATCGCGATGTTGGTCGCGGACTGCAGGCCGTCGCCCTCCGCCGGGATGGAGACGGTGGTCAGGTGCGTGCCGTCGGGGCCGTACACCCGCACCTCCGGCCGGCCGTGCATGCCCTGGTAGACGTTCCCGGCGGCGTCGACAGCGTTCGAGTCCGTCTGGGCGACGCCGCCGTCGACATGAATGGCGGCGTGGCCCGAGACGACGGCCGTCCCGTCCCGGTCGAGGACGAGCCGGTCGATGCGGTTCGCGTCGAGGTGGCTGACCCACAGCGCGTCGCCGCCGACGTCGAACGAGATGCCGTTCGGGTTCGGCTGGTCGTCCGCCAGCACGGTCACCCTGCCCGTGGCGCCGTCGACCCGCAGCACCCTGCCCGCCGGTTCCGCGCTCGGGTAGGGCGTGTACGCGGAGTCGGTGACGAACATGTTCCCCGCCTCGTCGAACGCGAGGTCGTCGGGGTGCATGGCGCGGCCCGCGACCCGGCCCTCGGCGACAATCGCGGGTCGTCGCCGTCGGGCGTGATGCTGACGATCCGCTCGCCCGCGTAGTCGGTGAGGTAGATACGCCCGTCCGCGGGGCCGAACTGCGCCGAGGTGTAGGCACCGGTGCGGTCGGTGAACACCTCGTCGACCTCCCGCGTGTCGAGATCGACCGCCATGACCTTGGGCCCGCCGGCCGGAGCCGTCACGTCGACGACGTAGAGCCTGCCGTCCTCGCCGAAGGTGGGCCCCTCCAGCAGGGTCATCCCGGTCTCCTCGTGCACCGCGGTCAGCTGGACCACTCGTTCGGCGGTGACCGCTCGATCGTCAGGCACGGGGGTTGCCGGCCCCGAGGCGCAGCCGACCACCGTGGCCAGCACGCCAAGGCCCAGGACGACGCCGCCTGCCCTACCGAGATTGCTGGGCGCTCCCACCGGTCAGCTCTCCTTCGCGGCGGGGGCGGAGACGGCGTCTGGGTTCGGCGGACAGCACATGGCAAGGCCTCTCGTCGGCGGACGGCGGACGTCCCGCCACCCCCTCATAAAAACGTACGTTTGTGTACGTTTTCAACCCGGCGCCGGGCCGCGAGTCATCGACTGTGCTCGGCGAGGATGATCCCGCGCAGGCCCGGAAGACGGTAGGAGAGCACATGGCGGGCACCTCCGTGCGGTTGCGCCGGCTGGAGCTACCGCCCGGAGGGGCCTCGGACGGGGGCGTCGAGGCCTGAGGTCACGGCCGGTGCGATGACGCCGCGGCGCGGAGGACCTGAAGCACGCTCTCGGCAGGCACCTCGCACGGCTTGAGCACGGCGCCGTCGGCGGTGAACCAGATGTTCGCGCCGAGCCCTTCCGCGCTGCCGAGGCGTTCCGCCTCGAACGAGACGACCTTGCCCCCGGCGCGCGTGGTGCGGGTGACTCCCCACGCCTGCCCTGCAATCCGTGCGCGCGACCAGCCCTCGGGTATCGCCCCGATCAGCGCGTCCAGCCCCTCGTTCTGCGACTCGCCCATGTGCTCGCCTTTCTCGCCGCGTGGTCGCCCCGAGACCCAGGGCGCACCCGCCTCAACCTGCCGGCGCGGGTGGCTTGTTCCCGGCGGTGGCGGGTCGCCGTCGAGTGCGCGATGGAAGCGGCTTCGGCGCGTGGCTGTCCGTTCCGGGCCCGCCAGGACTGGCACGGTTGTTCCCTGGTTCAGAATGGCGGCTCGCCGGGTCCGGATGGGGCGGTGAGGTCGCAGGCGTCGGAGGTATCGGAGGGGTCGGTCGCCGGTGCGGTCGTGGTGTAGGCACGCGGCAGGCGGCGTCCGGTCAGGGCACGCAGGGTCAGGTCGTGACTGGTGTCCGGGTCGACCTGGTCCAGGTCCACCCGGGTGTCCAGGACCGTCGGCGGCCGGGTGTGCTTCTTGCCTGTGGGCGTGGTCCAGGTCGTGATCCCGCTGGCCGGGTCCCGCACGACACCCCAGCCCGCGTGCGTCTTGAGCAGATGGTGACGTCGGCAGAGCGCGTGGAGGTTCCCGGCACGAGTCTGCCCGGGTTCAGTCTTGCCCGCTGCATCAGGGCGAGCATCCTGGTCGTGGTCGAACGGCTCGATATGGTCCAGATCGCACGATGCGGCCCGGGAGTCGCAGCCGATGAAGGTGCAGGTCCCGTCCCTGGCCTCCACCGCCGACCGGAGCACGCGGCCCGGCTTGTACGCGGTGGTGGAGTAGTCGGTGAGCACACCCGTGACCGGGTCCGTGAGCAGGCGCTGCCAGGTCGCATCCTCAGCGATCAGGCGTGCTGTCTCAGCCGGGACCGGGCCGAAGCCGTCCAGATCACCTGGCGCGTCGTCCAGGCCCAGGAGCACGCTCGCCGGCACGGTCACCCGCACGACGGGGCGCGTGGGCGTCATCCGCACAACCGTCTCGTGGACGACCGGCGCCCGGCCACCACACGTGCAGACCGGACCGGCACCAGCATCTGCGGCGCCCGTGTCGCTGCTGATGTTCGCAGTCGCACTCATGCCCGTGTCCCTGCCTGGATTCGTGCGAGCAGTCGTGCTCGCGTTCGTGCTCGCGTCCGGGTCCGTGTCCCCGGTCGCATTCGTCGTCACGCCCGCACGCGTGGTCGTGGCGTCCTCCGCTTGGCAAGTGGCCCCGGACCGGTCCCCCGGCACCAACCGGCCGGTCACGATCCCCGTCAGACAGTCCGCATGCAACTGACCCAACGTCCGTTCCTCACCGGCGGTGTACCGCAACTGGTGGGCCAGGTCGTCCACGACACCCCACACCGCCGCAGCATCCACCGCAGGCAGATACGCCGACAACCACCCCATGTCGTTCTCCGCCCGATCCAGCTGCACATTCCGGTCCAACACCGCCGCCCGAGCCGTCTCCTGCGCGCCGTGCCTGGCCTTCGCGAACGCCAACAGCTTGTTCCGCAGCCACCGCCACGTCCGGAACGGGGCCTGCGGCAGGTACCGGGCAACCGCCTCGGCCCGCTCGACCACCGTCAACTGTGCG
>NZ_KI911641.1:67423-72183 GCF_000515355.1 Promicromonospora kroppenstedtii DSM 19349 | reverse complement strand
GCCTGCTCGACCCTGGCGACCAGGCGGCTGTTGTGGACGGCACGGGCGAATCCCGGGGTGTGGCGGGTGCCGTCAGCCATGTCGCGCGCGAGGCTCGCGTACACCTCGCCCACGTTGATGGAGGCGCCGGTCCAGATCTCGGCCACGGCAGGGCCCGTTCCCGTGGCAGCCGGAAGATCGGGATCCTCGAGGTCCACGCTCGA
The DNA here is from genome assembly GCF_000515355.1 of Promicromonospora kroppenstedtii DSM 19349. Taxonomy (GTDB): domain Bacteria; phylum Actinomycetota; class Actinomycetes; order Actinomycetales; family Cellulomonadaceae; genus Promicromonospora; species Promicromonospora kroppenstedtii. The sequence continues at coordinate 71,980 of NZ_KI911641.1, read as the reverse complement.
ACTCAGTGTGAGGTCGCTGACCTGGACACCGGCAGGGTGGTCGCCGGTCCAGCCTGAGCCACCCGTCGACACCACGGACCTCGAGGCTGAACCGGGCGTCGGGTGCCGTCACCCCGGCCAGGACCTGCACCCCCACCGGGGCACCACAAGTCGTCTTGACGATCGCGTCCAGGTGGTCGGGGACCTCACGGGCGGTGGTGGTGCCGGTGTCGACCAGCTTCACCTCGGGCCAGAGGAGCTCCGTGCGCGCGTCGATCTCGGTGATGTCGCCGAGGTCGTCTCGACGACGTCCAGGACATGGCCCACGGCGATCGCCATGAAGCCCGCTCCGGCCGCGGCCTTGTCGAAGTATTCGTAGGCGCTCACCGACTCCGGGCCGTTCCCGAAGGTCGTCGCGGTCACCCGTGCCGACAACAGCCGCCCGAGCCGGCCCTGCGCGATGACCTCGGCCGCCCGGCGCACCGACGGGTTGAGACTGCCCTGCAGCCCGATCGCCGTGGGCGGATGGCCCTTCCCCGAATCGGTCGCCGCGGGCAACGCCCACACGACCGAGTGAACTTGACGCTCCAAGATGAACTTGACGCGTCAATTTCTACCCCGGCGGAACTTGATGCGTCAACAACCCGGACGTAGGATGCATCGCATGACCTCGACCGCGGGCGCACGAAGAGCCGAGCCACGAGGAGCTGGCGGCGTGGCTGGCCAACTCCGCGATCATGATCAGCCTGCCCGCCGCCCTCGACGCCCGGATGCAGCGCGAGTCCCAGCTGACCTTCTTCGAGTACATGGTTCTCTCCGTGCTCTCCGAGCAGGAGGACCGGACCATGCAGATGAGCGCCCTGGCCGTCCGTACGTCGGCCTCGCTGTCGCGGCTGTCCCACGTCGTCGGGCGGCTGGAGACGCGTGGGCTGCTTACACGTTCCCGGATCCCCGGCGCGGGACGCCGCACCAACACCACGCTGACCGAGGCCGGCTACGACGTCGTCGTCGCGGCAGCGCCCGGACATGTCGCGGCGGTCCGCGAGTACCTCATCGACCCGCTGGAGACCCGGGATCTGAAAGCCCTGCAGCGCATCGGCTCGGCGGTGCAGGCCGCGATCAACGGTGGACCGGTCCGCCAGGCCGCCGCCGAGGAGTGAGGGACGGAGGATCGATGGTCTCGGCCACAGAGTTTCGCGAGCTGTTGCTCGCCGACCGCGAGCGCACCACGGAGCTGGTCTCGTCCCTCACCGCGAGCATCGCCTCGATGGTGGAGGCGACGCAGCTGTCCGCCTCCGACGACGAGCACGATCCGGAGGGGTCGACGATCGCCTTCGAGCGCTCGCAGGCGAGCACCCTGCTCGCCACGGCGACGGAGCACCTGTCCGACGTCGACGCCGCCCTGGCGCGGGTCGACGCGGGCACCTACGGCCGCTGCGAGCGCTGCGGGCAGGCCATCGCCCGCGAGCGCCTGCTGGCCCGGCCCACGGCCCGGACCTGCATCGCCTGCGCCGCGGCGAGCTAGTGCCGTGGACCGCCGTCGCACCCGAGGACCCTAGGCTGCGGGCGTGAGATACGACGAACTTGAGGCAGATGTCCTCAGGCTCATCGTCGGGGCAACCGACAGCAGTGTCCGCACCTTCGGCGAGCAGACAGTCACCCGCCTCGTGCGGCCGGTGCTGCTGCACGGCCCGGCCGAGGACGAGCTCACCCCAGAGGCCCAGGGTGCGCTCGCCACCGCCTGCGCGAACGTCCTGACGATCAGCGCAGGCGAACTGCACGATGCGCTCGCGACGATCTATGACGGCATCCTGGTCGACGACGATCTCGATGCCGAGGTCCTGACCGCCATCAGCGCGTTGGCGCACTGGCACAGCTACCTGGAGCACAACCGGCGCGGTGAGCTCTACGAGCTCGCCATCCGCTCCATCGAGGACGTCGACCACCAGGTGTCCGCCGATCTCGACGACTTCCTCGCCGCACCGGAGCTGGCCGCCGAGTACGAGCGCATCCGCCGGCTGCTGGAGCCCGATGGGACGTAGGGGCCTCCGGTTCAGCCTGCTGCCGCGGCGGCGGTCCGGTCGTTGAACACCAGCTCCCAGGCATGACCGTCGGGGTCGCTGACATACCCGGTGTACGCCCCGTCGTGCTCGGCCGCCGCCCCGGCGGATCCGCCTGCTTCCCGCGCACTGGCGAGGACGTCGTCGATCTCCGCCTTGCCGCCCATCGCGCACGAGAGGACCACGGCGCCCGGTTGCGGAACCACCGGACGCGCGTGGCCGGCGCGCTCGACGTAGGTCGCGTACTCGCCCTGCTCGATCAGGAACAGCGAGAGGTTCGGCAGCTCGAACGCGATCATCCCCCCGTCGATCCCGGGGGTCTCGAGGCCAAGGCCGTCACGGTAGAAGCGCAGCGTGCGCTCCAGGTCGGTAACCGGGAGCGAGACGACGACGGTGACGGGGCTCACGACCTTGACCCTAACATGCCTTGCTGTTCATATGAATAGTCGGTAATGTTTGGGCCATGGACGGCTTCACGGTGATCGCCGAGCCGAGCCGGCGCGCGATCGTGGACCGCCTCCGGCTCGGTGAGAGCGATGTGGGCACCCTCGTCGAGGAGCTGCAGGTGTCGCAGTCGCTGGTGTCCAAGCACCTCCGCGTACTGCGGCAGGCGGGCGTGGTGGAGTCGGAGGTCGCGGGCAAGCGCCGGATCTACCGGCTCACGGACCGTCCCCTGCCCGACGTGCTCGCCTGGGTCAGGCCCTACGTCGACCGCTGGAGCACGAGCTTCGACCGGCTGGCTGAGGCGCTCGACGACGAGGAGGAACAACGATGACGGACTCCGTTCAGGCCCCGCACGACGGTCAGCCCCCGCGCGACGAAGGGATCGCCGCGCAGGTGCGCGCGCCGATCGAGGTGCTGCTGGAGCTGGAGGACGACCGGTGGACGATCGTCATGCGCCGCCAGTTCCCGCACGGCCGGCAAAAGGTGTGGGCGATGCTCACCGATCCCGCGAGGCTGGCGCGCTGGTCACCGATCGTGCCCGACCGGCCGCTGACCGAGCCCGGCCCCGCGACCAGCCGGGAGAACCCCGGCGACGACCCGGCCGACGCCGAGGTCCTCGTCGCGGACGCGCCGCGCCGGCTCACCCACCGCTGGGGCGATGACCTGCTGAGCTGGACGCTGACGCCCGACGGCGACGGCACTGTTCTGGAGCTGCGCCAGACCACCGCCGAGCGTGCCGCCGCGGCGATGCTGGCCGCGGGCTGGCAGGTGTGCTTCGGGCGTCTGGCTGCCGAGGACGACACGGACCGGGAGCGCCCGACCGGCCAGCGTGCGCTGGCCTACGGCTGGCAGGAGCTGAGCGACGGCTACGAGAGCCGGTTCTCCGGGTAGACACCCTCCGAACTGGCACATAACGTCTCGGCCATGACCGAGACCACGGAGATCTACGCCGACGACACCCGCATCGTGCAGCTCATCCCCGCGGACGGGTGGGTCGCCGTCTACAAGGACGAGCATGCCGAGGTCCGCGCTCCCCTGGTGGCGTGGGGGCTGCGCCGCGACGGCCAGGTCGTGCCGCTGGACACCGCCCCCGGGGGCGACGTCGGCGACCCGCGGGAGACAGCCGGGTTCCACCGCGTCGAGCGGCTCACCCACGGACACTAGGTCAGGGTCGGTTCGGGTCGGGGTGCACCACCATGAAGAGCGACCAGGCGGGCGCGGCCGGGTCCTCCGGGCGGGCAGCGAACTCTTCCAGCAGATCCTTGAGCCGGGTGCGGAACTCCCCCATCTGCGGCGGCGGCAGGCGCAGCGCCATCCTGGTGCCCTCGGCCTCGGTCGCGGGGACGAGAGCGAGCTCCTCCAAGAACGCGTCGAGCATCGACTTCTCCAGCGCGGGCGATTCGAGGTGCCAGCTCTTGCGCGTCGCGAGATAGGGGATCTCTCGCGCGCCGCGCGCGCCGCGCCGCTCTTCCTGTGCCTCCAGGAACCCGGTGCGCACCAGCGTCCTGGTGTGGTGCAGCACGCTGGCCGGGTCTCGGCCGAGGATCGCCGCGATCTCCTTGTTCGTGTGCGGCTCCTCCAGGCAGATGCGCAGGATGCGGAGGCGCAGGGCGGAGGCGAGTGCCTTCGCCTCCGCGTCGGTCGCCAGCCGGCGTTCGGTCATGACCAGCAGCCTACTGAAGGGCGGGCAGGCCGGTAACGGGCTGGAGCGTAAGTGATTGACAAACCCCAATCACTTGCCCAGGATGTCGTCGTGCGCTTTGTCTTCCAGGGATCCACGGATCTACCGCCACGCCCACCGGGGCCCGAACAATCGAGGTCGACCATGCCGAACCGACGGACGGCCTCCTGGGTCAGCCCCGTCGAGGCTCCCCGAGGGCCTCAGGAGAGGGCGAACGACTACGACAGCTTCGCCGAGGCGTACGCGGCCGAGAACGAGACGAGCCTGCTCAACGCTTTCTATGCGCGCCCCGCGATCGTGGACCTGGCCGGCGACGTGGCGGGCCGCCGGATCCTCGACGCCGGCTGCGGCGCCGGACCGGTGGCCGCGGCCCTGCGCGAGCGGGGCGCCGTC
>NZ_KI911641.1:65046-67323 GCF_000515355.1 Promicromonospora kroppenstedtii DSM 19349 | reverse complement strand
CGACCGCCCGGGCCTCGACCACCTGGCCGGCACGCTCGTCGCGGAGGCGGGCGTTGGCCCGGACGTCGCGGCACCGACCGGCGTCGAGGTCGTCCGCCGGTGGTCGGACGCCGCTCCCCCGGCAGGCCGGCAGCCGACGTCATGGCTGTTCGCGCTCAACCACACGGAGGAATCCGCGACCATCGGTACCGACCTGGCACCGGTGGCCGGGACCGAGCTGCTCACCGGCGAGTCCGTCACCGGGACCCTGACCGTGCCGGCGGGCGGCGTCCGTGTGCTCCGGGTCGGCTGACGGCGCCGGCCGACCCGGAGCCGGCTCAGTACAGGATGGACGCCTGGCCGCGGGGCCAGGCCAGGGTGGCGTAGATCTGGACCATCGCCGCCTGCTCCAGCAGCTCGGTGTGCTCGTCCCCGGCGTTGAACAGCCCGGTCGCGGGTTCACGCTCGGTGCGCCACTGGTGGTCCGCGTAGTCCGCCATGGCGTCCCGGTACTTCGTGCCGCCGGTCACGGACTCCAGCAGCAGGAGGTTCTTGAACCAGATCGAGTTGAAGAACATGGGCTGGCCGTCGAGCCGCCCCTCGGTGACGTAGTACCGGTAGGACGCCGCCGCGATCGCCTTCGCCTTGACCAGGTACTTCTTGTTGCCCGTCGCCTCGTACAGCAGGGTGTAGGTGCCCAGCGGGACGCCCTGGTTGTACGACCACTGCGTGCGGTCGATGGAGCCGTCGAGCTTGATGTTGTCCCAGTAGAGGCCGTTCGGCGCGAGCAGGTGCTCGTCGGTCCACCCCACCATCCGCTGCGCCCAGTCGAGGTAGTCGCGCTCCCCCGTGATCATGTACAGGCGCGTGGCGAGCTGCGCGCCCGGCATCGTGGAGACGGTGTTGCGGTCGGTGCTCCACGTGGCCTGGGTCCAGAACACGCCACCGGGCGCGGGGTGCGACGGGTCGGTGTCCCACCCGGAGACCACGAGCTCGAAGATCTCCTCGGCGCGGCTCAGCGCCTCCTCGTCGCCGGTCGCCAGGTACTGCTGCACCTTGGCGAGCGCCACCCACTCGTTGTCGTCGTAGAACATGTCGCCGCCACCGCCGTACGGGGCGCGCGGGTACGAGTCGTAGCCGGGCAGCCCGGTGGTGCCGCCGTCGGCATTCCAGAAGTGCTCCTGCCCACGGGCGACGTCGGCGAGGTCGTCCCGGAACGACCGCCCCGCAGCCCCGGGCAGCCCGGTGAGGTCGAGCGTCGCGACGTGCGCCTGGGAGTGCGGCCACTCGAACGAGTAGGTGCGGTCATCGGCCCCGCTCGGGTACCGCTCGCGGAAGAGGCCGGAGCCGTCGTCCGCGGCCATGTACTCCTGCATCGCGTCGTACGAGGCGACCGCCCGCTGCACCTGCGTGCGCGGCGACACCGTGGAGGCATCCCCGACCTGCGCACCGGCAGGGGCCGCCGCCCCCAGTGCGCAGGCCAGCGCGGCGATCGTGCCGGCAACTCTGGTGAACCTCATCGTTCGCTCCTTCGTTCGGTGGTGCTCGGTCACTCGGTGGGGTGCGACACGGTCGATGTCAGCGCTGTCATCCCGACGAGCGCGGGTGCTGCGTCTCCTCCTCGACTTGATCCCCACGTCACCCCTGCGGCCGAGACCCGCGGGCGATCTCGGCTGCCCGTGCTCGGCCCTGAACGGTGTGGCCAGACGCGGCCCCGCGAAGTCTCCTTCGACTCCGACCGGTCCGTGGCGCCCGGAACACCCGGCGGACAGGCTATGGGGCCAGAACCGGACCGGTCAACGACGTGCGCGGTGCCCTACGGGGCCGGCACGTCGGCCCCGGCCTCGCAGGCAAGGCAGAGCAGGGTCGACTCGACGACTCCGCGCCGCACGAACCGTTGACCCAGCTCGACGGCGAACTCGTCGCACGCCGGGCACGACCACGGGCCGTTCGCGCCCTCCTGCACCGAGCTGATGATGTCGCTCCATCCGCTGCTCACGGCGTGGACTCTATCGGGACGAGCTTGTCGTCACTCGCCACGGTCGCAGTTCCAGGTGCACCCGAGCGACCGTAGCGGCTGGACCGTCGCGGCGACGAGCCGGCAGTCCGGGCGGTTCGGACGGGCGCCATCCCCCAATCGGTTATTTCACCCGCCCCGGAGTAAACCCAGGACCCACCACCCACATAGGCTCCAGGCAGGGCAGAGGCCCGGGGCTGACCCGGGTCGGGACCCGAGCGCGGGGTCTGGGCCCGCGTTCGGGCAGGAGCGGGACCCCCGGCCTGGGGGACGGGGGTCCC
>NZ_KI911641.1:64508-64946 GCF_000515355.1 Promicromonospora kroppenstedtii DSM 19349 | reverse complement strand
CATCACCGAACAACGCCTCATACTCAGCGAAGAACGCCGCAAGCCACGCGTCATCGGGCATGGTGCCGTCCACGAACGGATCCTCACGCACCGAGGGCACACAGGGCACCGAGCCCTCGCCGTCCGACCACTGCCTGCCCATACCGACACCTCCCCCGCCCCTATCAGTACTCCGGCCACACCATTCCAACGGACGTTTGTTCGATCCTAGACGTGCCCACTGACACCCGCTCGTTCTTCTGCCCGCCGCGTAACCAGCCCCCACCGGCACGCACCCAAGGCCCGCCACAACAGCGACATCGGGACGACGTCGAGACCGGAGGACCGACGCAAGGAGGACGGAGGACTACCACGAGGCCGGCCCGACGCCGGCCGACGCGACCACCGCACAGCGCCCGACGTCGCGGGAGGCGCGCCCGCCCGGCCGAGACAGGCTAA
>NZ_KI911641.1:58052-64408 GCF_000515355.1 Promicromonospora kroppenstedtii DSM 19349 | reverse complement strand
GCGCCGGGATGCTGGCGCTGGCCCGGCAGCGGCTCGGCGACGGCGTCGTGCTGGAACGTGCTGAGCTGGGCGGCCCGTTGCCCTTCGCCGATGCCGGGTTCGACGACGTCGTCGCTTCCCTGGTCCTGCACTACCTGGAGGACTGGACGACGGCGCTGGCAGAACTGCGGCGCGTGCTGAAACCCGGCGGCCGCCTCATCGGGTCGGTCCACCACCCCTTCGTCAGCCATCTGACGGCACCGCCCGGAACCGACTACTTCGCGACCCGCTCCACCTCCCAGTGGTGGGAGCTCGGTGGCACCAAGCACCTGATGACCTTCTGGGATCGGCCGCTGCACGCGATCACCGACGCGTTCACCGCGGCCGGCTTCCGGATCGACGTCATCAGCGAACCGCCCCCAGGACCCGGTGCCCGCGAACGGTTCCCCGAGATCTTCGCGCAGAGGGAGTCGGGCACGTTCCTGTGCTTCCTGTTCTTCGTCCTCACGAAGACCTGACTGCCGCCCGCAGGGGCGGGCGGCAGTCCCAGGTCTACTTGATGGACGGAACGGGCACCCGCGACCAGTCGGTGTCGGACGCGAGGTAGAACCCCGGGTGCGACGGCTGGTTGTAGGTGGTCTGCTGCCGCGCTACCTCGGCGCGGTACTGCGGGTCGTGCAGCAGCGTGTACATCTTGATCCCGCTCACCTCGGTGGACGTGTAGACGCGTAGGGCCGACGAGTCCGCGGTGGGTGTCACCAGTTCCTCGCGCCAGTCGCCGAGGATGTCGGCGACGAGCGACGGGTTGCCCTTCCAGTAGTTGTTGGTGCGCGTGCCATCGGCGGTCAGCACCGTGCCCCGGGTCCAGTCCTCGATGGTCGGCGTCTGCTCGCGGTCGCCGCTCACGACCTGTGTCGTGCCGTCGCCGGCCCACCGGATGCTCTGGTTGAGGCCCGGCCCCGTCTCCTCGAGCCGCTCACCGGTCGCGCCGAGCAGGCCGGCCGCCTGCGGCCGGTCGTCGCCCGCCCGGGCGCTGTGCCAGACCTCCAGGCCGGGCACGTCCGGTCGGACGTCGCCCAGGAGCGCGCGCCCGGTGTCGACGCCGGAGTACACGCCGAACAGCGCCTCCCCCGTGGCGGCGTCGCGCAGCACCGAGCCGTACGGCACGCCCGCGCCACCTTCGTGACAGGTCCAGATCTCCAGGCCCGGGCGCGACGGGTCGACGTCGGTCACGTGCATTGCGTCGCCGTGTCCCAGGTTCTTCACCGCCCCGGGGTCCGCCGACCCTTCGGGCAGCACGTCCGACGACGAGTACAGCAGGGTGCCGTCGTCGTCGAGCGTGGCAGCGCCGTAGACGATCTCGTGCCGGCCGTCGCCGTCGACGTCCGCCGCGGACAACGAGTGGAACCCCTGGCCCCACAGCTGCGTGAGCTCGTCGTCCGGATCGGGTCGGACGCCCTTGTTCTCGCTGTCCAGGAACGGGTTGTTCATCGGCTTGAACCCGGAGTCCGCCACCCAGCGCGTGGTCAGGCTCCGTCCGTCCCAGTCGTAGGCGACGATCGCGGCCCGCGTGTAGTACCCGCGGGCGAAGATCGCCGACGGGTGCTCACCGTCGAGGTAGGCGACGCCTGAGAGGAACCGGTCGACCCGGTTGCCGGGCTCGATCCGCGTCCACTCGTAGTCGCCCCAGCGCAGACCGTCGTCGGTGCGCCCGGGCTCGTAGTCGACGGTCTCCAACGGCCTGCCGGAGCGGCCGTCGAAGACGGTGAGGTACTCCGGTCCCGTCTGCACGAAGCCCGCGAAGGTGCGCAGGTCGTTGCGGTCCGACCGGGCGGGCACCCACTCGTCGACGTAGTAGTCCACCAGGTCACGCGCGTCGGCCCGCGACAGTGGGTAGGCGTATCGCGGCGCGATGCCGAACGCCTCCTCAAGCGTCGCCGGCCACTGCCCGCCGCGGACCTCGGGCTCGTCGGTCCACCCCTGGAACAGCTCCACGAGATGGTCGGCGTAGTCCGCCGCGCTCCAGCGGAAGTCGGACCCGTTCGTGACGCCTGCCGTCCGGTCCTCCCGCGAGATCGGCACGTACCGCTCCCCGGCGGGCCGGCCGCCGCGGTAGGTCGTGACCTTCGTGCCGGGCGCGGTCTTCACCATCACCTCGGCCTGCCCGTCGCCGTCGAAGTCGTAGACGGGGAACTGCGTGTAGTGCGCGCCCGCCCGGATGTTGACCCCCAGGTCGATGCGCCACAGCTGGGTGCCGTCGAGCTCGTAGGCGTCCAGGTACGCGTTGCCCGTGTACCCCTTCTGCGACACGTCCTTCGAGTTGGACGGGTCCCACTTGAGCACGATCTCCAGCGCGCCGTCGCCGTCGAGGTCGGCCACCGACGCGTCGTTGGCCGAGTAGGTGTAGCTCTCCCCCGCGGGCGTCACGCCGTCGGCGGGCTTGTTCAGCGGGACGTCGAGGTGGCCGTCGGACCAGACGCTCACCGGCGCGCTGCGCTTCCCGATCCGCTCGACGCCGGCCTTGCCCCCCGTCACCGGTGCGACGGCGTACCTGGATGCGGCGGCGCCGTCGGCGTCGACGTAGCTGGTGGAGTCCGTGACCGTGGCGACCCGCCTGCCGTCGCGGTAGACGGCGAAGTCCGGCCCGGCCATCCCGGTCTCGGTGTGTCCCGTGACCTCGTCACCGAGCAGGCGCCAGGAGAGGAAGATCCCCTCGCTGGTGCTCGCGGCGACGAGCCCGCGGTCGAGATGTTCGAGCTGTACCTTCCCGGCGCTGCCGGGGCCGCCCCCTGGGCCGGGCTGCGCCCCTGCCGGGCCGCCCCCGACGGCGAGCGCGCCCACCATCAGCACGGCCACTGCCCCTACGGTGGTTCTGGTCGTTCGCATAGCTCATTCCTCCCTGCGTCATCGCACTCCGAGCAGCTCGGAGAAGGACTGGTTCGGGTCGAGCGAGAGCGGTCAGGCCAGGCCCAGCGCGACCGTGACGTACGAGTGCGCGGGCAGGTCGACCTCGAGGCCGCGCGGGTGCGGTCGGACGCCGTCATGGCGGGCCGGCGCGACGGCGTCCGGCTGCGCCGTGGTGTTGTGCGCGCTCAGCGTCGGGCCGGTCAGCACCTGGGCGGTGTGCTCCAGCAGGTCGCGGCCGCGCAGGTCCAGGACGATCGTCCGGTCCTGCTCGACGTCCAGGTTCGTCAGCGACACCAGCGCGGTGTCACCACGGGTGGACGCCGACGCCGAGAGCGTCTCGAGCTCGACGTCGTCGACCGCGGTCGTCGGCAGCTCGCCGCGCCAGTGGACGTCCAGGGCGTCGGCGTCGTGGTGCCCCGTGTTCATCGCGAACACGTGGTAGGTCGGCGTCAGGACCAGCGCGTCCGTCTCCGGGTCGGTCAGGATCATCGCCTGCAGCACGTTGACCGTCTGGGCGATGTTGGCCATGACCACCCGGCCGGCGTGCCGATGGAAGGCGTCGAAGTGCCGGCTGGCCACGACGGCGTCGCGCAGGGTGTTCTGCTGGTACAGGAACCCCGGGTCGGTGCCCGGCTCGACGTTCCACCACGTGCCCCACTCGTCGACGACCAGACCGACCCGCCTCTTCGGGTCGTACCGGTCCATCACCGCGCCGTGCCGGTCGAGCAGGTGCTCCATGTGCGCCGCGCGGGCCAGCGCCCGGTACCACTCTTCGGTGCTGAACTCGGTGGCCGAGCCCTTGTCCGACCAGGGGCCGGTCATCGTGTAGTAGTGCAGGGAGATGCCCTGGAACGGGCCCGGATGCCCCTTGCCGTCCTCCAGCGGGCCGAACGACCGCATCAGGGTCTCGGTCCAGTGGTAGTCGTCCACGTTGGCGCCGGCAGCGATCCGGTACACGTCGTTGCCGGCGTGCTCACGCACGTAGGTCGCGTACTGCCGCGCGAGCGAGGCGAACTGCTCGGCGCGCAGGTTGCCGCCGCAGCCCCAGGCCTCGTTGCCGATGCCCCAGAACGGCACCCGCCACGGGGCGTCCCGTCCGTGCTGACGGCGCAGCGTCGCCATCGGCGAGTCGTCGCCGCGGGTGAGGTACTCGATCCACTCGCTCATCTCGCGCACGGAGCCGGAACCGACGTTCCCGGACACGTACGGGTCGGCGTCCAGCAGCTCGCACAGCGCCATGAACTCCTGCGTGCCGAAGGAGTTGTCCTCCACGACGTCGCCCCAGTGGGAGTTGACCATCCGTGGCCGCTCGTCCCGCGGACCGACGCCGTCACGCCAGTGGTAGTCGTCGGCGAAGCACCCGCCGGGCCAGCGCAGGTTCGGGATGTCGATGGCCCGCAGCGCCGCCACGACGTCGGAACGGATGCCGCCCACGTTCGGCACGTCGGAGTCCTCCCCCACCCAGAAGCCGCCGTAGATGCACCTCCCGAGGTGCGCGGCGAAGTGGCCGTAGACGTGCCGCGAGATGGTGGCGCCCGGCAGGTCGAGATTGATGACGGCCGTCAGATCGGTACCCATGGAGCTCTCTCTCGTCGCGTCGTTGCGGTCGGGCGGAACGTCGGGATCCGCGCTCTGTCACGTTGTGGGACATACTGCCATGAATCGATTCATGCCAGACTGGGCACCATGCGACGACGCACGACACCGGAGTCCTTCGATCCCGCTCAGGTCCGCCCGTGGAACACCGGCCTCGCCGGCCTCGGCTTCGGCGGTGACTACAACCCGGAGCAGTGGACCGACGACGTGCGGCTCAAGGACGTCGAGCTCATGCGCGAGGCGGGCGTCAACCTGCTGAGCGTGGCGATCTTCGCCTGGGCCACGATCGAGCCGCGCGAGGGCGAGCTCGACTGGGCCTGGCTGGACACGACGATGGACCGCCTGCACGGCGCGGGCATCCAGGTGGCACTGGCCACGGCGACCGCATCACCGCCACCGTGGCTGACGCGCGCGCACCCCGAGATCCTGCCACGGCTCGCGGACGGGACCGTGCTGCACCAGGGCGGGCGGCAGTCGTACGCCGTCACCCATCCGGTCCACCGGGAGTACGCGCTGCGGATGACCACGCGCATGGCCGAGCGCTACCGGGACCACCCCGCGCTGGCGCTGTGGCACGTGAACAACGAGATCGGCTGCCACGTCCCCCGCGACTACTCCGACGCCGCCGCCGACGCCTTCCGCCAGTGGCTGCGCGAGCGGTACACCACGGTCGACGCGCTCAACGAGGCGTGGGGCACCGCGTTCTGGTCGCAGCGTTACGGCTCGTTCGACGACGTCCTCCCCCCGCTCGTCGCGCCCACGTACGCCAACCCCACCCAGCAGCTCGACTTCGACCGGTTCTCCTCGGACGCGCTGCTCGACTACTACCGCGACCTGCGTGACACCCTGCGGCAGATCACGCCGCACGTGCCGGTGACCACGAACCTGATGGCGACCAGCCACACCAAGGGCATGGACTATTTCTCCTGGGCCCCGGAGCTGGACGTCGTGGCCAACGACCACTACACGGCCGCGGCCGACCCGGAGCGGCACGTCGACCTCGCGTTCTCCGCGGACCTGACCCGCGGGATCGCGGGCGGCGACCCCTGGATCCTGATGGAGCACTCGACCTCGGCGGTCAACTGGCAGCCCCGCAACCGCGCCAAGCTGCCCGGGGAGCTCCTGCGCAACTCGCTGCAGCACGTCGCGCGCGGCGCCGACTCGGTGATGTTCTTCCAGTGGCGCCAGTCCCGGGCCGGCGCCGAGAAGTACCACTCGGCCATGGTCCCGCATGCCGGCCGGGACACGGACCTGTGGCGCGACGTCGTCGCCCTGGGCGACGCCCTCCAGGCGCTCGGCGAGGTGCGCGGTTCGCGCGTGCGTTCCCGGGCGGCGATGGTCGTGGACTGGCCGTCGTGGTGGGGCGCCGAGCTCGACTCCCACCCCACGCAGGCGCTGCGGTACATGGACCAGGTGCAGGCCTGGTACGGCGCGCTGTGGCGCCGCGGCGTCACGACCGACATGGTGCCGCCGGGTGCGGACCTCGACGGCTACGACCTCGTGGTGCTGCCCACCACCTACCTCGTCACGGACGCCGACGCCCGGAACGTCGCCGCCGCCGCGCAGCGGGGCGCGTCCGTCGTGGTGACCTACTTCTCGGGCATCGTCGACGAGCACGACCACGTGCGCCTCGGCGGCTACCCGGGAGCGTTCCGCGACCTCCTGGGGGTGCGCACCGAGGAGTTCTACCCGCTGCAGGACGGCGAGACCGTGCACGTCGCCGGCGAAGCCGTCGGCGGCGCCGCCACCGCGGACCTCTGGACCGAGAAGTCGCACGTCGCCGACGACGCCGAGGTCGTCGCGTCCTACCAGGACGGCGCGCTCGCCGGCCGCCCCGCGGTCACCCGGCGCGCCGTCGGGGCGGGGCACGCCTG
>NZ_KI911641.1:54786-57952 GCF_000515355.1 Promicromonospora kroppenstedtii DSM 19349 | reverse complement strand
GGAGCGGGACCCCCGGCCTGGGGGACGGGGGTCCCGCTCCTTGGGCTCGAGGGCCGCCGCGACAGCCGGGACGGCACAGCACGACCCGGGTGACAACATCGGGCAGCGGCCAGATACTTCGAGTACGACGCCTGCGCCGGGGTGAGCGCGACGACCTGCCCCGGCGCCGATCGGAGGTCTCGATGAGCCCGGCCGCCAAGCAACGTCACATCGCCCTGGTCGCGCACGACAACATGAAGGTCGAGCTCCTGCGCTGGGCCGAGTACAACCGGGACACGCTCGCCGAGCACCAGCTCTACGCGACCGGCACCACCGGCACGATGCTCGAGTACGAGCTCGGCCTTCCCGTGCATCGGTTCCTGTCCGGACCGGTGGGCGGGGACCAGCAGATCGGGGCACGGATCGCCGAGGGTGGACTCGACATGCTGATCTTCTTCTGGGACCCGCTCGAAGCCCAGCCCCACGACCCGGACGTCAAGGCACTGCTCCGGATCGGTGCGGTGTGGAACGTGCCCATGGCCTGCAACGTGGCCACCGCGGACATGATCATCTCCTCACCGCTCCTGTCCAGCGACTACGAGAACCGCCGCCCCGACCTCACACCCCGGTCCTGGGACCAGACCGCCGAGGACCCCGCCTGAACCGACGGACACTCCGGGGCCGGCGCCCCTGTCTCAGGGCCCGACGAGGGAGCCGAAGAGGCGGTCCAGATGCTGGTCGATGGCCGCCAACGCAGCCCGGGGTTCGATCACCTCGAGCTCGAGCAGCGGGGTGAATCCGGTCAGCGCGACGATCAGGTCCGTCTCGACGTCCGGGTCCCGGTCCGGGGCGATCTGGCCCTGCGCGATCGCCTGCCGGACAAGGCGCTCGACCATGGAGCGGCCGTCCCGGAGCCCGAGGGTCGCCTGCTTGCGCAGTTCCGGGTCGTGCAGGGCCTCCAGGACGTAGGCGGCGCTCATCCGGGACGAGGCGCGGGCATCGGCGTGCAGGGGCAGCATCTCCGTGAGCACCAGGCGCAGCACGTCCCTGGGGTGCGGAGGCTGGTCGAGCGCGGCCAGCCCGCGGGCGATCCGGTCGGCGGTCCGGTCGGCCGCGAACTCCATCGCGAAGGTCAGCATCGCCGTACGTGATGCGAAGTAGTGCTGCAGCATCCCCAGCGAGACCCCTGCCTCGCCGGCGACCTCACGCAGGGTCGCCCGGGTCCAGCCGTGCCGGTCGACGACCCGCCACAGCGCACGGGCGATCGCCTCGCGTCGTTCCTGGTGGTCCACCAACTTCGGCACCCTGGCCCCTTCCGTTTGCAATACAGTTGACATAATACACGCGTACCGCAAAACCATGAGACGGAGCGCCGATGACCGACTCGCACCCGCCACCCCAGTTCTTCGACCCGTACGCCGTCGCCATCGACGAGGAGGTGGCGATCGCACTGCTGGCCGACATGCACATCCGCAACGCGATCGAACGTGGCGAGTTCGACAACCTTCCCGGCAGCGGCAAGCCGCTCGACCTGCCCGACCGCCACGATCCCGACTGGTGGTTGAAGAACCTCATGAAGCGCGAGCGGATCGTGCTCCTGCCACCATCGATCCAGCTGCGTATGGAGGATGCCGCGCTGGACGGACGACTCGACGAGCTGTGGAGCGAGGCGGACGTGCGCCAGGAGATCGAGGAGTTCAACCAGCGAGTGCTTCGCGGGCGCTACCAGCCGCCCGCCGGACCACCCCTGGTCACCATGCCGCGGGACGTCGAGGCGACGGTTGCCGCCTGGGCGGATCGCAGGGCGCGGGCCGCGGAGGTGCGAGCAAGGGCCCGCGCGGAGGCACCTGACGAGAGCCGTCGCCGACGACGCAGCCGCGGGCGGCGCCGGTAGCCGGTGTCGAGGTCGATGATCTCGCCCGGATCGCAGCCTGCACCCGCAGCCGACTGCCCCGCACGGACAGCTACGCTCCGCTGGTGAGCAAGACGCGGCGTGGTGTGGTGCGGGCCCCTGACGGAACCGAGATCGCCTACCGGACCCACGGTGACGGCGAACCGGTCGTGCTGGTGCACGGCACCGGACTCTCCCAGGTCGTGTGGCGTGGCCTCGGGTACGTCGACGCCCTCGCCGATTACCAGGTCGTCACGCTGGACCTTCGCGGACACGGACGCAGCGGCCGCCCGCCGTCGCCGTCGGACTACACCGCGGCGCGGTTCGCCTCCGACGTCGTGGCCGTCCTGGACGCGCTCGCGATCCCCCGGACGCACTACCTCGGCTACTCGCTCGGAGCACGGATCGGTTTCACGCTCCTCGACGTCCGGCCCGACCGGCTCACGTCGTTCGTCTCGCTCGGCGGCACCCATCGCAGCACCGCCGGTGGTCCCGCGGAGGTGTTCTTCCCGGACTTCGACGAGGCACTGCGCCGCGGGGGCATGGCCGGGTTCGTCGAGGGCTGGGGACGCCATCGTGGAACGCCGCTGGACCCCCAGACCTCACTGGCGTTCCGGGCGAACGACCCGGCGGCGATGCGCGCGATCCTCGCCGCGATCGAGCACGAGCCAGGCGTGCCGGCAGCCCGGCTCGCACACGTCACCACACCGACCCTGCTGCTGGCGGGCGGCAGGGACCAGGCACGCCTGGACGCCTCGCGCGAGGCGGCACGCGTCATCAGCAACGCACGGGTCGTGGAGCTCGAAGGGCACGACCACGCGACGACGCTCAGCGACCGGGAACGCGTGCTCGGCCACGTCGCGCCGTTCCTGCGGGCGGCGGCGCGAGCCTCGGGCCCTGCCGGAGCGGATGCGCGAAACCCCAGGTCGGAGAACCTTTCGTCACCGTAACAAGTCGGCCGGGAGGCACTGCCGGAACCTACGGTCGGGCGAGAACGGGGGCAGTCCGTTCGCGCGGTGGGCCGCCCCGACAGGGCGCCGTTAGCCTGCTGCCATGCCCGAGAAACCGCCGTTCAGCCCGACCGTCGCCCTGCTCACGGTCAGCCGGGTGTGGGACGCCGCCTTCGCCGACGCGCTCAAGCCGCTCGGCCTGACGACCCGCAAGTACGGTCTGCTCGGCCACATCCGCGCGACGCCGGACGTCTCCTTCAGCGAGCTGGCCCGCCGTTCGCGCATCACCGTGCAGAGCGCCCACACCGCCGTCGCCGCCTTCGCCGCCGACGGCCTGGTCGAGGAC
>NZ_KI911641.1:42218-54686 GCF_000515355.1 Promicromonospora kroppenstedtii DSM 19349 | reverse complement strand
CGGGGCGGCCTCTCGGCTGCGGGTCACCGCCGCCGGCGACCGGCTCCTGGAGCAGGCGGCGGAGCGGGTCGCCGCGCTCGACGCCCGGTTCGCCGAGGAGTACCCCGTGCTCACCGAGGGACTGCGACGACAGATCGAGGAGCGCATGTCGCGGAACGGATGACGCGGGGAGGCGGGTTCGGTCCGGCGAACCGGAACGGCCCGTCCGTTCCGGGAGCACGCAACCTTCAGACGGTCTGAAGCATGGCCATCCTTCAGTTAGGCTGAAGGTATGGAGAATCTGCTGCTGTCCGCGCACGTGCTCGCGGGCATCCTGTTCGTCGGCCCCGTGGCGGTGACCACGAGCCTGTTCCCACGCTTCGCGCCGGTCACGGCCGACGCTGCTGCCGGCGCCTCGGCGACGCCCGCCTCGCCCGGCACCGCCGTCCGGAACGAGCGCAGCGCCTCGGTGGCCCGGATGCTGCACGGCGTCACCCGCGTCTACGGCGTCCTGGCCCTCGTGGTACCCGTGCTCGGTCTCGTGCTGGCGGCCGTCCAGGGGCGACTCGGCGAGGTCTGGGTCATCGTGGCGATGGTTCTCACGGCCGTCGCGGGCGGGCTGCTCGCGCTGCGCATCGCCCCGGCCCAGCGGGCCGTGCTGGAGGTCCCCGACGACGCAGCCCGACTGCGTGGGCTGAGCATGCTGACCGGCCTGTTCAACCTGCTGTGGGCCGCCGTCGTGGTGCTCATGGTCGTGCGGCCGGGGTCGGTATGAGGCCGCTGCTACGCACCCTCGAGGTGCTCTCGGTGCTGGAGCTGGTGAGCGTGGCCGCCCTGCTCGCCAACCTGGCCACGGTGCACGTCGACGGCGTCGCGTCGGCGCTCGGGCCCACGCACGGCGCCCTCTACCTGGCGGTGGTGGTCACGGCCCTGCTCGGCCAGGGGCTCCTGCTCCGCACGCGCCTCCTGGCGCTCGTCCCGGTGCTCGGCGGCGTCTTCACGCTGGTGAACGTGCGACGGGAGGCACGCCGGTGAGTCTGCGCCACTATGTTCGCCGTCCGCCCGAGGTGGGTGTGGCCGAGGCGCTCCGGCTCATCGAGGACGGCGCGCTGGTGGTGGATGTGCGCCGCGAGCGGGAGTGGCGCAACCACCACGTGCCCGGGTCGGTGCACCTGCCGCTGGACGAGCTGGCCGGCCGCGCCGAGGAACTGCCCGAGGACCGCGTGCTGATCGCGTTCTGCACCGGCGGCCTGCTGTCCCGGGGCGCGGCCAACCTCCTGACCGAGCTCGGGTTCGACGCAGTGAGCCTCGCCCGCGGCCTGATGGCGTGGCGCGCCGCGGGCGGAGCGCTGGAGGGCGAGCGGGTGGGCTGACACCCGCGCCTCCGGCGTCAGCGCTTGGTGCGGGTGACCGGGCTCGGTGCGAAACTGGGTGCCACCGTTCCCGACCCCGCGGAGGGCCATGCGCGGCACGACCGTCGAGCACCTGCTCCTGCCGGGCGACGTGGTGCGGGCCGCCGTGGCGGTCAGCATCGTGGTCGGTGGCGCGACCTTCGGCGGTCCGGCCGTGGCACTGTTCCTCCTCGTGCTCGGCGGGGCACTCGTCCCCCGTCTCCTGGGTCTGCGCGCTGTGCTCGACGTCTGCTTCGGCAGCTGCCTCCTGCTGGCGGCCTGGGCGGCACTGCTCCGGTGGTACGAAGCCGTCCCGTGGCTCGACCTCCTGGTGCACGCCGTCTGCACGGGCCTCGTCGCCGCCGTCGGTGTCCTCGCCCTGGTCCGCTCGCGGTTGGTGGCGCCCCAGGCGTCCGGCGGCTGGGCGCGCGCCGGCCTGGTCGTGACGACCACGGCAGTGGGCGCACTGGGCGCGCTGCTCTGGGAGCTCGGGGAGTGGGCCGGGTACACCTACGTCGACGAGGAGATCCGCGTCGGGTACGCGGACACGGTCGGCGACCTCGCGTTCGGCCTGCTCGGCGCGCTGGCCGCCGGCGTCGTCATCGCCGTCCGGCGAGCCGGTCAGGGGACCGACGATGTCCGCTGACCCCAACCTGACGGTCTCCGTGGTGGTGCCCGTGCGCGACGACGCCCGGGCACTGGACGTCTGCCTGTCCCTGCTCGCACGTCAGTCCGTCGGCCCGCTGGAGGTCGTCGTCGTCGACAACGCCTCGTCCGACGCGTCCGCGGCCGTGGCGCACCGCTGGGGCGCCGTGGTCGTCGGCGAACCCCGGGTCGGCATCCCTGCCGCCGCGGCAGCAGGATACGACGCCGCCAAGGGCGACGTCATCGCGCGCCTGGACGCCGACTCGCGGCCGGGGCCGCACTGGGTCCGGACGGTCGTCGAACGAATGGCCGCCGACCCGGAGCTCGACGCCCTCACCGGGACCGGCCAGTTCTACGACGCGCCGCGTGGCCTACGGAGGGCGTCCTGTCTGGCGTATCTGGGGTCGTACTACGCGCTCGCCCATCTTGCGCTCGGGCACACCGCGCTCTGGGGGTCGTGCATGGCGATGCGCGCGCGCACGTGGCAGGCCGTACGCCAGGACGCCGTGCGGGAGGATCCCGAGGTGCACGACGACCTTGACCTCGCGTTCCGGTGCGGACCCGCCCGGCGCATCCGGTTGCTCCACTCGTGGCGTGTGGGGGTCTCGGCACGCAGCCTGCGCGGGAGGCGGCAACGACGTCGACGCCTCGACCGCGCCTGGCACACCCTCGGCCTCAACTGGCAGGTGTCTCCCCCGTGGGACCGCTGGTGGCGCACGCTGCGACGGCCCCGCCGCCGTAACGTCGGGGCGAGCAGCCTCACCAGGGGACGAGCGCGATCGTCGGGTCACGTCTGATCGCGAGGTCGCCGAAAGTGAGGATTCCGACGAGCGTGTCTCCGTCCAGGACCGGGACGCGGCTGACCCCGGCGGCGTGCATCATGTCGAACGCGCCCTCGACGAGGTCGGCGTGGCCGACGGTGACGACCTGGCCGCTCGTGACCTGCTGCACGGTGGCGTCCGCCCCAAGCCCGGCGGCGAGACCGCGCACCACCAGGTCTCGGTCGGTGACGACTCCGACCACCCTGCGCCCTGCCCGCACGACCAGTGCTCCGATGTCGTGCTCGGCCATCTCCTGGGCGGCCTGGCGCAGCGTCTCGGTCGCCTCCACCGTGGCCGGTACCGGAGTCATGAAGTCGGCTACGAGCGGATGGTCCATGACGCGCCCTTTCCTGTCGTCGGTCGAGACCGTTTCGCCGGTGCGCGGTCAGCCGTCGGACCGGTACCCGTTCACCTTGTGCGTGCCGTCGCACCAGGGTGCGATGGCGGTGCCACCGCAGCGGCACAGGGCCACGGTCGCGCGACTGCGCGGCACGGGCTCGCCGGCCTGGTCCACGACCGTGAAGGAGCCGCGCACCAGTAGCGGACCGTCGGGACACGCGACGACGGTCGCCCCGTCGGTGGGTGCGCCCTTTGCTGATTCCGTCATGCCACCCCCAAGAACCGTCCTTCATGACTTCCTCCTCAACGTAGGACGATCGCTGCCACTCGCAACCTCGCGCGTCCCGGCTCGTCCCCTTGCGAGCAGGCGGCTCCGTGCACACCATGACGCGACAACCCCGACGGGCCGCCGCGCACCACACCACGCAGGGAGCTTCCATGACTGCCGTGACCGCCAGGACGTCCTCGCAGACGCAGGACCGCGCTACGCACGGCGTGGCGGAGCAGGAGGCACGCCGGACCCGGCGCCTCCCGCTTCCACGAGCCCGCGGTGCACTGAGCGCCGCCCTCCTCGCGACGCTCACCGCCGGACCACCCACCCAGGACTCGCAGGCGGGTGTCGCGACGTTGCGCGAAGCCGCCGCTGATCTCGTCCGGCGAGGCCACGACGTCCTCCAGGACGACGACGTTCAGCTCACGCTCACCGTGCTGTACGAGCTGCACCACCGCGGTGTCGACGAGGTTGACGACGCGTGGGAGTGGGAGCCCGGGCTGCTCGCCGTCCGCCAGTCGCTGGAGCGCCCGTTCGAGGCCGCCGTGCGATCCCGCGCCGGGCAGCCGAGCTGCGCGGAGACGGACGCCGCGGGCGTGGCCCGGCGCCTGTTCCAGCTCGCGGCCGACGACGCACCGAGCCTGGCGCGCTACGTCGCCAAGGACGCCGACTCCGAGCAGGCCCGCGAGTACCTCGTGCTCAAGTCGCTCTACCAGCTCAAGGAGGCCGACCCGCACACGTGGGCCATCCCCAGGCTCGCCGGCGCGCCCAAGGCCGCGCTGGTCGAGATCCAGACGGACGAGTACGGCGGTGGCCAGGCAGGTCACATGCATGCGGAGCTCTTTGCCCGGACCATGCGCGGCGCCGGGCTCGACGACGCGTACGGCCGGTACGTCGACGCAGTGCCCGTCCCGGTGCTCGCCGCGCTCAACATGATGTCGCTGTTCGGTCTGCACCGACGGCTCCGGGGCGCGATCGTAGGACACCTGGCGGCGTACGAGATGACGTCGTCGATCCCCAGCCGGCTGTACGGCAACGGCTTTCGCCGGCTCGGCCACGACGCGGAAACCACCCGCTACTTCGACGAGCACGTCGAGGCCGACGCGGTGCACGAGCAGATCGCCGGCCGAGACCTGGCCGGCCGCCTTGCCGAGCAGGAGCCAGGCCTGCGGGACGACATCCTCCTGGGCGCCGCTGCCTGCCTGGCGATCGAAGGGGACGTGGCCGCCTTCGCACTCGACCGCTGGAAGAGGGGCGACTCCTCCCTGCTGGTTCCGCTGGACGACGTCTCGACGTCAGGCAGCTGAGCGCGGACCAGTCCCGCGTCGCCTAGCCCGCGTCGAAGCGGTCCTCGCCCTCCTCGTCCGGGTTGTCCTCCGGATCCTCGCCCGGGATCCCGGGCCGGTCCGGGTGTGGCTTCAGCCGGTCCGCCTCTTCCTTGGACGGCACATGTCCGCCGGACGTGGACCCGGTGTCCTCGGTCGGCGCCGGGCGGCGGTCGTCGTCTTCCATGCTCACTCCTCCGTTGCGTGGTCGGGCCGGTACCGGCCCCTGCCGGGATGCGGCCGCGTCAGGTTCCTGCGGGTCGGACCGGACGGATCAGCAGGTCTCGGCTCACCGGTTGGGCTCCGACCGGGAGATGTCCGCGAGCGCCGACGTCGGGTCGCGCTCGAGGGCGAGGTCACCGATGGAGACGATCCCGACGAGGGTGTCGCCGTCCAGGACAGGGACTCTACGAACCGCGGCCTTGCGCATCACCTCTACCGCGGTCTCGACGGGATCGGTGTGTCCGACGGTGACGACCTGGCCCGTCACGAGCTGTTGCACGGGGGTGTCTGTGGCGAGTCCGGCTGCCAGCCCGCGTACGACGAGGTCGCGGTCGGTGACGATGCCCACGGCGGCGGTGCCGGCGCGGACCACGAGTGCTCCGATGTCCTGTTCGGCCATCGTCTGTGCAACGGTCCGGAGGGTGTCGGTGATGTCGACGGTGGTCGGCGACGGGGTCATGACGTCAGCGACGGTCTGCTGGGTCATCGCGCGCTCCTCACGTGGTGGACGACGGCGGGCTGCTTCACCGGCGTACTCACCCTGTGCCCGCGGCGCGGCACTCGCAATGTCAGGTGCGAGCCCTGATCGCCGGAGGCGAGCTCCTGGCCCCGGGACGCGACCCCAAAACCTCGGTGCTAGCCTGAAAATGCGGACCCCCCACGGCGCGACGGCGCGTCGTCTGCTCCTCAGGGTCTCTAGGGAATCACCATGGACGACAAGCTCAAGTTCGCAGCGGTCCTGCTCGGTGGGTACGTCCTGGGACGGACCAAGAGGATGAAGCTGGCGCTGGCCGTTGCCGGCGCACTCGCCGTCAGAGAGCTCCGGTCCAACCCGGATCTCCTCAAGACCGGCAGCTCCGTGCTCTCCTCCCCCGCGGTCAAGAAGCTCACCGACGAGCTCTCCGGCCGGCTCGTCGAAGCAGGGAAGACCGCCGCTGTCGCGGCGGCGACCAAACGGGTCGACGGGCTCGTCTCGAACCTGGAGAAACGCGCGAGCGCCCGGCAAGCCGAGCACGGTCCGGACGAGGACGAGCCCGCGGACGCTCCCGAGGAGTCACCCGAGCCGACCGAGGAGCCGGCCGACGAGGAGTCGGCCGATGAGGAGACCGAGGAGCCGTCGGACGAGGAAGAGCCGGCCCAGGAGGACGAACCGGCCCAGGAGGACGAGGAGGCGCCGGCCGCCAAGCGGAGCAGCCGGGGAAGCTCGACGTCCGGCGGGGCCCGCTCCTCGCGCTCCTCGGCGCAGAGTGGCTCGAGACAGAGCAGTTCGAAACAGAGCAGCTCCAAGCAGGGCACCTCGAAACAGAGCAGCTCGGGCACCCGGGCGAGGAAGTCGTCGGGCACCAGCTCCGCGAGGAGGTCCGGCTCCCGCTGATCGGGCCCGGACACGATGCCGACGGACGAGGTCGGCGCCGGAAAGGAGCATTCCATGAGCAACGAGTCCACCGGTACGACGGACCGCGCAGGTTCGCAGCCGCTCACTGCCCTCAAGGAGTCGGCCGGCGGATACGTCAAGGCGCTGGCGAACCATGCGGTCGACAGCCTCACCGACCGGGTGAGCGGGCTGAGCGAGCGTCTCACCGACTACGCGAACGGGTCCGGCGAGGGCGGAGGGGCCAAGGCGACCGCGGCCGCGAAGGGCGCCGAGCAGCTCGCGCAGGGCGCCTCACCCGTCAAGGCAGGGCTGTCCGCGGCCGTGGCGGGCGTCAAGGACAAGGTCAAGGAGACGTTCGGCGGCGGGAGCGGCGGAGGTGGCGGAGGCGGCAAGAAGTTCGCCTTCAACAACATCGTCGAGTCCATCGACGTCGGCGCGCCGGTCGAGGTCGTCTTCAACGCGTGGACGTCGTACGAGAAGTGGCCGGAGTTCATGAAGAAGGTCGAGCACACAGAGCTCGACGAGGAGTCCGGGGAGGTCCAGCTCAAGGGGCAGGTGTTCTGGTCCCATCGGCAGTGGGACACCGTCATCACGGATCAGGTGCCCGACCAGCGGATCGTCTGGAAGTCCAGCGGGGCCAAAGGACATCTCAGCGGGGTCGTGACGTTCCACGAGCTGGCCGACGACCTGACACGTCTCGTCCTCGTCGTGTCGTACTACCCCCAGGGCTTCATGGAGAAGACCGGGAACATCTGGCGGGCGGTGAACAGACGGGTGCGCCTGGAGCTGAAGTACTTCGTCCGGCACGTCATGACCGAGTCGGTCCTGCGGCCGGAGGAGGACGAGGGCTTTCGCGCCGAGATCCGGGACGAGGAGATGATCCGGAGCCACCAGGACGTCGTCGAGGACGAGCAGGCTGCCCGGGACGAGGAAGAGGGCGACGAAGGGGAAGAGGAAGAGGAAGGGGGTAACGAAGAGGAAGAGGGCGACGAAGAAGAAGAGACCGAGGACACGGGGTCCGAGAACAGGTAGGCGCGCCATGACCGAACTGAGTACCCGACCCCGGAGCTCGGGGTACCTCCAACGTCCGTCGTCCTCGTCGTTGGCGGACGTCATCAACATCATCCTCGACAAGGGCCTGGTGATCGACGCCTTCGTACGGGTGTCGCTCGTCGGGATCGAGGTGATCACCATCGACGCACGCATCGTCATCGCGAGCGTGGACACCTACCTGCGCTTCGCCGAGGCCACCAACCGCCTCGACCTGGCGAAGACCGGAGGTCGGGACCTGCCCGAGCTCGTGGAGGACGTCTCCCGGAGCGGAGCGAAGGGCAAGACCAAGGGGGTGCTGGCGAGCGCCAAGGAAGCCCTCGTGGGCAGCCACGAGGACAAGGACGAGTCCCAGGACACGCCATCCGACGAGGACGAGGGCGACGACGATGCCGATACCGAGCCCGTCCCACGACGCCGTGAGCAGCGCAGGCCCCGCCGGCGCGTCTCCGGTGAACGCTCCCGCTGAGTCCCCCGTCCACCGGTGAGCCGACCATGCTCTACCTCTACGGTCTGGTCCTTCCCACCACCGACGTGCCCGACGACGTCGACGGCCTCGGTGCGGGCGGGGTGCGCCTGGTCGGGCTGGGCCAGATCGCCGCGCTGACCTCCGAGATCCCCGAGGCGGAGGTCATCGGGATGCCCGCCGAGGTACGCGCCTACACCGCGGTCCTCGACGGTGTGGCCGCTGAGCACCCGGTCCTCCCGTTGAAGTTCGGCACCGCCGTGCTCGACGAGGGAGCGGTGGACGACGCCTTTCCAGCCGAACGGCGCGCGTCGCTCGCCGCGGCGCTGCGCCGGCTGGACGGACTCGCCCAGTTCACGCTCCAGGTCCGCTATGTCACCGACACGGTGCTCACCGAGCTGATCACGGAGGACACCGAGATCGCCGAGCTGCGCTCCTTCCTGCAGGTGCTGCCGACCGACACGGCCTACCAGGCCCGGATCCGTCTCGGCGAGCTCATCGTCCAGGGATTCGCCCGCAAGCGGGAGCACGACGTGGCCCTTCTGCGCCACGAGCTCGCACCGTTCGCGATCGAGCTCCAGGAGCACGAGACCGAACTCGTCGAGGACGTGGTGGAGGTGGCCGTGCTCGTACGACGGACCGAGCTGACCGCCTTCGAGGCAGCGCTCGAGAAGCTGGCCGCGAGCGCCTGGGGGCGGGCCACGTTCCGGCTTGTCGGGCCGCAGGCGCCCTACGACTTCGTCGACCTCGTGGGCGAGGGGTGAGTCATGGGCATTCTCTCCGGTCTCCTGTCGCTTCCGCTGGCTCCCGTCCGTGGGACGGTCTGGATCGCGGAGCAGGTGCTCGACGAGGCCGAGCGCCAGTACTACGACGCCGGGGCCCTGCGACGCCAGCTCGAAGAGGTCGCTCTGGCCCGGGACAGCGGCGATCTCGACGACGCGGAGGCTGATGCGCTGGAGGAACACCTGATCACGCGGCTGATCGAGGCGAACCGGCGAAGCAGGGAGAGCCATGGGTGACGCCGACGAGCAGGTCGATGACCGGACCCGCGGTCGCCCCCTCACCGCCACCGAGGCGGCCCGCAGGGCGGCGGAGCAGCTCTCGCAGCTCATCACCCGCGAGCTCGAGAGCATCGTGGGGATCCGGTCCGAGGACGGCACGTTCACCGTCGTCATCGAGGTGGTCGAGGACCCGCACGTACCGAGCAGCGCCGATGTCATGGCGGAGTACGAGGTGCAGCTCGACGCAGGGGGCGAGCTGACCAGCTACCGGCGCCGGTCGCGGTACGTGCGCGGCCGCACGGAGGAGGGGTGACCGGCGTCCGGCGGCGGGCGACCTTCCGGACCGCGTGCCCACTCGGAGGAGGTGATCACGGATGAGCACCGTCGGCGACCGGGGTAGCTCGATGGAGCCGCGACGAGTGCCCGACAGGTCACGCGTGATGGCTCCGCAGCACGATGCGAACGGCTCCCTCGACCACGTGATCGAGACGCTCCTGGACAAGGGCCTGGTCGTCAACGCGGACATCATGGTGTCGCTGGCAGGCGTGGAGCTCCTGGGCATCCGGATCCGGGCGGCCCTCGCGTCCTTCGAGACCGCGGCGCGCTACGGGCTGGAGTTTCCCGCCGGCACCAACACCGAGACGATCGCGTGGCGGCGTGCCATCGAGCAGAAGGAGACGTGCCCGAGGTGCGGCAAGTCCTCCCCCAGGAAGCAGCTGCTCGAGGACCTCTGCCCCTGGTGCGGCTGGCGCAGCGCACTGGCCGAGCGCGCTGCCGGTGAGATCACCGATCAGGAGGAACCACAGTGACCGCCGATCTCCGGTCGCCCGTCGCCCCCGCGAACGGGATGGAGCCGACCCACGACCTTCGCGCCGGCCTGTCCGACCTCCTTGACGTCGTGCTCGACAAGGGCGTCTACCTCGACCTCGACCTCGTCATCACGGTCGCCGACGTACCGCTGATCGGCGTCAGTCTGCGGGCTGCCGTCGCGGGCGTCGAGACGATGCTCGAGCACGGTCTCATGCAGGGCTGGGACGAGCAGATCCGCCGGTCGGGCCGCAGTGGCGCCGACCGAGAGGTACCCCTGCTCGACGGCGAGGAGATCGTGCTGCGCCTGTCCGGCGGACACCTTCAGGAGTCGCCGTTCCGGACCTGGCGACCAGGGATCGTCTACGTCACCTCGGGGCGGCTGCTGGTCTGGCGGCCGGACCCGCGCGAGCTGTTGTGGCAGGTGGCTCTGCGCGACGTGACCGCGGTGGAGCTGCGTCCCGAGGCGAGCGTGGGCGGAGCGGACCGGTTGCGGGTGTGCGTGGTCACCCCTCAAGGACCCGCGCTGCTGACCGCGGCGGCGCCCCGGAGGCTCTACGACACGCTCCGTGCGGGAGCTCTCGCCCAGCCCGTCGACGGAGTCGGGGCACCCGGCCCGAACCCCCGAGGGGACGGCGACGATGCAGGTGGATGAGACGAGCCTCAAGAACGGGTTGCTCACCCTGGTCGTCACGCTGGTCGAGGTCATCGAGGAAGCACTGGAGAGCCAGGCGATCCGACGGATCGAGGGCGGCGAGCTCACCGACGACGAGCAGGAGCGCCTCGGGCAGGCGCTGCTCGACCTCGACGAGGCCATCACGCAGATCAAGGACGACCACGGGCTGACCGCGTCGGTCGCGGACCTCAGGCGGGGTCTGGACGACGTCGTCGGTGACCTCGTCGACCGCCTCGCCAACCCGGCGCGGTGGGTCCAGGAGCCCGACGGGGCGCCTCGATGACCGCCGACCACCTGTATCTCTACGGCATCGTGGGCACCGCGCCCGCCGACCTCGGGACCGGTATCGACGGGCTGCCGCTGCACGCCGTGCCTGGGCCACCGGGCGTGGCGGCGCTCGTGCACGACCACGAGGGCGAGCCGTACCAGGGAGCGGATGCCGACGTCGAGCGGTGGGTGGTGGAGCACAGCACCGCGGTCGAGCGGGTGTGGCGGCTCACCGGGACGATCCTCCCGGCCACGTTCAACGTGATCGTCGCGCCGGAGGGAGCGATGACCGCGCATCACCGGCTGCAGGACTGGCTCGCAACGCACGCCGACAGCCTGCGCGACCGCCTGGACGCGCTGTCCGGGCGGGTCGAGCTGCGCGTGGAGATCGGGCTGGACCACCATCTGACGGCCGGGCGGCATCCGGACGTCGTCGCGGCGCGAACCGAGCTGGACGATCGCCCACCGGGTGTCCAGCGCCTGCTCCGCAAGCGACTGGACCACCTGGAGCGCGACATCAGCGAGGCCGTGGCCCGTGAGCGGTACGACGGCTACCACCAGATCCTGAAGGGGGTCAGCGACGAGCTCGACGAGAATCGCCGGGCACGCCCCGGCCCCGACACCGCTCTCGTGCTGTCCGCCTCGCTGCTCGTCCGGGCGGACGCGGTGCAGGACGTCGGGGCGGCGCTGACGGCGATCCAGGAGGCAGAACCCGGGGCGCGCATCCGCTACCTCGGGCCCTGGCCCCCCTACTCCTTCGCCGACATCCTCAGGACGGCTCCGCCGGACGAGCCCGGCTGAGGCCTCTTGTCGAGCGCGACCGGTCAGCGCACCTCGCCGCGCCAGGCCCCGTCCTCGGTGCCGCGGCCCTCGATGAACTCCTTGAACCGATCGAGGTCACCCTGGACCTGGCGGTCGTCCACGTGCAGCGCGCTGCCGATCTTCTCGACGGCGTCGTCCGGCGTCCAGTCGAGCTGCACCGTGACCCGCGACTGCTCGTCGTTCAGCCGGTGGAACGTGACGACACCGGCCTGCTCCGGTCCGGACACGCTCTTCCACGCCACGCGCTCGTCCGGGTGCTGCTCGGTGATCTGCGCGTCGAACTCGCGCTCGACGCCGCCCACCTTCGTCTTCCAGCGGGTCAGCGTCGGGTCGATCTGACGGATCTCCTCGACGCCCCCCATGAACCGAGGGAACTCCTCGAACTGCGTCCACTGGTTGTACGCCGTCCGCACCGGGACGTCGACGTCGACGGACTTCATGATGCTCGTCATGCGCTGCTCCTTCTCTCGGGTTCTTCTACCGTCGGGGCGGATCCGTCGACTCGCAGCCCGAACCGCAGGCCGAAGTGGTCCACCGTGGCCGGGAGCGGGTCGCTCGCGAGGTAGCGCCCGCGCTCGACCCGCAGATCGTGCGCGGCCAGGTGCGCGAGCAGGTGCGACGTGACCAGCAGGACGACGTTCCGGCCCGGGCACGAGACCGGGCCGCCGCTGAACGGCACCAGCCCCCAGTCGGCGTTGTTGCGGCCGTCCAGCCAGGCCTCGGGGGCGAAGCCGTCGGCATGGTCGAGCCGATCCGGGTCGCGGTGGAAGAACTCGCTCACGACGGCGAACCCGGTCCCGCCGGGCAGGGTGCGCTCACCCCAGGTGGTCGGGCCGGTCGAGTCGCGCAGCACCACGAGCGTCGTCGGCCACAGGCGCAGCGACTCCAGCACGCAGGCGCGCGCGTACGGCAGCAACGCGGGCTCGACACCGGGCGCCACCTCGGCAAGGACCCGAGCGCGTACCTCGGGCCGGGCGGCGACGACCGCCAGCGCCCGGAGGGTCGCGGCCC
>NZ_KI911641.1:38456-42118 GCF_000515355.1 Promicromonospora kroppenstedtii DSM 19349 | reverse complement strand
CCTTGACGTAGTCCGCCTTGACGTTGAGGTAGTCCAGGTAGAACGCGTGCTCCCACATGTCCAGCATGAGCAGCGGGGTGATCCCCAGGGGCACGTTGGCCTGCTGGTCGAACAGCTGGAACACCAGGGGACGCTGCCCGATGCCGTCCCAGCCGAGCACCGCCCAGCCCGAGCCCTGGATCCCCGTCGCCACCGCCGTGAAGTGGGCCTGGAACGCCGCGAACGAACCGAAGAACTCGGTGATCCCAGCGGCGAGCTCACCGTCCGGCTCGCCGCCGCCGTCGGGCGAGAGGTTGTTCCAGAACACGGTGTGGTTGATGTGGCCGCCCAGGTTGAAGGCGAGATTCTTCTCCGCCAGGTTCACGGCGGCCAGGTCCCCGCTCTCGCGGGACTCCTCCAGGGTCTCCAGGGCCTTGTTCGCGCCGTCCACGTAGGTGGCGTGGTGCTTGTCGTGGTGCAGCTCCATGATCCGGCCGCTGATGTGCGGCTCCAGCGCCGAGTAGTCGTAGGGCAGGTCGGGCAGCGTGTAGACCGTCATCTCGTGCTCCTCTCGCCGAGTGTTCCCGGGCCTGGTTCGCCCAGGCCGGCCCTCTCGACGCTAGGACGGACCCACGGCACTCGCAGCCGGACGCTCCCGGAGGCGCGGCCCGCCGGCCGTGCCCGCCAGCGCCCGCGCCGCCTACGTGAGGTGGTCGTTGGCGCCGCTGGTCCAGGCCGCGTGCCGGTCCGCCGAACGCAGCACGACCGCCCTGGCATCGACCGGGATCACGCCCCGGAAGTTGTTGTAGAGCCGGTCGAACTCGAACCGCGCCACGTGCCGCGCCACCCGCTGCACCACCGGCCCCGACAACGGGATCCGGTTCGGATAGCTACGCATGAACGACACCGACGTGCGGTCCGGGTTCGCGAAGATCGTGTCACCGCTGAGCAGCACGCCCCTGCCCTCCGCACCGGCCGCCCAGTGCGCCACCACGGACCCCGGGAAGTGCCCGCCCGGCTGGGTCAGCGTCACACCTGGCAGGATCTCGCGGTCCCCCTTCCACAGCTCGACGGCGTCGTCGGTCCGCGCGAGCCAGCCCGCGTCGGCCTCGCTGACCAGGATCGGGACGCCACCCAGCCGTCGGCTCCACTCGACCTGCACCCCGTACATGTGCGGGTGGCTCGCCACGATGTACGCCAGCCCGCCGAGATCCTGGACGGCGGCGACGGCCGCGTCGTCGAGGTAGCCGGGGACGTCGAACATGAGGTTCCCCGCCGCCGTCCGGGCGATCTTCGCGGTCGGTCCGATACCGACGTCGGGCACCGTGTCGAGGCCGAACAGGTCGGGTTCGAGCTCCTCGACCGTGATGCTCTCGCCGTTGGCCGCGAGCTCGTCGAGCGTGGTCCACCGCTGCCCGTCGGCGGGCACCAGCTCCCGCTCGTCGGCGCAGACCGCGCAGACCGCGGGCCGCGGCTCGTGCTCGACACCACATCGCCGGCAGATCCAGAACGTCATCCAGCCACCTCTCCTCCGTGCGTCCCCTGTGCCAGGCCGCCGATCGGGCGGCTGCCTACAGCGCGGGCGAACCCCTCTCGAACCCGGCGACGAGGCGCACGATCACCGGCGAGCCGTCCGTGCGCACCTCGGCGACGTCGGACCAGCCCGCGAGGAACGTGCCGCGATGTCGACGGCGGACCAGCTGGGCGATCGGCCAGGGCGAACGCAGCTCGGTCCGCTCGTACCCCAGGAACGATCCCCCGCTGTGCGGGCTCACCAGCAGTCCGACCAGCCGGGCGCCACCGACGGCGTCCCGGCCGAGGTGCGCGCTCAGCGGAGTCTCAGGGTCCTCCCGGTCCCGCTCCCGCGCGTCGTCGTCCGGCTCGTCGACGACCTCGAGTGCGAACCGCACGTCCACGACGACGCCGAGCGTGGTGCCGTCGGGCCCCAGCACCTGTGCGTCGAGCAGGTCGCCCACGTTCATCCGTCCGCCTCCGGGTCGTGACGCCCTCCGGGGACGCGGCCGACGACGTGGTCGCGCAGCCAGTGCTCCACCCAGTCCGCGTCGAGGCGGTCGGACGGCACGGTGAGCTCGATCGCCGTGCCGACATGCCCGACGTCCTCCCACGCGATCCGGGGCTGCCGGGAGACGGGGACCGCCCCGCCGAAGAGCCGGACGAACAGGACCGGGCCGACCAGGATCGCGCCGACACGAACCTCGGCACCGGCCCTGGCCGGCTGCCCGCCGGGCCCGACGAGCTCGAGGTCGTCGACGGCACGGACCGGCTCGCCGTCGGCGTCGAGCACCTGCCGGCTGAGCAGGTGCAGCCGGGCGTCGACCATCCGCTCGCGAGTCATGATCCCGCTCCTGTCGCGATCATCAGGGGTATCGCGGCGACGGCCGCCACGACCACGATCACCAGGTACACCGTGCCCAGGGCGTTGACCACCCGCCCGTTGACGTGGCGGCCCATGTACTGCGGGTCGTTCGCCACCACGAGGATCGGGACGTAGGTCAGGGGCAGGGCGACCGCCGAGAAGACCACCGACATCTCCGTCACCGCGATCGGGTCGACGCTGGTCATCAGGATGCCGACGCCGAGCAGGATCGCCACGACCATCGTGACGTGGAACCGCGCCGCGCGGGCCGGCCTGCGGAACTTGCCCCACGACCAGCCGAGGTACTGGGCCAGGGAGTACCCGCTGGACAGCGCCGTCTCCAGGGCGGCGCCGAACGTCGCGGCGACGATGCCGACGATGACCAGGGCCAGCAGCAGCACTCCCCCGGCCTGCGCGACCGGGAGCACGATCTGGGAGAGCGACGAGACCTCGATCCCGGCGGGGAGGAGCACGACGGCCGCGCACGCCGCGATCGCGACCGAGAGGAGCCCGCCGAGCGGGAAGCCGATCAGGACGTTCGCCCGGTTCATCGTCAGGTCCTTGGCCGTCCAGCGTTCCTCGACCGCTCCCGAGGAGAAGAAGAACACCTCGTACGGCGTCATCGCGGCGCCGAACAGCGCGACGGCGTAGTACCAGTACGCCGCCGCGTGCTCGGTGGACGGCGGGGAGGGCGGCACGGCCTGCCGCATCAGCTCGCCCCAGTCCGGACCGAGCAGGAACAGGGCGACGCCGAAGCCCACCAGCAGCAGCCCCATCAGGCCCGCGACGTTCTCCATCACCTGGAACTTCACGCGCCACAGCACCAGCCACACGGCCAGCGCCGCCACCGGGATCCACAGCCGCGGCTCGACGCTGCTGACGAGGTGGAGCGCGAGGGCGATGCCGCCGATCTCCGCCGTCAGCGTGAGCAGGTTGATGGCGAACGACGCCACGAGGTTGGCGCCGGCCGCCTTCGGGCCGAGCCGCTCGCGGATGATCTCGAACGTCGCGCGGCCGCTCACGGCCGCGACGCGGCCCGCCATGCTCGCGAACAGGCAGATCCCGACCACGCCGAGCGCCACGACCCAGACGAGCGACAGCCCGAACCGGGACCCGACGACGGCGTTGGTGACGAGGTCACCGATGTCGACGAAGCCCCCGATCGCCGTCAGGACGCCGAGGGCGACCCCCAGTACCTTCTTCACGGGCCGCCCGCCTCGGCCAGGGCCTGCTCCACCGCACCGGCGGCCTTGTCCAGGTCCGCGAGCAGCGCGTCGGCCGACGGCGGCACGGCGGCCGCGCCGCC
>NZ_KI911641.1:34986-38356 GCF_000515355.1 Promicromonospora kroppenstedtii DSM 19349 | reverse complement strand
CCGCCGCGGCAGGGCGTTGCTTGCGGGTGGTACCGCCGCGGCGGTCGTGGTGGCGGTCGTGGCCGGGGTGCTGGTCGACGGCGCACTGCGCGAGCGCGCGCTGCTCGCCACGCCGTCCGGTATCCGCAGCCTGGCGGAGAAACCCACCGAGCAGTGGTCGATCGAGCTGGAGAACCCGATCTCCGCGGCCCTGGTCCGGATGCCGGGTGTGCTCGCGGTCGTGGGTGACGCGAAGGTCCAGGGCCTCGACCCGGCGACGGGCGAGGTGCGGTGGACCGTGGACGTCGCCGAAGCCGTGGACTGCGGCCCGCTGGGGGCGCTGGGCGTCGGCGGCCCGCTTGGGGCGCTCCCGGTCGAGAAGCTGGTCTGCGTCACGACGTCGGAGGACGGCGACCAGGGCGTCACGGTGATCGAGCCGGACGGCGGCTCGACCACCCGCGAGCTGGACCCCGGCGCGATGGTGCAGCCCGCGCCCGACGGCGGCCTGATCCACCTCGAGCTCGCGGGCGGCGAGCACGAGCAGGAGCCGGTCGTGGTCGACAAGGTGGGCACACCGCACCTGCCCAAGGGCTTCGTCGCGCCTGACCTGACGGTTCGGGTCGAGGACGCGGCGACCGGCGCGGAGCGCTGGAGCGCGGACGTCGCCGCCGGCCCGGCGGACGCGAACCTGTGCGTCACGTACACCTCCGGTCCGGAGGACCCCGACACCCCGACCCCGGTGCTGGACCTCGCTGGTTCGGTGTACGGCGACCTGAGCAACGGGGTGCTGGAGATCGACGGCTGCGGGGTCTCGGCGGCCTTCCTCCTCGACGGCACGCGCCTCGACGACCCGAAGGACATGACCGACGCACCGGCGGGCGGGGTGACGGGATCGTTCACCGCACTGCCCGACGGCGGCTGGGCCGGGCCCGACCCGGCGGCGGCTGCCGCCGGGACGGCCGGCCAGGTGGTGCACCTGCCCGACGGCGAGACCCTGAGGCTCGACGGTCAGGTACTCGTGCCGTGGGCCACGGACGGCCGGGACCCGGGCCTGCTGCTGGAGCGGGTGGGCGTGCACACCGAGGCCCGGTCCACCGAAGGGCGCGACGCCGGGGAGCAGCTCTGGATCGCTCCGGTGCTCCGCGCCACCGACCTGCTCGCCCGGGTCGCCGGCACCGGCGTCGTCGTGGACGAGCTCGGACCGGTGCGGGGGATCGACCTCGGCACGGGCGCGGAGCGCTGGACGCTCGACCCCGACGTGCTCGGCCTCGGCGACGGGACGTGGGACGTGAGCTCGCTGGTCTTCGGGGCCTTCACGGACGGCGACACCCTGCTGCTGCCGGTGTCCGGCGACCCCACCGGCGGCGACTCGGGACTGCGTCTGGTCGCGATCGACCTGCGCGACGGCTCGGTGCGCTGGGAGATCGACCAGGACACCCCGTACACGCAGCTGGTCAGCGTGGACGGCTATCTCGCGCAGATCACCCAGCAGGGCGTCGTGGGACTGGGGTGACTCGCGGATGACGCGGCTAGGATCCGGCCATGCCGCGGCCTGACCAGCAGGAACCCGTCGTCTTCGAGCTGGTCGAGGGCGAGGGGCCGGACGGTGTGGCGCGGCCTGTCGGCGCGCCCCCGGCGGACTCCTCCGGGCGTCGCCTGCCCCGGCTGCCACGGCTGTCCCGCCGCACCTGGCTGGTCACCGTGGCGGTCGTCGCCGTCGTCGTGGCGGGCACGACCGCCGTCGACCTGGTGCGGGGGCATCTGCGCGCCGAGCTGATGCGTACCTCGCCCGTCGGGGTGGCGTCGCTGGCCGAGATGCCCGAGCGGGGCTGGACCGTGCCGTTCGACGTCCCCACGCCGTCGAGCGACGAGGCCTACGTGGACCAGCCGCTCGTGACCATGGACGGGCTGCTGGTGCTCCCGCCGGGCAGCGCGCAGAGCTACACCGTGGACCCGTTCACCGGCCTGGCCGAGGCGGTCCCGGTCGGGTTCGACGACGTCGTCGCCGTCGACCCGGGCTCGGGCGAGGTCGCCTGGCGGGTGCCCCTGGACGAGGCCCCCGTGTGCGGGCCGACCAGCCCGGACGCGTCGATGTCCGTCGATGCGCTGGTGTGCGTGCACGGCCCGGAGGGCGCCCGCGAGGTGCTGACCGTCGCGCCCGACGGCGCCACCCGGTCCCGGCCGGTGGACCTGGCGGACGGCGAGCAGGTCTTTCCCGGCCCCGACGGCATGCTGGTCCGGGTCACCCGCACCGGTGGCGACGCCGCGGCCGAGGAGGTGCTGTGCGACGACCTCGGCACGTGCACGCCGTCGGTCCTGGAACGGGGCCGGGACGTGCGCGTCGTGGCCGAGGACGCCGCGACCGGCGCGGAACGCTGGGCCACCACCGTCGAGTTCCGGGCGACGGAGACCGTCAACTGCCAGCAGCAGGTCGCCGACAGCGGGCGGACGACCGTCGACACGTACCGGGTCACGATCCGTACCGGGGCCGAGTCGGTGGCCGTGGACGGCTGCGGTGTCGCGGCGACGCTGTCGACACAGGGAGTCCGGCTCGACCTCGCCGGCGAGTCCGGCGACGACACCGGCGGTGCGGGCGACCGGGCCGACGAGGTACCGGCGTCGCCGGCGTGGGTGACCGAGATCGGTGCGGACCTGTTCGCCGTCGAGACGGGCTCCACGGAGACCCTCGTCGTGGACGACGAGGGGCAGGTCCTGCGGACCCTGCCGGGGTGGGTGCGGACCGCGACCATCTCGCCCGACGCCCCCGACGACCTCTGGTTCATCACCAGGACCGGCGGCTACGGGTTCGATGCGGTGCGCGGGGACGGCTCGGTGGCCTGGACGGACCGGAAGAGCCAGGACATCCTGCTCGTCGGCCGGGACGTGGTGGTCGCGGACCGAGGGGGCCGGGTGGTCGGGCTGGCCCGCGAGACCGGGGACCAGGTCTGGGCCTGGGACGGTGGCGGCATGACCGGGATGGTCCGCTACCGGACGCTGACCGACGGGCGGACCGTGGCCATGGAGCACCTGCCCCAGGACGGCAAGCTCGGCGGCCTGCTCGTGGCGCTCGACCTGGGTACGGGTGAGAAGCGCTGGATCGCGCCGGTCGCGGGCACCGCCGTCGCGGTCGACGGCGAGCTCGTGGAGGTCAGCAAGGATGGCCTGACCGGCCTGGACTGACGCCCGCAGGGGGCTGATCCGAGGCGTCCCGCGGCGTTACGCTCGCCGCATGGCGCGCGATCCGGACGACGGCGGTGCGTTCGTCTTCGACCTGGTCGACGACGACGCGGCCGATCCCGGCGCGACCCGGACGGCCGGCATCCACGACCGGGACCGCCCGGCCGGTGGCGCCGACGGGAACGACGGTGGCGCCGACGGGCTCCCGGCGGGC
>NZ_KI911641.1:31978-34886 GCF_000515355.1 Promicromonospora kroppenstedtii DSM 19349 | reverse complement strand
CGAGCCGACGGCACCGGAGGGCGCCCAGTGCCCGGACGAGGGGGAGTGCAGCGGCACGGTGACGGCCGGCCGGGACCTGCTGGTCCGTGCCGAGGAAGCGGCCACGGGCGAGGAGCGCTGGCGCGTGACCGTGCCGTTCCGCCCGATGGCGGCCGAGGGCTGCCGCGCCGGCCCCGCCCTGCCCTGGGACCGGTCGGACGACATCGTCAGGACCGGTGAGCGCCTCGACGCCGAGGGGTTCGGCGCCCGGATCGAGCCCGCCCTCGTGCAGCTGTGGGGCTGCGGCTTCCGGGTCGGCGTCACCACGGACGGCGCGGTGCTGCCGATGGCGGGCGTGCCCGGGTTCGGCTGGGTGTTCGGCCTGGACACGGGCGGGTACGTCGCGCAGACCATCGCCCAGCGCTCCGACGGCACGATGGCCAGCACGCTCTTCACCGCGGACGGCGCAATCGTCGCCCGGGTGGCCGGAAGCCTGAACCGCCCGCGGACCACCGATGCGCCCGCCGAGGCGACGCTTCTCTCGACGGACCCGCCCGGCGGGCGGCTGCGGTCGTACACCCCGGACGGCACCCGGCGCTGGGACGTCGCGGTGCGGGACGGCTCCGCGCAGTACCTCGCGCAGGTCGACGACACGGTCGTGACCACGACCTGGACCGGCGACGTCCGCGGGATGGACCTCGCCACGGGCGCCGTGCGCTGGACCTGGCGTACCGCGTCCGGCCTGTACGACTGGCCCTACGAGAGCGGCTACGTCTCCCAGGCCTTCACCGACGGGCAGTCCCTGCTGATGCTCCTGGAGAGCGGGTCGGGCGACACCGAGCTCGTCTCGCTCGACATCGCCTCCGGGGAGCTGGTCTGGGACGGGACGTCGTCGCACGTGCTGACGGAGCGGCTGGAGACGATGCTGCTGGCGGTGGACGGGAACCTGCTGGAGGTCTCCCAGGTGGGAGTCCGCCGGCTGGGCTGACCCGCGTCGGTGTCGCCGTCGCGACCGCTGCTGGTTGACCTCCGAGGTTCTGTTCAAGCCACGATGTTGCAACGGTTCAAGCTCATTCCCACGGGCAGGAGTTCGTGGTCTGAACAGATCCTCGGGTGCGAACCGGCTGGTGATGCCCGTATCAGACGTTCAGCGGCGACGGAGAACTAGGGTGGGCCCATGGTGAGAATCGGCGCGCACGTGGACCTGGCCGACGCGATCGGGGCGGCGAAGACGCTCGACGCGGACGCGGTGCAGGTGTTCCTCAGCGATCCCCAGGCGTGGAAGGTCCCGGACCTGCCCTACGAGGGCGGCGCGGAGGCGCTCCGGGCCGACGCCGCCGCGGCCGACCTTGACCTCTACGTGCACGCGCCGTACGTGATCAACGTGGCCTCGACCAACAACCGGATCCGCATCCCGAGCCGCAAGCTGCTGCAGCAGATCATGGACGGGGCGAGCGCGATCGGCGCGAAGGGCGTCGTGGTGCACGGCGGGCACGTCACGGCGAACGACGACCCGGCCAAGGGCTTCGACAACTGGCGCAAGGCGATCGACGCGCTGGAGACCGACGTCCCGGTGCTCATCGAGAACACGGCGGGCGGCGACCACTCGATGGCGCGGCGCCTGGAGCGGATCGAGCAGCTCTGGGCGGCCGTGAGCAAGGCGGACGGCGGGGCTGACGTCGGCTTCACGCTCGACACCTGCCACGCCTGGGCCGGCGGGATCGACCTCGCGGCGGCCGCCGACCAGATCCGCGCGATCACGGGCCGCATCGACCTGGTGCACGCCAACGACTCGCGCGACGAGGCGGGCTCGGGTGCGGACCGGCACACCAACTTCGGCCAGGGGCAGATCCCCGAGGACCTGCTGATCGGCGTGATCGCCGCGGCGGGCGCCCCCGTGATCTGCGAGACCAAGGGCGACATGGCGCCGGACATCGCCTGGCTGCGCGAGAACCTGGGCTGACACAAGGCCCTGCCGGCCGAGCCTGCTCCGGTGGTCGAGCCTGTCGGGACCACCTGGCAGGATCAGACGCATGGCAACGACGCAGCGGGTAGTGGTCACGGGTGCGAGCGGCAAGCTCGGCCGGTTCGTGGTGGAGCACCTGGCGGACTCCGGGTACGACGTCGTCGCGACCGACCGGGTGCCGCCCGAGCAGGGCAGTGCGGGCCGGTTCACGGTCGCCGACCTGACCGACCTCGGGCAGGTGGTCGAGCTGCTGTCCGGCGTGGACGAGGGCCGCGCGGCCGACGCCGTCGTGCACCTGTCCGCCATCCCCGCGCCCGGGCTGGCGACCAACGCCGCGACGTTCCGCAACAACGTGCCCAGCACCTACAACGTGCTGCGCGCGGCCCAGGTGGTGGGCGTGCGGAACGTGGTCACGGCGTCCTCCGAGACCGTGCTCGGCCTGCCGTTCGACGTACCGCCGCCGTACGTCCCCGTGGACGAGGAGTACGACGTGCTGCCGCAGTCCACGTACTCGCTCGGCAAGTCGCTCGAGGAGGAGACGGCCCGGCACTTCGCGCGCTGGGAGCCGGAGCTCAAGGTGGCGGCACTGCGGTTCTCCAACGTGATGCGCCCCGAGGACTACGCGCGCTTCCCGTCCTGGCAGGACGACGCCGCGGCCCGGCGCTGGAACCTGTGGGGCTACATCGACGGGCGCGACGGGGCCCAGGCCGTGCGCCGCGCCCTGGAGGCGGACTTCACGGGGTTCGAGGCGTTCGTCATCGCGAACGACGACACGGTCATGGAGCGGGACTCGGCGGACCTGGTGGCCGAGCAGTTCCCCGGCGTTCCGCTGCGTCGCCCGCTGCAGGGCCGCGAGACCCTGCTGAGCATCGACAAGGCCCGCCGGGTGCTCGGCTACGCACCGCAGCACCGCTGGCAGGACGAGGTCTGACGCCCGGGCCGCCCGCGCCTACGCGCGGGCGG
>NZ_KI911641.1:27787-31878 GCF_000515355.1 Promicromonospora kroppenstedtii DSM 19349 | reverse complement strand
GCGCCGCGACGTCGCGCACCGGTACCTGGTAGGTGCGGAACGGGCCGAGCGGCGGGATGTCGTCCCGGGCCAGGGCCTGCGCGGTGATCTCGTAGAGCTTGGCGTCGTCGAGCTGGGGCGTCTGGTCCAGCACGAACCCGGTCGACTGGAGCACCCCGGGCCTGGCGCCGCCCGGGAACCCGTCCGGTGCTGCGCCGTCGGGCGCCGGGCCCGGGCCCACCCACGCGACGACCTTCCAGAACAGGCGGGGGATGCGGACACCGCGGTAGAGCGGGTCGTCCGCCGCGAAGACCGGTCCGGTCTGGACCGCCAGGCGGTGGTCGTGGGCGGCCGCGTACCGCAGCACGTGGTCCTCCAGCCCGTTCCAGAGCTCCTTCGACTGGTTGAACCTGTTCACCTGCGGGGCCGCGTTCGTGTAGGTGAACGTGTCGTGGTTCGCCCGCGCGGCGGTCTCGGCGTCGCCCCAGACCGGGTCGAGCCGGCGGACCAGGTGCCCGCGGTCGAGCGGGTTGCCCGCGTACAGCTCAGCGCCCGACTGCTCGGCGCTCGGGACGCGGCCGTCCAGCCGCCAGCGCCCGGACCGGCGCAGCGCCTGGAGCGTGGAGCCGTCGACGGTACAGGCCGTGGCCGCGGCGAGCCGTCGGCCCGGGTGCAGCAGCACGGAGAAGTGGGTGTAGTCGAGCACACGCAGCTCGACCCGGGAGACGGGGAGCGGGACGCCGAAACCGAGGAACTGAGCGTCATAACCGGTCACGGGCAGACAGCCAACCAGAGCAGGCCAGGTCATGGCCAGACCAACAATCGGACGGGTTGGACGTCGGATGGCAATCTCGGCCTAGGCTCTAGCCCGTGAGTGAATCAACTCAGACCGTCCGCGGCAATGCCCGGCACGAGGTACCTGACCCGTTGCGCGAGGACGTGCGCCTGCTCGGCGGCCTTCTCGGCAGGATCCTGCGCGAGGACGGAGGCCAGGACCTGCTGGACGACGTCGAACGCCTGCGCGAGCTGACGATCCGTGCCTACGGCGACCCGTCGCCCCACGCGCTGGACGAGGCCGCCGACGTCGTCGCGTCCTTCTCCGTGGAGCGCGCCGAGCAGGTCGCCCGCGCGTTCACCTGCTACTTCCACCTCGCGAACCTCGCGGAGGAGTACCACCGGGTGCGCGTGCTACGCGCCCGTGAGGCCGAGACGACCACGGGCCCGGCCGTCCTGGAGGACACGATCCCCGCGGCGTTCGCCCGGCTCACCGAGGAGGTGGGTCGCGACGAGGCGCTGCGGCGGCTCGGCGAGCTGGAGTTCCGGCCCGTGCTCACGGCGCACCCGACCGAGGCCCGGCGTCGGGCCATCAGCGGGACCATCCGCCGGATCTCGGACCACCTGGCCGAGCGCGACACCCGCCGGCTCGGTGGCGTGACCCTCGCCGAGAACGAGCGGCAGATCCTCGCCGAGATCGACACCATGTGGCGCACCGCGCCCGTGCGGACCAGCAAGCCGTCCGTGATCGACGAGGTCAAGACGGTCATGGGCGTGTTCGACGCCGTGCTCGTCGACGTCTTCGGTGACGTGTACCGCCGCCTCGACGACTGGCTCCTGGCCGAGGACGCCGGCCGCGTGGCCCCCGTGGCCAAGCCGTTCGTCAAGCTCGGCACCTGGATCGGCGGCGACCGCGACGGCAACCCGAACGTCACCGCCGAGGTGACGCGGCAGGCCGCGACCCTGGCCGCGGAGCACGCGCTCACGGCACTGGAGCGCCTCGCGGTCGAGACGGGCCGCAAGCTCACGCTCGACGCCGAGGGCACCACGCCGTCGTCGGACCTGAACGCCCTGTGGCGGCGCATCCGGCTGCTCTCCGCCGACGTCGCCCGGCGCGCCGAGGAGGCGTCGCCGAACGAGCCGCACCGTGCGGTCATGCTCGCGATCGCGGAGCGGGTCGCCGCGACCCGGTCGCGCGACGCCGACCTGGCGTACGCGAACGCCGAGCAGCTCGAGGCCGACCTGCTCGTGGTCCAGGACTCGCTGGTCGCGACCGGCGCGGCGCGTGCCGCGTACGGCGACCTGCAGCGGCTGGTCTGGCAGGTGCAGACCTTCGGGTTCCACCTGGCCGAGCTCGAGGTGCGGCAGCACTCGCAGGTGCACGCCGCCGCGCTCGCCGAGATCCGCGAGCTCGGGCTGGACGGCGCCCTCGGGGACAAGACCCGCGAGGTGCTCGACACCTACCGCGCCCTCGGCGCGATCCAGGGCCGGTTCGGCGAGCGGGCCGCCCGCCGCTACATCGTGTCGTTCACGCAGGCGCCGGAGCACCTCGCCGCCGTCTACGAGCTGGCCTCCTACGCCTTCGCGGACGACCCCGACGGCGCGCCCGTGATCGACGCGATCCCGCTGTTCGAGACCTTCGCGGATCTGCAGAACTCCGTGCCGATCCTCGACTCGATGCTCACGCTGCCCGCGGTGCAGAAGCGTCTGGCCGAGAACGGCCGGCGCGTCGAGGTGATGCTCGGTTACTCGGACTCGTCCAAGGACGTCGGCCCCGTGGCCGCGACGCTGGCGCTGCACGACGCGCAGTCGCGCATCGCCGAGTGGGCGCGGTCCAACGACCTCAAGCTCACGCTGTTCCACGGCCGTGGCGGTGCCCTCGGGCGTGGCGGCGGCCCGGCCAACCGCGCGGTGCTGGCCCAGCCGCCGCACTCGGTGGACGGCCGGTTCAAGCTGACCGAGCAGGGCGAGGTCATCCTGGCCCGGTACGGCGACCCGGTCATCGCGTCCCGGCACATCGAGCAGGTCGCGGCGGCCACGCTGCTGGCGTCCGCGCCGTCGGTCGAGGCCGTCAACGAGACCGCGACGGCCAAGTTCGCCGAGCTGGCCGGCGAGCTCGACGCGACGTCCCGTGCCCGGTTCCACGAGCTGGTGAAGGCCGACGGGTTCCCGCAGTGGTTCGCCCAGGTCACGCCGCTGGAGGAGGTCGGCCTGCTGCCCATCGGGTCGCGGCCCGCCAAGCGTGGTCTGTCGGTCAACTCGCTCGACGACCTGCGCGCCATCCCGTGGGTGTTCTCCTGGTCGCAGGCCCGCATCAACCTCGCGGGCTGGTTCGGCCTGGGCACGGCGCTGGCCACGGCCGGCGACGTCGAGCTGCTGCGCGCCGCGCGTGCGGAGTGGCCGCTGTTCGCCACGATGCTCGACAACGTGGAGATGTCGCTCGCCAAGACGGACGAGCGCATCGCCGCGCAGTACCTCGCACTCGGCGACCGGGACGACCTGGCCCAGATGGTGCTCGACGAGCTGCGGCTCACCCGCGAGTGGGTGCTGAAGATCAGCGGCAACGAGTGGCCGCTCGCGTCCAAGCGCGTGCTCGGCCGCGCCGTGCAGCTGCGGTCGCCCTACGTGGACGCCCTGTCGCTGCTGCAGGTCCGCGCGCTGCGCGGGCTGCGCACCGGGGCGGACGGCGGCTCGGCGGTCGACGGCGACTACAAGGGCCGGCTGCAGCACCTGCTGCTGCTGACGGTCAACGGGGTGTCGGCGGGCCTGCAGAACACCGGGTGAGCTGGGCTGGCTGGCTGCCTGAGTGGCTGGTGGGCTGACGGCGCGACTTCGGTCGGCTGCGCTGAGACCGGTCGGTTGATCGACCGGTCTCAGGGCAACCGACCGAAGTCAGCAGGGCTCGTGATGTGTGAGGAGCAATGGGAGAGAGCATGAGCGCGACCCTGATCGGCACGTCCCACGGGACCGACGACCCCACGGGCCAGGCCGCCGTGCGCACGCTGCTCGACGGCGTGCGTGTCGCCCGGCCCGGGCTCGACGTCCGCGAGGCGTTCGTCGACGTGCAACAGCCGGAGGTCGGGGACGTTCTCGCCGAGGCGGTGCGTGATGCCGCCGGTTCTGACGGCGCGCCGGCCGCCGTCGTCGTGCCGGTGCTGCTGTCCACGGGGTACCACGTGCGGCACGACATCGCGCAGGCCGTCGCCGCCGTCAACGAGACCGCCGAGGGCAGCGCGGTCGCCGCCGATCCGCTCGGCCCGCACCCGCTGCTCGTCGACATCCTGGCCGACCGCTATGCCGCCGCCGAGGCGGCGCACGGCCCGTTCCGGCCGGACGAC
>NZ_KI911641.1:26646-27687 GCF_000515355.1 Promicromonospora kroppenstedtii DSM 19349 | reverse complement strand
CGCCTCCACCGCCGTGGCGGCGGCCGAGCCAGGAGCGCCCGCCCGGCCCGCGGACCGGTCCGCCTCCGCGGCGTCGGCCAGGGCTGCGATAGCGAGGGCGGACAGCCAGATGCGGCCGAGGAACACCTCGGTCCACACCTCGCCGAGATGGTCGGTGATCCGCACGGCGAGGGCCGCGGCGTCGTCGTACCGGCCGGCCCAGGTCAGGGCGTCGACCAGGCTGCCGCCCCCGATGAGGGCGATCTGACCGTCGCTCTGCCAGTGGTCGAAGAGGGCCTCGCCGCGCGGGATGGCGTCGGCGTCACCGCGCGCCACGGCCGCGTACATCCGGGTGGCCTCCAGGACGTGCCGGTGCGTGGCCGGCACACCGCCTGAGGTCCGCGGCGACAGGTCGCCGCGGAAGTAGAGCATGACCTCCTGCAGGATCCGCAGGTTCACGGTCGGCGTGCTCCAGGCCAGGCCGAGCTCCTCGGCGCGGGCGAGCGCGTGCTCCACCCGCTGCTCGGCGGCCTCCAGCTCGCCCGCGTAGAAGCGGTTGGCCGTGGCGTTGTAGAGCGTGCGCATCTCGGCGAGCACGTCGCCCGCCTCGGTGGCCGCCGTCCGGGCCTCGTCGAGAAGGGCCGCTGCCCGGTCGGGGTCGGCCACGTCGAGCACGGCCAGGGTCGACAGCGCGGCGGCGAGCGCTCCGGGCTGGCCGACGGCCCGCGCCTCCTCGATGGCGCACTGGGCGTGGCCGCGGGCGTCGTCGTCCAGGTCGATGATCATCGTGACCCGGGCCAGCAGAGCGTTGGTCCAGACCCGGTCCGGGCTGCGCTCCGGCAGCATCTCCAGGGCCGCGCGGAGGTCCTCGATCGCGGCCTCGACCTGGCCGGGCACCTCGTCCCACGTGGGCAGGTCGAGGTACCGGTGCACGAGCACGTGCCGCAGGCCGGCCCGGCGCAGCGGGTCGGTGACGCCCTCGACCGCGCGTTCGGTCAGCTTCACCGCGCGCATCGGGTCGCCGGCTCGCGCCGCGGCCTCACCCGCCGAGAGCGCGACGTC
>NZ_KI911641.1:24226-26546 GCF_000515355.1 Promicromonospora kroppenstedtii DSM 19349 | reverse complement strand
CGCCGCCCGCACCCGGACGGCGAGCACGGCGACGTCGTCCCGCTGGTCGTCCGACGCGAGCCGGCGCACGAGGGTGACCGGCAGCGCGGCCGTGGCCGTGTCGCCGAGGGCGCCGAGCGTCTTCTGCAGGCGGTTCAGCCACTGGTCGGGCGTGGTGCCGCGCTGCTCGGCGAGCCCGTCCGTGTAGAGGAGCAGGGTGTCGCCGGGGCGCAGCGAGGTGACGTGGTCGGTGCGCTTCGAGGTGGGCCGCACGCCGAGCATCATGTCGGGCAGCACCGAGAGTCGCTCGACCGTGCCGTCCTCGCGGAGCACCAGGGGCGGCGGGTGCCCGGCGGTGGACCAGGTGAGCTGGTAGGCGCCGGCGACCCGCTCCAGCCGTGCCACCACGGCGGTGCCGCTCGCGAGCAGCCCCAGCCCGGAGTTGGCCTTGTCGAGCAGCGACAGCAGGGCCGACGGCGACTCGTCGTGGCTCCATGCGAACGCGCGCAGCA
Organism: Promicromonospora kroppenstedtii DSM 19349; assembly: GCF_000515355.1. Lineage (GTDB taxonomy): Bacteria > Actinomycetota > Actinomycetes > Actinomycetales > Cellulomonadaceae > Promicromonospora > Promicromonospora kroppenstedtii. Next base: position 26,055 of record NZ_KI911641.1, on the reverse strand, counting down.
GCGAACGCAGCTGCCCCATCTTCGCGGCGGCCCGCATGTCGTGGCCGGTCACGTCGCCGATCATGAACATGGTCGCGTCATCGTCCACGGCTACGGCGTCGTACCAGTCGCCGCCGATCTGGTCGGAGCGCGTGGCCGGCGAATAGGTGGCCGCCATGTCGAGGTGCGGCACCTCGGGCAGCCGGCTGAGCATCGCCCGCTGCAGGGTCTTGGCCGACTCGCGCCGCTCCTCCAGGAGCCGCGCGCGCTCCAGCGCGTGGCCCGTGTAGTGGGCCAGCCCCGTCTGGAGCGCGTAGGAGTCCTGGTCGGGCCCACGGTCGCGCTCCCAGGCCAGCATGATGACGGCGACAACCTCGCCAGCGGTCACCACCGGCAGGTACGCGCGGGCGCCCACCTCCGGGTCGCAGAGCTCCTCCGTCCCGGGGAACGCCGAGAACATCTCGTCGCCCGTGCGGAAGAAGAGGGGCCGGCCGGTGCGGGCCGCCTCGGCCAGCGGCCGCTGCTCGTCGAGCTTGGTCTGACGGAGCCGCTGCGGGAACTGCGGCTCGGCGTGCACGAGCGACCGGTAGGTGATGCCGCGCCCGTCGGCGTCGGCCAGCGCGAACGCGCAGTACCGCGCGCCGATGCCGGCCGTGCCGACCTCCACGATGACCTCTTCGACCTGGTCCATCGTGTTCGCGTTGGCGAAGGCCTCGCTCAGCGAGAGCAGGAACCGGCTGCGGCGGTTCGCCCGGACCGCCGTCTCCTGGATACGGCGTGCCCGCTCCCGCTCGGCGCGCAGGCGCAGCTCGGCGGTGCAGGCCGCGGCGAGGTCCGCGAGCGAGTCCAGGTCGTCCTGCGACCACTCGCGCGGCTCGTCGACGACGGCGCACAGCGCCCCGACCGCGCGCCCGCGCAGGTCGAACACCGGGTAGCCGGCAAGGGCGACCAGGCCCATCTCGCGCACCAGGTAGTTGTCGCGGAGGGTCGGATCGTGCCGGGCGTCCGACGTCACGACCGGCTCGCCGCGCGCCGTGATGACGTTGGTGAGCGTGCCCGGGTGCTGCAGCAGCCGGTCGGACTGCATCGGTTCCGGGACTCCGGACGCTCCCGCGAGAACCTGGCCCTCGGGAATCACGAAGTAGACGACGGCGGCGGGGACCCGGAGATGCCGTCGAACCAGGCGGGCAAACCGGTCAAAGGCCTCATCCGCAGTGGCGGCGTCGAGACCGACGTGCTCGAGGTCTCGCAGCGCCTGGAGGTCCGTCGGCATCTCATCAGTATTGCGAGAGAAGGACGTGTGCGCGACAGATGTACCGGATGTGTCCCTTTTGCGTCAGGCGGGTAGCCTGCCGCTTCACGGTCACACCTCGAGCAGACCGCGCTGGTGAGCGAGGCTCACGGCCTCCGCGCGACCCGAGGCACCGAGCTTCGCCAGCAGGTTGGAGACGTGGACGCTCACCGTCTTGGTCGAGATGAACAGCCGCTCGCCGATCTGGCGGTTGGACAACCCCTGCGCCACCAGCCCGAGCACCTCCTCCTCCCGTTCGGTGAGGGTCGAGGTCGTCGCTCGGCGCACCCCCGGCAGGTCGAGCCGCGCGCGTCGGGCGAGCGCACGGACGGCGTCGGCCAGAGGCTTGGCTCCCATGTCCTCCGCCTCCGAGAGTGCCTCGGCGGCCTCGACCTCAGCGGCCTGGCGCTCGCCTGCGCCGAGCAGGGCCTCGGCCCAGCGGTAGCGCGAACGGGCGACCTCGTAGCGGTACCCGAAGCCGAACGCGTTGACCGTCTGCTGCCAGCTCTCGGCGGCCTCCCGCCACAGGTCACCGGCCGGCCGGTCGCCGCTCGCGGCT
>NZ_KI911641.1:20532-24126 GCF_000515355.1 Promicromonospora kroppenstedtii DSM 19349 | reverse complement strand
GCCGGGCTGGCCGCGCTGGACGAGATCGCGGCGTCGGACCCGGCGTCGGGCCGGTTCCAGCCGCTGTGGGCGACCCGCGCGCACCTCCTGGCGACGCTGGGCGCGGGCGACGACGCCCGGGCCGCCTACGACAAGGCCCGGTCGCTGACGACGGACCCTGCCGTGCGGGCCTTCCTGGTGGAGCGGAGCGGCGCGACCGGGTGAGGTGAGCGACGGCGGTCCCGAAAGCAGGGTCTGCCCCTCCCTACCAACGAAACGAGCTCCCGGTCCGTCCTTGTTCCACGAGGGCGCCCGGACGAGGGGGCCGGAGAACGGGGACCGACCATGACGACCAGCACAGCGATCATCACCGGCAAGGACGTTGCCGCTATCGAGCGTGACCTGCGACGCATGGAGCTCCTGAACCGGCGCGAGCACAGGATCCGCGCGGGCGCACGGCCCGCACCCACGATCTCGTACCTCAAGCTCGCCACGCGCCCTCGCGACCGCTGGCGGTACCAGGACGCGTGACGCCGGACGGCAGGGCCGCAGATCCAGGGGGTTCGGCGGCCCTGCCTCATTTCACCCGGGAATTTACACTGAGCGATCATGACCAGGCCCTTAGGCTCCTTGGCATGAGCGGACACCAATCACCCCATCTGCCCGCGGACGGTCATGCGCAGGTTCCGCCCCCGCCAGGTGGGTACGACACGGTGCCTCCGGCCGGCGGTCCGCCGCCCCCGCCCGGTCCGCCGTCCGGCGACACGATGCCCGGCCAGTACGTGCCCGTCCAGAACGTGCCCGGCCCTCCGCCGCCCGTGGTCCCAGGGGTCGGCGGTCAGCCCGGGGGTGACCCGCCTCGGCGCAACGGACGGCGCGCGCTGATCATCGTCGCCGTGGTACTCGTGCTGCTCGGCGCCGGCATCGGCGCCTGGTTCCTGCTGCGCCCGCCGCCGATCCCCGACCCGGAGCCCGCCGCCGAGGAGCTCGCGGCCGCGCTCCAGGCGGGCACGCCCGCGGACTTCCCCTTGACGATGGACACGTCCGCCTCGCCCGACGAGCAGTACGCCGCCGTGTTCGAGCAGCTCGTGGCCGCCGTCGGCGAGGACGCGGGGACCGTGGCGCTCAAGAGCGTCACCCCGCTGGAGGAGGGCGACGGCGGGACCGCTACGGCCACCGCCACCTTCACGTGGACCTGGCCCATGGCCAGCGAGGAGGCCTGGGAGTACGAGACGGTCGCGCAGCTGACCTACCCTGGCCCGGCCGACGGCGAGGCCGGGAAGTGGGAGGCCGCCTGGGACCTCGGCGTGCTGGCGCCGGGCCTGGAGGCGGGCGAGCGGCTCGCCGTCGAGCGCACCGAGCCGGTGCGCGGCGACATCGTGACGACGAGCGGCGAGACCATCGTGGGGCTCACCCCCGTGCACCGCGTGGGCATCGACAAGACCCGCCCGGGCTGGGAGACGGCCGCCGCGCAGCTCGGCGAGGTGCTCGGCTTCGACCAGTCGACCACCGACGACATCGCTGCGCAGGTGCAGTCCGCGGGCGCGAAGGCGTTCATCGACGTCATCACGATCCGCGACAACGACCCGGAGTACGACTTCGAGGCCGCCATGGCGATCGACGGCGTGGTCGGCATCCCGGACGAGATCCCCCTCGCGCGCGACCGGGACTTCGCGCGGGCCGTGCTCGGCACGGTCGGTGAGGCCACCGAGGAGATCGTCAAGGAGTCGGAGGGCACGATCAAGGCCGGTGACATGGTGGGCCTCTCCGGCGTGCAGGCCGCGTACGACGAGCAGCTCCGCGGCTTGCCCGGCCTGGCCGTGACGATCGAGCCGGCCGAGGGCGCGGAGGGTGGCGGGAGCCGCGAGGCCTTCACGATCGAGAAGCAGGACGGCGAGCCGGTGGCCATCTCGCTCGACCCGGCGACGCAGCTGCGCGCCCAGGCGGCGCTGGAGGACTTCGGCGACCTGGCGACCGCGATCGTCGCGATCAAGCCCTCGACCGGCGCGGTGCTCGCAGCGGCCTCGGGCCCGGGGTCCGAGGGGTTCAACACGGCGACGCTGGGCCAGTACCCGCCGGGCTCCACGTTCAAGATCGCGACGTCGCTCGCGATGCTCCGCTCCGGGACGACACCGGACTCGACCCTGCCCTGCACCGCCACGATCAACGTGGAGGGCCGCGAGTTCAAGAACGTGCCGGGCTACCCGCAGTCCGCGATGGGGGACGCCGTGCCGTTCCGCACGGTGTTCGCGAACTCCTGCAACACGGCCTTCATCTCGCAGCACGACGCGATCTCGCAGCAGCAGCTGCACGACGCCGCCGCGGCGCTCGGCCTGGGTGCCGACCACACGGTGCCGTTCGGCGGGTCCGCCGGGTTCGGCGACGTGCCGACCGAGGCGTCCGGGACGGAGCACGCCGCGTCGATGATCGGGCAGGGCCAGGTGCTGGCCACCCCGCTCGCGATGGCGACCGTCGCGGCGAGCGTCTCCGCAGGCCACACGGTCTCGCCGTGGCTCGTCGAGCCGACGGGCGAGGACGCCGAGGCGGAGCCGGCGGGCGACCTGACCGAGGACGAGGCGGCCACGCTGCGCGACCTCATGGGCGGTGTCGTCGAGGAGGGTTCGGCCACCGTGCTGCAGGACATCCCCGGGATCGTCGGCGCCAAGACCGGTACCGCCCAGTTCGGCGACGGCTCCAAGGCCCACGTCTGGATGCTCGCCGTCGCGGACGACCTGGCGGCGGTCGTGTTCATCGAGGAGGGCGAGCTGGGCTCGACCACGGCCGGCCCGGTGATGCACGAGTTCCTCAAGGGGAACTGAGCCCGGAACGAGGTAGAGCGCCTGCCCGGCGCCCCGGTGACGGTCGGGAAGCCGGGCAGGCGCTCTGCTGTCGGGCTCGCACCGGGCGGTCGCTCGAGGCTGCCGCGTCAGCGCGCCTGGTGGGCGGTCAGCCCTTGAAGCCGGCCTCCTGGCACGTGGCCTTGTAGGCGTCGATCGCGCCGATGACGGCCTTCGGGCGGGCGATGGAGCCGTCGAGCGCCTGGTCGAACGGTGCGCGGACCGCCTCGAGGTGGGCGATGCTCACCTCGTCGGCCTTGCCGATGATCAGGCCGAGGGCCTTGCTGATCTCGGTGACGATGCCGGTCCGCTCCTCGTCCAGCGGCGCGGCGACCATCGCGGACGACTGCTCGATGTTCGAGACGAGCGGACCGGCGAAGAACGCGCTGCACGACTCGACGAGGTCGTACTCGCCGGTGCTGATCGGGGCCTCGGCCACGGGGGACGGCGCGACCTGCTCCACCTCTCCGCTGGAGGGCGTGAAGTCGTTGGCCATGTCCTCGAGGGCCCCGCATCCGGACAGCAGAAGCGCACTGGCGGCCACGGCCACGGCCGCCCAGGTCTTACTGGTGCTCACGATCTACTTCCCTCACGTCATCGGGTCAGAAAGTGCGGTTCGGCCGCACTCGCCCGCGAGTCTAGCGGCACGCCCGCAACCGGAGGCCAATCGTCGGCGCTCTCACCCGGACGCCACCGTCCGGTTCGCGCCGCGCCCGCGCCCGGCGCACGAACCGGGCGCCCGGGCCACCGCAGTGGTCCGGACGCCCGGCGTCGTAGG
>NZ_KI911641.1:15315-20432 GCF_000515355.1 Promicromonospora kroppenstedtii DSM 19349 | reverse complement strand
GCCGGAGGGGGCCGGTCGCGTCGCACCCTGGTGCCGGTGCGTGTCGTCCTGCGGTACCGGGGCGCTGGCGGCGGGCACGTGGTCGGCAGAACGTCGGGCAGTCGGCAGGATGTCAGGTGGTCGGCATTCCGAGCTGCCGACCACCTGACATCCTGCCGACCACCCTGATCGGCCTCCCCCAGCCCCAGCCTCAGCCCCAGGCCGTCAGGCGAAGCGGGCGGTGCGCTCCGTCACCCGGCCGGCGCCGCGGCCGGCGTCGGCGGCCGGGTCCCAGGCGTAGACCTCGGTGCCCGTGATGAAGACGCGCTCGGCGCGCTGGTCGGTGTCGAACGGGTCGCCGGACCAGAGCACGACGTCGCCGTCGAGCCCCTCGGCGATCGCGCCCACGCGCTCGCCCAGCCCGAGGAACGACGCCGGGTTGGCGGTGATGGCGGCCAGCGCCGTCTCGCGGGGCAGGCCGTCGCGCGCTGCGAACGACGCCTGGTGCACCAGGAAGTTGATCGGGATGACGGGGTGGTCGGTCGTGATCGCGACCCGCACGCCCGCCGCCGCCATCGCGGCGATGTTGCGGTTCGCGCGCTGCCGCACCTCGACCTTGGACCGCGAGACGAACATCGGGCCGTAGATGACGGGGATGTCCTTCTCGGCGAGGACGTCGGCGATCAGGTGGCCCTCGGTGCCGTGGTTGATGACGAGCCGGTAGCCGAACTCCTCCGACAGGCGGATCGCCGTGGCGATGTCGTCGGCGCGGTGCGTGTGCTGGTCCCACGCGAGCTCGCCGGCCAGCACGCGGGCCAGGGTCTCCTTGCCGAGGTCCCGCTCGAACGGCTTGCCCTCCTGCGCGGCGGCGTCCCGCTTCGCGGCGTAGTTCTGGGCGTCGACGAAGGCCTTGCGGATCACGTTCGCGACACCCAGGCGGGTCGACGGGAGCTGCTTCTTGTCCCCGTACACGCGCTTCGGGTTCTCGCCGAGGGCACTCTTGACCGACACGGAGTCGCTGATGACCTGCTCGTCGATCGTGCGGCCGCCCCAGGTCTTGATCGCGACGGTCTGGCCGCCGATGGGGTTGCCCGAGCCCGGCTTGATGACCGCCGTCGTCACGCCGCCGGCGAGAGCGTCCCGGAAGCCCTCCTCGTCGATCTGGACCGCGTCGATCGCCCGCAGCGCCGACCCGTTCGGGTCCGTCATCTCGTTGGTGTCGTTGCCGGCCCAGCCCTCGCCCTCCTCGTGGATGCCGATGTGGCCGTGTGCCTCGACGAAGCCGGGCAGGAGCCACTTGCCCTGCGCGTCGATCGTCGGGATGCCCTCGGGCACGGCGACGTCCTGGCCGACGGCGGTGATGACGCCGTCCTCGATCAGGACCGTGCCGTTCTCGACGGGCTCGGCGGCCACGGGGACCACGTAGGCGTTGGTGATGGCGATGCTGGAGCGCGTTGTCATGGGTACATCATTACCCAAGGTAACGAGAGCGCGGAGTCAGCCCGACGTCGCCGGGTTGGTCGCCCTTCCGTCTAGCCACAGTGTGTCCGACGCGTCCGCGTGCGTGCCCGAGGTGCCCACATGCTTCGCGCTGATCTGCGGACCCTTGGTGATCACGTGGACCATCGCCATCCCGTGGCCCCGGCCCAGGCCGTAGTCCTCCTTGAGCCACTCCAGGATCGGGCCGGCCTTGGTGGACGCGTCGAACCCGTGCTCCTGCGCCAGCGCGATCAGCTCGCGCGGGGTGTGCCCGGTCTTGTCCTCGACGGCATCGAGGTAGGCCTGAAATGACATGGATCATCCCTCTCACCTGTGGCGGCACCCGTTCGGTGCCTCGTTCCAGCAGGACTGACGGCGCCACCCGGCAGGACTCATCGGTCCCCGCCGCGCGTGCATCCATAGACTCGACGTCGTGGACTTCTACAACGCGTACGCCCACGGGTTCGCCCGGGTCGCCGCCTGCACCATCCCCGTCGCCGTCGCCGACCCCGCGGCCAACGCCGCCGTCGTGCTCGACCAGGCGCGGCAGCTCCACGACGACGGCGTGGCCGTCGCCGTGTTCCCCGAGCTGTGCCTGAGCGGCTACGCGATCGACGACCTGCTCATGCAGGACACCCTCCTGGAAGGCGTCCTCGACGCCCTCGCCGCCATCAAGGAGGCCAGCGTCGAGCTCATGACGGTGCTCGTGGTCGGGGCGCCGCTGCTGGTCGGCAGCCGCCTGCTGAACACCGCTGTCGTCGTGCACCGCGGGCGGATCCTCGGCGTCGCGCCCAAGTCCTACCTGCCGAACTACCGCGAGTTCTACGAGAAGCGGCAGTTCGCCCCCGGCGACGAGCACCGCGGTCACCTGACCCTGCTCGGCGAGGAGGTCCCGCTCGGCGCCGACCTCATCTTCCGGGCCGACGACGTGCCGGGGCTCGCCGTCCACGTCGAGGTCTGCGAGGACATGTGGGTGCCGGTGCCGCCGAGCGCGCTGGCGGCGCTCGCGGGCGCGAACGTGCTGCTCAACCTGTCCGCGAGCCCGATCACCGTGGCCCGCGCCGAGGACCGCCGCCTGATCGTGCGCAGCGCGAGCTACCGCTGCAACGCCGCCTACGTCTACACGGCGGCGGGGCAGGGCGAGTCCAGCACCGACCTGTCCTGGGACGGCCAGACCATGGTCTACGAGGCGGGCGACCTGCTCGGCGAGACCGAGCGGTTCCCGGACGGCCCGCGCGCCACCGTGGTCGACGTCGACCTGGACCGCCTGCGGCAGGAGCGCCTGCGCCAGGGCACGTTCGACGACAACCGACGCGGGCTGGGGCTGGAGCCGCGCGACGAGTTCCGCGAGGTCACCTTCAGCGTGCACCCGCCGCAGGGCGACCTCGGCCTGCGCCGCAAGGTGGACCGCTTCCCCTTCGTGCCGGACGACGCCGAGCGTCTCGCGCTGGACTGCTACGAGGCCTACAACATCCAGGTCACCGGCCTGGAGCAGCGCCTGCGCGCGATCGGGCAGCCCAAGGTCGTGATCGGCGTCAGCGGCGGCCTGGACTCGACGCACGCGCTGATCGTCGCGGCCAAGGCGATGGACCGGCTGGGCCGCCCCCGTACCGACGTCCACGCGTTCACCATGCCGGGCTTCGCGACGACGTCCGAGACCAAGGACCGTGCGATCCGGCTCTCCGAGGCCCTGGGCGTGACGTTCCAGGAGATCGACATCCGGCCCGCCGCGGAGCAGATGCTGCGCGACCTGGACCACCCGTACGCCGAGGGCGCCAAGCAGTACGACGTCACCTTCGAGAACGTGCAGGCCGGTCTGCGCTACGACTACCTGTTCCGGCTCGCGAACCACCGCGGCGGCATCGTGCTCGGCACGGGCGACCTCTCCGAGCTGGCGCTCGGCTGGTGCACCTACGGCGTGGGCGACCAGATGTCGCACTACGGGGTGAACGCGGGCGTGCCCAAGACGCTGATCCAGCACCTGATCCGGTGGACCATCGACAGCGGGCAGTTCTCGGCGGACGCCGGCAGCCCCGTCAACACGGTCCTCTCGGAGATCCTCGACCAGGAGATCACGCCTGAGCTGATCCCCACGGAGGAGGGCGAGACCCCGCAGTCCACCGAGGCGATGGTGGGTCCGTACGCCCTGCAGGACTTCACGCTGTTCCACGTGCTCCGGCGCGGCTACCGCCCGTCCAAGATCGCGTTCCTGGCCTGGCACGCGTGGCACGAGGCGGACGCCGGCGACTGGCCGCCCGGGTTCCCCGACCAGCGGCGCACCGCGTACGACCTGGCGACCGTGCGGCGCTGGCTCGAGGTGTTCGTGCGCCGGTTCTTCGCCTCGCAGTTCAAGCGGTCCGCGCTGCCCAACGGCCCGAAGGTCTCGCCCGGCGGCACCATGTCGCCGCGCGGCGACTGGCGCATGCCCTCGGACGCGTCGGCGGCGGCGTGGCTCGCGGAGCTGGGGAAGAACGTCCCGGAGGCGTGACCGACGTCCCTGGTGAGGCCGGTCACGAGCCCCGTTCCGCGAGTTCTACGAGGAGTAGGGTTCCGACATGCCTGCTGTCCCCGTTGCCCTGGCCCGGCCCGGTAGCCGCCGCCTCGTCCGCCTGATCACCGCGTTCGCGGCGGTCCTGACCTTTGCCGCGCTGCTGCTGGTGGCCGGCCCGGCGAGTGCCCACGACCAGCTCCTGTCGTCGGACCCGAAGGACGGCGCGACGCTCGACGAGCAGCCCACCAGCATCGGGCTCACGTTCAGCGCCGCACCGCTCGACACCGGCATCGAGGTGGCGCTCGTCGGTCCCGACGGCACCACCGCCAAGGGCTACGACATCCAGGTCGACGACAAGGTCGTGACCGCCCAGCTCCCCGAGGACCTCCCCGCGGGCAAGTACGACGTCGCCTGGCACGTGGTCTCGTCCGACGGTCACCCGATCGACGGCGAGTTCACCTACGTCGTCGAGGGCGAGCTGGAGCCGACCGAGGAGCCCACCACGGGGGCGAGCGACGAGCCGGAGACGTCCACGCAGGAGGCCGCGCCCGTCGAGGAGCCGGCGGACGAGGCGAGCACGCCCACCGAGCTCGCGGGCGCCGGGGACGGCTCGAGCCCCAGCGGGCTCGCGGTGGCCGGCGGGATCGTCGCGGCCGTGCTGGTCGTCCTCGGCGTGGTGGTCATGATGCGGCGCAAGATCCTCGAGAACGACCGGCTGCGCCAGGCGAACGAGCGCGGCTCCGAGGACCCGGACGCCGGTGAGCGGCCCAACGAGAACCCCGACACCAAGGGCTGAGCCAACCTGTCGGGCCCTCAGGTCACCCGGGTGACCTGTACGTCTGACACGGGGCCGGGGCGGGCCGCCCGCACCGCGAGGATCACCGTCACCACGGCGGGCGCCAGCAGGACGGCGCCCGCCGTGTTGACCGCCTCGAACCCGCCCCACGCGAGCAGCGGGCCCGCCAGTGCGGCCGACGCGGCGCCGAAGTAGTTCATCAGCGCGTCCGTGGCGCCCTGCAGCGGCAGCTTCACCTGCGGCTCCGCCACGGACGCCAGCACCGCCGACGACGCGATCACGCACGCCGACCAGCCGAGGCCGAGCAGCACGAGCGCGACGGCCGTGAGCACCTCCGCGTCGAGGGCCGGGCCGGCGGCGCCGCCGTGCCCG
>NZ_KI911641.1:8649-15215 GCF_000515355.1 Promicromonospora kroppenstedtii DSM 19349 | reverse complement strand
GGCACCCTGGCCGCCGTCGGACAGGGCGCGGACGCGCGCCAGCGAGATCGGCGCGAACCCGGCGCGCCGCACGGCCGTGACCAGGTCGGCCCCGTAGGCGCGCTCGCTGCGGATGCCCGACACGTACTGCACGGTCGAGCCTGCCAGGCGGCCCAGCAGCAGCGCGACGAGGGTGCCGGGCAGCGACACCTGCCCCGTGATCAGCACGATCAGCAGGGCCAGGAACATCAGGTTCCACGAGATACGGACGGTCCGGCGCCGCGTGGCCGGCCCGGCGACCGTGAGCATCGCGGTGAGCGCCACGGCGAACTCCGGGATGGTCAGCACGTAGCCGGTGCCGCGCTCCCACACGGACATGCCGCGCACCAGCTCGTCCGAGCCCAGGTGGCGCACCAGGAACGTGGTGAGCACGCCGATCAGCAGGCCGAGGACGCCGGCGGCGATGGACTCGACGATCTGCCGGCCCAGCCGCCGCACGCCGAGCTCGATCATGACGGCCACCGGGGCGAACAGGATGACCAGGCCCTGCAGCACCGCGACCGGCACGAACAGGATCGCGGCCAGCAGGTCGTTGAAGCTCCGGACGTCCTCGGTGACGCCCGCCGTGGTGCCGTGCGCGACGACCGACAGGAACATGACGCCCGCGGTGCCCAGCGCGCACGCGATCATCCAGACCAGCGCGCGGGGGTGGCGTACGCGGTCCTCCGGGGTGTCGACGACCCGGACCAGGCCGCTCTCGAAGGGCACTGCCTCCGGTCCGCCGGACACTTCGGCACCGGGGTCAGCCCGGCCGGTGCGCGAGTTGGACATGCTCGCGATTCTAGAGCCGTTGAGGCTCGCTTGACCGGGGAGCCGCTACCGCGCCCGGAATATCCGGTTCAGGTCGACGGCACCCCCAGCGCCCGTCCGGTCCTCCTCACCGGATCCCGAGGGCCTCACGCCACTCGGCCGGCACGAGCGCGTAGCCCACGAACGCGACGACGTCGAGCAGCGTGTGCGCCACCACGAGCGGGATGATCCGGCGCCGCCCCTCGGGCTGGAACCGGGGCGAGGTGTAGAACCACGAGAACACGACGCCCATCACGACGTTGCCGATGAACGGCCCGATGCCCTGGTAGAGGTGGTACGAGCCGCGCAGCAGCGAGCTGGCGACGACGAACTTCACGCGGTTCCAGCCCAGGTCCCGCGTGCGCTCGTACAGGTAGCCCACGGCGATGACCTCCTCCAGGAGGCCGTTCTGGAACGCGCTGAGCAGCAGCACCGGCACGGTCCACCAGTACGCGTCCAGGGCGCTGGCCTGCACCTCCACGGTGATGCCGACCGCGCGGCCCAGGGCGTAGAAGGCCAGACCGGGGATACCGATGGCGGCCGCCAGCGCGACGCCCCAGCCGAGGTCGCGCCACGGGCGCGACCCGTCCAGGCCGAGGCTGCGTGTCACGCTGCGCCCGTTCGCGCTGAGCAGGTACAGGACCAGGGCCACCGGCACCAGCGCGAACCCGATGCTCAGGAGCTGGTAGACGAGGTCGAGGTACGGGCGCTCGGACTGGCTCGCGTTGAGCGTGGCGGTCTGCTCGGCGAGCGGCGTCCCCGCCGTCAGCCGGGCCACGATGTTGACCAGCGCGTACACGCCGGACTGGCCCAGGCTCAGCCCGAGCACTATCCACACCTCGGCGATGGTGCGGCGGCGGGAGAGGGGCGGCTCGGTCACGGTCACGCTCCGGAACCTACCCCGCGTGGCCGGCGGTCCGGCAGCCGGCCACGCGGTGGCTCAGCGGTTCGAGGCCCGCCGCACGAAGTCCGCGAGGTCTGCCGACTGGGCGACCCGCGACTCGGGGTGGATGTACATCATGTGGCCCGCCGGGTAGACGCGGGTCTCGATGCGCTCGCGGTAGGACGCCGGGATCGCCATCTGGTCGAGGCTGTACTCGATGGCCTCGACGGGCACGCCGCCGTCGTACCGGCCCATCGCGATGTGCACCTGGAGGTGCGGGTTCAGGATCATCGCCGTGGCCAGCTTGTCGGCGACGTCGACGGCCTTGCCCTCGAACTCCTTGTACGACCACGGGTGCACGTGCCGTGAGAGCACCTCGTAGATCGCGTCGTGCTCGTACCCGAGCTCGCCGCGCAGGTAGTGGTGCAGCGCCGCCGTGTACGGGCCCGACGTCGCGGTCAGGAACGGGTCGTACGGCATCTGCTCGTGGATGTAGTGGTCCGCCGGGCCGGTGAACCGGGTGTCGAGGCGGCCGGTGACCAGGCGGCGCGCCCGCAGGAGCTCGGCGTAGACCCGGGTGTGCTCCAGGCGCAGGTTGGCGCGGTCCACGTAGTCCTCGCTCAGCCCGGTCAGGGCGGCGATCTTCGTGACGGCGGCGGCCCGCTCGTCGTCGGGCACGCGCGCCCCGCGGGCCAGCACGGAGGCGTAGGTCTCGGCCCAGTCGCGCGCCTCGGTCACGACGTCGTCGAGCGCCCGGTCGCCGAGCAGGCCGTGGTAGTGCGCCGTCGCCGCGTAGACCGGCAGGAACAGCGGGTGCGGCAGGTTGGAGTGCTCGCCGTCGAACAGCGCCTCCATGTTGAGCGCCGGGGCCACCAGCATGACGCCGTTGAGGAACATGCCGAACCGCTGCTGCAGGTACTCGGCCAGCGCCGCGCCGCGTGTACCGCCGTAGGACTCGCCGATCAGGAACTTGGGGCTCATCCACCGGTCGTTCCGGCTCGTCCACAGGCGGATGATCTCGCCGACGGACTCGATGTCGCCCGTGAAGCCGTGGAACGGCTTGGCCTGTTCGCCCTCGGTGGCGCGCGAGAACCCCGTGGAGACCGGGTCGATGAACACCAGGTCGGAGACCCGCAGCAGCGTCTCCGGGTTGTCGATCAGCCCGTACGGCGGCGCGGTCAGGTTGCCGACGTCGCCCGAGTCGACCCGGCGCGGGCCCAGGACGCCCAGGTGCAGCCACACCGACGACGAGCCAGGGCCGCCGTTGAACGCGAACGTCACCGGGCGGCTGGTCACGTCGGCGTCATCCAGCGTGTAGTAGGTGATCGAGACCTCGGCCTTGGGCTTGCGGCCGTCGTACTTCTCGTCCTTGACGGACTCCTGGCGCAGCACGACGCGGCCGGTCGTGGCGGAGTAGGCGAGGTCGCCGTCCGGGGTGTGGAGGGTGTGCCGCGTGGTGACCAGGTCGTCGGCGGGCTCCGGCATCTTCGGCGGTGCCCCGTCCGACGACGCCTTGGTCGCCTCGGGCTGTTCGGTGCTGGTGCGCTTCTCGTCGGTCACCCGAGGAACCTATCCCGACCCCTCCCTTTCGAGGCCCAGGTTTTCTTCGCTTTGAGCCGGACCAAGGCGAAGAAGACCTGGGCCTCGAAAGGGACTGCAAGAGCGGGGCCAAAACCCCTTGCGCGCCGCTCCGGCTGTCCGGCAAACTGGTTTGCAGTACAAACCAGTTTGAGAGGCGATGACCATGACCACCGACCCGACGCGCCCTCCTGAGCCTGCCGAGGGGCCGAGCGCCTCCGCGGAACCGGGACGCCCGGCCGACGGCGCGGGCCTCGACCCCGCCGGGACGCTGCGGCTGATCCGGCAGCAGCAGGAGGCGGCCCGCGACGCCACCGAGCCCGACGGGCGCCTGCTGTTCGGCGCGTGGGGCCTGGCCTGGGTGATCGGGTACCTGGCCATGTGGACGACGGCCCGCGAGACGGGTTCGCCCGCGCCGTGGGCCGGGTGGGTGTTCGCCTGCTGCATCGCGGGCGCGACCACGTTCACGATCGTGCACAGCATCACCCGGACCGCGGGCACCCGGGGCACGAGCGCCCGGGTCGGGGCGCTGTACGGCTGGACCTGGTTCCTCGCGTTCACCGCGCTCGGCGTCGTGCTGGGGGCGATGGGCAACGCCGGAGCGTCGCCCGAGATCATGGCGATCGCCGCGAACGGCTTCGCCTGCGTGATCGTGGGCCTGATGTACATCGCCGGCGGGCTGCTCTTCGAGGAGAACCGCATGGCTCTCGTCGGCGGCTGGATGCTCGTCGCCGCGGTGCTCGCGGCCTTCGCAGGGATGCCCACCACCTACCTGGTGATGGCCGTCGCGGGCGGCGGCGGCTTCCTGGTCATGGTGGCGGTCGAGCAGGTGCTCCGGGCGCGGCGCCGATCGGAGGGCGGTGTGCGGCGTGCCTGAGGACCTCGACCCGGTCATCCACGCGCCCGCCCGGCTGCGCGTCGTGGCCTCGCTCGCGGCCCTGGGCCGCGGTGACGAGGTCGCCTTCCCCAAGCTGCGCAAGCTGCTCGACATGACCGCCGGAAACTTGTCGACCCACCTGCGCAAGCTGGAGGACGCCGGGTATGTACGGGTCACCAAGACACACGAGGGCAGGACGCCTGTGACGTACCTGGCCCTCACCGACAACGGCCGCACCGCGTTCGCGGACTACCAGGCGGCACTGATGGATCTTCTGAAGGGAGCACAGTGATGAGTGCGGTAGAGGTCAGCGGGGTGACCAGGCGCTTCGGCGCCGTGGTGGCCCTCGACGACGTCTCGCTGGAGGTGGGGCACGGTGAGCTGGTCGGCCTGCTCGGACCCAACGGGGCCGGCAAGTCCACGCTCCTGTCGCTGGTCAGCGGCCAGCGTCGGCCCGACACCGGGGTGGTGCGCCTGAACGGCCACGACCCCCGCGACGCGCGGTCACGCACCGTGCTCGGCCTGACCCCGCAGGAGACCGGCCTGCCCGCGACGCTGCGCGTGCGCGAGGTGGTCGACTTCGTGGGCGGGCACTACCCCGAGCCGGTGCCGACGGCCGAGCTGCTGGACCAGTTCCGCCTCGCCGGCCTGGCCAACCGGCAGACCGGCTCGCTGTCCGGCGGGCAGAAGCGGCGGCTGGCCGTGGCGCTGTCGCTGGTCGGTCGGCCCAGCGTCGTCCTGCTCGACGAGCCCACCACCGGCCTCGACGTGTCCGGCCGCACCGCGCTGTGGGACGCCATCCGCGCGTACCACGCGAGCGGAGGCACCGTGCTGCTCACCTCGCACTACCTGGAGGAGGTCCAGGCGCTCGCCGAGCGGGTAGTCGTCATCGACCGCGGGACCGTGCTCGCCGACGACTCCCTGGAGAAGATCCTCGGCAAGGTCGGCGCGCGTCGCGTGCAGCTGACCGACGCCGCCGGGGTGCGCCAGGAGCACCTCGTCGCGGACTCCGACGCGTTCGTGCGCGACCTGGTCCGCTCCGGCACCGAGTTCAAGGACCTGGAGATCCGCGGCGCCTCCCTCGAGGAGGCGTTCGGCCAGCTCGTCGACGCGACGAACGAAGGAGCAGCGCGATGAGCGCGACCACGAGCACCACCCGGCCCGATACTCCGGCCGGGCAGACCCAGTCGTTCTGGAGGCTGTCCTGGCTGCACCTCAAGTACCAGTTCCTGGAGACCGTCCGGGTCCCCATCGCGGTGCTCGGGAACGTGCTGTTCCCGTCGCTGGCGATGGTCTTCTTCGTGGTGCCGCAGGAGTCCGTGGCGGGCAACCCCCTGTACGCGACCATCGCCATCGCCGGCCTCGGGCTGTTCGCGATCTGCTCCGCCAGCCTCTTCACCTACGGCCTGGGCGTCGCCGAGGACCGGCAGCTCCCCTTCTACCCGTTCCTGCGGTCGCTGCCCGCCGGGCCCGGGCCCCAGATGGTCGCCCGCGTGCTCAACGGCGGCATCTTCTCGCTGTTCGGCCTGCTGCCGCTGATCCTCATCGGCTGGCTGTTCACCGCGGCCGCCCTGACGTTCGGCCAGCTGCTCGCCGGCATCGGGACCATCCTCGCGGTGTCCGTCCCGTTCGTGCTGCTCGGCATGGCCATCGGGTACAAGCTGTCGGCCAAGGCGGCGCTGCCCGTGGTGCAGGTCATCCTGTTCCCGCTGGCCTTCGCGGGCGGCCTGTTCCTGCCGCCCCAGGCGTTCCCCGCCTGGCTGGACGCCATCTCGAAGGCCACGCCCACCCGCGCCGGCCGGGACCTGCTGGTCCAGGCGACAACGGGCCTGGACGCGTACGCGCTCGCACTCCCGGTGCTGGCCGGGTGGACCGTGCTGTTCGCGGTGCTGGCGATCCTGGCCTACCGCAGCGACGAGGGGCGCCGCTTCCGCTGAGCGGTGCTCAGGTCATCCGGCGCGGCGCAGGCGCAGCGAGTTCGCCACCACCAGGACCGAGCTCGCCGCCATCGCCCCGCCCGCGATCATCGGGCTGAGCAGCCCGGCCGCCGCCAGCGGGAGCGCCGCGACGTTGTACGCGAACGCCCAGAACAGGTTCTGCTTGATCACCCGCAGGGTCTGACGGGACAGGCGGACGGCGCTCGCGGCGGCCCGCAGGTCGCCCCGGACCAGCGTGATGTCACCGGCCTCGATCGCCACGTCGGTGCCGGTACCCATCGCGAGGCCCAGGTCGGCGGTGGCCAGGGCGGCGGCGTCGTTCACGCCGTCGCCCACCATCGCCACGGTGCGGCCCTCAGCCTGCAGCCGGGCCACCACCACGGCCTTGTCGGCGGGCAGCACCCGCGAGATCACGTCCTCCTGCGGGATGCCCACGGCCCGCGCGGCGACGCGGGCCGCGCCC
>NZ_KI911641.1:3310-8549 GCF_000515355.1 Promicromonospora kroppenstedtii DSM 19349 | reverse complement strand
CGGCCGTCCCCGCCGCCCCGTCACCGGCCGCGCCGTTCGCGGCGTGGCGGCGCGTCACGCGCGCCTCGTACCCGGCGGCCTCGACGGCGTCGACCAGGTCCTGGTCGGCGACGTCGGCCGAGAGCACGACGTGCGCTGACTCCAGGGGCAGGTTCACGGTCGCGGCGACGCCGTCGAGCCGGTTGAGCTTGCGCTCGACCCGGGCGACGCACGAGGCGCACGTCATCCCGGACACGGCCAGCTCGACCTCGCCGAGGGGGTGCAGGGCCTCAGCCGCAGGCACGGTACTCCTTACCGGGGTGGGGCGTCCGATCAGGACCGGACGATCGGCAGCATGCGGGTCGCCTGGCGGCCCGGTGCCTGGGCAGCGGACTCGGCCGCCACGGCGTTCTCGAGCACCTCGACGTCGGCCACCTGGTAGCCGGCCTCGTCCACGGCGTCGCGCAGCGCGGCCTCGGCCAGCGGCAGCTTCGAGATCACGTGGACCTGCGAGGTCTCGCCGGCGTGCAGCTCGACGCTGACGTCCTGGACGTCCGGCACGCCGCGCAGCTCGTTGGTCACGGCGGACACGCAGTGCCCGCAGGTCATCCCGGTCACGGCGAGCTTGGTCACGGTGGTCATGCGTTCTCCTCGGTTCGTGGGCTGCTGGACGTGCGGATGCTGCTGGACGTGCTCGGGTCGCCGGACCGTCACATGCGGACGAGGCGGGCGATCGCCTCCGAGGCCTCCCGGACCTTGGCGGCGCCCTCGGCGTCGGAGGCCTTGGCCGCGTCCACCACGCAATGTCCCAGGTGGTCCTCGACAAGCGCCAGGCTCACCGCTTGCAGCGCCTTCGTCACGGCGCTGACCTGGGTGAGCACGTCGATGCAGTACTCGTCCTCGTCGATCATCCGCGCTATTCCGCGAACCTGCCCCTCGATGCGGCGCATCCGCTTGAGGTAGCCGGTCTTGTCGGACGCGTAACCGTGCGGCCCGTCGTGCGCACCGGCCGCGTGCTCGTGTGGGGTGGCGGCCTCGGTCGCCTCGGTGATCTCCGTCGCCTCGGTCATGCAACCATGAGATACCCCTACGGGGTAGTGAGTCAAGTGTCCGGGCCGCAGCCCGGCAGCGGCGTTCACCACCCGCCGCGGTTCCTGCACCCACTTCGACACCCCGGGTGCCCGGATGGTGGCGATCCGGTGCGGTGACCAGCGAAGCGGCGGTGTGGTTGCTACGTTCGACGGATGGACCAGTCAGGGGGACGGGGCGTAGCGGTCGTGGTCGAGGACGACGACCTCATCCGTGAGGTCATCGAGGTCATCCTTCAGCAGGCCGGCTTCACCGTGCACCCCGCTGCCACCGGCGCGCAGGGCGTCGCGCTCGTGAAGGCGCACCAGCCCATCGTGACCACCGTCGACATCTCGCTGCCCGACATCGACGGGTTCGAGGTCGTGCGCCGGGTCCGGACCTTCTCCGACACGGTCATCGTCATGCTCACGGCCCGGGTCGACGAGGTCGACACGCTCATGGGTCTCGAGTCCGGCGCCGACGAGTACGTCACCAAGCCGTTCCGGCCGCGCGAGCTCCGGGCGCGGATCGACGCGCTCCTGCGCCGGTCCGGACACCTGGCGCCGGCCACCGGGCCCGCCGAGGAACCCGAGCCCGCTCCGGACGACAGCGGCCGGCTCGAGGTCGACACCGTGCGTCGTACGGTCCGCCTGGGCGGCGAGCTCGTGCACCTGACCCGCACCGAGTTCGTGCTGCTCGCGGCCCTGCACGACGCACGGGGCCGGCCGGTGCCGAAGGGGGACCTGGCCAGCCTGCTCTGGCCCGACGACCACGGCTACGGGGGCGGCGTCACGGAGGCGGACCGCCGCACGGTCGAGGTGCACGTGGCCAACGTCCGGCGCAAGCTCGGTGACAGCCCGACGAGCCCGCGCTTCATCCACACGGTCAGGGGGCTGGGGTACCGGTTCGAGAACGCCTGAGCAGTGCGGCCTCGGTGTGGTGGGCCAGCCGCATGAGGTGGATCAGCGTGTCGACCTCCGGGACCGTGCGCGTGCGCGCCACGTCCTGCGCCACGGCCCACGCCGCCTGGGCCAGCGGGACCGCCCCCACCATGGCGCCGGTCACGGCCAGGTCGGCCGCCGTGTCGTAGACGGCGTACACGCTGCCGTCCAGGGCGGCGACGGTGAGCAGCTCGAGGCGGCGTCTGAGGCCCGCGGCGAACTGGTCGGCGAACCGGCGGGCGGTCTCCTCGCCGAGATCCTGGTCGAGGTCACGGAGCACGGTCTCGTCGAGGATGCCCGACGCGAGTCGGCGTTCCGGCTGCTCGGGTACGGGCGCGCTGCCGTCCGGGCAGCCGGTGCGGGCCGTCCGCGCGGCCCCACCCGTCCCGGTGTGTCGTCGTATCTCGGTCATGGCGCGCCTCCCCGTGAGTGCCTGTGCGGCTACTCCCAGGGTGCGGGCCGGAACTCAACGCAGGGCCGAAGAACCTCAAGGACTGCTCAGGATCTGCCTTGAGGTTCTTGAGGTTTCTTGAGGTGCGCCGGCCGCGGGTGCTTCGGCGGTCCGCTCAGCGGGTCAGGTTCCCGATCACGATCGCGACCGCGGCCACCGCCGCCCACAGCAGCAGGCCGAACCGCCACCAGAAGTTCAGCGTGAGCCGGTTCGGGGCGTCGAGCCGCATGGCTTCCTCGTCCGAGAGGGGCCGCGTCGCCCACCCGGCCTCCGTGGCGGTCGCGAGGCTGTACCGCAGGCCCCATGACACACGCAGGATCCAGAACAGGTGGAAGTACGAGTAGCGCAGCACCAGGGCACGCCCCGCGTCCAGCGGCGCCGTCTTGCTCCTGCTGCCCCAGCCGAAGAAAACCATGTTCGATCCCTTGTCTCTGACCGCGCACGCCCTGCGCGCGGCGAGCAGAGCGTGGCAGAACCGCGCGCCCAGGTCAGTGGGGAGAACTCCCCACCCGGGACGGGCGGACGACGTCCGCCGGGAGGGGACGGGGTCCGGGGGCGCGGATGAGAGTCGGCGGGGCCCGGCGTAGCGTGAAAGGGACCGAAGCCAGTTCAAGGATGACCTGGAAGGGGTAACCCAACATGCCTGGAAACAAGGCGGTCGCCTACCGCGAACCCGGCGTGGTCGAGGTGGTCGACATCGACTACCCGACGTTCGAGCTCCGGGACGGACCCGGGGTCAACCCGGCCAACGTGGGCCGCAAGGTGCCGCACGGCGTGATCCTGCGAACCGTGGCCACCAACATCTGCGGCTCGGACCAGCACATGGTCCGCGGCCGCACCACCGCGCCCCCTGGACTGATCCTGGGGCACGAGATCACCGGCGAGATCGTCGAGAAGGGTCCGGACGTCGAGTTCCTCGACGTGGGTGACATCGTCTCGGTCCCGTTCAACATCGCCTGCGGGCGGTGTCGCAACTGCAAGGAGCGCAAGACCGGCATCTGCCTGAACGTGAACCCGGACCGTCCGGGGTCGGCGTACGGGTACGTCGACATGGGCGGCTGGGTGGGTGGCCAGTCCGAGTACGTGCTGGTGCCGTACGCGGACTTCAACGCCCTCAGGTTCCCCGACAAGGACCAGGCGCTGGAGAAGATCCTCGACCTGACGATGCTCAGCGACATCTTCCCGACGGGCTTCCACGGGTGTGTGAGCGCGGGTGTGGGCGTGGGCTCCACCGTGTACGTCGCGGGCGCCGGGCCGGTCGGGCTGGCCGCCGCGGCGTCGGCCCACCTGCTCGGGGCCGCCGTGGTGATCGTGGGCGACCTCAACAAGCAGCGGCTGGAGCAGGCGCGGTCGTTCGGCTGCGAGACGGTGGACGTCGCCGCCGGGCCGATCGGCGACCAGATCGAGCAGCTTCTCGGCGAGCCCGAGGTGGACTGCGGCGTGGACGCCGTCGGCTTCGAGGCGCGCGGGCACGGGTCCGAGTCGTCCACGGAGCACCCGGCCGCCGTGCTGAACGGGCTGATGGAGGTCACGCGGGCGGGCGGCTCGCTGGGCATCCCCGGTCTGTACGTGACGGGCGACCCGGGGGCGTCCACCGAGGCCGCGAAGGTCGGGTCGCTGTCGCTGCGGCTGGGGCTCGGCTGGGCCAAGTCGCACGCGTTCACGACCGGTCAGTGCCCGGTGATGAAGTACAACCGGAGCCTGATGCAGGCGATCCTGCACGACAAGGTGCAGATCGCCAAGGCCGTCAACGCTCGGGCGATCTCCCTGACGGACGCGCCGACGGGCTACCACGAGTTCGACGAGGGTGCGGCGACGAAGTTCGTGCTGAACCCGAACGACTACATCAAGGCAGCCTGATCCCACCTGGCCGAGACAGAACCCCAGCGCGCGCCGGGGTTCTGTCTCGCCCTGGTTCTACGTCGGCCGGGCCGCCGCCGCGGCCCTCGCCGCGGCCGGGAGAGCGTCCAGGATCCGGTTCACGGCGGCGTCGTCGTGCGCCGCGGAGACGAACCAGGCCTCGAACACCGACGGCGGCAGGTTGACCCCTGCCTCCAGCATCGCGTGGAACAGGGCCGTGTACCGGAACGTCTCCTGCGCCTGGGCCTGCGCGTAGTCCCGCACCCCCGACGCCGCGGCCAGCGGCCCGAAGAACACCGAGAACAGGGAGCCCGCGCGCTGTACGCGGTGCTCCACGCCCTCGGCGGTCAGCGCCGCGCCCACGGCGTCCGACAGCACGCGCGAGACCTCGTCGACGCGGGCGTACACCGCGTCGTCGGCCAAGCGCAGCGTCGTCAGGCCGGACGCGACCGCCACGGGGTTGCCGGACAGCGTCCCCGCCTGGTAGACGGGCCCGAGCGGCGCCAGGTGGTCCATGACCGACGCCGGGCCGCCCAGCGCGGCGACGGGCATGCCGCCGCCGATGACCTTGCCGAACGTGAAGAGGTCGGGCGTGTAGCCCTCGCCCCCGGCGGCGCGGATCGCGTCGTTCTCGACGCCCCACCAGCCGGCCGGACCCACACGGAACCCGGTGAGCACCTCGTCCATGATGAACAGCGCGCCGTGCGCCGACGTGATGCGGCGCAGGCCCTCGTTGAAGCCCTCGACCGGCGGCACCACGCCCATGTTCGCGGGCGACGCCTCTGTGATGACGGCGGCGATCTCGGAGCCGCGCTGCGCGAACGCCGCCTCGACGGCGGCGAGGTCGTTGTAGGGGAGCACCAGCGTCTCGGCCGCGGTCGCCTCGGTCACGCCCGCCGAGCCCGGCAGGGCGAGCGTCGCGACGCCGGAGCCGGCCTCG
>NZ_KI911641.1:1082-3210 GCF_000515355.1 Promicromonospora kroppenstedtii DSM 19349 | reverse complement strand
GTCCGGCGAGCGTGTGCGCGGCGACCAGCCCGCCGATCCCGGCCCCGACGACGACCGCGTCGGCCACCTCGACGGCGCGTCCTGCCTCCCCGGCACCGCCGTCGTGAGCCGCGCCCGACGAGGTCACAACGAGTGGACCAGCTCGACCACGCGGGTCAGCACCGTCGGGTCCGTGTCCGGCGGCACGCCGTGACCCAGGTTCACCACGTGCCCGGGCGCCTTGAGCCCGCGCGAGACGACGTCGCGCACGTGCGCCTCCAGCACGTCCCACGGGGCGGCCAGCAGCGCGGGGTCGATGTTCCCCTGCAGCGGGACGCCGGGCAGCAGCGCCGCGGCCTCGTCGAGCGGCGTCCGGTAGTCGATGCCCACCGCGTGGTCGGTCAGGCCGGCGTCGGCCAGGACCTTGCGCATCGCGGGCAGCAGGTGCCCGGTGCCGGTGCCGAAGTGGATGGCGGGCACGCCGGCGTCGGCGACGTACGACAGCGCCCGGGTCGACGACGCGGCGACCCGCGACGTGTAGTCCGCCAGGGACAGCGAGCCGGCCCACGAGTCGAACAGCTGCACGGCGCTGGCGCCGGCCTCGACCTGTGCCCGGAGGAACGACCCGGTGAGGTCGGCGGTCCACGTCACGAGCGCGTCCCACGTCTCGGGGTCGGCGTGCATCAGCGTGCGCGCGGCGAGGTGGTCGCGCGACGGGCGGCCCTCCACGAGGTAGGCCGCCAGCGTGAACGGCGCGCCGCCGAACCCGAGGAGCGGTGTCGACCCCAGCTCGGCGACGGTCAGAGCGACGGCCTCCCGGACGGGCGCGAGCGCGTCGTCGTCCAGCGTGCGGGAGGTGAGCCGGGCGACGTCCTCGGCCGTGCGGTAGGGCTGGTCCATGACCGGGCCCACGCCCGCCGTGATGTCCACGCCCACCCCGGCCAGCTTGAGCGGCACCACGATGTCCGAGAAGAAGACCGCGGCGTCGACGCCGTGCCGGCGGACGGGCTGGAGTGTGATCTCGGCCGCGAGCTCGGGCCGCAGGCAGGCCTCCAGCATCCCGGTGCCCCGGCGCACCTCGCGGTACTCGGGCAGGGAGCGGCCGGCCTGCCGCATGAACCAGACAGGCGTGCGACCAGGACGTTCACCCCGGAGCGCCTGCACGAGAGGTGCGGCGGTGGTCCGCCCGTCGGCGAGCGGGTGGGCAGGGGTGATCGTGGTGGACTTCACGCTTCCCGATTCTGCCCTGCCCGGCCACGGTGCATAAAGTTGGAGCACTGTGGTTCTCCTCTCCCTCACCGCCAGCCACCGCGAGCTCGACCTCGACGCGCTGGAGCGCCTGTCCACGGGTTCGTCGTCAGTGGGCCGTGTCGTCGTGGGCACGTGCGGCCCCGTCGCCGGCGCCGTGGTCATCTCCACGTGCAACCGCTTCGAGCTCTACCTCGACGTCGACGCGCCGCTCAGCGGCGACAGCGTGAAGCACGCGACGCGCCACGTGGCCGAGCTCGTGGCCCACGCGTCGGGCGTGACCGGCGACGTCGCCGCGCGCAGCTTCACCGTCCGCACCGGGCCGGAGGTCACCGAGCACCTCTTCGCCGTGGCGTCGGGCCTGGACGCGATGGTCGTGGGCGAGCGCGAGATCGCCGGCCAGGTGAAGCGCTCGCTGGCCATCGCCCGCGAGCAGGAGACCACCTCCAAGACCCTCGAGCTCCTGTTCCAGACGGCGTCGCGCACCTCCAAGCGCGTCGGCACCGAGACGGAGCTCGGCGCGGCGGGCCGCTCGGTCGTCGCCCTCGCGCTGGACCTCGCCGAGACCGAGCTGCCGCCGTGGGACGGCGCGCGCGCCGTACTGATCGGCACCGGTTCGTACGCGGGTGCCTCGGTCGCGGCCCTGCGGGCCCGCGGCTGCGAGGACATCGGCGTCTTCTCCCAGTCGGGTCGGGCCGCGGCCTTCGCCGAGTCGCACGGCGTGCGCCCGGTCGACTCGCTCGTCGAGGCCCTCGCCGACGCCGATATCGTGGTGAGCTGCAGCGGCGCCCGCGGGCGAGTGCTCGCGGCGCGTACGGAGTCCGACGACGAGCAGCTCGGCGCCGTGGCGGCCGGGAACCTCGGCGGCCAGGCGGTGCTGCCGCAGGGGCTGTCGGGCGAC
>NZ_KI911641.1:0-982 GCF_000515355.1 Promicromonospora kroppenstedtii DSM 19349 | reverse complement strand
GTGATCGCGGCGGGCGGCGACGGGACCGTGCGCGCCGTCGCCGAGTCGATGGTGGGCACGGGCAAGCCGATGGGCGTCCTGCCGGTCGGCACGGGCAACCTGCTGGCACGCAACCTCGAGCTGCCGCTGACCGGCGTGGGCGAGGCCCTCGACGTGATCCTGAACGGCCGCACCCGGGCCATCGACGTGGGCTGGCTGCGGGTCGTGCAGTTCGCGGAGACCCCGCGCAACGACGAGCACCCCAACCAGCCCGACCACGAGCCCGACACGGAGCGCGAGCACATCTTCCTGGTCATCGCGGGCCTGGGGTTCGACGCCGCGATGGTCGCCACAGCCGACTCGAACCTGAAGAAGAAGGTGGGCTGGGTCGCCTACTTCGTCGCGGGGCTGTCCCACATGCAGGCCCGGCGCATGCGCGCCACCCTCCAGCTCGACGACCACCCGCCCGTGGAAGCACGCGCCCGCTCGATCATGGTCGGCAACTGCGGCATGCTCCCCGGCGGCGTCACCCTGCTGCCCGATGCCGTGCTCGACGACGGCGTGCTGGACGTCGCGGCCGTCGACGTGCGCGGCGGGGTGCTCGGCTGGGCCCAGCTGACCCTCGAGATCGCCATGCAGGGGGTAGGGGTGCGCAACGAGCTGCCCGAGAAGCTCGGCCGCATCGACCACACCAAGGCCCGCCGCGCGCGCATCCGCGTGCCGGCCGGCGAGGAGGCCCAGGTGGACGGCGACCCGCTGGGGCGCGCGGTCGAGATCGACGTGCGCGTCGAGCCGGGCGCGCTGCTGGTCCGAGCCCCGTGACCCCCGCGGCCAACTACCCTGGGCGGGTGAATCCCCGCTCCAACCGGGCCCGGACGGTGCCCGCGGTCCTGGTCATGCTCGTCGCGACCCTGCTGGGCCTGATCGGCCCCACGGCTGCCGCGGCCGCTCCCGGACCCGGTCATGCCGTCGCCTCGGCGCCGGCCGCCGAGGCCCGCGGGAC
>NZ_KI911640.1:44507-46369 GCF_000515355.1 Promicromonospora kroppenstedtii DSM 19349 | reverse complement strand
CGCCCCCGGCGCCACCCGGCCCGTGGTCCGGCCGATCAGGTGCGGCAGTGCGCCGTCGCGCAGGAACACCGGCACGACGTCGAGCGGGGCGGCCGCGCGCACCGTCGTCCCGCCGTCGTGCACCTCGCCCGTGGCGGCATCCGTCCAGCGCGACCCCGCAGGCAGGTAGACGTCCCGTTCGCGGACGCCGGCCGCCAGGACCGGAGCGACGAGGACGTCCGGCCCGAGCAGGAACTGGTCGTCGACGTCCCAGGCCCGCGGGTCGTCGGGGAAGTCGTGGAAGAGGCCCCGCATGACCGGCTGGCCGTCGGCGTGCGCGGCGTGCATGGCGTCGCGCACGTAGTCCCGGAGCGTCTCGCGCAGGTGGACGTAGCGCTCCAGCACGCCGTAGACCTCCTCACCGAAGCTCCACAGCTCGTTGGGTCCACCCGAGCCCAGCCGCGGCGAACCGTCCGCCGCGGCGACCTCGTGCCCGGGCAGCCGGTCGCCGTGCAGCCGCATCACGGGGCTGAACGCGCCGAACTGGAACCAGCGCACGAGCAGCTCGTGGAACGCCGGGTCGGTGACGTCGCCCCGGTGGAAGCCGCCGACGTCGGTGGTGAACCACGGGATGCCCGCGACGCCCATGTGGATGCCCGCGGTGACCTGCCGCGCGAGGTCCTCGAACGTCGAGGAGATGTCACCCGACCAGGCGAGTGCCCCGTAGCGCTGGCTGCCCGCCCACACGCAGCGCACCAGGTTGACGACCTCGCTCTCGCCGTCGGCCACCTGGCCCTCGTAGAAGGCGCGCGCGAACGCCTGCGGGTAGACGTTGCCGACCCGCAGCGCCGGGCCGAGGTGGTAGCGGAAGGCGTCGTAGTCGTAGACGCCGTACTCGGGCTCGGCCTCGTCCAGCCAGAACGTGCGGATCCCGTGCTCGCCGTAGTTGCGCCGGCAGGTCTCCCACAGCCAGCGCCGGGTCTCGGGGTTGGTGACGTCGAGGAACGTGCTCGGCCCCTGGAACGCCATCTGCACGTCGAGCCCGCGGTCGGCCCGGACCAGCAGGTTGTTCCGCCGCAGGTGGGAGTCGTTCTCCGACTCCAGCGAGACCTGCGGCCAGACCGAGACCATGAGCTCGACCCCGAGGTCGCGCAGCTCGTCGACCATCGCCGTCGGGTCCGGCCAGAACTCGTCCTCGAACCGGTAGTCGCCCATCTTCGGCCAGTGGAAGAAGTCGGCGACGATGACGTCCAGCGGCAGCCCGCGCCGGCGGTGCTCACGCGCGACCTGAAGGAGCTGCTCCTGGTTCCAGTAGCGCAGCTTGCACTGCCAGAACCCGAGCCCGCGCTCGGGCATCATCGGGGCGTGCCCGGTCGCGTCGGCGTACGCGCGGGAGATCTGCGCGGGCGTGCGTCCGGCGGTCACCCAGTAGTCGAGCTGCCGTGTCGACTCGGCGTGCCACTCGGTGCGGTTGCGCGCGAACGTAGCGCGCCCGATCGCCGGGTCGTGCCAGAGGAACCCGTACCCGGCGCTCGACATGACGAACGGGACGCTCGCCTGCGAGTTGCGGTGCGCCAGCTCGAACGTGGAGCCCTTGAGGTCCAGCACGTGCTGCTGGTACTGGCCCATCCCGTACAGCTTCTCGTCCGGGTCGGACTCGAACGACGCCGTGAGCGTGTGCCCGTCGTCGCCGAGCCGCGGGCGGAAGTCCCGGGCACGCAGCTGGAGCGAGCCCCCGCGGTCGAGCTCGCGCAGCAGCAGCCGGCCGTCGGCGTCGTAGAACGCCAGGTCGCAGTGCGACACCTCGTAGCCGACCACCTCGCTGAACCCCGTGGTGGTCGTCAGCTCGACGCGGAGGCCGCCGTTGACGAGCGTCGCGCCGT
>NZ_KI911640.1:43342-44407 GCF_000515355.1 Promicromonospora kroppenstedtii DSM 19349 | reverse complement strand
GCTCGACCGCCACCGTGCCGCGCACGGCGTCGACCCGGGGGTCGGGCCAGGTCAGGCGCGGGCCGACAGGCAGGTCGAGCGTGAGGACATCACCGACGGCGAGCGCGGCTCCGGTGCCCGTGCCGGTACTGGTACCGCCAGCCGTCGTCCAGCCCGGCGCGACGGCCGTGGCCGACCCGTCCGCCCTGGTGAGCGTCGCGCCGTCGGCCCAGTGCGGTACGCGCAGGCGCAGCGTCACCGGCCGCTCGGGGACGGTGGTGACCTCGACACTGACGCGGCCGTCGTGCGGGTACTCCGTGGTGACCCGTAGGGCGAGCTCGCCGCCGTCGCCGAGGGCTACGCGCAGGTCGCCCGCGGCGTACTGGGCCAGCGACACGACGACTCCGTCGGCCGCGCCGGCGTCCGAAGAACCGGCGTCCGAAGGACCCGCGTCCGACGAACCGCCGGGCGCCTCCTCGACGAACGCCGCGTACGCCTGCCACGAGGCGAGGGTGCGGGCCACGTTGGTCGGGCAGCACGAGACGTCGAACCATGGCGCCCGCACACCGCCCTCGGCGCGCGGGTTGACGGCGTCGGGCCGCACGTCCGCGCCGGGCTCACGCTGCTGCAGCGGGTTGGCGTAGAAGAACGCGCGGCCGTCCGCGCGGGGCGACGTGGCCACCACGTTGTAGAGGGTGCGCTCGATGAGGTCGGCGTAGCGTGCCTCACCCGTGGCGAGCAGCAGGCGCCACGAGACCATGACCGACGCGACACCCGCGCACGTCTCGCAGTACGCGCGGTCGGGCGGCAGCTCCCAGTCGTCGCCGAAGCCCTCGTCCTGGTGCCGCGAACCCATGCCACCGGTGAGGTAGGTGCGCCGCTCCACCGAGCGCGTCCACTGCCGTTCGACGGCGGCGCGGAGGTCGTCGTCGTGCGTGTCGACGGCGACGTCGACCGCCCCGGCCGCGAGGTACAGGGCGCGCACGGCATGGCCGCGCCAGACGTCGGCGTCGCGCACCGGGACGTCGTCCTGGAAGTAGGCCGGGCCGAGCAGCGCGATCGGCGCCAGGGTGCCGCGCCCGCGCC
>NZ_KI911640.1:35268-43242 GCF_000515355.1 Promicromonospora kroppenstedtii DSM 19349 | reverse complement strand
GGCCGGCGTGCGGTCCGCGCCAGGTGGCGCGCCCGCCGCGGCAACGGCCTCGGTGGTGGTCATCAGAAAGCTTCCTCGGTCGGTTGGTCGGTCGGTCGCCCGCGCCTCGTCGAGTGCTGGACACTCGCCCTTCGACGGGCAGTTCGGGCGAATGTCCAGCGCTCGACGGAGACGGGGGGCAGGGCCGGGCGGGTCAGCTGGTCGCGGACTCCGCGTCCGACTGGGCGGTCTCCAGCGCTTCCTGCGGGGTCGCCGCGCCGGACAGAGCGTTCTGGACGGCGGTCCACAGCGCCTCGGAGATCACCGGGTAGTCGGTGCCCAGACCGTCGCTGGTGCGGCCCTTGGCGTTCTGCACCGCCTCGACCCACGGCTCCAGGTCGGCGTTGTCGGCGACCAGCTGCTCCTGGCCCTCGGCGGTCGGCGGCACGTAGTACGCGAAGGTGTTGGCCGTCTCGACGAAGCCCTCCGGCGTCGTCATGCACTCCACGATCTGGCGCGTCACGTCGTAGCGGGCCGTGTCCTCCTGGACGGGCGCGACGATGAACTCGCCGCCGGTCGGGGCGGGGGCCGCGCCGCCGTCCTTCGCCGGGAGCTGCACGATGCCGGTCTCGAACTCCGCCTCCGCGGCGCTGTTGACCTGCCAGGTGCCGTTCTCCGCGAAGGCGAAGTCGCCGGTCAGGAACTCCTCCCACACCGTGTTCTGGGAGTTGTTGATCACGGTGTTGGGGGCGTACCCCTCGTCGAGCCAGCCCTTCCACAGCTCCAGGGCCTCGACGGCCTCGGGCGAGTCGAGGTCGGTCAGTTCGGCGCCCGCACCCCAGAACCACGGCAGGAACTGGAAGGACCCCTCCTCGGTGCCGATGCCCGCGAACGTGATGCCCTTGTGGCCCGCGTCCTTGACCTGGGCGAGGGCGGCGGTCAGCGAGTCCCAGTCGGTGATCGACGCCGGGTCGACACCGGCGTCCTTCAGGACGTCGGCGTTGTAGTACAGCGACAGCGTGTTGGCGCCGATCGGAATGCCGTACGCCTCGCCGTCGACGACGCCGGCGTCGAGCAGGTTCTGGTCGATCGCGGACGTGTCCAGGCCGAACTCGTCGACGGTGGTCAGGATCCCGGTGTCGGCGAGCGTGGAGACGGCCGGGTTGTCGATCAGGATGACGTCGGGCGACGTGCCCTCCTGCGCCGACAGGAGCGCCTGGTTGGTCAGCGCCGTCGTGTCGTAGGCCGTGCGCTCGATGGTGACGCCGGCCTCCTCGCCGCAGGCCTGGACGCGCCCGGCCCAGTCCGAGGCGTCGTCGTGCTGGGGGTACGGGTCCCACCAGGTGTAGGTGCTGTCGTCGCCGCCGCTCGCGGCCCCGCCGGAGCCGGACCCGCCGGACGAGCAGGCGCTCAGCCCGCCGGCCAGCGCGAGTGCGGCGACTGCCGCGAGGGTGGTGACGGGCTTGTGCCGCAGGTGCTGCATGGTTCCTCCTTGAACGTCCCCGGCCCGACGACGACGTCGGCCGGACGGTGATGCGGGGGTGATGCGGGGTGGTGCTGGTGGGTACGGGTCAGGTGGTGCGGGGTGCGCCGGTGCTTCCCCGGTCGACCAGCTCCGGGGTCACGAACCGCACGACGTGCGGCTCGTCGGCTGCCACCTCGCCCTCGATGCGGCGCACGAGCTGGCGCACGGCCATGCGGCCGAGCCGGTCGGGGGCACTCTCGATCGAGGAGTAGGGCAGGGAGAAGGTGCGGGCGAACTCGTCCGAGTACCGGCCCACGACGGACAGGTCCTCCGGTGCGGTCAGGCCGCGCTCGTGCAGGACGGTGGGCAGCGCGGCCGCCGCGGCCTCGTTGTGGACCAGCAGCCCGGTGACGCCGGGGTGTGCGTCGAGCAGGGCGTTCAGGTCACGGCCGACGTCCGGCTGGTGCGCCGCGGCGGAGACGGGGTGCAGCGTGATGCCGCGGGCACGCGCGGCCTCGACGGCCGCGTTCTGCAGGCGCCACACGTAGGCACCCCCACGCTCGATCACGTGTTCCGGCTGGGAGACGAGGGCCACCTCACGGTGCCCGAGCCGGTGGAGGTGGTCCACCATGACGCGGCCCGCCTCCTCGAAGTCGAGGTCGAAGACGTCGACCCCGGTGCAGTCGGCGGGCAGCCCGACGAGCGCGCCCGGCTGGGCCGCGGACCGCAGGATCGGCAGGCGCTCGTCCCGCTCCGCGACGTTGAGCAGCACGATGCCGTCGACCATCCGCGAGTCGGTGATGCGGCGCAGGGCGCGCGTGCCGTCGGCGTCCGACACCAGCAGGATGTCGTAGCCGAGCTCGCGGGCCGTGTTGGAGACTCCGAGCATGTACTGGAGCATCGCGGGCGCGAACTCGTCCTCGAGGAACTGGGCGAGCAACCCGATCACCATCGTCTGCGATGTGGCCAGCGCGCGCGCCCCGGCGTTCGGCGTGTAGCCGAGCTCCCGGACCGCCTCCTCGACCCGGCGACGCACGTCCGCCGAGATCGCCCGCTTCCCCGACAGGGCGTACGACGCCGTGCTGCGGGACACCCCCGCCGCCCGGGCGACATCTCCGATGGTGGCCACTGCGCCTCCTTGTGTGCTCGGCCGCCGCAGCTGCTCTGCTCGCGGCCTGGGTTCGCGTCCGTTGCGAACCGGTTCGACTGTAGCCACAGATGTCGGCGGAGCGCAAGAACGAACATTTGGCACTCTTGCGGGACACTCCGTTCGAAACTAGCGTCGAGGTGCACCTGAACGTCGAACCGGTTCGCACGATCGCTCGCCATCTCAACGAGGAGATTCCATGAAACGAGCCCTGTCATATCGCGCCCCGTCACATCGAGCCGTGCCAGGACAAGCCCTGCCGAAGCGAGGCCTGCCGAAGCGAGCACTGCCGAGACGAGCCCTGTCGCACCTGAGCGTCCTCGCCCTCGTCCTGGGCATCGCGCTGGTCTCCCCCGCCGGCCCGGCGCAGGCCGCCGGCAACACCCTCACGGTCGACGTCGGCTCGGTCGTCCGGCCCGTGACGCACGTCGGCTCGGGCGGCCTGTACGGCGTCGGCTCGGACTCGAAGCCCACCACCGACCAGCTCCTGCCGCTGAGCCCCAGCGGGTTCACCCAGCCCGCGCCCGGCACGACCCACCTGGGCAACGGCGCCACCGAGCCCTGCTGCGACGCGCTCGACGTGGCCGGCAACATCACGCGCGCCGGCGCCCAGCAGCTCGTCCGGATGCCCGACATCTACCCGTCGTTCCCCTACCAGTGGCAGGGCTGGGCGGACTGGGAGTCGAAGGTCCGCACCATGGTGCAGAAACGCCTCGCGGCCACGTCGACGACGAACATCCGCGGCTGGGAGCTGTGGAACGAGCCCGACTGGACCTGGAACACGTCGGCGGCCGGCTCGTTCAACGACGGCTGGACCCGCACGCACCGTCTGGTCCGGTCGCTCGACCCGGTGACGCCGATCGTGGGCCCCAGCGACTCGTACTACAGCCACAACCGGATGCTGTCGTTCCTGACCCATGCCAGGGACACCGGCACGCTGCCCGACGTCATCGTCTGGCACGAGCTCGGCGACATGGACTGGAACTCGTTCGACGACCACGTCGCCGACTACCGGGCCATCGAGAACCAGCTCGGCATCAGCCCCCGCCCGATCGCCATCAACGAGTACAACTCGCTGAACCAGATGGACATCCCGAGCGTGGCGGTGCACTGGATCTCGGTGCTGGAACGGCACGGCGCGCGCGAGGCGCACCGCGCGTACTGGTTCGAGGCGGGCACGTTCGACGGCCTCTTCACGCTCCAGGGCCAGCCGACGGCCTCGTACTGGGCCTACCGCTGGTACGGCGCACAGGCGGGCAACATCGTGCGGACCACGCCGCAGAGCTGGCTCGACGGCGTCGCGGCGTACGACTCGAGCCGCAAGATCGTCAACGTCGTGCTCGGCGGGGACAGCGGCAACAACCAGGTGCGGGTCAACGGGCTGGGCTCGTTCGGCTCGTCCGTCCGGGTGACGGTGAACGCGGTGCCCGGCAGCGGGCGGCACACGCACGTCGCGGCACCGACGGTGCTGTCGACCTCGACCATGACCGTCTCGAACGGCAGCGTCACCGTCCCGGTCGACGGGATGACGGCGGAGGGCGCCTACCAGGTGCTCGTCACCCCGGCAGGCGGCCCGACGTCGAGCTGGCAGCAGGTCTACGAGGCCGAGAACGCGAACGTCGTGAACGCGCAGACGCGGGGTTCCTCGGCGGCGTCGAACGGCTCGTACGTCGGCGGCATCGACGGCACCGCCGACATGCGCTCGCAGAGCTTCGTGGACTTCACGGTGAACGTGCCGACGGCCCGCACGTACACGATGGCGGTCCGGTACGCGAACGGCACCGGGGCGACGTCGACCCACGGGCTGGCGTACAACGGCGGCGCGTTCTCCACGGTGTCCTATCCGCCGACGGCGGGGTGGGGCCAGTTCGCGACGACGAACGTGTCCGTCTCGCTCCGGGCCGGCTACAACGTGATCCGGCTGGCGAAGGGCTCGCCGTTCTTCCCGGGCGGCACGGGGTACGCCGAGCTCGACAGCATCACGCTGTCCTGACCCGCGGCGCGCTCGCCCGGTGAGCCGGTCCGGGGATCGACCGATCCCCGGGCCGGCTCACCGCAGCGCGCTCACGTCGCGGCCGGACAGCTGCTCCGCGACCGCGGCGCGGTCGATCATGGACCGTACGGCCGCGATGCGACCGTCCTCGTAGCGGTAGAACACGTGCTCCGCGAACCGCAGCCGCGCGCCGTCCGGCCGGAACCCGAGGAACTCGCCGACCGGGACGCAGTCGAAGACGAGGCGGCAGGCGACCTGGTCACCGCCGGCGACCACGAGCCGCGCCTCATAGATGAGGTCCGGGGCCGCGTTCCACCTGCCACGTTCCACGGCCACTGTAGAACGACCTCCGCCGAGCGGACGCACGTCTTGACCGCACCGCCGTGCCCGTGGTGTGCTCGCCGCCTTGACTACGTAGTCAGGACGGCGTGAGCAGGGTCGGCGAGGGAGCGACGCATGGGTGCGACACCACGGGTGGCGATGACGGACGTCGCCCGCCGTGCCGGGGTCTCGCAGAAGACCGTCTCGCGAGTGGTCAACGGCGAGCCGCACGTCACCGAGGCGATCCGCGTCCGGGTCCAGGCCGCGATCGACGAGATGGGCTTCCGGCCCAACGCCGCGGCCCGGGCCCTGGTGACCCGCCGGAACCAGCGCATCGGCATGGTCACCATGAGCACGTCGCTGTACGGGCCCGCGTCCATCCTGGAGGGGGTCGACGGCGCCCTGCGGGGCTCGGGCTACTACCTGAGCGTCGCGCGCACCCGCGGCGACCGGGCCGCCGACCTGCAGGCGGCGATCGACGAGCTCGTCACCCAGGACATCGCGGGCCTCGTGCTCGCCGAGCCGATCGACGTCGGCCACGCCGGCCTGCGCATCCCGGCGGGCCTGCCTGTGCTGAGCTTCGGCTCGCCGGCGGGCGGGTCCCTCGTCGCCGGGTACCGCCCCGAGGAGCTGGTCCTGGGCGCAGACGAGACGTCCGGCGCGCGGTCCGCGACCGACCACCTGCTCGCCCTCGGGCACCGCACCGTGCACCACGTCGCCGGCACCGAGGGCTGGGCGGCCACGGCACGACGGCTCGCCGGCTGGCGGGAGGCCCTGACCGACGCCGGCCTCGAACCCGTCCGGGCGGTGCACGGTGACTGGACCCCCGGCTCCGGGTACGAGGCCACCGCCGAGCTGCTGCGCCGCGGCCCCGTCACCGCGATCTTCACCGCCAACGACCACATGGCCATCGGTGCGATCCGCGCCGTCGAGCAGGCGGGCCTGCGGGTGCCGGACGACGTCAGCGTCGTCGGCTTCGACGACGCGCCCGAGGCGGAGTTCCTGTCCACTCCCCTGACGACGGTGCGCCAGGACTTCGCCGAGGTGACCCGGCTCGCCGTGCACCACCTCGTCCGCACCATCGAGGGCCGCCCGCCGGCCGAGCGGCATCGGCTGGTCCCGACCCAGCTCGTCGTCCGGGACAGCACGGCACCGCCGCCCGGCAGGGCGCCGTCGGGCAAGAGATCCGACGCCACCCGACCCGACGCCAGCGGACCCGACGCCAGCGGACCCGACGCCACCCGACCCGAGAGGCCAGCATGAACCCCCTGCACCACCTGAGCGACGGCGTCCTGTTCGGCGCCGCCTACTACTACGAGTACCACCGCGCCGAGGACCGCCTCGGACGCCGCCTGGAGAAGGACCTGGACCTGATGGTCGAGGCGGGCTTCTCGGTGATCCGCGTCGGCGAGTCGGTCTGGTCCACCTGGGAGCCCGAGAACGGGCGCTTCGACCTGGACTGGCTCCAGCCGGTGCTCGACGGCGCGCACGAGCGCGGCATCAAGGTGGTGCTCGGTACCCCGACCTATGCGGTGCCGATGTGGCTGGCGCGCCTGTACCCGGAGATCAACGTGGTGCGCGAGGACGGCCGCGAGATGGGTTGGGGCGCGCGCCAGGAGATCGACTACACCCACCCGGCGTTCCTGTTCCACGCCGAGCGGGTCATCCGCGCCGTCACCGCCCGGTACGCCGGCCACCCCGCCGTCGTCGGCTTCCAGGTGGACAACGAGCCCGGCAACGAGATCTTCCACAACCGGCAGGTCTTCGAGCGGTTCGTGGACCACCTGCGCGGCACCTACGGCACGGTGGAGCGGATCAACGAGGAATGGGGCCTGACGTACTGGTCCCACCGGCTGTCCTCCTGGGCGGACCTGTGGACGCCGTCCGGCAACGCGCAGCCGCAGTACGCGCTGGCCTGGCGCCGGTTCCAGGCGCAGCTCACCACGGACTTCATCGGCTGGCAGGCGGACGTCGTGCGCGAGTACGCGCGCGAGGACCAGTTCGTCACGACCTGCATCTCCTACGAGCGCCCGACCGTGCAGGACGACGCCCTCACGCGCGAGCTGGACGTGACCGCGGGCAACCCGTACTACCGCATGCGCGACCACCTGACACTGCCCCCGAACGTGGAGACCGACCAGGCCTGGATGACGACGGGCACATGGTCGCTGTACGCGACGGCGGACCGCATGTATTCCTCGAAGCAGGCGCCGTTCCTGGTGACGGAGACCAACGCGCAGGCGATCGGCGGACCCTGGCTGAACGAGCCCGCCTACGACGGGCAGTGGCGTCAGGCCGCCTGGGCGCTGGTGTCGCGCGGCGCCACGATGATCGAGTACTGGCACTGGCACACGCTGCCCTACGGTACCGAGACGTACTGGGGCGGCATCCTGCCGCACTCGCTGGAGCCGGGCCGGGTCTACCGGCAGATCGCGGAGCTCGGCGCCGAGCTGCGCGCGGCCGGTCCGGCCGTGGCCAACCTGACTCCGGACGCCGACGTCGCGCTGGTCTGGTCCAACCCGAGCAAGTGGTCCCTGGCGGAGTTCCCGCAGCTCGGCGGCGGTGCGGGCCCGGACCCGCGCGGCTGGCACCGGGTCTTCGACTCCTTCTACCGCGGGGCGTTCGACGCCGGCCTGCAGGCGCGGCTCGTGCACGACGCCCAGCTCACCGGCGGCAGCCCCGAGGACGCCGCGCGCGAGCAGCCGGTCCTGGTCGCCGCGGGCGTCACGATCGCCGACGACGACTGGCTGCAGTGGCTGGAGCGGTACGCAGCGGCCGGCGGGCATCTGGTGCTCGGCATCCGCACGGGCTACGAGGACGAGGAGGCGCGGGCCCGCGCGGAGCGCAAGCCCGCCCACCTGAGCGCGGCAGCCGGCGTCTTCTACGACGAGTTCGCCAGCATCGACGCGCCGTTGCCCGTGCACGGGACGGACGGGTTCGACGTCCCCGCCGAGGCCTTGGCCGATGCCCACGCCACGAGCTGGGTGGACGGCCTGCAGGTGCTCGACGCCGACCCGCTGGTCGAGTACGAGCACCCCCACTTCGGGCGCTGGCCCGCCGTGACCACGC
>NZ_KI911640.1:30221-35168 GCF_000515355.1 Promicromonospora kroppenstedtii DSM 19349 | reverse complement strand
GCTCGCGGCGGTGCTCGCGGCGACGTCAGCCCGGCACCCGGACGTGCCGCACGTGTACCTGTCGGCGATGGCCACGCTCCCCCGGCGGCGCGGGCTGGGTGCGGGCTCGGCCATGCTCCGCACCGGCGTGGCCATGGCCCGCGACCGCGGGCTTCCGGTCTATCTGGAGGCGTCCACGCGGCAGAACCAGCAGCTCTACGCGCGCCATGGTTTCCGGGTGCACGGCGCGGCGCTCCCCCTGCCTGACGACGGCCCCGTGCTCCAGCCGATGTGGCTCGCAAGAGTTATCCACAGTTCTTGAATTCGACGAACTGCGCGGACATTTGTTCTATACGATGAGGACATCGCCGGACGACGGGACCAACGGACGCTGGAGAGGTGGTGGGGAGCGTGGTCGGAGTACAGGGCAGCGGCACCGCACGTCCGGTAGAAGACGTCCTCGCCGACCTCGACATGCTGCTGGACGAGCTGACCGGTTCCCTGGCTCAAGGCATCGACGGGACCGACGAGTCGGCGGCGAAGACCATGCTGCCGACGAATGCGATGACGACGAATGCGGTGACGACGAATGCGGTGACGACGAATGCGGTAACGGCGAGTGCTGTCACGACGAGCGCGGCGACGACGGAGCCCGTTTCGACGGCACGCCTCGTGGCTGCGTCCGCCCGCCTCCGGGTGGCCGGCACCCGGCTGGACGCCGTGCGCTGGTCGATCCTGCCGCGCATCGAGAGCGCCGGGCTCTGGGTCCAGACCGGAGCCCGCTCGTTCGCCGTCTGGCTGGCCCGCACCGAGGACACGCGGACCCAGACAGCCCGTCGCGACGTCCGCACCGCGAAGGCCTTGCGCGACCACCTGCCCGCTACCCTGCTCGCCGCGCTGTCCGGCCGCGTCGGCGCCGACAAGGTCCGTGCCCTGGTCGACCTCGCCACCACCAGCACGACGCGCACCGAAGCCCTGGCCGCGCCGGCGATCGACCTCGCCACCATCGAACCGCTCGCTGACGGCCCGACCAGCGACCCGACGAGCGCGCCGGGGCCGGGCGGTACGACCGAGGACGGCACGACCAGCAACGACGAAGGCAGCGGCGACGAAGGCAGCGCCGAAGGCGGCTCAGAACCGACGCCTGCGAACCCTGCCCCCACCTACCCAGGGTCCCCGAACCCGGATCCCTCGAACCCAGCTTCCACGAACCCGGCGTCCGACGATCCCGTCGTCGATGACCCGACTGACGACGCACTCGTACCGGCCGTTCCGACCTGGGAGGAGCAGTTGCTCGTCTGGTCGAACGAGAACGGGCCGGACCGGTTTCCGTGGCCTGGTGCGCTACTTCGCCCGGCACGCCGACCCCGACGCCGACGAACGCGGCTTCACCAAGGCCGCCCAGCGCGAATATCTCGACGTGGCGCCCACGCTGGGCGGCTATCACCTGAGCGGGTTCCTCACCGACGAGCACGGCCAGGCGCTGACCACCGCGATCGGCTCGGTCATGGGTGCGCCCTCCGCCGACGACGACCGCACTCCGGGCCAGCGCCGTGCCCAGGCACTCGCGGACCTGAGCCGCGTGGTGCTCGACAACGGCCACACCGGCTCGGGAGCCGCCGTCCGGCCCCACCTCAGCGTGACGGTCTCCTGGACCGAGCTCCAGGCCCTCGTCACCAAGAACGCCGCCCGGTCCACCACCCGGCAAACCACCGGGGACGACCCTGCTGGGACGAGCGCTCCGGGCCCGAGCGACCTCCGGCCGAACGGCACGAACGGCACGAACGGCCCCAAGCCCAAGTCCCTCGGACCAGGTCGAAGCGGAACGAGCAATGCCGGACCGAGCAATGCCGGAATGGGCAATGCCGGACCGCGCACGCCAGCGGGCGTCCCCGACATCAAGCGTCCAGCAGTCTTCACGGAGACCAGCAGCCCCGTACCGGCAGCGCTCCTCCGGCGCCTCGCCTGCGACAGCGAGGTGACCCGCATCGTGTTCGGGCCGGACTCGCAGATCCTGGACGTCGGCCGAGCCAAGCGCACGGTCACGGGCCAGCTCCGCAGAGCCGTCATCGCCCGCGACAAGCACTGCGTCTACGACCAGTGCGACCAGCCGCCCACCAGGTGCGAGGTTCACCACGCGTTACGCCACTGGGCGCACGGCGGTGAGACCTCCACGACCAATGCCGCCCTGCTCTGCTACCACCACCACGACCTGGTCGACAGACAGAACATCACCATGCACTACGACAACGGCTGGTACTTCACCCACCCCAACGGACACGTCACCCGCCCCACCCGAACGGCCGGCACATGACCGAACCAGGCCGAACCGAACCGGGCCGGCCGGGCCGAACCGAACCGGGCCGGGCCGGCCGGGCCGGGTCGAACCGGGCCGGGCCGACCCGCTGGACTGGGCCGGGCCGGGCCGAAGCTGATCAGTCCCCCGACGGCCCGAAACGTTCCGTCCGGATGTTCGCCGGGTCGTGTCCCTGGGCCACGAGCATGCGCGCTATTGCCTCGACGAAGCCCGTCGGGCCGCAGATGTACACCCGAGGTTCGAGCTCGGGCGGCCAACCCCAGGTCGCCAGCTCGGAGGAGGTGAGCCGACGCGGACCGCGCAGCGCCGTCAGCGAGACCGCCCGCGTGTAGACAGTGCTGACCTCGAAACCGTCGCCCCGCGCGGCGAGCGCGTCCAGCTCGTCGGTGTAGAGGCGGTCCTCCGGCGTGCGAACCGAGTAGATCAGCCGGAACGGGGTGCGGTCGCCCGCCGCCCGACGAGCGCGGACCATCGACATCACGGGGACGAGGCCCGAACCTCCGGCCAGGAGCAGGACGGGTGTGCCGGCGTCCCGCACCGGATCCCAGACGAACCATCCGCCGATGGGTCCGCGCACCTCGATCGCGGCCCCGAGCGGGAACTCGTCGACGAGGTAGGGCGACACCTCGCCGTCGTGCACGCGCTGGACGGTAACCTCCACGCCCCCGCTGCCCGACGGCGTCGGTGCGCTCGCCAGGGAGTAGGACCGTTCGGCGGTGTAGCCGTCCGGTGCGGTGAGCCGCAGGTCGAGGTGCTGCCCGGCCTGGTGTCCGGGCCACTCGGGGATGTCGAGCACCAGGGTCTCGGCCGAGCCGCTCTCGGTGCGCCGCTCCAGGAGCGTGGCGACCTGCCAGCCAGAGGGGACGGCGTAGCGCGCACCGAGCCGTGCGCCCGCTGTCCCGATCCCTGCTGTCCCGATCCCTGCTGCCCCGGACTCCGCTGCCCCGGTCCCGGCTGCCCCAGCCCCCGTTGCTTCTGTTCTGGCGGCCTCAGTCACCCTGGTACCTCTGCTCGCGCCACGGGTCGCCGAGGTCGTGGTAGCCGAGCTTCTCCCAGAAGCCGGGCCGGTCGGTCGGCATGAGGGTCAGCGAGCGTACCCACTTGGCCGACTTCCAGAAGTACAGGTGCGGCACGAGCAGCCGCGCGGGGCCGCCGTGCTCGGGGTGCAGCGGCTTGCCGTCGAAGGTGTGCACGATCCAGGCCTTACCGCCCAGCAGCTCGGCGACGGGAAGGTTGGTCGTGTACCCGCCGTAGGAGCCCACCATCGCGAAGTCGGCCGTGGACTCGACGTCCGCGAGGAGCACGTCGAGGGAGACACCGCGCCACTGCGTGCCGAACTTGGACCAGCGCGTGACGCAGTGGATGTCGACCGTCGGCCGCTCCTGGGGCAGCGCCATCAGGTCCGACCACGTCCAGGTCTTCGTGGCGCCGGACTCCGCGGTGACGGTGAAACTCCAGGTCGAGGCGTCCACGTTGGGCGTGGGGCCGGCCGAGAGGACCGGGAATCCCGTCTCCGCGTACTGCCCAGGAGGAAGGGTGACGCCCTCGGGGCGGGCCCGGCCGCGGAAGCCCGGGGTGAGTGTTGCGCCGAGGCCGTGGTCGAGGCCGACGGGGTCGGGGCCGCCCGCTGCGGGCGGGGACGTGCTGGTCATGCCTCAAGGTAGTGCGACGACGGCGCCGCCGTCATCCGCCCGAAGCGCACCGGGGTGAGAAAAGACCAGGGTGGGAAGAGACGGAGCGCCCCGTCAGGCCAGGTCTTCCTCGTTCAGCGCCTCCTGCGCGATCTTGAACGCGCGGTTCGCGCTGGGCACGGAGCAGTAGATCGCGGTCTGGAGAAGCACCTCCTTGATCTCGTCGGCGGTCAGCCCGTTGCGGACCGCGGCACGGACGTGCATCGCGAGCTCGTCCCAGTGTCCGCCGGCGACGAGTGCGGTGAGCGTGATCATGGAACGGCTCCGCCGGTCCAGGCCTGGCCGGGTCCAGATCTCGCCCCAGGCATATCGCGTGATGAGGTCCTGGAAGTCAGCGGTGAACGCCGTCGTGCCGGCCATCGCGCGGTCCACGTGCGTGTCCCCGAGCACCTGACGTCGGACGGCGAAACCGTCGTGCCGCCGGTCTTCGTCGACTCGTTCGGGTCGCAGGTTGAAGCCGGCGAGCGGACCAGGTTCCGCACGACGGCGGGACCGGCTCCCGGCGCCGGATGCCGCACCAGGCGTCCCGCCGGCCCCACCCGAACCTGCACCGGACCTGCGGCTGGAGGCGGAGGTACTGGAACTGGAACCAGGGCTGGAACTAGGTCGGGAACTAGGGCTAGGGCTAGAGCTAGAGCCAGAGCTAGAGCCAGAACCAGGGCTTGAGTCCGGCACAGCACCGGAACCGTTCCCGCCCGAAGCCGAACCCGAGCCCGACGCTGAGCCCGAGCCCGAAGCCGAACCCGAACCCGAAGCCGAACCCGAACCCGAGCCCGAGCCCGACGCTGACCCCGAACCCGGCCCCAGCTCCGAGCCCGAACCCGCGCTCGGGCTCGAGCTCGGATCAGCGCCCCTCACCGCACCCGTCTCGTCGGGTGTACCGCTGCTCCTGGTCACGCCGTCACCCTTCCCGCGACGAGGTCGCGAACCAGTTCCGCTACCGCCTGCGGCCGCTCCGCC
>NZ_KI911640.1:22582-30121 GCF_000515355.1 Promicromonospora kroppenstedtii DSM 19349 | reverse complement strand
CGGCGAACCGCGCGCCCAGTGTGGTCGGCACGGCGGCCTGCGCGAGGGTGCGGGCGAGCGCAGGCCGAGAGCGATGCTCGGCGGCGAGGCGGGCCGCGGCGACAGCGGCCTGGTCAAGATCCTCCACGACGGCGTGGGCGGCGTCGCGCAGCATGAGGACGAGGGCCGTGTCGAGCACGTCCTGGGACGTGAGCCCCGCGTGCACGACGGGTGCGATGTGCGGTCCCACCGCCGCGCGCAGTGCGCCGACCAGCGGGATCACGGGATTGCCACCGGCTCCGCTCTCGCGGGCTAGTCGCGTCGCGAGGGCGAGCGCCTCGCCGTCGGACCCGGCCAGGCGTTCGACGGTGCTGTCGACCACGGCGGCGATGTCGGCGGTGTCGTGGGCGTGTGCGTCGGGGATCTCGACGATGTCCTCGGGATATGTCTCCGTGGGGTCGACGGCGCCGGAGCCGTCGATCGCCTCGTCGTCGCCCGTGAGGAGTGCGCCCGTGGAGCCTGAGACTGCGGAGCCTGAGACTGTCGAGCCTGAGACTGTCGAGCCTGAGAATGCGGAGCCTGAGAATGCGGAGCCTGAGACTGCGGGGCCCGCAGCC
The DNA here is from genome assembly GCF_000515355.1 of Promicromonospora kroppenstedtii DSM 19349. GTDB lineage: Bacteria > Actinomycetota > Actinomycetes > Actinomycetales > Cellulomonadaceae > Promicromonospora > Promicromonospora kroppenstedtii. The sequence continues at coordinate 29,525 of NZ_KI911640.1, read as the reverse complement.
GCGGAGCCGGGTGCCGCTCGTCCGACGTGGGCGACGCCGATGCTCGACGCTGCCCGTTGGATGTCCGCCGCTACCCCGCGCCGGACGAGGACGTGCACCCACGCCGCCTCGACGCGGAGCATCGCCCGCAGGAGCGCGACGTCGTCGGTCACGGCGGCCGGGGACCCCGGCGCGAGGTCGGCGCCGGGCGTCAGGAGGCCGACGTCAGGCATCGAAACCACCCTGAGGCGGGACGGGCCCGCTCGGGTACGACCCATGGTCGTTCGCTGCGGGCTGGTCCGGGCCTTCGACGGACCCGGTCCCCTTGGTCGCGACCGCCGCACCGGCACCAGCACCAGCAGGGACGGTGCGAGGCAGGTCGTACGTGAGGAACACGGTCTCCTCCTCCCCGTGGGGCCCGCCCTGGAGGCGGATGTCGAACCGCAGCGAGCCGTCGGTCTCGCGCGATGTGACCAGGGTGGCGCGCCGTTCGGGTTCGAGCGAGGCGAGGAGGGGCTCGGCGCACGGCCAGGCTCCTGCGCTCTCCGTCCCGGCGGCGTCCGCGCCCGGCCCGACGGCGTCGACTCCCGGCCCGGCGCCGTCGTCCTCCGGGAGGTAGGCGCGGGTGAACAGCCTGTCCTGCAGGCCCCGGGCGAACACCGTCACCGCGAAGAACGGTGCGCGGCCCGGCTCGGTCGCGCCCGGCTCCAGGGTGCGGAACCAGTAGCAGCCCTCGCGGTCGGTCTCGGCCCGCCCCCAGCCCGTGAACGTCCCGTCGCGCAGGAGGGAGCCGCTCCGCGCGACGACGGCGCCTGCCGGGTCTGTCTGCCAGATCTCGATGAGCGCGTCGGGGACGGGCGCGCCCGCGCCGTCGTACACGGTGCCGTGCAGGCGCACGGCGCCGGGGGTGCCCGGTTCGACCAGCTCGTTGCCACGCGCGTAGGGCAGCGCGTAGCCGAAGAAGGGGCCGACGGTCTGGGCGGGCGTCGGCGGGATCGGCTCGCGGGTCGGGTCGCTCATCGGCTCCTCCTCGGTCCTTCTCCGTCGCGGTCGTCCTCCGGCTCGGTCCAGGTGCGGCGCGACCCCGACAGGACGATGTCCCACCGGTACCCCGTCGCCCACTCGTGCTGCGACAGGTCGTGGTCGTAGGTCGCGACCAGCAGCTCGCGCGCCCGCGGGTCCTGGATGGACTGGTAGATCGGGTCGAGTGCGAACAGCGGGTCGCCCGGGAAGTACATCTGGGTGACGACGCGCTGCGTGAGCTCGGTCCCGAACAGGGAGAAGTGGATGTGCGCCGGGCGCCAGGCGTTGAAGTGGTTCTTCCACGGGTACGGACCGGGCTTGATGGTCTGGAACTGGTACCAGCCGTCGTCGTCGGTCAGCATGCGCCCGACGCCGGTGAAGTTCGGGTCGACCGGCGCGGGGTGCTGGTCGCGCTTGTGGACGTACCGGCCGCCGGCGTTGGCCTGCCAGACCTCGACGAGCTGATAGCGCACCGGCCGGCCCTCGCCGTCGACCACGCGGCCGCGGACGACGATGCGCTCACCGATCGGCTCCCCGCCGTGCTGCACCGTGAGGTCGGACTCCAGGGCGCCGATGTCGCGCTCACCGAAGACCGGCGCGAACAGCTCGATCGTCTCGGGGTCGGCGTGGTGCAGGTCCTTGGTCGGGTGCCGCAGGATCGAGCTGCGGTACGGCGGCCAGTCGCGTCGCGGACCGTGCTCGCGGGGCGCGCCGTGCGCCAGGCCCTCCGCGTATGCGCGGTGAACGGCCTCGATCTCGGCGCTGAGCTCCGCCTGCGTGTCGGCGGCGGCGTCTGGCGTAGTGGTCGGCGGCACACCAGAGCCCAGCGGTTCGGCAGAGCCCGGCGGCACACCAGAGCCCGGCGGTTCGGCAGAGCCCGACGGTTCGGCTGGTTCCTTCAGGTCCGCGGCCCTCGGCGGAAGGGCACCGCCCGACGGAACCGCGGAGGTCAGCGGTTCGGCCGGGTTCAGCGGTTCGGCCGGGTTCAGCGGTTCGGCCGGGTTCGTCATCGTCGTCTCCCTGTCGAGGTCGTCGTGTGCCTTGTCGTGCGGGACGCCGTGCGCCTGGTCGTGCGGGACGCCGTGCGCGCGGACCCGGTCACGGCGCCGCCTCCGCGAGCACCGGGCCCCAGCCGGTGTAGCCCTCGGCGAGGAATCTTCGCCCCGACTCCGAGGCGACGAGCATGCGGAGCTCGGCCAGGCGCCGTCGGGCCGCGAACTCGGTCTCGCCGGGGTGGGAGTGCAGCATGCCGCTCATCCACGCGGAGAAGTGCTGGGCTCGCCAGACGCGCTCGGCGACGCGGCGGCCGTACTCGTCGAGCACCGTGTCGTCGCGGCGCCCCGTCCGGCCCCCGCCGGCGAGCCAGGTCTGCAGCACGTCGTGCAGCACCACGACGTCCGCGAGCGCCAGGTTCAGGCCCTTGGCTCCCGTGGGCGGCACGGTGTGGGCGGCGTCGCCGGCGAGCAGCATGCGTCCGTGCCGCACGGGTTCGACGACGGACGAGCGGAACCGCAGCACGGACCTTTCCTCGACGGGGCCCTCGACAAGCCGGAACCCGTCGGGTCCGGCGACGCGGCGTTGCAGCTCGGCCCAGATCTGGTCGTCGGTCCACCGGGTCGGGTCCTCGTCGGGGTCGCACTGGAAGTAGAGGCGCTGGTGGGTCTCGGTGCGCTGGCTGATCAGCGCGAACCCGTGGTCGGACGTCGTGTACACGAGCTCGGGAGCGCTGCGCGGCGTCTCGACGATCACGCCGAACCACGCGTAGGGGTACTCGTGGACGAACGTGCGCCGTTGGGACTCGGGCAGGGTGTGCCGCAGGGTCGAGTGCGAGCCGTCCGCCCCGACCAGGACGTCGCAGCGCAGCTCGTGGGTGCGGCCCTGCCGGTCGGTCCAGAGCACGCCGGGCCGGTCGCCGCCGCCGTCGAGCACATGTGTGACGGTGGCGCCCCAGCGCACCTGGTCGCCGGCCCCGCCGGCACCCCCGGTGCCGTAGGCGCCGTCGGCCGCGCGCTGGTTCGCGAGGTCGATGAAGACGTCGGTCTGCGGGTAGAGCCAGACGCTGCGGCCGGTGAGGCCGGTCAGGTCGATGCGGTGGCCGGCCCCGTCGAAGCGCAGCACGATGCCGTCGTGCCGGGAGCCGTCGCGCAGCACCCGGTCCAGACCGGCGTCGACCAGGACCTGCACCGCGCCGGCCTCCAGGATTCCGGCGCGGTGCGTGTGCTCGATCTCCTCGCGTGAGCGTGCCTCCAGCACCACGTGGTCGACGCCGGACCGGTGCAGCAGGTGCGAGAGCAGCAGGCCTGCCGGACCGCCGCCGACGATTCCGACCAGGGTCCGTTCGGGCGCGTGCGGACGTCGCGAAGCCGGGGAGCCCGACGTCGGATCAACCGCTGGTGGTACCGGCAACAGTGCCTCCCTCAGTTCAGACAGTTCGTCCGTTCAGACAGTTCATCCGTTCAGACAGTTCATCCGTTCAGACGATTCGTTCTTCCGGACCCCACAGCGCCCCGGTCACCTCATCGCATCCGCGCCAGGTCTGCCTCGATCGCGGCGGCAGCCTTGAGCAGCGGTGGCAGCAGGTGCCGCAGGATCTCCGGGATCTCGCCGCGTCGTACGGGCGCCGAGACGTTGACCGCGGCGACGACGCGGCCCGTCCCGTCGCGCAGCGGCGCCGCGACGGAGCGCAGCCCGTCCTCCAGCTCCTGGTCGACCAGCGCCCAGCCCTGCTCGCGCACCCGGGCGAGGGCGTCCCGCAGCTCCCGGGGATCGGTGACCGTGCGGGCGGTCAGCGGCTCGAGCCGGCCCGCCGGCGCGGCCCGCGTGAGGTAGTCCTCCAGGTCTACGGGCTCGGCGTGAGCGAGGATCGCCCTGCCCATCGACGTCGCGTACGCCGGGAAGCGTGTGCCGACCCGGATCGTCGCGCTCATGATGCGGCGGGTCGCGACGCGGGCGACGTAGACGATGTCCGCGCCGTCGAGCACCGCCACGGACGACGACTCGCTGACCTGTTCCGACAGCTTCTCGAGGTGCGGGGTCGCGAGGTCCGGCAGCGTCAGGCTCGACAGGTACGCGTACCCGAGCTCGAGCAGCGCCGGCCGCAGCGTGAACTCGCGGCCGTCCGTCGCGACGTACCCGAGCTCGACCAGGGTGTGCAGGAACCGCCGCGCCGACGCCCGGCTGAGCCCGGCCTCCCGGGCGACGTCGCTCAGCGTGAGGGACCGCCGGTCGCCGTCGAACGCCCGGATCACCGCCAGGCCGCGTTCGAGCGACTGCACGAACTCGGACGAGCGGGCGAGGCCGACGTCGTCCGGACCGCTCCCGCCGTCAGACATCAGCCCCACCCACCGTATGCGTGAGCCGCGCGGCCGCGAGGCTGCGCACCCCCTGCTTCGCCTGCTGCACCAGCTCGTAGACGTGCGTGCGCAGCCGGGCGAACTCGGCCGTGCCACGGGTCTCGAGCTGGTCGCGGTCCGGACCGAGGCCGACCTCGACGTCCTCCAGCACGACCGTGGGCCGGGCCGACAGGACGAGGACGCGCTCGCCCAGGTAGATCGCCTCGTCGATGTCGTGGGTGACGAAGACGACGGTGATGCCCAGCCGCTTCCACAGCGCGCGGACCAGGTCCTCCAGGTCGAACCGGGTCTGCGCGTCGACGGCGGCGAACGGCTCGTCCATGAGCAGCACCCGCGGCTCGTAGGCGGCGGCCCGCGCGATCGCGACGCGCTGCTGCATCCCGCCGGACAGCTGCCACGGGTACGCGCCGTCGACGTCGCCCAGGCCGACCGCCGCCAGCGTCTCCCGCACCAGCTCGGCCCGGCGTCGCCTCGTGACGCGCTTCTCCTTCAGCGGCAGCTCGACGTTCTGGGCGACCGTCATCCAGGGGAAGAGCGACCGCCCGTACTCCTGCAGCACCACCGCCATCCCCTCCGGCGGTCCGGTGATCGCGGACTCCCCCAGCACCACCTCGCCCGACGTCGCGGGCAGGAGGCCTGCCATGCAGCGCAGCAGCGTCGTCTTGCCGGCACCCGAGGGTCCGACGACGCAGACCAGCTCACCCGGGCGCACCTCGAACGTGAGGTCGGAAATCGCCTCGACGGGCGCACCGGCTCCGCCGCTGCCGGATCTGCCACGGCCGGATCTGCCACTGCCCGATCTGCCGCTGCCCGGATAGACCTTGCGCAGGCCGCGGACGTCGAGGCGCGCACCGCTCGGGGCAGCGCTTGCTGCGGCAGAACCGTCTGGGCCGGTCATCTCAGGCACCTCCGTGCTGGGACTGCCGGTACCCGAGGTACCAGCTCAGGGTCGCGTTCGTCACGGCCCGGAAGACGAGGGACAGCAGCACGCCGACGACGCCGAGCAGGATGACCCCGCTCCACATCTCCGGGATGGCGAAGCTGCGCTGGAACTGCACGATCGAGAAGCCCAGGCCGTCCTTGGCCGCGAACATCTCGCTGATCACCATCAGGATGATCCCGATCGACAGCGCCTGCCGGGCGCCGGTCACGATCTGCGGGCTCGCCCCGCGCAGCACCAGGTGCCGCACCGTCGCCGCACGGCCCAGCCGGTAGGCGCGGGCGGTGTCGCGCAGCACGGGATCCAGGCCGCGCACGCCCTCGACCGTGTTGAGCAGGATGGGCCAGAGGCAGCCGGTCGCGATCACCACGATCTTCATCGACGTGCCGATGCCGAGGAACAGCATCAGGATCGGCACCATGACGGGCGGCGGGACGGCCCGGAAGAACTCCAGCACCGGCTCGGCGTACGCGCGCAGGGCACGCGAGGACCCGATCGCCACACCGAGGACGACGCCGACCACCAGCGCGATCCCGTATCCCGCCAGCAGCCGCAGGACCGAGGGGACGACGTCCTGCACGAACCGGCTCTCCGCGAACGGCGACCCGAACCACGTCTCGCCGAACGTACCGACGATCGTGCGCAGCGGCGGGTTGAAGTACGACGTGCTGCCGTCGGTCAGCACCCACCAGGCCGTGAGCAGGACGGCGGGCAGGCCGACGACGAGCAGCACGGACCGCAGCACCCGGCCGAGACCGGTCCGGGCCCCGGTCCGAGCCTCAGCCGCGTGCACCCTGTCGCGCACACCGCCCGTGCCGCCCGTGCCGCTCATGCGACCCGTGCCGCCCGTGCCGCTCACGCCACCGCCTCTCCGCGCACCGACGGGTGCCAGAACAGCGTCCGGCGCTCCAGCGCGCGGGCCACGAGGTTGACCGCCACACCCAGCAGGCCCGCGACCACCACGTACGCGTACATCGACGCGACCGCGCCGGAGGACTGCGCCACCCCGAGCAGGCGGCCGATCCCGGGGGTGCCGATCAGCAGCTCGCCGGTCACGGTGAGGATCAGCGCGACGCTGGCCGCGAGCCGCAGGCCCGTCATCGCGTACGGCAGCGTGGTCGGCCACACGAGGGTGCGGATGCGGGTCAGCGGCGAGAACCGGTAGGAGCGCGCCGTGTCGGAGGCGACCGGATCGACGTCCTGCACGCCCGACAGCACCTGCACCAGCACCTGCCAGAAGCTCGCGTAGACCACCAGCAGCAGGGTCGAGGCCATGCCGGTGCCGTACAGCAGGATCGCGACGGGGATCAGCGCGACCGACGGGACCGGCCGCAGAAACTCGATGGTCGACGCCGTCACGGCGCGCAACCACGGCACCGACCCGATGACGACGCCGAGCGCCACCCCGGCCACGAGCGCGATCGCCAGCCCCGTGAACCACGTGGTCAGCGTCTGCCCCAGCGCGGTCCAGAGCTCGGCCCGGCCGAGGCGTTCGGCGAGGGCGCCCAGGATCTGCGACGTCGGAGGCAGGTACCGCGCGTCGACGATGCCGAGCCGGGGCACCAGCTCGACGACCAGGAGCAGCGTCGCGACCCCCGCGCCGCCGAGCCCCCAGACACGCACGGCGGCGGGCAGGGTGGCTGACACG
>NZ_KI911640.1:22321-22482 GCF_000515355.1 Promicromonospora kroppenstedtii DSM 19349 | reverse complement strand
CACGCACGACGGGCGAAGGCACGGCCGAAGTGCGCGCGGTCGGCGTACGCACAGCAGGGGTCGGCACGGGCCGGGTACGCACGGTCGGGCTAAGCACGGTCGGGGTACGCACCTCTGGCGCACTCACAGTCGGGTCGAGCACGCCTGGCGCACGCACAGCA
>NZ_KI911640.1:17512-22221 GCF_000515355.1 Promicromonospora kroppenstedtii DSM 19349 | reverse complement strand
GACGAACGCCTCCAGGAGCGCCTGCCGCTTGTCGGCGAGCACGGCGCGGCGCCGCCCGGACGCGAGGTGCTTGCGCGCCCGGCTGACGAGCTGCCGCGCGGCGGCCTGCGAGAGCTGGACGATCTCCGCGATGTCGGCGTAGGCGTACTCGAACGCCTCGCGCAGCACATAGGCGGCGCGCTCGGTGGGCGTGAGCCGTTCGAGCAGCACCAGCACCGCGACGTCGAGGGCCTCGGAACGCTCCGCGCCGAGCGCCGGGTCGTGGCCGGTGTCCGCCGGTTCGGGGAGCGACGGACCCGCGCAGGTCTCGCGCCGGGTGTGGGCGCTGCGCAGCATGTTGATGGCCAGGCGCGTGGTCGTCGTGGTCAGGAACGCGTGCGGGTTCCTGACGACGGACCGGTCCGTGGTGTGCCAGCGGATCCAGGCATCCTGCAGCACGTCCTCGGCCTCGGCCGTCGACCCGAGCATGCGGAAGACGATCCCGAACAGCTGCGGGCGGACCTCGGTGAACACGGCCACCGCCGCGTCGAGCCCCGTACTCCCCGGGCCTGACCTGTCCGGGCCTACCTCCCCCGGCTCGGAACTTCCCGGCTGGGAACAATCCGATTCGGAACAGTCCGGCTCGGAACAATCCGGCTCGAAACTCTCCGGCTCGGAACAACCCGGCTCGGAACAACCCGGCTCTGGGGCACCTGAAGCGGTCATGCCATCACCTCGGGGACGAACGGCTGTCACAGCCGGCGCCCCCGACCGGTCGTACGTGTGAGGCCGATAAAAACACGGCCCGGTCCCCCTGTCCTGCGATGGCCGAGCCGCGATCCGGCATGCGACACCCATCGAGATGCATCGACACCATCGAGCAGCGGACGCGGGTGCCACCCATCAGCAGTCGAACCCACGAACGACCGAACTCACGCGCAACAAACGCAAGGAGACAGACATGAGCGAGCACGTCCTCGAGCCGGCGGCCCAGGCGTTCGCCGACGCGACCGCCAAGCCCCCGCTGCTCTACGAGCTGGGTGTCGAGGGAGCCCGCAAGCTCCTCGACGACGTCCAGGCGGCACCGGTCGACAAGCCCGACGTCGACGAGAAGTGGATCACCGTCCCGGCCGACGTCGGCGACGTCCGGGTGCGCATCGTCAAGCCCCTCGGCACGAACCGCCAGGACAGCCAGGACAGCCAGGACAGCCAGGACAGCCAGAGCACCCAGCACAGCCAGCCCGGCAGGCACAGCGCAACAGGCGGGCCCGACCTCCTGCCGGACCTCCTGCCGGCCGGAGCTCCGGCCGGATCTCCGAACGAGTCGCCGACCGAGTCGCCGGACGGTTCGCAGCCCCTGCTGCCGACCATCCTCTACGTGCACGGCGGCGGCTGGATCCTCGGCAACGCGGGCACGCACGACCGCCTCGTGCGCGAGCTGGCCGTGGGCGTCGGCGCGGCCGTGGTGTTCGTGGAGTACACCCGGTCGCCGGAGGCGCAGTACCCCGTGGCGATCGAGCAGGCGTACGCGACCGCGCAGTGGATCACCCGCGAGGGCGCGGCGGAGGGCCTCGACGCCGCGCGGCTCGCCGTCGTCGGCGACTCGGTGGGCGGGAACATGACCGCCGCCCTGGCGATCCTGGCCAAGCAGCGCGGAGACGTGACCTTCGTGCACCAGTCGATGTACTACCCGGTGACCGACGCCGGGCAGGACACCGGGAGCTACCGCGAGTTCGCCGACGGCCCGCACCTGACGGCCAAGGCCATGGCGTGGTTCTGGGACGCCTACCTGCCGGACCTGGAGCGGCGCGGCGAGATCACCGCGTCCCCGCTGCGGGCCACCGCCGAAGATCTCGCGGGCCTGCCCGAGGCGTTCCTGGTGGTCGACGAGAACGACGTGCTGCGGGACGAGGGCGAGGCGTACGCCCGGCACCTGATCGCCGCCGGCGTCCCGACCACGACGGTCCGCTACAACGGCACGATCCACGACTTCCTGATGCTGAACCCCCTCCGCGGCACCGCGGCCACCACAGCGGCGCTGGAGCAGGCCGTCCACGTGCTGCGCAAGGCCCTGACCAGCGACACCACCAAGACCAGCAAGACCAGCAAGCCCAGCAACACCGACAACACAGCAGCACCGAGCAAGGGAGAGCAGTCATGACCACACCCACCGTCGTCCTGGTCCACGGGGCGTTCGCCGAGTCCTCGAGCTGGAACGCCGTCGTCGGGCACCTGCAGCAGCAGATGATCCCGGTGGTCGCCGCCGGCAACCCGCTGCGTTCCGTCGCGGGTGACGCCCAGTACGTGCGCGACGTCGTCGCCTCCATCCCCGGGCCGGTCGTCCTGGCCGGGCACTCCTACGGCGGCATGGTCATCACCGAGGCCGCCGCGGCGAACCCGAAGGTCGTGGGCCTCGTCTACGTCGCGGCGTTCACGCCGGACACCGGCGAGAACGCGTTCGACCTGTCCGCGAAGTTCCCGGGCAGCACCCTCGGCGGGGCGCTCAAGGCCTACCCGGTCTCGACCGGCGGCAACGAGCTCGCGATCCGCCCGGAGGTGTTCGGCGAGCAGTTCGCCGCCGACGTCGACGCCGACCTCGCCGACCTGATGGCCGCCACCCAGCGGCCGGTGACCGAGGCGGCCCTGACAGACGGCCTGCCCGCGGCCGTGCCGGCGTGGCGCACGCTGCCGTCGTGGGTCGTGTACGGCGAGTCCGACCGCAACATCCCGGCGGAGCTGGTCCGGTTCATGGCCGAGCGCGCAGGCGCCCGTGTGGTGACCGAGGTGCCGGGGGCGTCGCACGCGGTCGCCGTCTCGCACCCGGTCACGGTGGCCGAGACCATCATCGCGGCGGTGCGGGCGACCTCGGACTGACGCGCCGCGACGACACCCGCAGGACGACGCCGGCCGGGAGCCCTCCAGCAGCCCGGCCGGCGTCGGCGCGCTCAGAGCGCGCCCACCACCGACAGGAGCTGGAGCCGTTCGTAGCTCTCCGTCCCCGGGACCGCGGTGAAGACCGTCAGGGCCTGGTTCTGGTCGGGGTCCAGCAGGGTCTGCCCGTGCAGCTCCAGGAGCCCCACGTCGGGATGGTTCATCCGCTTGGGCTCGCAGTACGGGCCGACGACGGGGTGCTCGTCCCACAACGCCGCGAACTCCGGGCTGCGGCCGCGGAGGTTCGCCGCGATCTCTCCCGCCGGGGACCTGGGCCCGGTCTGCGCGTGCAGCGCCGCCAGGCGCGCCGTGAGCGTGCGGCTGTGGCGGCCGTGGTCCTCCTCGGGGACGCGGTCCCGGGCCCGGGGGTCGGTGAACCACCGGTAGGCGCGCACGCGGTCGGGACCGGTGTACGACGTCTCGTCGCCGAGCAGCGCCGCCGCCAGGCGGGTCTGCCGCAGGGTCTCGCCCAGCACGTTCTCGACCTGGGCGGGCGCGTCCGCCAGTCCGTCCAGGATGCGCATCATCCCGGCGTTGATGTGGTCCCCGCGGTGGACCCGGCGGGGCAGCGCGTGCCCCGCCAGCTCCACGAGGCGGTCGCGCTCGTGGAGGGTCAGGTGCAGGCCGTGCGCGATGGCGCCGAGCACCTGCTCCGAGGGCACCGGCCCGCGCTGCTGCTCGATGCGGCTGTAGTAGTCGGCGGAGACGCCGCTCAGCGCCGCCACCTCCTCACGCCGCAGCCCGCTGGTGCGCCGGCGCCGCCCGCGCGGCAGCCCGACGTCCTCGGGCTGGAGCGCCTCGCGCCGGGTCCGGAGGAAGTCGGCCAGCTGCTGGCGGTCCATCGTCGTCTCGCTCTCGTGCTCATGCTGCTCGTGCGCTCGTGCTGCTCGTGTGCTCGTGGTCCTTCGATCACCCCACCGGGCCGTCCGGGAACCGGACGCCGGTCAGGCCTTCGGAGACGTCCCACAGCCGGCTCGCGGCGGCCTCGTCGGTCGCCGCACGGTAGACGCGCTGCGGTGCGGCGCTGCCCGTGAAGTGGCCAACGCCGTCCGGCCCGTAGAACGTCCCGCCCTCCGCCGTGACGTCCGTGACCGCCTGCAAAGCGGGCAGGATCCCCATCTCGACCGGTTGCACCATGACGCCCAGGCCGAGCAGCCGGCGCATGACGGCGTCCATCCGCGGGGGCTCTCCGGTGCTCGTCCCCGTCGTCCCCATGCCAGTGCCAGTTCCCGTGCCAGTGCCAGTGCCAGTGCCCAGAGCCGGGCCCGCCGCGTACAGGCCCGTGTAGGTGGTGCCGGGGTGCGCCGCGTTGCTCACGATGCCCCAGCCGTGTGCCCGGCTGCGCCGGTCCAGCTCGAGCGCGAACATGAGCTGGGCGAGCTTGGAGAAGTTGTAGGCCCGCACGGGCGAGTAGGCACGCTCGCTGTTCAGGTCGGCCCAGTCGATCGCGCCGAACCGCGCCGCGGCGCTCGACATCGTGGTCACGCGGGCTCCGCCGGGCCGGCCGTCGGACGTGCCCGAGCCGGACGCCCGCAGCAGCGGCAGCAGCCGTCCCACGAGTGCCATGTGCCCCAGGTGGTTGGTGCCGAGCTGGAGCTCGAAGCCGTCCGCGGTCGTGTGCCGGGTCGGCGGCGTCATCACCCCGGCGTTGGCGACCAGCAGGTCGATCGGCCGACCGTCGGCCAGCAGGTCGTCCGCGAGCGCCGCGACCGAGTCCAGGGAGGCGAGGTCGAGCGGCCGGGTGCCGACGACGGCGTCCGGCACCGCGGCCCGTAGTCGCGCGACGGCGGCCTCGCCCT
>NZ_KI911640.1:16272-17412 GCF_000515355.1 Promicromonospora kroppenstedtii DSM 19349 | reverse complement strand
CCACGCGCTCCAGCACCAGACCGGGCCGCCCCTCGCGCTCCACCACCTCGACCAGGTCGGGGGCCACGCGGTGCCCGGCGAGCGCGGCCAGGGCCGCGGCCTCGGCCCGGTGACCGGCGAACCCGTCGCGGTACAGCTTCACGACGGCGTCGGCACCCCAGGCGTAGACCTCGGCCTCCCGGCCCACGCCGATGCGGGGGCCGAACCCGAGACCTTCGGCAGCGGTACCTCCGCCAGCGGTCGAGTCGATCATCGGGCAAGTGTGCGGGCGGGCGGCGGCGCTCACCACCTCCTTTTCGGGTGGTGCCGTCGCCGAGGCGTCGAGGCGTCGAGCACAGCAGTTGCTGCCGGACCAGACCCGATCTTGGCAGCAAGCGCTGTGGTCAACACCGTCGCCGGTCGCGGCACTGCGCTCGGGTGATCTATCCCGGGAACGGCCAACCCGTTCGGGACGGTCACCTCGTGGTCGGCGTCGGCGGGGGCGGCGTCACCTCGGTTCACGACGCCGCGAGCGGGTGGGCCGTGCCGTGGACCCTGCTCGCCCCCGTGCTGCTGTCCGTCGCGGCCGCGGTGGTGGCCCCGCTGGTGCGGGCGCGCCGGTCCAGGGGGACCATCAGGGAATGAGCGAGGGCAGGGAATGAGCGAGGGCACGGTCGCAGGCACGGGGCGCCGGTTCCCCGGGGCGGTGTTCGGGGTCGGCTCGGAGCCCGACGCGCGGTTCTCCCTCGCCAACGAGCGGACCTTCCTCGCCTGGATCCGCACCTCGCTCGCGCTCGTCGCGGGCGGAGTCGCCCTGGAGACCCTGGGGCTCGACCTCCAGCCCGGCCTGCGGCTCGCGGCGTCGATCGTGCTGATCGTCGCGGGCACGCTGCTGCCCCTGGTCGCGTGGGCCTGGTGGATGCGCATCGAGCGGGCGCTGCGCAGCGGTTCGCCGCTCCCGGCGACGATCGTCGGGGTGGTCCTCGCGGTCGTCGTCTCGGTGGTGGGCGTGCTCGTGCTGCTCGGCGTGCTGCTGCGATGACGGGGCCGGGCGCCGGACCGGAGTCCAGGCCCGACGCCGGCCCGGACACCACGCCCGGAGCTGGTCCGGGAGACGGGCCCGCCCCTGCCCCCGGCCTGCAGCCCGAGCGCACCGAGCTG
>NZ_KI911640.1:12805-16172 GCF_000515355.1 Promicromonospora kroppenstedtii DSM 19349 | reverse complement strand
GGCGGACGCCGGTCCCCGCCCGCGGACCCGGCCCGGTCTCCCCGGGTGCGGGGCTGCTCGCGCTGACGGGCGCCGTCGGGGTGACGATCGGCCTGGGCGGCCTCGCCGTCGTGCTGTCCCTGCACGTGTGACCCGCGCGATGCAGAGGTGCGCTTCTACCCAGTCATGAAGCCCGGAATCATGCTGTTTTCGGGCCTCATGACTGGGAAGCGCAGCTCGGTGGCGGGCCACCGGTGGGTCGGTCAGCAGGGAGGCGTCAGGGCAGCGTCAGACCCGGGTCAGACCCGGGTCAGGGCAGGGTCAGGGCAGGGTCCAGCGCTGGACCGTGCTTCCGTCGCAGTCGGCGATCTGGGTACGGGTGCCGTCGTTCTGCACCCGGCCCACCGGTTGCAGGCACCGCCCGGACTGCGGGTTGCGCAGCGCGAGCGTGCCGCTGGTCGAGGCCCACTGCTGGGCGCCGGTGCCGTTGCAGTCCCAGAGCTGGACGGCGGTGCCCGCCGCCGTCGCCCCGCCTGCGACGTCGAGGCACTTGCCGAGCGCGCGGACCGTGCCGTCGGTGCCGACCGTCCACTGCTGGGCCGCGTTGCCGTTGCAGTTCGCGAGCTGGATCGGTGTCCCGTTGGCCGTGGCGGCCCCGGCGACGTCGAGGCAGATGCCGTTGCTCGCCCGGATCGTGCCGGTGCGGCCGCCGCCCCCGCCCTGGGAGTCGTAGACGCGCACGTAGTCGACGATCATCTGCTGCGGAAACTGCGTGGACCCGTCGGGGTAGCCGGGCCAGTTGCCGCCCACGGCGACGTTCAGGATGAAGAAGAACGGCTGGTTGAACACCCAGGGGTTGCCGCCCGTGTTCGCGGGCGTGAACGTCTGGTAGGCGTTGCCGTCCACGAGCCACGTGATGGAGTTGGGGCTCCAGTCCACGGCGAACGTGTGGAAGTCGTCGGCGAACGACCAGCCCTGCGGGTGCATGTACTGGCCGGTGATGGGGTTGCCGCCCGAGTAGCCCGGGCCGTGCAGCGTGCCGTGCACCAGGTGGGGCTCGCGGCCGATGTTCTCCATGATGTCGATCTCGCCCGAGTTCGGCCACGGCGTGCCCGGGAACTGGCCGCCGAGCATCCAGAACGCCGGCCAGATGCCCTGGCCGCGCGGGATCTTGATGCGCGCCTCCAGGCGGCCGTACTGCGGCTGCACCTTGCCCTTGGTCGTCAGGCGGGCCGACGTGTAGCCGCCGCTGCCGTCCTGCCGGGCCGTGATGACGAGGTTGCCGTTGCCGTCCAGGGCGGAGTTCTGGCGGGAGTTGACGTAGTTCTGCAGCTCGTTGTTGCCCCAGCCGCCGGCGCCGGTCTCGTGGTTCCAGTTCGCGGCGTTCGGGGCGCTGCCCGCGGCCCCGTTGAACTCGTCAGACCAGGTCAGGGCGGCGACGGCAGCCGGAGCGGCCTGGGCTTCAGCTGGCGCCGCCCCCGCGTCCGACACCTTCGGCGGCGCTGCCGAGGCGACGAGCGAGGCGGACAGGACGAGCGTCACGGCGGCGACGGCCGTGACCAGCGTCCTGGAGGCTCTGGGGGACCTGCTGGGGGTGCTCGATCTCAGTGCACGACGCATCGGGGTGCTCCCTCGACGTGATCATCCCGCCGGGCGGGACTGCCGGGCGGTCATCGCTGTGTCTTACGCGCGCGTGGCCCGAACCGTATATTCGGCCGTCGGAACCGCACAACGGGTGGTCACGCAGTTACGGGTTTTCCCTACCGGGTGTGAACGTTCTGGCTGTGAACGTGGCACGGATTCGCGGATCGGGTGACGGGAACGCGTGGCGGAGCCTCCGCCCCGGCTTCACCCCGTACCGTCTATCCGTGACCCTCGTCGACCTCGTGCTGATCGTCGCCCTGCTCATCGCGCTGGGCGCAGGGCTGAGCCGGGGCCTGCTGGCCACGCTCGGCGGCCTCATCGGCCTGATCCTCGGCGGGCTCGCCGCCTTCTGGGCGGTGCCGGCGGTGAACGACATGCTGCCCTCCTCGGAGTGGCGGGGCCCCGTGTCCATCGCGCTGGCCGTGCTGCTCCCGCTGTTCGGTGCCTCGATCGGGGCCGGGTTCGGCCGCGACCTGCGCCGGGGTGTGGACCGCACCGCGCTGCGGCCGCTCGAGCGACTGCTCGGCGGCGCCGCGAACGTCGTCGTCGTGGCCCTGGCGCTGTCGTTCGTCGGCAACGCGGTCTCCGCCACGGGCACGCCCGGCGTCTCCTCCGCGGTCTCGTCGTCCGCGGTGCTGCGCACCATCGACCACCTGACGCCCCCGGCCGTGGGCCGGCCACTGGCCCAGATGCGCGCCATGGTGCTCGACGACGGGCTGCCGCGCCTGAACATCCTGATGGTCCCGCGCCAGGAGCCGGTCGTGCCCGCCGTCGACCTCGGCAACGCCCAGCTGGAGGCTGCGTCCCGGTCGGTGGCCCGGATCTCGGGTATCGCGTACGCGTGCGGCAAGAGCTCGACCGGCTCCGGTTTCGTGGTGGCCACCGACCGGCTGGTCACCAACGCGCACGTCGTGGCCGGCGTGGACCGGCCCGTGGTCGAGCTCCCCGACCAGCCCGCCCGCGAGGGCCGCGTCGTCTACTACGACCCGGTGGACGACCTCGCCGTCGTCGCGGTGCCGGACCTGTCCGCCGACCCGCTGCCCATCGCGCGGACCCTCTCGGTGGGCGACCGCGCCGCCGTCCAGGGCTACCCGTACGGCGGCCCGTTCACGTCCCGCAGCGCGGGCGTGCTCAGCGTGAGCACCACCCCCGTGCCGGACGTGTACGACGAGGGTGCCAGCCCTCGTGAGGTCTACTCCCTGGCCGCACAGGTACGGCCGGGCAACTCGGGCGGGCCGCTGCTGACCACGGACGGCCGGGTCGCGGGCGTCATCTTCGCCCGCGCCGAGTCGGACGTCGAGGTCGGGTTCGCCATGACCGACGCCGAGCTGCGGCCCGTCGCGGAGCAGGCCACCGCCCTGGACACCCCGGTGTCGTCGGGCCGCTGCGCGAGCTAGCCGCGCAGACCAGATAGGCCGCTCAGAAGGCCCGGTAGTCCGCGATCGGCAGCTTGGGCCCGCGGCGCGGCGCCCGGGCGCGCCCCGACAGCGACAGCAGCCGCACCACCCGGTGCCGGTGCGGGGCGTAGGGCGCGAGCAACCGGAGCATGCCGTCGTCGTCGGTGCGCTCGCCCGTCAGCGCCCAGCCCACGGCGGCCGGCAGGTGGAAGTCGCCGACGGATACGGCATCGGCGTCACCGAACGCACGCTGCGCCACCTCGGCCGACGTCCACACGCCGATGCCCTGCACCTTCTCCAGCCGCGCGCGAGCCTCGGCGGGCGGCATGGCGGCCGCCTCCTCCAGC
>NZ_KI911640.1:2663-12705 GCF_000515355.1 Promicromonospora kroppenstedtii DSM 19349 | reverse complement strand
GCAGGCCGTGCACGCGGACGACGTCGCCGACGCGTACCGGCGCGTGGTGGTGCAGCGGGCGCGGGGTGCGTTCAACGTCGCCGCCGACGACGTCCTCGACGGCCGGGACCTCACGCGGATCGTCGACCACGGCCGCCTGATCGAGGTGTCGCCGGCCGTGGTGCGCGGCGCGCTCGCCGCCGCCCATGCCGCGCACCTGGTCTGCGCCGACGCCGGCTGGCTCGACATGGCGATGTCCGTCCCCGTGCTGGACACGACGCGGGTACGGGCGGAGCTGGGCTGGGCACCACGTCGTACCGCCCAGGAGGCGATCGAGGACCTGCTCGCCGGGATGGCGGTGGGCCAGGGCATGGGCTCCGCACCCCTCCACCCCGCCGGCTCGCGGCCCGCGGGCGGCTCCGTGGTGCCGCTGCGCCGCAGCGCGCCGCTGCGGGTGCCGGACTCCATGGACCACTACCTGTTCGGCCTCTACCTCCTGGACCACTTCAGTGCCGCCACGGCGGGCCTGGAGCGGATGGAACGGATGTCCCGTGGCTACGCGGACACCCCGTTCCACGCCGAGCTGGCCGAGGTGACCGAGCAGCTGCGCGGCGAACGCGAGCTGTACCGGGACCTGCTGGACGCCCTCGGTATGCCGCGCCGCCGGTACCGGCAGGCGGCCGCGTGGCTGGGCGAGAAGGTAGGCCGCCTCAAGCTCAACGGCCGGGTCACGCACCGCTCGCCGCTGACGCCCGTCGTCGAGGCGGAGCTCATGCGGTCGGCCGTGCTGGCCAAGATCGGCGGCTGGCAGACGCTCCGGGAGCACGCCGCCGACGTCGGCCTGGACGCCGCGCAGCTCGACGACCTCCTTGACCAGGCCCAGCGGCAGGTCGAGCTGTTCGACCGGTTCCACGCCTGGGCCTGTGAGCGGGCGTTCCGGGTCTACGCGCCGGGCCCGTAGCCGTTGGGCCTCCTCAGCCACGGTCCCGGCGCGTGGCGCCCTGGCTCGCCTCGTCCCGGCGCGCTGCGCGGCGCAGCTCGCGCCCGCGCTCGACCTCCTGGAGGTGCTTGGCCTCCCGCTTCTCGCTGGCCCGGGCGTCCTTGGGCGGGAGCTGCAGGGTCTCCTCGGCGGCGATCCCGCCCTGCAGCTCCCGGCCGCGCTCCAGCTCGGCGTCCAGCTCGGCGCCGAACAGCAGCGCGAGGTTGGTGATCCACAGCCAGAGGAGGAACACGATGATCCCGGCCAGCGACCCGTAGGTGGCGTCGTAGCTGGAGAAGGTAGCGACGTAGAAGCCGAACGCGGCGGACGCGAGCACCCACGAGAAGATCGCGACGAACGCGCCGACGCTGATCCAGCGCATGCGGGGCTGGCGGACGTTGGGCGTGACCCGGTACAGGATCGCGACCAGCACGATGACCAGCGCGAGGACCACGGGCCACTTGGCGATGTTCCAGACCGTGACGGCCGTGTCGCCCAGGCCGACGGCGTCGCCCACGGCGCGGGCCAGCGAGCCGCTCAGCACGAGCGCGGCCACGACGAGCGCCGCGATCACCACCGCGACGAGCGTGACCAGCAGCATCACCGGGCGGAGCTTCCACACGGGCCGGCCCTCGTCGATCCCGTAGATCCGGTTCATCGCGCGGCCGAACGCCCCGATGTACCCGGACGCCGACCACAGGGCCAGGACCACACCGACGACGAGGGTCAGCCCGGCCCGGCCGCCGCCCGACGCGGCGTTCTGGACGAGCGGTTCGACGATCGCCAGCGCGTCGGGCGGCACCACTCCGTCGACCGTGTCGAGCACCCGCTCGACCGCCTGCCCGCCGTCCCCCACCAGTCCGAGCACGGAGACCAGCGCGAGCAGCGCCGGCGCCGCGGCCAGCACCGCGTAGTAGGTCAGCGCGGCGGCGAGGTCCAGGCACTCGTCCCGCGTGAACTGGCGCACGGTGTTGCGTGCGACGTACTTCCACGTCACCCGGCGCAGGTCCGGCGGGGAGTCGGGCTTGCGCCCGTCGTCCGGTGCCGGAGTGCCGGACCGCGCCGACGAGTCGTCGATGTCAGTCATGCCAGCCCCCTCATCGGCCAGTGGTCAGTCGGTGCGGCGGTCGGTCCGCCACGCGTGCTCGTCCCGTGCCAGGTCGTCCCGTGCCAGGTCTTCCCATGCCAGGTCCTCCGGCGCGACCGCGTCCGGCACGCCTTCGTCCGGGGCGACCTCGTCCGGCGCGGTCTCGTCCGGCGCGGTCTCGTCCCCCGAGTGCCGCACCCGGTCCTTGACCCGGGCGACCCCCGCGCGCACGCGCTCCGCCTGACGCCGGGCGACCTGACCGGGGCTCACCTTGTCGCGGAGCGCGTCGACGTTCCTGCTCAGCTCGTCGCGCGTCCGCTCGATCTCCTCGCGGATCTCCTCGGGATCGCCGGCGCTCATGAGTTCTTCTCCTGTCCGTGTACGGCATCGGTTCCGTGCGAGCCGTCAGCTCCGTGCAGCCCGTCGTGCCCGTGCAACGCGTCGGGAATCTTCCGCACCGACTCGGTCGTCCGCGGCAGGCCCTCGACGGCCCGCAGCTCGGCGCGGCCGCGCAGCGCGAGCACCCCGGCGATCACCGCCCAGACGGCCGCGACGAGCAGCGCGGACCAGCCGCCGCCCACCAGCGTGCCGAGGGCCCACCACAGGGCCAGGGACAGGAACACCAGGACCATGTGGCCCGCGACGCCCGCGCCGCCGAACATGCCGACACCCTTCCCGGCACGCTTGGCGGAATCCGCCACCTCCGCCTTGGCGAGCGCGACCTCCTGCCGCATCAGCGTCGAGACGTCGCGGCTGATCTCGCCGACCAGGCTGCCCACGCTCTGGTCCGCCTGCCTGGGGTTGGTCTGCCTGGGGTCCGTCTGCCTGTGATCGGTCTGGCTGTGGTCCAAATGGCTCGTGCCGGGATGGCTCATGCTCGGACTCCCGTTCTCGCTCGGCTTCTGGCTTGACCGCTGGCGTGACAAGGCGTGCAGAACTGGCCGCTTCATGACCACTCATCAACCTAGGCCCGCGACATCGACTCGCAACCCGGCCGCCCCGCGACCCGCGCCCCGTTGCCGGACCAGAATTACGGAATGCGCCGGAAAAGCGCGGGGATACGCAGCGCAAAAGCGATCTCGAATCCCGGCCTCACCAGCGACTTTGACGTCCGTACTGTCGGAATCGCCCGAACTGGGGTATTGTATTTGGCTTGGAGTCATGAAGCGGCTCCAGATCCATCTGGATCTGGGAGGTTCATGTGCCTTTGACCGAGAAGCCGCGAACGACAGCAGCGAGCGATGCCGGTGGCCCCTCCGCCCTCCCCCACCAGTTCTCGGCGGCGGACCTCGTGCGCACGCTAGGACTCGGCACCAACCTGGTGGTCGGCACCTACCGCGTCGGGGTCACGTCGGGAACGTGGTGGTGGTCCGACGAGGTGTACGCGATGCACGGCTGGAAGCGGGACGAGGTGGAACCCGGCCTCGACGCGCTGCGCTCGCGCAAGCACCCCGACGACCGCGGCCGCGTGGTCCGCGCCGCCGGCGAGGCCCTGCGGCTGGGCCGCCCCTTCGCCTGCGCGCACCGCATCGTGTCGCGCAACGGCCGCACCCGCTCCGTCGTCGTCACGGGTGAGGGCACGCACAGCGCGCTCGACCACTCCCCCGAGCTGGTCGGCTACGTCGTCGACGTGACGCCCGTCCAGAAGGAGGCCCTGGACCGGCTCGCCGACGGCGCCGTCCACCGTGCGTTCGTCAGCCAGGCCGCCATCGAACAGGTCAAGGGCATCATCGTCGCGGTGCGCGGCGTCGACGAGGAAGCGGCCGCCGAGATGCTGACCGAGGTCGCGCAGAAGGTGGACGTGCCGCTCCGCCTGGCGGCCGAACAGGTCATGGCGGCGCTCCGTGCCGACGACGAGAAGACCGGCGTCACGCAGGCCGCGCTGCGGCGTGCGCTCGACGTGGTCCACTCGGTGGGTCGGCCCCGCGGGCACGACGCCCTGCTGACCCGGCGGCCACGTCGGACCGGGACGACCGACACGCGACGCCTGGACAACTGAGCCGCCGGGACAACTGAGCCTCGACCGCTGAGCCTCGACTGCTGAGCCTCGACGCTCTGCCTCAACCGCGCGGCGCAGGCACCGCGAACACGGGCCTCCCCGGCGCCAGCTCGGCCGTGTAGGCGGCCAGGTAGGTGTCGAGCCAGGTGGCGCGCCCGCCCTCGGTGGGCGCGTCGCCGGCCGGGTCGTCCAGCGACAGGTCCAGCCGGGCGTCCCTGACCGTGATGACCTGGCCGGACGGCGTGTCGACCCAGGAGCCGGTCTGGACAGAACCGATCTCGACCGCGAGCCGGTGGCCCTCGGCCAGGGTCCAGTCCGTCGACTCGAGGTCGATCGAGAGCCTGCCGTCGGTGACCGTCGCGGCCTGCTCGGCGAACGGCACGGCCGTGCCGTCGGGCGCCACGTCGTGCAGCTCGACCAGCACGTTGCCGGTGCCCCGGGCGTTCAGCGCGACCTTCGGGGTACCCACGACGCGGGTGTCCTGCCGCACCGGGGCCGACCAGGCGAAGAAGCTCGCCTCGGCCGGGTCGCCTCCCTCCTCGGTGCCTCCCTCGTCCGTGTAGGAGCCGTTGCCGAGGCGCACCTTCGCGGTCCGGTCGACCACGGGCCAGGTGTCCTCGCCGCGCCAGGCACCCGTGCTGTCCTGGATCGCGAACGCCGGGTACTCCGTCGTCGGCTCGACGCCCTTGAGGTGCTCGTCGTAGAAGGCACCGACCTCCTCGAACCAGCCCTCGCGCCCCATCTTCAGGGGGCCGTCCGGGTTGGTGTCGTTGCCGCGCACGTGGTCCCACGGCCCCAGCCAGCCGCGCTGCGGCCCCTCGTGGTTGGTGAGGTACTCCGCCATGCCCTCGGGCCGGGTGTTCCACTCGAGGAAGCCCTGGGTCACGAACAGCGGGGTGTCCGTGCCGGCGGCGTGCGCGGCGAGGTCCCGGTCCTTCCAGTACCCGGTGCCGGGGTTCGCGATGAGGCTGTTCGCGGTGTTGGCCGCCACGCACTCGGGGTGCGTCTCCTCGTACCTCGAGTTCTTCAGGTAGCGCTCGTCGTCGTCCGGCAGCTGCGGCAGCGTCGCGATCGTGTTGTACGTGTTCGGGGCGATGATGCCCTCCTGACGCGGAATCCCGTTCGACCGGATCCGGTCGTACATGTCCCAGATGGGCTCCTGGGCGACGACGGCCTTGAGCGCGTCCTGGTCCAGGTTGTTGCCGATCAGGCCCGTGACGGCGTCGTACGACTTGCCGTACATGCCCACCGAGCCGGTCGACCACGACTGGTCGGCGGCCCAGTCGATCGCGGCGGCGACGTCGGCCTGCTCGCCGGGTCCCGCGAAGTCGATGCAGCCGGTCGAGCCCCCGTAGCCGCGGGTGTCGACCAGGACCAGCGCGTAGCCGCGGTCGAACAGGTCGAGGCCCTCGACCAGGTCGCCGAACCGGTCCGAGGGGCCGGTGTGCGGGTGCTCCTCGTCGAAGATCTCGCCCGAGTGCCCGAAGTACGAGCCAGCCGACAGGATCACCGGCACCTGCGCGCCCTTCCCCAGCCCTTCCGGCAGCAGGACGTCGGCGTGCAGCTCGACGTCCGACCCGTCCGAGGACGGGAAGTAGTGCTGGGTCCAGGCGGCACCCTCCGGGACGCGGTGGTTCTCCTCGTGCGTGACGGGATCGTCGGCGGTGGCGACGGCGGCCGTGCTCCCGCCCTGCCCCCTGTCCGATGTCGCCGTCGCGACCGGGACCGCGATCGCGCCCGTCAGGGCGACGGCGGCGAGTGCTGAGACGGTCGTGACCGTGGCGCGTGTTCTCACGTGCTTCTCCAGGTTCTCGGGTGCGGAGTTCTTGGTGCGGCTAGATCACATCCCGGATTTCACCCGCCCGACAGTGCGGAGGCGTCATCGGCCCGGCATGACATTCGTCGTGGCCGGTCGTGACGCTGTGTCACTGGTGGGCGCGCGGCCGGGGACGAATACTGGACCCGACCCGACCCGACCCGCCCTGTCCGAACTGAGCCGCCCGAACCGACCTGCCGTCCGAGCCGATCTGGAGTGCCGATGGACCCCGAGTGGTGAGGACCCGGCGGACCGCGCTGTCCGAGCACAACGAGGCCTCCCAGGGCCGGCTGCGCCGGCTCAACCTCGTGCTGCAGGTCCCGCCGATCGCCCTCGCGGGCGTGGTGCTGGTACTGATCGACCATCAGACCTGGTGGGGCACGACCGCCCTGGTCGTAGGCGCGCTGGCGGCGATCGTCGCGATGGAGCGGTGGACGGCGGACGACCTCGCGCGGGTCGCCCTCCCCTGCCTGGCCGTCAGCGCGGCCGTGTGGCTGTTCGGGGCGCTGGTGGCCGGCAGCAGTACGGCGTTCTACGGCATCGGCGTCGTGGGCTCCCTCGTGGTGCCCCAGCTGCCGCGGCACCGGATCGCCGCGGGGCTCGGGCTGCTGGCCTTCATCGCGGCCGCGGGCGCGAGCCGCCTGCTGGTGTCGCAGGCCGACGTCGTGGGCGACCTGGTCGCCTACGTGCTGATACCGACAGGCACCTTCGTCGTGGCCACGCCGCTGCTGTACGGCAACCAGAGGTACCTCGACCTCATGAAGGAGACGCGCGAGCGTGAGGCGGAGCTGGCCGTCGCCCAGGAGCGCATCCGGTTCGCCGGCGACCTGCACGACATCCAGGGCCACACGCTGCACGTCGTGAAGCTGAAGACGGTGCTGGCGCAGAAGCTGGTGCACCGCGACCCGGAGCGGGCCCAGGAGGAGCTGCGCGAGATCCACGCCCTGGTGGCCGACACCATCTCGCAGACCAAGGACCTGGCGCACGCGCAGCGGCGGCTCAACCTGTCGGTCGAGCTGGAGAACGCGAAGAACCTGTTCGAGGCCGCGGGCATCGCCGTCCGCGTGGACCGCCCGGCCGAGGCCGACCCGCGCACCGCCGAGCTGCTCGGCCAGGTGCTGCGCGAGACGACGACGAACATCCTGCGGCACGCCCAGGCGACCTGGGTACGCATCACCCTCACCGGGACGGGCATCGACATCGTCAACGACGGCGCTCGGCCCGGTCCGGCGCCCGAGCTCAGCGGGCTGTCCGCCCTGCGGCAGCGCGTCGCCGAGGACGGCGGCGAGCTGACCGTGGAGCAGCACGCGGGGCGGTTCCGGACGACGGCGTCGTACGGGAGCGGGGCCGGGAGCGCGGCCGCTGAGACAATCACTGGTGGGACGACGGCTCCGTCCGCCACAGTTCTGGAGGGCAGCAGATGACCACGGTGGTACTGGCCGACGACGAGGCGCTGCTCCGCAAGGCGCTCGCCGCGCTGCTGCCCCTGGAGGGCGACATCACGGTGCTCGCCGAGGCGGAGGACGGCGCGGCCGCCGTCGAGGCCACGCTGGAGCACCGGCCCGACGTCCTGGTCATCGACCTGGAGATGCCCGGGGTGGACGGGCTGGCCGCCGTCGGCGAGATCCGGGCCGCGCAACCGGACCAGGTGATCCTCATGCTCACCCGGCACGCCCGGCCAGGGGTGCTGCGCAAGGCGCTGCGGCTCGGCGTGCAGGGCTTCGTCAGCAAGTCCGCGGAGCCGGCCCACATCACGACGGTCATCACGGCACTCCACGAGGGCAAGCGGTGGATCGACCCGGACGTCTCGGCGCTCGCCGTCATCGACGACTGCCCACTGACCGAGCGTGAGATGGACGTCCTGCGGGTGACCAGCAAGGGCTACTCCGTGGCCGAGATCGCGGCCCAGCTCCACCTCGCGGAGGGCACGGTGCGCAACTACCTCTCCAACGCGATGCAGAAGACGCAGACCCGCACGCGGCACGAGGCGGCGCGGTACGCGCGGGAGCACGACTGGCTGTAGGGCGGCCTGGGACGACGGCGGATCCGCGATCGCCTCCCGGCGGGCGGGACCGCGCCGATCGTCTCGTCGAGCGGTTCGATCGAGCCGGTGTCGGTGGCAGCAATGCCGACGCCGACCACGCAGCCTGGGCGGGCCTTTGCACCACCTGGAGGGAGTGACGGTGACGGTGGACAGGGGCCGGTTCGCAGGGGTGAAAACGCGATAGCGGGTGGGGTGAGGTGGAGGCTCGAACGACCGGGCTTCGTGGCGCTCGACCCTGTCGGGTCCGGATTCGTCAGGTCTAGCCCTGCCTTGCACGAAGCGGAGGCGTTACCGGGTCCTGCCCAGGAAATGCCCGAGGCACGGTCGACAGTGAGGGGCCGCCCTGACAGCCCCTCACTGCTGAGTTCCAGTAGTTGTCCACAGGACGAGCGGCCGGGTTCCGCTATTGGCAGAGCGGGCCGGTTCGACGAGCGATGCGTACACGTGTGCGATATGTTGATGGCATGACACGAACCGGTGGGGTACCAGAACGAGCAGGCGAGCAGCCTGCTCGATCGGTGCTGCCCGGGAACGGGCCGGGACTGCCTGCCGGGTCCGTGCTGCCCGGCCGTGCTGGGGCGTCCGGCGCGGCCGTGTCTGGCGGTGTCGTCGACGTGGCAGGTGTGCGGGCGGTGCGGCGGGCCCTGGCAGAGATGATCCTGCCCGGTGCCACTGACACTCCCGCCAGTGTGCCTGCGGCAGTGCAGGCCCAGTGGGTCGACCTGCTCGGTGAGTTGGAAGCCGTGAAGAACGCGATCACCGCCACGCAGGCCCGACTCACGGTCGCCCTGGACGAGGCAATGCGTGCTGATGAGGCTCGGCAGAGTATCCGGGCCGAGCGGCGTGGGCGCGGTGTCCCGAACCAGGTCGGCGCCGCGCTACGGGTCAGCCCGCACGCGGGGGCCGGATTCGTGTCCACCTCCCGGGTCTGGATCACCCAGATGCCCCACACCTTCACCGCCCTGCAGACCGGGGTCCTGTCCCAATGGCGGGCCACCCTCCTGGTGCGGGAGACGTCCCACCTGTCCGTGGAGCACCGGGCCCTGATCGATGAGGAGATCTGCGGACCCACCCACCTGACCGAACTCGCCCGCATGAGCACCCGACGGCTGATCGCCCGGATCAAGGAACTCGCCGCCCGGCTGGATGTGCACGCGTGCGTGAACCGCAACGCCAAGGCCGTGACGGAACGCCGGGTCTCGATCCGTCCGGCCCCGGACCTGATGGTCTACCTGACCGCGCTGGTGCCGATGGCGCAGGGTGTGCAGGCCTACGCCCAGCTCAAGACAACCGCCGATGCCGCGAAGGCGTCCGGGGACGGGCGTGGGGTGGGTCAGATCATGGCCGACACCCTCATCGAACACGCCACCGGACGCGAACCCGGTCACGCGGCGGATGTGCCGGTCACGATCAACCTCCTGGTCTCGGACGACACCCTCCTGGCCGCAGGCAACCAGCCCGCTGTGGTGGTCGAGGGTGCCCCAGCCGGTGCGGGCGTTGTCCCGGCCCCGGTGGCCCGCAACCTCGCCGCGCACGCGATCGAGACCGACACGGCCTGGTTGCGGTCGATCTACGTCAACCCGCACGGGCGGCTGCTGGCCACGACCTCGACGTCCCGGTTCCACCCCCAGGGACTCGCCAGCCTCCTGCGGGCCCGAGAACAGGGCATCTGTGCCACTGTCTGGTGTGACGCGCCGGTCCGGCACACCGACCACGTCACCCCGCACGCCGAGGGCGGCCCGACCAGCCTCGACAACGGTCAGGGCTTGTGTGCCCGGTGTAATCACGCGAAGCAGTCCCCCGGCTGGTCCCAGAAGGCCACCCACCTGGACGGCCGTCATGCGGTTGAGACGGTCACGCCGACGGGCCACGCGTATGTCTCGGTCGCGCCCACACCACCAGCCCCGGCCAGGACCCGGGCCACGACACTGGGCCGGGGCACGACACCCGTGCGTGACGCGTTCGCCGTTCCTGCCGCGCCCTCGGTACGTGCCACCGCCTCGGCCTCTGAGGCGGAATCGATCGTGAGCTCGACCGGGCTCGGCAACGCGTCTGTCGGCGGGCCCGCACCCGTCGCAGATTCCGAAACGCCCACCGGCGCGCCAGCAACCGCTGTGTCGGGTCCCGCCCTCGACCCG
>NZ_KI911640.1:1368-2563 GCF_000515355.1 Promicromonospora kroppenstedtii DSM 19349 | reverse complement strand
CTCGTGCTGGCGCCGTAGGCCAGGGCGGACAGCGCCGCGGCCCGAGTACGCCCCAGCAGCGCGGCGAGCACCCGCTCGCGGTGCCCGCCGCCGGTCGGCTGGAGCCAGGACAGCCCGTGCGGCACGGGGTAGACGAGCACGGGCGGGAGCTCCGGGTCGGCCAGCGAGATGGGGGCGCGCCAGCAGAAGAACGCCGGCTGCAGGGTGAGCCCCCGGCCCTCCAGGTACACGTCGCGGTCCGCGGCGGTGTCGACGCACAGCACCGGGTCGCGCCAGGTGATCGTCGGGTGCACCGACGCCAGGAGCGCCTGCGTGCCGCCGCTGGTCAGGGTGCGGACGCGGGCGGCTACGTCGGCCTCGACGGCGCCGCGGACCGCCGTCCAGTGCGGCGCCAGCGCCTGGTCGTGGAACGCCTTGGCGGCCACACCCAGCCGCTGCCTGGCCACCGTCGAACGGTGCAGGTCGGCGGCCCAGCGGGGCACCTCGCGGCGTCGGCTCAGCAGCTCCAGCTCGTTCCGGAACCGGGCCGACGGCGTGCTCAGCATCGTGTCCAGGCCCTCGCCGAAGTCGGTGGACCCGCCCGCGGGCGTGAGGAAGTCGGGCGTGTAGCCGCGCGGCGGCGTCAGCCCCAGGTAGGAGCGCGCCTCCCGGGTGAGCCCGGACACGACCTGCGAGCGCCACTGCCCGAAGACGAGCGGGCCGTGCGCGACGTTGATCTGGTGCGCGCTCAGCACCGCCTCCCACAGCGGGTCGGGCCCAGGGGCGAGCCGTACCCGCAGCAGGTCCTGCGTGGTGAAGTGGATGCGTAGCATCCAGCCATTCCACTCGGCGCCGGTTTCAGACCGCTTTCAGGCGCACCCGGTCCGACCTGCGCTTTCCTGTCCGGTCCGGACCCGGCAGGATGGCCGGGTGGACGACGGGGACGACGGGGACGACGGAGACGACGGGGACCGGCCCGTGGTCACGGTCGCCCTGCTGGGACCGTTCGCCGTCCGGGTCGGCGACGAGCCGGTGCGGCTGCCGGACCGGCTCCGCTCCCTCCTGGCCGGGCTCGCCGTGGGCCGGGGCGAGCCCGTGACCGTGGAGCGCCTGGTCGACGTGGTGTGGGGCGAGGACCTGCCGGCCAACCCACGCGCGGCCCTGCAGAGCCTCGTGTCCCGGTTGCGTGCCCTGGGCCCGGACGTCGTGCGGTCCA
>NZ_KI911640.1:1129-1268 GCF_000515355.1 Promicromonospora kroppenstedtii DSM 19349 | reverse complement strand
TGGGCACGCGGCCAGATCCCGACGCTCCTGGAGACCGGGCACCTCGCGCTCGATGCCCTGGAGACGCTCGGCGACCTGCCGGAGCAGGTCGCGTGCCGCCGGTGGATCACGCACGCGCTGCTGCGGCTCGGACGGGTCG
>NZ_KI911640.1:0-1029 GCF_000515355.1 Promicromonospora kroppenstedtii DSM 19349 | reverse complement strand
CTGGCCGGGGTGGCGTCCGCGGACGGGCCACCACCGGTGGTGGTCCTGCACGGGGCGGGCGGTCTGGGCAAGACCGCGTGCGCCGTCCGCGCGGCCGAGCTGCTGCGCGGCTCCTTCCCCGGCGGCGCGCTCTACGTGGACCTGCGCGGCGTCGACCCCGAGCCGATGCCGACGACAGAGGCCCTGCACCGGCTGCTCCGCGCCTCGGGCCTGGATCCGCTGGGCATCGCGGAGGACGAGCACGAGCGCGCCGCGCAGCTGCGCACCGTGCTGACGGAGCGACGTGTGCTGCTGGTGCTGGACAATGCGGCCGACGAGGCCCAGGTACGCCCGTTGCTCCCGGCCGGCGGGACGGGCATGGCGATCGTGACCAGCCGCCGCGCGCTGGGCGGGCTGGTGGGCGTGACCAGGATTCCGCTCGCGCCGTTGACGTCGGACGAGTCCGCGGACCTGCTGCGGGCCGTCTCCGGAGGAGCCGACGGCCACGGCCCGGAGACGGTCCGGGTGGCCGACCTGTGCGGCCACCTTCCACTGGCGCTGAGGATCGCGGGCACTCGGCTGGCGTCCCGCCCAGGGTGGACGATGCGGCACCTGGCCGACCGGCTCTCGGACGAGGACCGGCGCCTCGCGAACCTGGCCGTGGGCGACGTCGGCGTGGAGGCGGCGTTCGCGCTGTCCTACGTCGCGCTGCCCGGTCCGGCCAAGGGGTGCTTCCGCCGCCTGGCGCTCGTCCCCGCGGTGGACTTCGGTGTACCGGTCGCGGCGGTCCTGACCGGCACGGACCTCGACGACGCCGAGGCGAAGCTCGACGAGCTGGTCGAGCTCGGCCTGCTGCAGCACGAGGGTGCCGACCGCTACCGGTTCCACGACCTGATCCGCCTGTACGCGAGCCGCCGGCTGCACGAGGAGGAACCGGCCGGGGCCCGCGAAGCGGCCGAGCGCCGGATGACCGACTGGCTGCTGGAGACCGCCACGGCGGCCGGCCGGTGGTTCGACGGCGGGGACGGCGAGGGCGGGCCGGACGGGCCG
>NZ_KI911639.1:2789-3891 GCF_000515355.1 Promicromonospora kroppenstedtii DSM 19349 | reverse complement strand
GTGCGGTGCGACCCGGTCGTGGCCGGGCGGCGCGAGGCGGCCCGCGGCGACCGGGTGCCCGGCATGGCCGCGAAGCAGGCCGACGTCGTCCACCAGGGCGTCGCCTACGACCTGGAGGTGGACACCACGCGCACCGCCTCGCCGGACTGTGCGCTGACCATCGCCGCACACCTGAGATCATCACGGGGTGACCGAGCAGACTGACGACTCCCTGACCCCGCCCCGCGCCGTCCTCGTCGGGATCGTCGGCGGAGCGTTCTCCGGTCTGTTCGGCCTCGGCGGCGGCATCGTGATGGTGCCGCTCCTGACCTCGCTCGGCGGGCTGACGCAGCGCCGCGCGAGCGCCTACTCGCTGGCGGCGATCCTTCCGGCGGCGATCGTTGGGTCCATCCCGTACCTGACGCACGAGGCGGTCGACCTCGTCTCCGCCGGGCTGCTCGTCGTCGGCTCCGTGGTCGGTGCGGCCTACGGCGCGCGGCTGCTCGCGCGCGTGCCCGAGACTCTGCTGCGCTGGCTGTTCGTCGGGGTGCTGGTGGCGGGCATCGTGCGGTCCCTGCTCGACGCGTTCGCCGACCCGCCGCTGGTCGACACCGCGCAGGGCGTCCCCAGCCTGCTCGACGGCGCGGGGATGGTGGGGCTCGGCCTGGTCATGGGCATCGCGTCGGGCCTGCTCGGCATCGGCGGCGGCCAGATCGCCGTGCCGGGACTGTCCGCGCTGTTCGACTTCGCCCCCGCGCTCGCCAAGGGGACGTCGCTGGTCGCGATGATCCCGACCGCCGTCTCCGGGACCTGGGTCAACGCGCGCAACGGCCTGGTGCGCCTCAGGACGGCGGCGATCATCGGCCTGGTCGCGTCGGTGTTCTCGTTCGGCGGCGCGAGCCTGTCGGTGGTGCTGCCCGACAACGTGGCCTCGATCGCCTTCGCCGCACTGCTCGTGTTCGCCCTGACCCAGCAGGTCCGCAAGGCGCTGGAGAAGCGCTAGCCAAGTGTGGTCGGTAGTTCCGGGTGGTCGGCAGAATGTCAGGTGGTCGGCAGCTCGGAATACCGACCACCTGACATTCTGCCGACCACCCCGAACTACCGACCAGCCAGCCCGGCCAGC
>NZ_KI911639.1:932-2689 GCF_000515355.1 Promicromonospora kroppenstedtii DSM 19349 | reverse complement strand
GCGGCCGCCGGATGGGCCGTGTTCGCGGGCGGGGCGGCGCTGACGGGTCTCCTCACGCCGCGCCTGGGCGTGGCTCGGACGGCGATCCTGGCGCGCGTGCTCAACGGGCTCGGGGCCGTGTGGATGGGGCTCGCGCTCGGCCCGGTCGGCCTGATCGCCGCCTACCTGGTCACCTACGGGCTGCACGGCGCGTGCGGGCCCGCGTACCAGGCTCTGCTGCACCGCGAGGCCGAGTCCCGGAACCGGACCACGGTGCTGTCGATGGCGTCCATGGTCGGGTTCGCCGCCTACTCCCTGGGCGCCCCGGCGCTCGGCTGGGCGGCGGGGCTGCTCTCGATCCCGGCCGCCATGGTCATCGGCGGGGTGTTCAGCACCCTGGGCGCGCTGTGCTTCCTGCCCGCACTGCGTCAGGAGCGCCGGTCGTCTGGCCGCACGCCGCGCCTGTCGGGCACACTGGCCGGGTGAACGACTGGACCGAGGACGTGCTGGGGGCGGGCTTCGAGGCCCGCACGCTCCGGCTCCCGGGCGGCGCCGAGGCCACCCTGATCCGCTACACGCCCGAGGACGGGCCGGTGACCGGGCGCACGCCGGTGCTCTACGTCCACGGGTTCACCGACTACTTCTTCCAGCGGCACCTCGCCGAGGCGGTCGCGGCGCGGGGCTACCCCTTCTACGCCGTCGACCTGCGCGGTCACGGACGGTCCATGGACGCGTGGACGGCGGCGGGCCGGGACGCCAACATGATCAACCGCCTGGAGCTCTACGCGCAGGACCTCGACGCGGCCGCCGACGCGATCGCCGCGGACGGCCACTCCGGGCTGGCGCTCCTGGGCCACTCGACGGGCGGGCTCATCACCTCGATGTACGCGAACGCGCGCCCCGACCGGGTGACGGCCCTCGTGCTGAACAGCCCCTGGTTCGACCTCAAGGGGAGCTGGTCCGACCGGACCCTGGTCACCCAGGCCGTCTACGTGCTCGGACGGGTCTCGCCCCGGCTGGTCGTGTCCCGGCTCGGCGAGGGCTACGGCCGGGCCCTGCACACGAGCTCCGGCGGCGAGTGGGACTACGACCTGCGATGGAAGCCGTACGCGGGGTTCCCGGTCCGCGCCGGCTGGCTGGCCGCGATCCGGCGAGGACACCGCGCGGTCGGGCGCGGGCTGGACGTGCGGTGCCCCGTGCTCGTGTGCACCAGCGGCCGCACCGGGTCCGACGCCGGGGAGATCGCCGAACAGCTCGGCACCGACGTGGTGCTCGACGTCGCGCACATGCACGCCCGCGCGCCGGGGCTGGGGCAGACCGTGGAGATCGCCGTCATCGAGGGCGGGGCCCACGACCTGGCGCTGTCCCCGAAGCCGGCCCGCGAGAAGTACCTGAGCACGGTGCTGGACTGGCTGGACGCGCACGTCTGACGGCACCGAGTTGACGGGCGAAGCACACATTCGGCATGAAACTGTGACCGATTCCTTGCGTGCCGGGCTACCCCGGTGACGTCCCGCTCCGCCAGGCTTCCGCCCATGGAAGAGACGTGGGTGAGTCACGCGCTGCGGCGTCTGCCCGATACCGTGTCCTGCCCCGCGTGCGGAGCGCCCCTGCGCGGCGCGGTCTGCGGCACCTGCGCGCTCGACCTCGGCGGCTCCCGCGGGATCGACGTGCACGAGGCCTCGCTCGCCGTCGAGCGAGCCATCCGGGAGCGGCAGCGGATCCTCGACGAGATGCGCGCCGAGCAGCCCGCGGCGGCCGCGTACGTGCGGGAGGCC
>NZ_KI911639.1:0-832 GCF_000515355.1 Promicromonospora kroppenstedtii DSM 19349 | reverse complement strand
GCGCGGGTGCGGCGGCTGCTGGACCTCGACGCGGACCCGGTCGCCGTCGACTCCTCGCTCGCGGCCGACCCCGTGCTCGCGCCGTCCGTCGCGGCGGTCCCGGGAATCCGGGTGCCCGGCACGCTGGACCCGGCCGAGCTGCTGGTCCGTGCGATCGTGGGGCAGCAGATCAGCGTCGCCGCCGCACGGACACACCTGACGCGGCTCGCGCACGGCGTAGGCACCCCGTACGTCTCGGCGTTCGAGGGCCTGACCAGGCTGTTCCCTACCCCGAGGCAGATCGCCGGTCCTCCTGGGCGGGGCTCCGGCAGCGGGCCGGGCACCGAGGACGGCTCGGCCTACCTCCGCCTGCCCGCCCGGACCCTGGCGACCGTGCTCGGCGCGGCCCGGGACCTCGCGGACGGCAGCCTCACGCTGAGCGTCGGCGACGACCCCGACGACCTGCGGCGTCGCCTCGTGGCCCGGCCCGGGATCGGCCCCTGGACCGCGGGATACGTGGCGCTGCGCGTGCTCGGCGACCCCGACGTCCTGATGGACGGCGACGTCGCCCTGCTGTCCGGCGCCCGCAACCTCGGGCTGGTCTCCGCGGAGACCTCCCGCCCCCACCAGTTCAGGGAGCTCGCCCTGCGCGGCGCGGTCTGGGCGCCCTGGCGCTCCTACGCCGCGATGCACCTGTGGCGCTCCGCCTGACCCGTCAGACCAACAGGTCACCCGGGTGACCTGTGCGTCCGACACCTCGACCCCTGGAAGGAAGAACATGCACTCCACGACCCTCACCACCCCCGACGGGCCCTTCAGCGTCGTCGTCGCGGCGGTCCCCGCCGTCGGCGGC
>NZ_KI911638.1:2143-2255 GCF_000515355.1 Promicromonospora kroppenstedtii DSM 19349 | reverse complement strand
CCGGCGCCACGTCCGGCGTCGCGATGACGAGCGCGCCCTCCTGGCGCGTCGTGGCGCCGCTGACGGGCGGCGGCGGGCACGCCCTCGATCTGCAGCTCGACGTCGATACCGT
>NZ_KI911638.1:0-2043 GCF_000515355.1 Promicromonospora kroppenstedtii DSM 19349 | reverse complement strand
CCGGTTCGACCCCCGCCGCGACGAGCTGATCGCGCAGCGCCAGCTGCGCCGGCAGGACATCGCGGACGGCGCCGACCCCGACTTCCGGGCCTCCACCCGGCCGGTGCGGGACGACCCGCACTGGCGGGTCGCCGGGTCGCGCAACGCGCCCGGACTGGAGGACCGGCGCGTCGAGATCACGGGTCCCACCGACCCGAAGATGACGATCAACGCACTCAACTCCGGGGCCCGGTGCTGGCTGGCCGACGCCGAGGACGCGTCCAGCCCCACGTGGCCCAACGTGATCGAGGGCCAGCTGGCGCTGCACGACGCGATCCGCGGCACGCTCGCCTTCACCAACGAGGCGGGCAAGGAGTACACGCTGCGCTCGCCGGACATCGCGGACCTGCCGACCATCGTGTTCCGGCCCCGCGGCTGGCACCTCGACGAGGCGCACCTGCGCTACACGGACGCGAACGGCATCACGTCGAGCGCGCTCGGCAGCCTGGTGGACTTCGGCCTGTACTTCTTCCACAACGCCGCCGAGCTCGTCGCGCGCGGCCGCGGACCGTACTTCTACCTACCCAAGCTGGAGGGCTACCGGGAGGCGCGGCTGTGGAACGAGGTGTTCGAGGTGGCGCAGGACGCCCTCGGCATCCCGCGCGGGACCGTGCGCGCCACGGTGCTCATCGAGACGCTGCCCGCGGCGTTCGAGATGGAGGAGATCCTCTACGAGCTGCGCGACCACTGCGCCGGGCTGAACGCCGGCCGCTGGGACTACCTGTTCTCGGTGATCAAGTGCTTCCGCACCCGCGGGGAGTCGTACGTGCTGCCGGACCGCGCGCAGGTGACCATGACGGCGCCGTTCATGCGGGCCTACACCGAGCTGCTCGTGGCGACCTGCCACAAGCGCGGGGCGCACGCGATCGGCGGCATGAGCGCGTTCATCCCGGACCGCCGCGACCCGGAGGTCACCGAGACCGCGTTCGCCAAGGTCAGCGCCGACAAGCGGCGCGAGGCCGGCGACGGCTTCGACGGCACCTGGGTGGCCCACCCCGACCTCATCCCGGTGGCCCGGGCCGAGTTCGACGCCGTGCTCGGCGACGCGCCGAACCAGGTCTCCCGCCTGCGCGACGACGTCGTGGTGGGGCAGCACGACCTGCTCGACGTCGCCTCAGCGCGCCGCTCCGGGGCGACCGTGACCTCGGCCGGCCTGCGGTCGAACGTCTCGGTGGCCGTGCGCTACCTCGACGCGTGGCTCCGCGGTACCGGAGCCGCCGCGCTGGACAGCCTCATGGAGGACGCCGCCACCGCGGAGATCTCGCGGTCGCAGGTGTGGCAGTGGATCGCGTCGGGCACCCTGACCGACGACGACCAGCAGCCCGTGACCCGCGAGCGCGTCGAGGCGATCCTGCTCGACGTCGTGGCGTCGCTGCCCCACGGCCACGGCAACCGGATCGACGACGCGGCGGAGATCTTCCGCGCCGTCGCCCTCGAGGACGACTTCCCGGCGTTCCTCACGAATCCCGCGTACCAGGGGTACCTGGTGGGCTCGGCGGTCGACCGGCCGTAAGGCCCCGATCACCGCCCACCGGCCATCAGGCTGGGACGCCCCGCTGTCGGGGCGTCCCTTCCACCGCCCGACGCCGCGCCCGGTCGCCGCTCTCTCGGCGCCCCGCCACCCCCGGGGCGCGACCGGCGCGGCGTCGGGCTCCTGTGCGTGGGCCCAAGCCCTCGTCCGGGCGGCAAGCGCGACATTCCGGTTGTTGAATGCGCCGTCAGTACCGCTACCCTGGGCGTTCTTGGACGGACGGCACCGGGGCCACATCAGCGCCGATGCCCAGACCGGTCGGCGGGCGGACGCGGTCCGCGACAGCCGATGTCATACGCAAGGGGGCGTTGACCAGTGACGGACGAGCCGAACGGTGCGAGGCTTGGCGAGACCAGCGATCCAGGGTCGGCGAGCGGTCGTGGCACCGCGATCGGCGCCGCCTTCTTCCGCGATCGCGGCCGGGCCGCGCGCCGCACCCTGACCGGCCGCCGGGCGCGCAACGCGTGGACCGG
>NZ_KI911637.1:670-4818 GCF_000515355.1 Promicromonospora kroppenstedtii DSM 19349 | reverse complement strand
CGGGTGTCGCCCGGCGGCACGGCCGGGGCGCTGGGCCCGGGCCGCCCGGGGGCGGGCGCGGGCATGACGTCAGACTTCATGGAAGACCCACCTCTTGCGCGACTGCCACTGCAGCAGCGTCAGTACGAGGACGATGAGGAACAGGAGCACCGCCAGGGCGCTGGCGTAGCCGAACTCGTTGAACCGGAACGCCTGCTGGTACAGGTAGTAGACGAGCACCGTGGTCGAGTTGCCCGGGCCGCCCCCGGTGAGGACGTCGATCTGCGCGAACACCTCGAGCGAGCCGACGATCGTGATGATCGAGACCAGCAGGATGGTGGGGCTGATCAGCGGCAGGGTGATCGAGCGGAACCGGCGCCACGCGCCGGCGCCGTCGAGCCGGGCCGCCTCCTGCAGCTCCTCGGGCACGCCCTGCAGCGCCGCGAGGAACAGGATCATGTTCAGGCCGACGTTCTTGAAGACCTGCACGATGATGACGGCGATCATGGCCGTGGTGGGGTGCCGCAGCCAGTTCGGGCCCTCGGCACCGAGCACCGACAGGAACCCGTTGATACCGCCGTCGGCCTGGAGCAGGAAGCTCCAGACGATGGTCCAGGCGACCAGCGAGACGACGACGGGCGAGAAGAAGAAGGTCCGGAACGTGGTGGTCCCGGGCAGCTTCTGGTTGAGCAGGACGGCGAGCAACAGCGCCAGCGCGATGTTCACCACGACGAGCCCGATCGAGAACCACACGGTCGCCAGGAGTGCGTCGCCCAGGCCCGGGTCGGACGCCATCCGCTGGTAGTTCTCCGCCCCGACGAACGTGAAGGTGTTCGCCAGGACGTTCCACTCGTGCAGGGAGTACCAGACCACCATGCCGAGCGGCAGGACGACGAAGGCGAGGGACCCCAGGACCACCGGGGCGACCATGGTGTACCCGACGAGCCAGTCGCGGCGCACCGCCGCTGACGCTGTTGCCACGATCAGTCCTCCAGCAGCGGCGTGATCGCCGCGCAGGTGTCGGTCAGCACGGCCTCGACGTCGGCGTCCTCGACCCACAGCGCGTCGAGCTCGGCGCGCACGGTCTCGGACAGCTTGGCGAAGTTCTTGTGCGCCGGCTTGGTGACGGCGTCCTCGACGCCCTGGACCACCACGGCCTCGAGCTGCTCGGCCGTCAGCTTGGGGTTGGCGGCCGCGAGGCTGTCCCCGTTGAGCAGCGACTGGCGCGGCGGCGGGAAGTAGGCCGCGAGCTGCTCGGCGTTCTCCGCGTTCGTGAAGTACGCCAGGAAGTCGGCGGCGACGTCCGGGTGCTCGCCCGCGGCGAAGACCCCGACCCCGGCCTGGCCCACGACGTTCTGCTTGCCGGCCGGCCCCTCGGGCAGCGGCACGATGTCCCAGTGGAAGGAGTCGTCGAGGGCCGAGGCCCGGCTGATCTGCGTGATCGTCATGGCGGCGTCACCGGCGAAGAAGTCGGCGGTGGTGCCCGGCGCGGGCATCGCGGCGTCGGTGAACACGGCGTCGTGGAACCAGGTCATGGCGTCGACCATCGCCGGGTCGGTGAACGTGCACTGCGTGCCGTCCGCGCTCCAGGGAGCGGCCTTCCACCCGGACCAGACCGTGGCCAGGTTCTCCCACGACTGGTAGTCGAAGTCGCGCACCACCAAGCCCTGCTTGCCGGACTTCTCGGCCGTGGCGGCGGCGATGTCGCGCGCCGCGTCGAAGGTCCACCCGCCGTCGGCCACCAGGTCGACCGGGTTGGGCTGGCCCGCGGCCTCGATCTGGTCGGTGTTGACGAACATCGCGAACGGGCTGTTGGAGAAGGGATAGGCGTACAGGCCGTCGCCGTCCTCCCACAGCGTCAGCGCGCTCGGCACGAGGTCCTCGAACGCGTAGCCCTCGGTGCCCTCCAGCACCGGGCGCAGGTCCACGAGCGCGCCGCTGGAGACGAACTCCGGGGCGTTGCTCTCGAAGATCCAGGCCAGGTCCGGGGCGTTGCCGCCCGCGAGCTGGGTGGTCAGCGCGGTGGTGTAGTCCTCGAACGGGATGGTCTCGAACTTCACGCTCGAGACCAGCTCCGGGTTCTCGGCCACGTAGGCGTCCGCGATGGACTGGAAGAGGTCGAGCTGCGTCTCGTCCGCCGTCCAGACGGTCATGCGCAGGTCGACCGGTTCGGACGGGGTCTCGGGCTCCCCGACCGGCGCGTCGGTCCCGCCCGCGCACGCGGACAGGGCCAGCGCCGTCCCGAGGACGGCGGCGGTTCCCGCCGTCCTGCGGTTCCGGATGTGGTGTACAGACATCAGTTCTCCTTTGGACTGATCCGGCGACGGGACGTCGCCGGCGTGTGCCGGTGCGGGCGGACGCCGCCCGCGTCAGTAGGGGTGGGCCTCGTCCGGCCAGCGCAGCTCGACGCCGGCGGCGACGAGCTCGGCCTGGTAGTCGGCGAGCTGGTCCGGCTGGGACTGGACGGAGTGCGGGGTGCGGCCGGTCGCGAGGCAGTGCGCGGCCAGGTGGCCGGCGGCCTCGCCCACGTTCCACTCCACCGGGTGCAGCCGGTAGCACCCGTTGGTGATGTGCGTGGTGCCGATGTTCTTGTTGCCCGCCAGCAGGTTGGTGGTGCGGCGCGGCAGCAGGGCGCCCAGCGGGATCTCGAACGGGGTGGACGGCACGTCGATGTACGTGTCGCCGCCCGTCGAGGGGTGCAGGTCGATGCGGTACATGCCCACGCCCACCGAGTCCGCGTACCGGGTGGCACCCTGGTCGCCGCGCACGGCGTAGGACACGTCGTTCTCGGTGATCGTCGTGACCGCCCTGATGCGGCGGGACTCGCGGTGGTAGGCCGCCTGGGCCAGGCCGTCCGCGTTGCCCATGACGTCGGGCCGCAGCCGCAGCCCGGGGAACCCGGTGCCGCCGTCGGGCCGCGGCGCCTCCGTCTGCATCCAGTAGAGCATCGAGAGGCTGAGCTGCCGGGCGTCGGCGATCCGGGCCTCCTCCTCCTCGCGGGAGACGTCGAGCACGTGCCCCAGGAAGTAGTCGATGCTCGGCCAGTTCACCAGGCACAGGTCGCTCTCGTAGAACCCGGGCTCGTGCAGGTCGCGCGCGGCGATACGGCGGAACAGCCAGAGATTGCCGTCTCCGGCGTTCTTGGACTGGTCGGCGTCGACGGCCAGCGGGTCGTCGCCCGGGTTGGGGGTGAACGACCGCTTCTCCAGCGCGAGCGTGCGGGGGTTGGGCGCCGTCCACGACAGGAGCTGCTCGCCGCCCCAGGCGGCGGGCGCGTAGGCGCGCCAGAAGTCGTAGCGCTCGGGCTTGTCGATCGTGTGGTCGCCGTCGGTGTGCTCGACGACGAAGCACACGCTCAGGGCCTGCACGTTGTCCGGCTGGGCCACGTCCGGGGCGCTGGGCTCCCCCGTCTCGTGCCGCGACTCGAACCCGGTGACGTACTCCGTGCCGGTCAGCGGCAGCAGCTCGCCGGTCTCGGTCGCGTCGACCGTGTAGGCCGCGGCGACCGTCACGTCCGCGCCGCCGACCACGGAGCGCAGGGTCACCGAGGTGACCCGGTCGCCGTCCGCCGTGGCAGACACGGGACGCACGCGCTCCAGCAGCCGGATGCGGCCCGCCGAGCGGTACGGGGCCAGCATCTCCTCCAGCACGCCGACCGCGACCCGCGGCTCGTGGCACAGCTTGGACACCCACCCGGCGCCCGGGTTGAGCTCGGCCCAGTCCCGCGCTCCGTCGGTCAGCGGGTAGCGGCGGCGGTAGACGTCGCGGATACCGTCGCGCAGCGCGCGGTAGCGGGCCGTCACGCCGAACCGCTCGACCCAGGGGTGCTCGTCCGGCGGCACGCCCTGCGAGGTCAGCTGCCCGCCGATCCACGGGTGCTCCTCGGTGAGGACGACGCTCGCGCCCCGGTCGGCGGCGGCCAGCGCAGCGGCGATGCCGCCGAGGCCCGCGCCCACCACGAGCACGTCGGTCTGCAGGTCTTGAGGGGTCACGCGTGGTCCGTCCTTAGGTGGGTGTCGGTTCGGGGTCTGGTCGAGGGCAGTCGGGTCACGGGGCGTCCGCCCCGGGCGGCACGCCGGCCGGCGGCGGGGCCACGGTGGCGCCCTCGACGTCGGGGCACACGAGGATCTGGTGCAGCTCGGCCTCGGTCACGGCGGCCGGGCGCCGCG
>NZ_KI911637.1:0-570 GCF_000515355.1 Promicromonospora kroppenstedtii DSM 19349 | reverse complement strand
GCCCCGGCGCAGGGGCGCGCGCACCGCGTGGGCCGCCCGGATGGTGGCCCACCGGGCCGGCATGGCCGCGAGCATGCGGTGGCCGGCGAGCACCGAGTAGGCGTACCGCGGGCTGAGTCGCGCGTGCTGCACAAGGCTGACCATCAGGTCGCGCGGCGGCGTCGAGGCCAGGAACCCGATGGTGAGCACGCCGATCACGAGGCCGCGCAGCGCGAGGGCGACGCCGATCGTCAGCCCTTCGACACTGACCGGCGCACCCGGGACCACGGGGGTGCCCGGGCGGCTCAGCGCGTTGATCGCGACGAGCCCCACGCCGAACACCACGAACGGCACCTGGCCGAGCACCAGGGTGCGCACCGGCAGGCGGGCAGCCGCCAGGACCGCCACGACCGCGAGCGCCCAGAGCACGAGCAGGGGGCGGGGGTCCAGGAAGCCGAGGGTCGCGAGGGACGCCGCCAGGAGGATCGCGGCCTTGACCGTGGGGTTGCGGCGGGCGAGCAGGGAGCGGGCGGGTGCCTGCGGTCCGGGCCGCGGGTGGGCGGCGGTCATGTGGCCACCCCGAGCGCGAGG
>NZ_KI911636.1:1527-2521 GCF_000515355.1 Promicromonospora kroppenstedtii DSM 19349 | reverse complement strand
GTGGCCGGCTTCGCCGGCTGGGGCGTGCGGGCGCTCGTGGCGCGCCTGACCAAGGGTGGCGGCGAGGTGGCGTGGCTCCTGCTGTGCGGCG
Organism: Promicromonospora kroppenstedtii DSM 19349; assembly: GCF_000515355.1. Classification (GTDB taxonomy): domain Bacteria; phylum Actinomycetota; class Actinomycetes; order Actinomycetales; family Cellulomonadaceae; genus Promicromonospora; species Promicromonospora kroppenstedtii. The sequence goes on along the minus strand of NZ_KI911636.1, from coordinate 2,430 downwards.
TGGCCCTGCTCGTATCGCTCACCGGGGCCGCGAGCGGCACCACGCCGGCGACGGTCGCGCTGCTGGTGACCGAGCATGTGGTGGTCGGCGTGATCGTCGCGCTGGGGCTGCGTCGGGCCTCGTCACGCCGGTCGTAGCCGGGCAGCTGCCGCTCCGGCTCGCGCAGGCGCAGGGTCGGCAGGGCCTGATCCCGGCCGGATACCGTGCACCCCATGCCCTTCCACGAGACCCCTGCCCGTCCGGACACCGACACCGACGCCCTGATCGCGGACCTGCGGACGCTGGTCGAGTGCGAGTCGCCGTCGTCGGACCCGGGCGCGCTGGCCCGGTCCGCCGACCTGGTGGCCCGGCTCGGCACGGCGCACCTCGGCGTCGAGCCCGAGCGGCTCGGCATCCACCTGCGGTGGCGGCTCGGTGGCCCGACGCGCGTGCTGGTGCTCGCGCACCACGACACGGTGTGGCCGCTGGGCTCGCTCCGGACGCACCCGTTCGGCATCTCGGACGGCGTGCTGCGCGGCCCCGGCAGCTTCGACATGAAGACCGGCCTGGTCATGGCGCTGCACGTGCTGGGCTCCCTGCCGGACCGCACCGGCGTCACCCTGCTGGTCACGGGCGACGAGGAGCTCGGCTCGCCGTCGTCCCGGGCGCTGATCGAGGACGAGGCGCGCGGCGCGGCGGCGGCCCTGGTCCTGGAGGCCTCAGCCGACGGCGGCGCTCTCAAGGTGGAGCGCAAGGGCACCTCGATCTACGAGGTGCTGGTCAAGGGCCGCGCCGCGCACGCCGGGCTGGAGCCGGAGAAGGGCGTGAACGCGGTGGTCGAGCTGGCGCACCAGGTGCTCGCGGTCGCGGCGCTGGGCGACCCGGCGCTCGGCACCACCGTGGTGCCGACGGTCGCCGCGGCGG
>NZ_KI911636.1:0-1427 GCF_000515355.1 Promicromonospora kroppenstedtii DSM 19349 | reverse complement strand
GCCGACGACGGCGCGGCCGCCGCCGACCCGTCGCCCGAGTCGGCGGACTCGCCGAACGAGTCGGCCGTCGACACCCCGGGCTCCGCGCAGTCCGCGGACTCGCCGGGCGACGCCAACTACGACCCGTCGCCGGAGTCGGCGGACTCGCCGAACGAGTCGGCCGTCGACACAGCGGGCTCGGCGCAGTCGGCCGACTCGCCGGACGACGCGAACTACCAGAGCCCGGCCGACAACACGCCGGACGACGCCGACGACGACGCCGACGACCGCGGCGACGACTGATCCCGCCCCGCGGGCATCCCGACAGGACCTCAGGTCACCCCGATGACCTGAGGTCCTGTCGCGTCCGGGCGGGTACGGACCGGTTTCGCCAGGGACGAACGGGTACGAACCGGTAACCCGCCCCGCCTACACTGCGCGCGTGACCCGTACCCACCAGAGACCGCGGATCGCGATCTGCGGCATGGCCATCGAGTCCAGCACGTTCTCCCCGCACCGCTCGGGCTGGGAGGCGTTCACCCTGCTGCGCGGCAACGAGCTCGTCCGGCGGTACCCGTTCCTGCGCGACGGCACGGCGCTGCGCCGCGAGGCCGAGTGGGTGGGGATCCTGCGCGCCGGGGCACTCCCGGGCGGCGCCGTCCTCACGGACGTCTACGAGACGGTCCGCGCGGAGATCGGCCTGGCGCTGGAGGCGCAGGGCCCGTTCGACGGCGTGCTGCTGGAGATCCACGGGGCCATGGCCGTGCTCGGGTACACCGACGCGGAGGCGGACCTCGCGCGGGCGGTGCGCGCCGCCGTCGGGCCGGACTGCCTGGTCTCGGCGTCCATGGACCTGCACGGCAACGTGTCGCGGGAGCTCGCGGCGACCGTCGACCTCATCGCCTGCCACCGCACGGCCCCGCACGAGGACGAGGACGAGGCGCGCGAACGCGCCGCCACCGACCTGCTGCGGCGTATCCACGGGGCGGGCCGGCCGCGCAAGGCCTGGGTGCAGGTGCCCGTGCTGCTGCCGGGGGAGCGGACGAGCACCCGGCTGGAGCCCGCGAAGGGCATCTACGAGGACGTCGCACGGGTCGGCGAGCTGGACGGCGTGCTCGACGCCTCCCTCTGGGTCGGGTACGCCTGGGCGGACGAGCCACGCTCTCGGGCCGCCGTCGTGGTCATGGGCGACGACGACGCCGTCATCACCCGGGAGGCCGCGCGGCTGGCGCGTCGGTACTGGGACGCGCGCGACCAGTTCGCGCTCGTCGCCCCGGCGGGCACGTACGAGGAGTGCCTGCGGGCGGTCCTGGCGAGCGACGCGCGGCCGTTCGTCCTGTCGGACTCCGGCGACAACCCCATGGCCGGCGGGGCGGGCGACGTCACCTGGACCCTCGCGCGGCTCCTCGCGGAGCCCGTCTTCGCGGCCCCGCCCGCCGACGGCGGCC
>NZ_KI911635.1:46445-47029 GCF_000515355.1 Promicromonospora kroppenstedtii DSM 19349 | reverse complement strand
CGGGCTGTCCGTCACGGAGCTGGCCCGGGCGGCCGGCGTCTCGCGGCCCACGGTCTACCGCCGCTGGGAGTCCGCCGACGACGTGCTGCGCGCCCTGCTGATGCACCGCGCCCAGGTCGCCATCACCGCCGTCGGCCCGCAGGCCACGGACCGGGCGGCGATCGTCGACAAGGTGGTCCGGTTCGGCGAGCTGCTGCGCGCCGACCCGGTCTTCGGGCACCTGCTGACCGAGGAACCCGAGGTGTTCACCCGGTACGCCTTCGAGCGGATCGGCCGGTCGCAGCGGGTGATCCTGGAATGGCTCGCCGCAGGGATCACCACGGCGCAGCAGGGCGGCACGGTCCGGGCCGGGTCCCCCACGGACATGGCGGTCATGGTGCTGCTGGTGTCCCAGTCGGTGGTGCTGTCGCACCGCACCGTGACCACCGTGATCGACGACGCCGCACTGCGGACCGAGCTCACCCGCACCCTCGACGGGTACCTCCGCCCCTGACCCGGAAGCAGGACCGATGCACCGCACCGCCCTCACCGCCCGGCGCCGCGCGCGCGAGCTCGACGAGCTCGCGTCCGAGCCGGTGGACCTG
>NZ_KI911635.1:44958-46345 GCF_000515355.1 Promicromonospora kroppenstedtii DSM 19349 | reverse complement strand
CTCGTCGGCGCCCCGGTGGACCCGGACGTCGGCGCCCCGGGCGCGCAGCCGCTCGACCGCGACACGCGCGCTGTCGACGCCCACGCCGTGCCCCGAGGCGGGGTTCACGAGCACCGCGATGTGCCCGGCCTGATCGGTCATGCGCGCAACCTACCGGAGGCGTTGGAGCCGCAGGTCACCCCGGTGGTCCGTACGTCCGACACGTGGGTGGGTCGGGTGGGGCGCGCGGTCATCCGAGCAGCGCGCCGGGGTTCATGATCCCGGCCGGGTCCAGCTCGGCCCGCACCGCGCGGAGCATCCGCAGGCCGGTCGCGCCGATCTCCCGCTCCAGCCAGGGCGCGTGGTCCGCGCCGACGCCGTGGTGGTGGCTGATGGTGCCGCCCGTCGCCATGATCGCGTCGTTCACCCCGGCCTTGACCCGCTCCCAGGGCTCCAGCGGGTCGGCGCCGAGGCCCGCGATCACCGTGAAGTAGAGCGACGCGCCCGTCGGGTAGACGTGCGAGATGTGGCACAGGATGCGGTTCCTCGCGTGCTCCCGGTCGAACCCGTCGGCGAGCGCGGCGGTGACCGCCGCCTTGAGCGCGGCCAGGTTCGACCAGGTCGTGGCGGTCTCCAGCGTCTCGCAGAACACGCCCGCGCCGAGCAGGGCGTCGCGCAGGTAGGGCGCCTTGAACCGCCCGTGGTCCCAGGACTCGACGAGCTTCTCGGCAGCACGCCGCCCGCCTGCCTCGCGCAGCACGCGCGTGGTGGCCTCGCGGCGGGCGGCGGCCAGGTCGGCGGGCCCCTCGTGCAGCACGACGGCGGAGCAGCCCCGCGTCAGCGCCTTGCCGATGTTGCCGACCTGGGCCAGCGAGACGGCCGTCTCCTCCTCGTCGGACAGGCGGATCACCGTGGGCCCGGTGCCGAGCTGCGCGACGCGGCGCAGGCCGTCCGCGCCGGCGGCGAAGTCGCGGAACGTCCACGCGTCCATGAGCCGGGCCTCCGGCGTGGGGTGCACGCGCACCCGCACCTGCGTGATGACGCCGAACCTGCCCTCCGAGCCGAGGAACCAGCGCAGCAGGTCCGGCCCGGCCGCCGAGCCGGGCGCCCGGCCCAGGTCGAGGGTGCCCGTGGGGGTGACCACCCGCAGGCCCGTGACCATGGCGTCGAACCGCCCGTAGCCTGCCGAGTTCTGGCCCGAGGAGCGCATGGCCGCGAACCCCCCGAGCGTGGCGAACTCGAAGCTCTGCGGGAAGTGCCCGAGCTCGAACCCGTGCGCGGCCAGCGCGGCCTCGGCGGCGGGCGCCGTCGTTCCCGCGTGGAAGGTCGCCTCGTGGGCGACGTCGTCCAGCGCGACCAGCCCGCTCAGCCGCCGCAGGTCGAGGCTGACGACGCCGCGGTGCGCCCC
>NZ_KI911635.1:44607-44858 GCF_000515355.1 Promicromonospora kroppenstedtii DSM 19349 | reverse complement strand
TTCACACCGCCGGGCAGGCCGTGCGCGCGCGCCGGGTCGCCCCAGCCGTCCCACCGCATGTCGATGCGCTCGTTCTCGGCCTGGGTGCTCACGCGTCCTCCGGGTGGGTCGTCAGATCGGGTCGGGTCGCGTTACAGTGTTACACAAGATGACACTTCGTAATGCAGGCCCGGATGCAGTCTCGCCCGCCCCCGACGCGCTGGGCGACACCCCCGACGACGCCCCCGACCGCACCGAGGCGCGCCTCCTGG
>NZ_KI911635.1:38944-44507 GCF_000515355.1 Promicromonospora kroppenstedtii DSM 19349 | reverse complement strand
TGCGGTGCCCCAGGTCCAGGAGGTGCTGGGTGGCGCGGCGGGCGCCGTCGACCTGGTCGGCGCCCACGGCGGGGTGGTGGCCCACGAACCGTGAGTCGGAGACCACCACGGGCAGCCGGGAGGGCAGCGCGAGCGTGTCGGGCGTGACGGTCTCGGCCCGGACGATCACCAGCCCGTCGATGGCCTGGTGGGACAGCCGGGTCGCCGCGGCCGTCACGACGTCGGACGACGGGTTCTCGACGTCGATCAGCGTGACGGTGTAACCCTCGTCACGCGCCGCCTCGGTGACGGCCTCGATGGTGCGCGACTCACCGGTGCGCGCCAGCCCGTGGGCGATCATGCCGATGGTCCGGAAGCTCCCGTAGCGCAGCGCGCGCGCCGCCGTGTTCGGCGCGTAGCCGAGCTGCGCCATCGCCGCCAGGACCCGGTCCCGCGTCGCCGGCCGCACGTTGTCCAGGCCCATCGACACGCGGGACACGGTCTGCGTGGAGACTCCCGCCAGCACGGCGACGTCGACCAGGGACGGACCTCTGCCCTCCACGACACCCACCTCCTCGTGATGCGTCTCGCCCCGGGGTCCGCTTGACACCTCGGTGACTCACGAGCACCCTAGTCCGCGTCACCATGTTGACGTCAACACGACGACCATGCTGACCCCACTCGTGAAGGAGCGACCCCACTTGACCACGCTCGCATCGCCTCCGGCCGTGCCCAAGACCGCGGGACGGATGCGGCTCCGCACCCGCTGGACCGGATGGGGCTTCGTCGGCCCGTTCATGGCCGTCTTCGCCCTCGTGTTCCTCGCGCCGATCGCCTACTCCCTCTGGCTGAGCCTGTTCCAGACGCAGCTCGTGGGCGGTACGACATTCGTCGGCCTCGACAACTACGCCCGCGTGCTCGCGGACCCGCAGTTCTGGGACGGCACCGGCCGCGTGGCCCTTTTCCTGCTGGTCCAGGTGCCGGTGATGCTCGGCATCTCGCTCCTGGTCGCCCTCGCGATCGACAGCGGCCGCCTGTACGGTCGCGACTTCTTCCGCCTCGCGATCTTCCTGCCGTACGCCGTGCCCGGCGTCGTGGCCGCGCTGATGTGGGGCTTCATGTACGGCGAGCGGTTCGGGCTGGTCGGCAACTTCAACGACCTGTTCGGCACCAGCATCCCGGACCCGCTGTCCTCGGCCCTGGTGCTCCCCGCGATCGGCAACATCGTGACCTGGGAGTTCGTCGGCTACAACATGCTGATCTTCTACTCCGCGCTGCGCGTGGTGCCCACCTCGCTGTACGAGGCGGCGGAGATCGACGGCGCCGGCCCGTGGCGCGTGATCACGGCGATCAAGCTGCCCGCGATCCGCGGCGCGCTCGTCGTGGCGACCATCTTCTCGATCATCGGCTCGTTCCAGCTCTTCAACGAGCCCAGCATCCTGCAGCCGCTGTCCCCCAACTACATCTCGACCCACTACACGCCGAACCTGTACGCCTACTCGCTGTCCTTCTCGGGCCAGCAGTACAACTACTCGGCCACGGTGGCGATCGTCATGGGCGTGCTCACGATGATCGTGGCCTACGTGGTGCAGCTGCGCGGCATGCGCAAGGAGGCCTGAGCCATGAGCAACGTCCTGATGACCGCGCCCACCGTGCGCCCCAAGAAGGCCCCGCCCCGGCTGCGGAACCGCCGCAGCTCGCACGCCCGGCCCACGCGCAGCATCCTGCTCACGGTCCTGACGGCCCTGATCGGCGTCTACGCGCTGATCCCGCTCGTCTGGCTGCTGATCAACGCGACCAAGACGCAGCCCGACCTGTTCAGCTCGTTCGGCCTGTGGTTCAGCGGCGACTTCGCGCTCTGGGACAACATCGTCGGCGTCCTGACGTACGACGGCGGCGTCTTCGGCCGCTGGTTCCTCAACACCCTGATGTACGTCGTGCTCGGCGCGGGCGGTGCCACCCTGCTGGCGCTGCTCGGCGGTTACGGCCTGGCCAAGTTCGACTTCCCGGGCAAGCGCGCCGTGTTCGCGATCGTCATCGGCGCCGTGGCCGTGCCGGGTACCGCGCTGGCCGTGCCCACGTTCCTCATGTTCGCGAACATGGGCCTGACGAACACGCCCTGGTCGGTCATCATCCCGTCGCTCATCTCGCCGTTCGGGCTCTACCTCATGTGGACGTTCGCGGCCGACGCGGTGCCGGACGAGATCATGGAGGCCGCCCGCCTCGACGGCGCGAGCGAGGCGCGCACGTTCTTCCAGGTGTGCCTGCCGATGATGGCGCCCGGGATCGTGACGGTACTGCTGTTCACGGTCGTCGCCACGTGGAACAACTACTTCCTGCCGCTGATCATGCTGCGCGACCCCTCCTGGTACCCGCTGACGCTAGGCCTGAACGCGTGGAACGCCCAGGCCACCACCGCGGGCGGCGAGGCCATCTTCAACCTCGTGATCGCCGGCTCGCTCCTGACGATCCTGCCGCTGATCGTGGCCTTCCTGCTGCTGCAGCGCTACTGGCAGTCGGGTCTGGCCGCCGGAAGCGTCAAGGAGTGACCAGGCCGGGCGCCCGCCGCCCGAAGACTTCCCCCCAGACAGATCCGCTTGACGATGAAGTGAGAGGAACCACCATGACCATCCGCCACCACCGCGCTGTCGGCGCGTTCGCCGCGGCCGGCGCCCTGGCGCTCGCCCTGACCGCGTGCGGGTCCGGGTCCGACGGCGGCGACGCCGCGGAGGCCGTCTCCCCCGAGGACATCTCGGCCGCGCTCGAGGAGGGCGGCGACCTGCTGGTCTGGGCCTGGGAGCCCACGCTGGACAAGGTCGTCGAGGACTTCGAGGCCGAGTACCCGAACGTGGACGTCGAGCTGGCGAACGTCGGTACCGGTAACGACCACTACGTGGCGCTGCAGAACGCCATCAGCGCCGGCTCGGGTGTCCCCGACGTCGCGCAGATGGAGTACTACGCCCTGCCGCAGTTCTCCATCGGCGGGTCGCTCGCCGACCTCGCGCCGCTGGGTGCCAGCGAGCTCGACGGCACCTACTCCCCCGGCCCGTGGGGCGCCGTGACCGACGGCGACGCCGTGTACGGCCTGCCCATGGACTCCGGCCCGATGGCGCTGTTCTACAACGCCAAGACGTTCGAGGACGCCGGCGTCGAGGTGCCCGCCACCTGGGACGAGTTCGTCACGGCCGCCGAGAAGATCCACGCGTTCGACAAGAACACGTACATCACCGCGGACAACGGCGACGCCGGGTTCGCGACCTCGATGATCTGGCAGGCAGGCGGCCACCCGTTCGAGGTGAGCGGCACCGACGTGACCGTGAACCTCGCCGACGAGGGCTCGGCCAAGTTCGCCGACATGTGGCAGCAGCTCCTGGACGACGACCTCGTGGCCGACGTCCCCGCCTGGTCGGACGAGTGGTTTCAGGGCCTGGGCAGCGGTGAGATCGCCGCGCTGGTGACCGGCGCCTGGATGCCCGCGAACCTCGAGTCGGGCGCCGCCCCGGCGTCGGGCGACTGGCGCGTGGCCCCCATGCCGCAGTGGACCGAGGGCTCGAACGAGACCGCCGAGAACGGCGGCTCCGCGCTGTCGGTGACCGAGGCCAGCAGCAAGAAGGCCCTGGCCTACGGCTTCCTGGAGTACGCGAACGCCGGCGACGGCGTCGCCACGCGCCTCGAGGGCGGCAACTTCCCGGCGACGCTCGCCGACCTGAACGACGAGAAGTTCCTCGCCGAGGAGTCGGAGTACTTCGGCGGCCAGAAGATCAACGAGGTGCTCTCGGCGTCGGCCACCGGTGTGGTCACCGGCTGGCAGTACCTGCCGTACCAGGTCTACGCGAACAGCGTGTTCCCCGACACGGTCGGCCAGGCCTACACGGGCTCGACCTCGCTGTCGGACGGCCTCGCCGCCTGGCAGGACTCGATCGTGAAGTACGGCAACGAGCAGGGCTTCACCGTCGGCGAGTGAGCCGCGGCTGATCGACCAGGGACGACGGCGGGGGCCTTCCCCCGCCGTCGTCCTCTTGCCCCACCCCCAGAACCCGCAGACCCCCCCTGAGGACGCACACATGCCCACGTTCGACATCGGCCCCGAGGACTTCGAGCTCGACGGCCGCCCGATGCAGGTCGTCAGCGGCGCGCTGCACTACTTCCGCGTGCACCCCGACCAGTGGGCCGACCGGATCCGCAAGGCTCGGCTCATGGGCCTGAACACCATCGAGACGTACGTGCCGTGGAACTTCCACGCGCCCGACCCCGACGTGTTCGACCTGACCGGGCGGCGCGACCTCGGGCGGTTCCTCGACCTGGTGGCCGCCGAGGGCCTGTACGCGATCGTGCGGCCGGGACCCTACATCTGCGCCGAGTGGGACGGCGGCGGGCTGCCCGGCTGGCTGTTCGCCGACCCCGAGGTGGGGGTGCGCCGGCACGAGCCGAGGTTCCTCGCGGCGATCGGCACCTATTACGCGAACCTGCTGCCCTTGGTGGCCGAGCGCCAGGTGACACGCGGCGGGCCCGTGCTCATGGTCCAGGTGGAGAACGAGTACGGCGCCTACGGGGACGACCCGCTGCCCGAGCGGCAGCAGTACCTCCGGGCGCTCGTTGACCTGACCCGTGAGCAGGGCATCGAGGTACCCCTGTTCACCTGCGACCAGGCCGACGACGAGATGCTGGCTCGCGGCGGCCTGCCGGAGCTGCACAAGACGGCGACGTTCGGCTCGCGCAGCACGGAGCGGCTGGAGATCCTGCGGCGGCACCAGGCCACGGGACCGCTCATGTGCATGGAGTTCTGGAACGGCTGGTTCGACTCGTGGGGCCTGGAGCACCACGTCGCACCCGCCGAGGCGAACGCCGCCGACCTGGACGACCTGCTCGCGGCCGGCGGGTCGGTGAACCTGTACATGTTCCACGGCGGCACCAACTTCGGCCTGACCAGCGGCGCGAACGACAAGGGCATCTACCGGCCCATCGCGACGTCGTACGACTACGACGCGCCGCTGGCCGAGGACGGCACACCGACCGCCAAGTACTACGCGATGCGCGACGTGATCGCGCGGCACCTGCCGGTGCCGGCGCTCTCCTCTGAGGTCGAGGCTGGCGCTGGGGCTGGGGCGGGGGCGCCTGTGCTGGAGGTCGACCTGACCGCTCAGGTGCCGCTGGCCCACGCGCTGCCGAGCCTGCTGCGCGAGGACCTGCTCACCTTCTCGTCGACGCCGACGACCGACGACCTGCGCCTCTGGTCGGGCTTCGCGGTCTACCGCACCCGGATCCGGCCCGACGACCTGGTGCTGACCCTGAGCGAGGTGCGTGACCGCGCCGTCGTCCTGGTCGACGACGAGCAGGTCGGCGTGCTCGACCGCGGCTCGCACACCTTCGCCGTCGCGCTGCCCGCCCGAGCGGGCGACCTCACGCTCCTGGTGGAGGACCAGGGCCGGGTCAACTACGGCAAGCGGATCGGCGAGCCCAAGGGCCTGATCGGGCCCGTGCGCACCGCGGTGCGCACGATCCACGACTGGGAGGCGGCGGCGCTGCGCGTCGAGGACGCGCCGGAGCTGCTGCGCGCGGCGCTCGACGCCCCGGGGCGCGCGCT
>NZ_KI911635.1:35171-38844 GCF_000515355.1 Promicromonospora kroppenstedtii DSM 19349 | reverse complement strand
CCCGCCGCGCTCCGCCGCCGCGGCGGCGTCGTCGTACCCGGCGTCCACGTGCCGCAGCACGCCCGTGGCCGGGTCGTTCGCGAGCACCCGGGCGAGCTTCTCGGCCGCGAGTGGCGTCCCGTCCGCGACGGAGACCTGACCCGCGTGGATCGACCGCCCCATGCCGACGCCACCGCCGTGGTGCAGCGACACCCACGTGGCGCCCGACGCGGTGTTCATCAGGGCGTTCAGCAGCGGCCAGTCCGCGATGGCGTCGGAGCCGTCAGCCATCGACTCGGTCTCGCGGTACGGGGACGCCACCGAGCCCGAGTCCAGGTGGTCGCGCCCGATCGCGAGCGGCGCGGAGATCTCCCCCGACGCGACGAGCTCGTTGAACCGCAGCCCGGCGACGTCGCGCTCCCCGTGCCCGAGCCAGCAGATCCGGGCGGGCAGCCCCTGGAACGCGACGCGGTCCTGGGCGGCACGGATCCAGCGGCCCAGGTGGTCGTTGTCGGGGAACAGGTCGAGCACGGCCTTGTCTGTCACCGCGATGTCCTTCGGGTCCCCGGAGAGCGCCGCCCACCGGAACGGGCCCTTGCCCTCGGCGAACAGCGGGCGGATGTACGCGGGCACGAACCCCGGGAACTCGAACGCCCGGCCGTACCCGCCCTGGCGGGCCTCGTCGCGGATCGAGTTGCCGTAGTCGAACACCTCGGCGCCCGCGTCCTGGAAACCGACCATCGCCTCGACATGGCGGGCCATCGACTCCCGCGCCCGGTCCGTGAACCCCTCGGGGTCCTTCTCCGCCTCCGAAGCCCAGTCCTCCAGCGCCACCCCGGACGGCAGGTACGACAGCGGGTCGTGCGCCGACGTCTGGTCGGTCACGACGTCGACCTCGACACCCCGGCGCAGCAGCTCCGGCACGACGTCGGCCGAGTTGCCGACCACAGCCACCGACAGCGCGCGCCGGTCCCGCTTGGCCGCGAGCGCCAGCTCCACACCCTCGTCCAGCGAGGACGCGACGACGTCGAGGTAGCGGGTCTCGACGCGCCGGTGCAGGCGCGCCGGGTCGACGTCGACCACGAGGCACACGCCGCCGTTGAGCGTCACGGCCAGGGGCTGGGCACCGCCCATGCCGCCGCAGCCGCCGGTCAGGGTGAGGGTCCCGGCCAGCGTGCCGGAGAACCTCTTGGCGGCGACGGCGGCGAACGTCTCGTACGTGCCCTGCAGGATCCCCTGGGTGCCGATGTAGATCCAGGAACCGGCCGTCATCTGCCCGTACATCGTCAGGCCGAGCTGTTCGAGGCGACGGAACTCGGGCCAGCTCGCCCAGTCCCCCACCAGGTTGGAGTTGGCGATCAGCACGCGCGGGGCCCACTCGTGCGTCCGCAGCACGCCCACCGGGCGGCCCGACTGCACCATCAGCGTCTCGTCCTCGCGCAGGTCGGTGAGCGAGCGGACGATCGCGTGGTAGCTCGGCCAGTCGCGCGCCGCCCGGCCGGTGCCGCCGTAGACCACCAGGTCGTCGGGCCGCTCGGCCACCTCGGGGTCGAGGTTGTTCATGAGCATGCGCAGCGGCGCCTCGGTCTGCCAGCTCCGGGCGGTCAGGGTGGTGCCGCGCGGGGCGCGGACGGCGACGGGGGTCCCCCGGTCGTACGGCTGGTTCACTTCGGTCTCCTTCGACTCAGGTCGGCGGGTTCGGGCCGGTTCGGCAGATTCAGTGGAGCTGTCCGACGGCGCCCGCGGCGGCCGCCGCGACCTGTCCGCCGGTCACGAGCCCCACGACGTGCTCGATCTCGGGGGCCAGGTAGCGGTCGGGTCCGGGGCCGGGCACGACGGCACGGACGACGTCGTGAACCGCGCCCGTTCCCGCGGCCGGGGCCTCCTCCCGCAGGTCGAGGGCGCGCGTGGCCGTCAGCACCTCGATCGCGAGCACGCGGGTGAGCCCGTCCACGGAGCGGCGCAGCTTGCGGGCGCCGGACCAGCCCATGGACACGTGGTCCTCCTGCATGGCGGAGCTCGGGATCGAGTCCACGCTCGCGGGCGTGGCCAGGCGCTTCAGCTCCGAGACGATCCCGGCGGCCGTGTACTGGGCGATCATGTGGCCGGAGTCGACGCCGGGGTCGGCCGCGAGGAACGCGGGCAGCCCCTCGGAGCGTGCGACGTCGAGGAACCGGTCGGTGCGCCGCTCGCTCATGCTGGCGAGGTCGGCGGCCGCGATGGCGAGGAAGTCGAGCACGTAGGCGACGGGCGCCCCGTGGAAGTTGCCGTTCGACTCGACGCGCCCGTCCGTCGTGACGACGGGGTTGTCGATCGCGGACGCCAGCTCCCGGCCCGCGACCGTCGCGGCATGGTCCAGTGTGTCGCGGACGGCGCCGTGCACCTGCGGCGCGCAGCGCAGCGAGTAGGCGTCCTGCACACGGGTGCACGCGGGATTTCCGGCGTCGTCCAGCTCGCGGTGGCTCGCCATCAGGGGCGAACCCGCCAGCAGGCGGCGCAGGTTCGCCGCCGACGCCGCCTGACCCGGGTGCGGGCGCATGCCGACCAGGTCCTCGGCGAACGGTGCGTCCGAGCCGAGGAGGGCCTCGACGGACAGGGCTGCGGCGACGTCGGCCGTGGTGAGGAGGCGGCGCAGGTCGTGGATCGCGAGGCAGAGCATGCCGAGCATGCCGTCGGTGCCGTTGATGAGGGCCAGGCCCTCCTTCTCGGCGAGGACGAGGGGCTCGATCCCCGCGTCGGCAAGGGCTTGGGCGGCGTCGACGAGGGCGCCGTCGTCGACGGTCGAGCCCGTGTGGCCGGTCGAGCCTGTCGAGACGCCCGCCCGGACGACCCGCACCTGCCCCTCCCCCATGGCGGCGAGCGCCACGTGGGCGAGCGGCGCGAGGTCGCCGGAGCAGCCGAGCGACCCGTACTCGTGCACGACGGGCGTGATGCCGGCGTTGAGCATCCCGGCGTAGGTCTGCGCCGTGACCGGACGGGCGCCCGTGTGTCCGGTGACCAGGGTGGCGAGCCGCAGGAGCTGCAGCGCCCGCACCACCTCGGTCTCGACGTGCGCGCCCGAACCCGCGGCGTGCGAGCGCACGAGGCTGAGCTGGAGCTGGGCCCGCATCTCGGTGGGGATGTGCCGGCGGGCGAGCGCGCCGAAGCCGGTGGAGACGCCGTAGTGGGGCACGGTGTCGTGGGCGAGGTCGTCGATGACGGCTCGGGTCCGGGCCATGCGGGCCAGCGCGGTCTCATGGATCTCGACGGACGCGCCGTAGCGGGCGACGGCGACGACCTGCTCGACCGTGAGCGGGGTGCCGTCGAGGACGACGTGCCCGGGCAGGTCGCTGTTCTGCCGGTCCTGGTGCTGGTCCTGGTCCTGGTGCTGCTGGTCCTGGGGCAGCCGAGTGCCGGCCGCGCCGGTGGCGGGCGTCGTCGCCGCGTCGTGCAGGGTGCTCATGCGCTCATGGAACCCCGCCGCGCGCCCCGTGGCGCGGCCGGAACCAGCGATAGAGTCTGGGATACAAGACATACGCCCCGAGCCAGGCCCAGGGTGCGGGGCGTGGAGTGCGTGTGGTCGGTAGTTCGGGGTGGTCGGTAGAACGTCAGGTGGTCGGCAACCCGAGTTACCGACCACCTGACGTTCTACCGACCACCCCGAACTGCCGACCAGCCACCTCAGCATCACCGCCCCGCACCAGCGCCCGCAGCC
>NZ_KI911635.1:32488-35071 GCF_000515355.1 Promicromonospora kroppenstedtii DSM 19349 | reverse complement strand
CTCGGCGGGCTCACCGAGGCGCTGCGGCACCGGGACCGGCAGCGGCAGGGCCGGGGCCAGGGCCGGCAACCAGGCGTGCTCCTTGCGCAGCAGCTCGTCCGCCGACTCCGTGGCCCACGGGAGCCGGACGGCGAGCTCGTCACCCAGGCGCCAGAGCTGGTTGTCCCAGCCGCGAGCGCCGAGTTCCAGCGGGAGTTCTGCCAGGTCAGGGTGCTGTTCGCGGAGCAGGTCCCGGATCAGGTCGGCATCGATCACGGTGTCGGCATGCGTCATGCGCAGCCACGGTAGCGGGCTCCGGGATCAGGATCGGTCGTACTGCACGTAGAGCCGTACGATGTCGGTCGCATCGGGCTCGTCCAGCGTCCCGGTCGCGACCACGCCAGTGCAGACCCGGCGGAGGTCGATCAGGCTCCGGACGGGGCAATCCCCGCCCTCGGGCGCCACCTCGTCCGCAAGCGCCGCGCCCGTCATGCCGGCCGGGGCCAGCACGGTCAACTCCTGCCAGCAGCCTCCTGAACCGCAGCCCATGTCCACCGAGGTGACGCGGGCGCCGTCGGGCAGGTCGGGGAAGGTCGACGCGGGTGGCACCGCGGACTCGTCGAGGGCCAGCCGCAGCGGGGGCGCCGCCAGGACCGCGCCGACGAGCACGAGACCCGCGATCACGAGCTTCACCACGTTGCGGGTTCGCAGCATGCCCAGACTCTACGGCCGCTGCCCGACCACCCCGTCCGACTGCATAGGGTGCTCACATGAGCGACGTCCCCTACGTCCTGGTCCCGACCGCCCCCAGCGTCGACGAGTACCTGCACCTGCGCTCGGCCGCCGGCCTGTCCCCCAGGTCCGCCGAGCAGGCCGCGCCCGTGCTGACCGCGAGCTGGGCCTTCTGCCACGTCCGCGAGGCCGCGACGGACCGCGCCGTCGCCATGGGGCGCACGCTCGGCGACGGCGGCTGGTACTTCCACATCGCCGACATCGCGACCCTGCCCGAGCACCGGAGCCGGGGCCTGGGCCGCCGGGTCATGAACTGGCTCCTGGACCAGATCGCGGACCGTGCCCCCGCCGGGGCCTACATCACCCTCAACGCGGACGAGCCGGGCCGGCCCCTGTACCGCAGCCTCGGCTTCGTCGAGACGGCGCCGGCGAGCATCGCGATGCGCCTGGCGCGGCGCGAGCCATGACGTCCAAGCCCCGCGGCCGCACGCCCTGGGTCGTCGTCGCCGCCCTCGTGGCGATCGTCGGTCTGCTGGTCACGCTCGGCGCCTCGCTGTCCGACACCGCCCAGGACCGCTGGGCCTGGCGCCTCGCCGACCTGGACCGCAACGAGCTGCACCTCTCACCGCACCCCGACGCGATCGAGGACGGGACGGTGGTCCAGGAGTCCGCCAGTGACGTGGTTGTCGAGTACTCCCGCGAGGTCCAGGACTGGACCGGGCAGCCCACCAGGGACCCCGACACCGTCTGCTACCGCTTTCCCCTCGCCGACCCCGACAGTTTCAGGGAGGTCTCCTGCCCGTGACCACCGCCGTCCTCCTGATCGATCTCCAGGCCGACGTCGTCCGCGGCTGCTTCGACGCCGACGGCGTCGTCGCCCGTTCCGCCGCCCTCGCGGACCGGGCCCGCGCCGCGGGGACGCCCGTCGTCTGGGTGCAGCACCACGAGCCCGGGCTGGAGCGGGACACGCCGGGCTGGGCCCTCGCGGACGGGCTGGCCCGTCGCCCCGACGAGCCGCTGGTGCACAAGGCGTACCGCGACTCGTTCGCCGAGACCGACCTGGGCGACGTGCTCACCGGGCTCGGCGCCACGCGGCTGGTCGTGGCCGGTGCGCAGTCCGACTTCTGCGTGCGCACCACGACGCAGCGGGCCGCCGCGCTCGGCTACGACGTGACGCTCGTGGGCGACGCGCACACCACCACCGACACCGCGTGGGACGGCGTGCCGATCACCGGCGAGCAGATCGTGGCCCACACCAACATGTACTTCTCCGGGCTGCGGTACCCGGGCGGCACGTTCGGCGTGGCGCGGCACGACGAGGTTCCGCTGGGCGGCTGATCCTGCTAGCGTCCCTGGCAGTCGTCCGGGTCCGCATCGGCCCGGGCACATCGTTCGACTACCGCCCGGTGTCGGGGCGGCGGCAGGGGCGCGTGTCCCGTCCCACCGCAGCCCAGGATGCCCCCAGGCGGGCCACGGGTCGCACCTCAGCACGTCGCAGCACCAGGCGCCGGCGACCCCGGGTGGCCCGTCCCGCCGGACGGCGACGAAGGACACCCATGTCTGCTGCCACCGGCGGCTATCGCGCACTCCTGCGCGCGCCCGGCGCCGCCGCCTTCTTCATCGGCGCCACCTCCGGCCGGGTCGGCATCGCCATGACGGGCCTCGGCCTGGTCTGGCTGCTGCACGACCGCACCGGCTCCTACGCGGCGGCCGGTCTGGCCACCGCCGCCTTCGCCCTCGCGGAGGCGCTCGTGGGCCCGCACCTGGCCCGGCTGGTCGACCGGTTCGGCCAGACCCGCACGCTCCCGCTCTACCTGGTCGCGCACGGCTGCGCCGTCGCCGGCGTCCTGCTGTCGACGACACCGGCCGCCG
>NZ_KI911635.1:26759-32388 GCF_000515355.1 Promicromonospora kroppenstedtii DSM 19349 | reverse complement strand
GTCCTGCGCGACCGCGCCCGGCGCCACGACCAGCACGCCGGCGGCGACCGCCAGGGCCGACAGCCCGCTCCCCCAGACCCGTCCGAGAGTCCCTGCCCGCCCGAGACGTGTGCGCATCGCCGACCTCCGTGTGCGTCCGCCCGCGACCCCCTGCGGGCCCCGGTGCCGCCTCCACACTCCCACGCCAGGACCGTGACCTGTCGTGCCATCAGTAAACTTTGGGTGAAATCTACCGACAAGGGGTTCTTTCATCCGATCCCGGACCATGCACTTGCTGCCAGATCCAGCGTCATGCTGGCAGCAGGTGCATGGTCGGCACTTCGGGGGCAGGCCGCCGGGATCAGGAGGCGACAAATTGTGGACTAGCAAGTCCAGAAGAACGCTCGTACCGTCAGGGGCGTGAAGCTCACCCCGAAGGGCCAGGCGACCCGGCAGCGCATCATCGAGGGCGCCGCCGAGTACCTGCGCGGCAACGCGCCGGGCGCCGTCACGCTGGACGACGTCGGCGCGGTGACGCGCACGAGCAAGGGCCAGATCTTCCACTACTTCCCGGACGGCAAGGAGGGGCTGCTGCTCGCCGTCGCACGGCACGAGGCGGGCGGCGTGCTGACCGACCAGGAGCCGCACCTCAGCGCGCTCGACTCGTGGGAGTCGTGGACCGCGTGGCGCGACGCCGTGGTCGCCCGGTACCAGGCCCAGGGCCGGCACTGCCCGCTCGGCGCGCTCATGGACCAGATGTCGAGCTCGCCGGGCACCGCCGAGGTGATCACGGAGCTGCTGGCGCAGTGGCAGCGGGCGATCCGCGCGGGGGTCGTCTCGATGCAGGCGAGCGGCCAGGTGCGCGCGGAGCTGGACCCCGACCGGACCGCGGCGGCCTTCGTCGCCGGGATCCAGGGCGGGGTCCAGGTGCTGCGCGCCACGGGCCGGTCCGACCAGCTCGAGGCGGCGTTCGACCTCATGCTCGACTACCTGCGCGGGGCGTGACCGCGGCCGGCCACACCCAGCCGCCCGCCGCCCGGTCAGCGTGCCGCGTACGTCGTCTCGTCCAGGCCTGACTGGGTCGGGTCGTGGTCCACCTCGCCGACGTCGTACATCGTGGTCATCCAGTGGTAGAAGTTGTCGCCACGGTCCCGGAGGAGCCGGTACAGCCGCCCCATCATGCGCCGCCGCACGTCCGCCAGGCCGGCGTCCTCGTAGACGTTGGTCAGCTCGTCCGGGTCGGTGCGCAGGTCGTAGAGCTCGTTGACCGAGTCGGGGTTGACCACCAGCTTGTACCGGTCCTCCCGCAGCATGCGCTGCGGGTAGGGGAAGTGGTGCCCGTGGAACTCGCACACGATGTCCTGCTGCCACTCGACGTCCTCGCCCCGGGCCAGCGGCAGCAGGCTGCGCGAGTCGACGGCGGGCGTCGGGTCGATCCCGGCCAGCTCCAGGATCGTGGCCGTGCAGTCCAGCAGGCTCACGAACTCGGTGCGCACCTGGCCCGCCGGGCCGCCCGGGACCCGCAGCAGGCCGGGCGTGCGGTAGATGTCCTCGTACATCGCCGGGCCCTTGTCGTGCAGCCGGTGCGCGCCGGTGAACTCGCCGTGGTCGCACGTGAAGAACACCGCGGTCTCCTCCACGAGCCCCAGCCGCTCCAGCGCGTCCATGACACGACCGATCTGCTGGTCGATGAGCGTCACGTACCCCCAGTAGACCGCGATGAGCTTGCGCGTCACCTCGATCGGCATGGTGTCGAACGTCCAGTGCGCGCTGTAGTTGGCCTGAACGGGCGGCTTGCCCTCGAACGTCTCCGCGATCGAGGCGGGCAGTTCGACGCCGGCCGGGTCGAACATGTCGAAGTACTCGTCCGGCACGATGTAGGGCAGGTGCGGCCCGAAGAAGCTCAGCTCCAGGAAGAAGGGCCGCTCCCCCGACCGGAAGTCGTCCGCGTACCGTTCCAGCAGCTCGATGGTGCGCGTGGCCAGGTAGTGCTCGAACGTGGCCTCGACCGGCTGGTGCAGCCGGGCCGCCAGCAGGTTTCCCGGGCCGCCGTTGGGCAGCGTGCCGCGCACACGGTCGCTGATCTCGTACGGCGGCAGGTCGTGCTCCGCCAGATAGGCCAGGTAGTCGGGGTTGTCGACCGGGTTGTGCCAGCCGGGCAGGTCCGGCCCGTCGAACCCGAACGACGCCGCGTTCTTCTCGGTGCCCGCGTGCCACTTGCCGACCAGGCCGGTGTTGTACCCGCGCTCGCGCAGCGCCTCCACGAAGGTGAACGTGCCCTCGGCCAGGTCCTCCTGGTAGCCCACGTTGCGCTCGTGGTTGGCCAGCACCTGGTGCCGGAACGGCGCCTGCCCGGTGAGCAGGCTCGCGCGCGACGGTGTGCAGATCGCCGTCGGCGTGTACCAGCGGTCGAACCGTGTGCCGGACGCCGCCAGGCCGTCCAGCACCGGCGTGGCCGCGCGCGGGTTGCCGTAGGCACCCAGCGTGTCGGCCCGGTGCTGGTCGGTCATCAGGAACAGGACGTTCTTTGCCCCCGCTGCAGCACTCACTGCGTCACCCACCGCGTCACTCACCCGCCTTGACGAACTGGTCGCCCAGGTAGAACTCGCCCGGGTCCACGGCCTCCGGGAGCTGCCCCGCGCCGACGAAGTAGTCCTGCATCCCGGTCAGCCACGTGTCGGTGGTGCCGTCCTGGGTCAGCGCGTCGATCTCGTCGGCATCGAGCACCTGCACGTTCGCGGCGTCCGCCTCGACGTCGGCCTCCGGGAGGTCGTTGAACTCGGCCGTGAGCGCGATCGCCTCGTCCATGTGCTCGGCGCGGTAGGCTATGGCCTCGCGCAGCACCTCGAGCACGGCGTCCACCTTCTCGGGGTCGTCGGCCACCACGTCGTTGCCGGCCACGAAGGCCGTCGGGAACGCGACGGTCTCCTCGAAGTCGGTGTTCCGGGCCAGCTCCACGAGGTCGGGCACCTGCTTCTTGACCGTCGCGAGCGCCGGGTACCAGAAGCCGGCGGCGTCGACCTGCCCGGAGGAGAGCGCGGCCACGATCGCCGGCGGCTCCATGGGCACCAGCTCGACGTCCTCCTTGGTCATGCCCGCCTCCTGCAGGGCGAGCGTGAGGATCATGTCGCCCGAGGTGCCCTCCGGCACGGCGACGGTCCTGCCCCTCAGGTCCTCGACGGAGTCGATGCCCGGCTGCGCCACCACACGGTCGGCGCGGCCGAGCGTGTTCAGCGCGACCACCTTGGCCTGCCCGGAGGCGGGCAGCCAGAACGCACCGGGCCCGATGTACCCGAAGTCGAGGTCACCCGTGCCGAGCGCCTGGATCTGCAGCGGCCCGTTCGTGAACGACGACGCGGTGGCGTCGATGCCGTGCTCCGCCCAGAGCCCCTGGTCCTCGGCGATGGCCAGCAGGCTGGTGCCGTTGAAGTCGGGGATGTAGCCGAAGTCGACCTCGATCGTGGCGTCCTCGCCGGCGGCGCCGCCCTCGGCGGAGCAGGCGCCGAGGGACAGCACGAGGGCGAGGCCAGCCGCGGCCGCGCCGAGAGTTC
The DNA here is from genome assembly GCF_000515355.1 of Promicromonospora kroppenstedtii DSM 19349. GTDB lineage: Bacteria > Actinomycetota > Actinomycetes > Actinomycetales > Cellulomonadaceae > Promicromonospora > Promicromonospora kroppenstedtii. Next base: position 28,858 of record NZ_KI911635.1, on the reverse strand, counting down.
TCCTGGAGATTCGCATGGGGGTCCTCAGTTCTTGGTCTGGGTCTGGGTCTGGTGGTACACGGCCCGCCACACGCGGTTGCGCAGCTCGGCGAACTCAGGGCTGAGCCGCACCTCCTCGGTGCGGGGGTACGGCAGGTTCACGTCGATCACCTCGTGGATGCGGCCCGGCCGGGCGGCCATGACCACCACGCGGCCGGCAAGGAACACGGCCTCGTCCACGTCGTGCGTGATGAACAGGACGGTGCGCTTCTCGGTGCTCCACGTGTCCAGGAGCTGCTCCTGCAACCGCACCCGGGTCAGGGCGTCCAGCGCCCCGAAGGGCTCGTCCATCAGCAGGATCGACGGGTTGACGGCGTAGGCGCGGGCGATGGCGCACCGCTGCTTCATGCCGCCCGACAGCGTCTTGGGCAGCGCGTCCGCGAACTGCTCCAGGCCCACCAGGCGCACGTAGTGCTCGGAGCGCTCGCGCCGCTCGGCGGCGGGCAGTCCGGCCACCTTGAGGCCGAACTCGACGTTCTTGCGCACCGTGAGCCACGGGAACAGCGCGTACTGCTGGAAGATGACGCCGCGCTCGGGGCCGGGGCCGGTCACGCCCGCGCCGTCCACGAGCACCTGGCCCGACGTCGGCGTCTCCAGGCCCGCGACGATGTTCATCAGGGTGGACTTGCCGCAGCCCGAGGGGCCCACGACGGTGACGAACTCGTTGTCGGCCACGTCCAGGGAGACGCCGTCGAGCGCGACGAACTCCTCGTCCTTGAGGGCGAACGTCTTGCGGGTGTCCCGCACGGAGATCTTGGCGGTGCCCGTCAGGGTGGGGGTGTCGGTGCTCATCGTCGTTCCTGCCATCCGGTCAGCCGGGTCTCCGCGAGCAGCAGCAGCCGGTCCATCACGAGGCCGAGCACGCCGATGGCGACGATGGAGACGAAGATCGTCGCGAGGTCGTAGTAGGTCTGGGCCTGCTGCATGCGGAACCCGAGGCCCGCCTGCGCCGCGAGCAGCTCGGCGGCCACGAGGGTGGCCCACGCCGAGCCGAGGCCCACGCGCATGCCCACGAGGATGAACGGCGAGGACGCCGGCACCACGACACGCAGGAAGATCGTGCCGTCCTTGGCGCCGAGCACCCGCGCCGCGTTGATGAGCGTCCGGTCCACGCTGACGACACCCTGGTACGTCGAGATGACGCAGGCCAGGAACGCGGCGAGGAAGATGACGAACACCTTGGGCAGCTCGCCGATGCCCATCAGCACCAGCACGAGCGGCAGCAGCGCCAGCGGCGGGATGGTGCGGAAGAACTGGATCCACGGCTCGAACAGGCCGCGGGCCGGTACGTACCAGCCCATGAGGAACCCGACCGGGATCGCGGCGGCCGAGCCGAGCAGGAAGCCCGCCAGGACGCGGCCGAGGCTCGCCAGCAGGTCCTCGGCCAGGGTCCCGCTCGCGGCGAGCTCGATGCCCTTGGCTAGCACCTCGGGCGGCGTCGGGAGCTGGAGGCCGGTCAGGGCCAGCACCCACCAGACCCCGATGCCGCCCACGATCGAGACGGCGTTCAGGGTCAGCAGCGTGGCGTGCTTGCCCGCCCGGCGGCGGGGTGGTGACCCGTTCCTCGCCGGGGTGGGGGTCGACACGGTCGACGTGGTCACAGGGCTCTCCTCGGGCGTGCGTGCAGGGGTGCGGGTATCGGGGTGCGCAGGGTTCCGCGCAGGTCCTCGCGCCCGTCGGCGGCCTCGGGCTGGGGGTAGCCGACCAGGAGCGGGGAGAGATGGAAGGCGGCGGCCAGGGCGCCCAGCGCCCCGTCGGTGTCGCGCAGCCGCCCGGCCCGGACGACGACGGGCTCCTCGGTGGGCAGCGGGTGCAGCTCGTAACGCAGCGTGGCGGCGGCCTGCTCGACGATCACGGGCGCGACGTGCACGATCTCGCCGCCGATCACGATCTCGTCGGGGTCCAGGGTCAGGGCCGCCATGCCGAGCACGCGCCCGACGGCGGCGCCGACCTCGCGCAGCACGCCCTCCACCACCGGGTCGCTGGTGGCCACGACGGCGGCGAGATCGTCGAGCGTGCTCACCTCGGCGCCCTGGGCGCGGCACGCCGCGAGCACCGCC
>NZ_KI911635.1:21646-26659 GCF_000515355.1 Promicromonospora kroppenstedtii DSM 19349 | reverse complement strand
GAACGGCCCGGCGTCCGGTTCGGCGCCGACCACGACGTCGCCGTCGGCCCGCCACCCGGCCAGTGAGCCGTCCGCGAACGTGGTGGCGACGGCGCCGTCGGTCACCGGGGCACGTTGCGGGCCGGACGACGGCCCGGCACCCGCGTTGACCACGGGCCAGCCGTCGATCCAGTCGAGCCGGTCGATCATGAGCGGGCGCTTGCTCAGGTTGAGCACGCCGTTGCGGGTCTCGACGGGCGGGAAGTCGGGGTCGGCCTCCGGTATCGCGTGGTACGCCATCCAGTCCTGGCCCGCCAGGTCGGTGATCACCGAGTGGTGCCCGGGCCCCGCAAACCCGTCACCGTTGGAGGTCAGCACGTAGCCGCCCTTGCTCGACTCCGCCATGAGGTCGACGCCGTCGTCGTCCAGGAAGGGGCCGCGCGGGCTCTCGCTGCGACCCACCTTGACGGTGTACCCGCTGTAGGCACCCTCGCAGCACCCGGCGTCGGAGTACATCAGGTAGTAGAGATCGTCATGGCGCACCACGTAGGCACCCTCCATGCGGCGGCCCTGCGCCACCTGGGTCACGGGCCCGGTCAGCTCGTGTGCGCCAGGCGTCAGCTCCGAGACGCAGACGACGTCGTAGCTGCCCCAGTACAGGTAGGGCGTGCCGTCGTCGTCGGTGAACAGGGCCTGGTCGATGTTGCCGGTGGGGCAGCCGGCGATCGGCGCCGACGGGACCAGCAGCTCGTCGCGGTGCGTCCACGGGCCGGTGGGCGTCGGGGCGGTGGCCACGGCGAGCCCGCCCGTGGAGAGCCCGTAGGTGAGCAGGTACTCGCCGTCGACGTACCGGATGTCGGGCGCCCAGGCGCGAGAGTTGTCGCGCCAGGTGGCCGGGACCTCGTCGGGCTGGATCACCTCGCCCGCGTACTCCCAGGTCACCAGGTCGGTGGAGCGCAGGATCGGCAGGATGCGCTCCCCCGGCTCGCCCTGGCTGTTGAACACCGGGTTCTGGGTGCCGTACGCGTACCAGGCGCCGTCCTTGCCGCGGATCACGGCGGGGTCGGGGAAGGTGTCGGTGACCCCGGCGGTGACGGGGTTCGCGTAGGTGGTCGGCCGGCCGTCCGGACCGACGGCGGTCGCGGCGGCCACGGGCGCGGCGACAGGAGGTGCGAGGCCGTCGTCATCGGCCACGGCCAACGGCAGCGGGGCGAGCCCCGCGGCCAGCACTACCGCGGCGACGACCGCGACACATCCGGTTCGGACAGGTCTCCGTCGATCTGATCCAAGGCGCATGCCCCCATCGAACGAGCGCCGATTTTCTCCGGCAAGTACCCGACAGAAAAAGTAGGAAACTCGCCGGCGCCGACGGAAGGTGCGCTTCTACCCAGCGCTTGGGCCCAGAAGTCACGTGAGTTCTGGGCCCAATCGCTGGGTAGAAGCGCACCCCAACCAAGCAACTAACTACTTGATGGCGCCCATCGACAGGCCGCGCACCAGCTGCTTCTGCGCGATCCAGCCCGCCAGGATCACCGGCAGCGACGCCAGCAGCGCGGCCGCGCACAGCCGCGCCAGGAACAGCCCCTCGCTCGTCATGGTCGACACGATGAGCACGGGCACCGTCGCCGCCCGCGAGGCGGTGAGGTTCAGGGCGAAGAAGAACTCGTTCCACGAGAAGATCACGCAGATCAGCGCCGTCGCGGCGATGCCGGGGGCCACCATCGGGATGAGCACGGACCGCAGGGTCCGCATCAGCCCGGCGCCGTCGACGGACGCCGCCTCCAGCACCTCCCCGGGCACCTCCAGGAAGAACGAGCGCATCATCCACACCGCGATGGGCAGGTTCATCGCGGTGTACAGGACCACCAGGGTCCAGATGTTGTCGAGCACCTTGAGCTGCCCGGCCACCACGTAGATCGGCACGATGACGGCCACCACCGGCAGCATCTTGGTCGAGATGAAGAAGAACAGCACGTCGCTGACCTTCTCCACCGGCCGGATCGACAGCGCGTACGCCGCCGGGATGCCCAGCAGCAGCACCAGCACCGTCGAGACGCCGGTCGCGATGGCCGAGTTGGCCACGTAGACGCCGGAACCGCCCTCGATCACGGCGCGGAACTGGTCGAGCGTCGGCGTGAAGAACCACGTGGGCGGGTCGGACGCCGCCTGGTTCTCCTGCTTGAAGGCCGTGGCCGCCATCCAGGCGACCGGGAAGAAGAAGGCGAGCGCCAGCAGCCAGGTCAGCGTGGTCAGCACACCACCGGTGGTGCGACGGCGGTACGCACGCGTCGTGTCGGACATGCTCACTCCTTGACCTCGAAGCTGCGGAAGATGAGGCGCAGCGCGGCCGAGGCCACGATGATCGTGGCGATCACGACGACGACGCCCATGGCGGCGGCCTGCCCGATGTCGAAGCCGAGGAACGCGCGCTGGTAGATGTAGAACGGCAGGTTGGCGCTGGCGGTACCGGGCCCGCCCGCCGTCATGAGGTAGATCTGGTCGAACGTGTTGACCACGTAGATGACGCCGAGCAGCACGCCCAGCTCGATGTACCGGCGCAGGTGCGGCAGCGTGATCGAGCGGAAGGTGCGCCACGGGCCGGCGCCGTCGACCGACGCGGCCTCCAGCACGTCCTTGGCCTGGGCCTGGAGGCCGGCGAGCACGAGCAGCATCATGAACGGCGTCCACTGCCAGACCAGCGCCATCAGGATGGCGATGATCGGATAGGTCGACGTCCAGTCGACCGCCTCGATGCCGAACAGCCCGAGCGTCCAGTTCAGCAGGCCGTAGGTGGGGTTGAGCAGCGCGACGGACCACAGGACCGACGTCGCCACCGGCATCACCAGGAACGGTGTGATGAGCATGGTGCGGGCCACGCCCCGGCCGAGGAAGGGCCGGTCCAGCAGCAGCGCCAGCACGATGCCGAGCACCATCGCCACGAGCACGCAGCCGAGCGTGATGACCACGGAGTTCAGCGCCGTCTGGCGGAACGTCGAGTCCTGGGCGATGTCCACGTAGTTGGACAGGCCCACGAAGATGTCCTCGCCGGGCCGCAGCAGGTTCTGCCCGCGCAGCGAGTACCAGATGGTCACCAGGAACGGCAGCTGCGTGACGATCACGGTGAAGATCAGCGCGGGCAGGAGCGGGCCGCGGCGCCGCCACCCCTCGGCCTTGCTGATCGTGCGCTCCGCCGCGGCGGCGCGGGCGGCCCGGCGCGAGCCTTCGAGCCGGTCGATGGTCGAGGTGCTCATTGCCCCTCCTGGGCCCGGTAGGTCTCCGCCACGGTTTCGGCGTAGCGCTGGGACTGTGCGATGGCCTCGTCCACGGTCACCTGGCCGGCGATGGCCGCGGACATCTGCTGGCCCACGCGGGTGCCGAGGTCCTGGAACTCGGGGATGCCCACGAACTGGATGCCCGGATAGGGCACGGGGTGGGTCATCGCGGACTCCTGGGTGGCCCCGTTCATCGACTCCAGGGTCGCGTCGGCGTACGCCTGCGAGACCTCGGCGTACTCGGGGATCTCGTAGGTGGACAGCCGGCTGCCCGGGGGCACCCGCTCCCAGCCGATCTCCTCGCCGACGGTCCTGATGTACTCCTTGTTCGTCATCCAGGAGACGAAGTCCCAGGCGGCGTCCTTGTGCTCGCTGGTGGACGGGATGGCGAGCGACCAGCTGTACAGCCAGCCCGCCGTACCGGTCTCGGCCACGGGCGCGGGCGCGTAGCCCACCTTGCCCGCCACCGTGGACGATGCCGGGTCCTCGATGGAGGACACCATCGACGTCGCGTCGTACCACATGGCCGACTGGCCCTGGGCGAACCGGGTGAGGCAGTCGCCGAACCCGGACGTCGCGGCGCCCGGCTGGCCGGAGGTCCGCACGGTGTCGATGTAGGTCTCGATGGCCTCGCGGCTCTCGGGCGAGTCGAGGGTGGCGTTCCAGTCCTCGTCGAACCAGCCGCCACCGAAGGTGTTGATCGCGGTGCTCATCGGCGCCATGACCTCGCCCCAGCCGGCCAGGCCGCGCAGGCAGATGCCCGAGAAGTCCTCCGCGGGCTCGTTCAGCTCCGCGGCCAGCTCCCGCACCTCGTCCCAGGTCGGGTTGGCGGGCATCTCCAGCCCCGCCTCCTCGAACAGGTCGGCGCGGTAGGCCAGGAACGACGACTCGCCGTAGAACGGCACGGAGTACATGTCTCCGTCGCTCGACAGGGCCTCACGGACGCTCGGGACGAAGTCCTCCGCGTCGTACCCCTCGGTGTCGTCGATGTACGGCTGGAGGTTCTCGATCCAGCCGTTCTCGGCCCACATCGGCGTCTCGTAGTTGGAGATCATGACGACGTCGAACTCGCCGCCGCCGGTCGCCACGGACGCCGTGATCTTGGCGCGGGCCTCGTTCTCCGGCAGCGACACGAACCGCACGTCCACGCCCGGGTGGGCGGCGCGGAACTCGTCCTGCAGAGAGATCGCGTCCTGCATCTGCGGGTTGGACACGATCGCCACGACGATCTGCTCGCCCTCGCCGCCGGCCACGGCGCCCGCCCCGGCACAGCCGGACAGGGCCAGCGCGACGGTGGCCGTCGCCGCCACGGCGGTCGCCCTCACCGAAACACCCGGCGCCGACTTACCCCTCGGAGGTCGGAACATCCTCGTCCTCTCCTGCGGCATCTCCGCCACGCTCATTTGAGAAATTGAAACTGCTCATCTGCATCCGCAGAGTAGTTGGGTATGCTCAGGTGAGCAAGGCCCCCCGCTCAGAAGTCGCTCGATCAGCCCCGCCGCCGCCTGCGGGAGTGAGGAACGCAGGTGACCCAGAACGACTCGAATCTCATGGTCGAGGTGAGCACCGACTACTACCTCGACGGCAAGTCCAAGGTGGAGATCGCGCGCGACCGTGGCATCTCCCGCTTCCAGGTCGCCCGCCTGCTCGCGCAGGCCCGGGAGCAGGGCGTGGTGCGCATCGAGATCACGGCGCCCCAGGTCGACGGCGAGCGCGGCGCCCGGCTGGCCGCCCGCCTCGGCGCGCGCGAGATCCTGATCGC
>NZ_KI911635.1:20603-21546 GCF_000515355.1 Promicromonospora kroppenstedtii DSM 19349 | reverse complement strand
CAGCAGCTCGGCCGTGGTCTCGGACAGGGTGGTGCGGGACAGGCCCACGCGGCGGGCGAGCTCGGCACGGCTCAGGGGCCCGTCCCGCAGCGCGGCCACCACGTGGCTCTCGTGGGCCCGCCGTGCGGCGCTGCCCGGTGGTGTCGTCGTCGACATGCTGGCGACCATATGGACCCCCGAATTTTTCCGTCAACGACCCGGCAGAAAACGCGACCAATTCCGTCGGAACCGATCAGAACCCGCCCCCCACCCCTCGTTGAGTGCTGGGTATTTGTTGCCTGACGGCCGAGAAATCGACAAATATCCAGCACTCAGCGAAGCGGGATGGGCTGGTCAGGGCAGCGCGTACGTGCGGACGTAGTCGAACGTCGCCGTCGCACCCGCCGTGTTCATCGAGACCAGGCCGATCCGCGGGGCCCGGTCGTCGGGCAGGGTCCAGACACCGCCCCACCGCCAGGTCTCACCGTCGGTGCTGGACGCCATGCGTACCTCGTACTCGTCGTTCCCCGCGTCCCGGTGCACGGCGAGCCGCAGCCACGTGGTCTCCCCCGGGGCCGCGCCGAACATCGGGGCGCTGTACGCGGCGGCCGGCGGCGTGCTGGTCGGCCGGGCAGCCTCCTTGGTGAACTCCACCATCTGCGCCGCGCTGCCGGGCTTGCGCAGCAGCCCGAGCTGGGAGTGCACCAGCTTCACGAACTGGTTGTCCCCCGCGTAGAGCACGAGCCCGGCCTGCCGGTTCACGCCCACGCCGTCGAGGTCGAGCTTCGTCTCCACCAGGTAGTCCCCCGCGGGAGCCTCCCGGGTCAGCACCGAGGCCGTGTTGGTGCCCAGGTACAGCTCGGCGTTCTGGGTGGGCCAGACCAGCGCCCCGCCGTCCAGTCGGGCGCCGGCGGCCGGGCCCCGGACCCAGGACCAGCCGGCGCCCCCGGCCCCGGGCTCGACG
>NZ_KI911635.1:10450-20503 GCF_000515355.1 Promicromonospora kroppenstedtii DSM 19349 | reverse complement strand
GGCGTCGCCGACACCCTGGTGGTCGACGACGCCGCCGCGACGGCCCTGGAGACGATCGTCCCGGGCTAGCCCTCCGCGGCGCGAGCCCGGGCCGCGAGGCAGGTCAGCCCCGGGCGACCAGGGCCTCGACCGTGGCGCGGGCACCCAGCTCGTGCAGGGACGCCAGCGCCGCCGAGTACTCGGCGGTGAACCGCTCGTTGTCGACCAGGTCGCCGAAGACCTCACGGTCGCGCAGGAACGCCAGCGGGTCCTCCGCCTGCGCCAGGGCCGCGCGGTGCAGCCGGTCGGCGAGGCGGTCCACGATCTCGATGGGCTCGCCGGCCTCGTCCACCCCCTCGTCGTACCGGGCCCAGGACGCGACCACGAGCGCGGCGTGCTCGATCGGCCCGCCGTGCGCCAGGTGGTGCCGGACCACCGGAAGCAGCCACTTCGGGATGCGGTCGGAGGACTCGGCGCACAGCCGCGCCAGGGTGTCGGCCACGTGCGGGTTGGCGAACCGCTCGATCAGGGTGCGCTTGTAGGCGTCCAGGTCGATGCCCGGCACCGGCTTCAGCGTGGGCGTGCCCTCGCGGTCCATGTAGCCGAGCAGGAACCGGGCGAACACGTCCTGCCCGGCCACCTCGTGCGCGTACCGGTGCCCCGACAGGTAGCCGACGTAGCACAGGGCCTGGTGGCCGGCGTTGAGCAGGCGCAGCTTCATCAGCTCGTACGGCTCGACGTCGGCCACCACCTGCACGCCGGCGTCCTCGAACGGGGGCCGCCCGGCGGGGAAGCTGTCCTCCAGCGCCCACTGCTCGAAGGGCTCGGCCACGACGGGCCACGCGTCGTCGACGCCGAACCGCTCGGCGACCATGGCACGGTCGGCGTCCGTGGTGACGGGCGTGATGCGGTCGACCATGGAGCTCGGGAACGCGACGTTCTGCTCGATCCAGTCCGCCAGGTCGGCGTCCTTGGCCCGGGCGAAGGTGGTGAACGCCCGCTGGGCGACCTCGCCGTTGCCCTGGATGTTGTCGCAGCTCATCACGGTGAACGGCGGCACGCCCCGGTCCCGGCGGCGGCGCAGGGCCTCGGTGACCAGCCCGAACGTCGTGGCGGGGACGGCGCCGCCGGCCAGGTCGGCGGCGACCGCCGGGTCGGCCAGGTCGAACTCGCCGGTCACGTGGTGGATGTTGTAACCGCCCTCGGTGACGGTCAGCGAGACGATGCGGACCTCGGGCGAGGCCATCTTCTCCAGCACCGCCTCCGGGTCGTCGGGGGCGAGCAGGTACTCCTTGATCGACCCGATCACGCGCGCCTCCAGGCGCCCGTCCGGGTGCTTGAGCACCAGGGTGTAGAGGCCGTCCTGGGCGGCCAGCGCGTCGCGCATGCGGGCGTCGCCGGGCAGTACCCCGACGCCGCAGATCGCCCAGTCGAGGGCCTTGCCCTCGGCCATCAGCCGGTCGAGGTACATCGCCTGGTGCGCGCGGTGGAAGCCACCCACCCCGAGATGGACGATCCCGGTGGTCAGCCGGGACCGGTCATAGGTGGGGACCGTGAGGTCCGCCTCGCTTGGCGCGGACGCCACCAGGCCGCCCACGGTCTCCTCGTCGAGTGCCGTCATCGTGCTCCTCCGCCGCCCTTCCGACTCCGTTGAACAGCCGTCAGGCTAACAGATGAGCACGATGACACTCACAGATGAGCAAACAACCGCTGGTCCGCCCCACCAGCGGTCCGCGCGGTTACGGCAGGGCGACCGGGAACGGCTCGCCGAAGTCGGCCGAGCGGCTGACCGCGCTCCACCGCTGGTCCGACTCGAGCAGGCGGCGGTCCTGGGCCACGGACATCTCGGTGGCGTTCACGCCGAGCGGCAGGTGTTCGGGCACGTCGTCCCGCTTGGCCACGGCCACCAGGATCTGGGCGGCGCGGTTCGGGTCGCCCGCCGCACCGGCTCCGGACTGGCGCATCCGCGAGTTCATGGCACCGACGGTCGACTCGTAACCGGCGGGCGCGTCGTGCACGGTCATGGAGGCGCCGGCCCAGTCGGTGCGGAACCCGCTGGGCTCCACGACGAGCACCTTGACGCCGAACGGCGCGGTCTCGGCGCGCAGCACCCGGCTGAAGCCGTCGATCGCGAACTTGGCGGCCTGGTAGGACGCGATGCCCGGCGAGCCGCCGACCCGCCCGCCGACCGACGAGAACTGGATCACGAGGCCGCCGCCCTGCTCGCGGAGCAGCGGGATCGCGGCCCGGGACACGTGGTAGACGCCCCAGAAGTTGGTCTCGAACTGGGTGCGGAAGTCGGCCTCGTCCCCCGTCTCGATCGGGGCCACGTTGGCGTAGCCCGCGTTGTTGACGATGACGTCGAGGCGCCCGAACCGGGACGCGGCCTCGGCGAGCGCCGCGCGGACGCCGACCGGGTCGGTGACGTCGAGCCGGAGCGGGAGGACCCGCTCGCCGTACTGCGCCACGAGGTCGTCGAGCTGCTCGGGACGCCGGGCGGTGGCCGCCACCCGGTCGCCCGCGGCGAGCGCGGCGAGTGCGAGTGCGCGGCCGAAGCCACGCGAGGAACCGGTGATGAACCATGTCTGCTGCATGTCGTTAATACAACACCGTTGCTCTAACTTGCGCAACCCTGTTGCGCTAAGATGTGAGCATGACGACCCGGGATTTCCAGCGGGCCCGCTCCCCCGAGGCCAAGGCCGTCCGGGAGGCGGCCATCCTCGATGCCGCCCGCAGGCTCGGGGCCGAGCGGGGCATCCGCGAGGTGACGCTGACCGACATCGCGGCCGCCGTGGACATGCACAAGTCCGCGATGCTGCGGTACTTCGAGACGCGCGAGGAGATCTTCCTGCGGCTCACCGCCGAGGGCTGGCGGGACTGGGCACCGGACCTCGCCGAGCGGGTGGGCGCCGTCGAACGGCCGGACGCCGACAGCGTCGCCGCCGTGGTCGCCGCCACGCTCGCCGAGCGCGGCATGTTCTGCGACCTGCTCGCGCAGACGCCGCTCAACCTGGAGCGCAACGTGTCGGTGGAGAAGGTGCGGGAGTTCAAGCTCACCACCGGCGAGGGCCTGGACCAGATCGTCCCCGCGGTCCGCGCGGCCCTCCCGGGCCTCACCGAGGAGGACGGCGTCGACCTGGTCGCGGCGGCGACGTCCCTGGCGGGCACGTTCCACCAGATCGCGACGCCGGGGCCGGAGGTCGCCACGCTCTACCGGTCGGACCCCCGGCTGTCGCACGCCCTGGTCGACGTCGAGCCGCGCCTGGCCCGGATCCTCGGGGCGATGCTGCGCGGGATGCTGGCGCAGGCCGGACAGTAGGAGCGGGTCAGCCCCGCACCGCCCGGCCGTACCGCCGGGACAGCACCTCCAGGTGGTCCAGCAGGCCCGGCGGCCCGGACACGGTGAAGTCCAGGCCGAGCATGCCGATCCACACGGCCACCGTCTCGATGCTGTCCCCGCCGGTCACCAGCAGGCAGGACGTGTCGTCCCGTGGCTCCACCGTGCCCACGGCCGGGTTGATCCGGTCGAGCACCTCGTGCGCCGGGGCGTGCACGACGATGCGCGTGTGCACCGCCCAGCCCGTGCGGGCCACCTCGCGCACCACGAACTCGGTCAGGTCGAACGACGGCTCGACGGGCGTGAAGCGGCGTCCGCCGGGCCGGCGCAGCTCCAGCCAGTCCACGCGGAACGGCTCCCAGCGCCCCGAGCCGACGTCCCGCCCCACGAGGTACCACCGGCGCTGCCACGCCACGAGCCGGACCGGTTCCACCTCCCGCGGCTCCTCGCGAAACCAGAAGCGCAGCCCAAGGTGGTCACGGATCGCCGCGGCCAGCTCGGTGAGCAGCGCCGGGTCGACGACGGGGTCCTCGACGTTGCTGTCGGTGTTCACCGGCCCGGTCTCCGTCGCATCGCGCAGCGCCGCGACCTGACGGCGCAGCCGGTCGGGCAGCACCTGCTCCAGCTTGCCGAGCGCGCGGGCGCTGGACTCCTCGATGCCCGCCACCGCGTTCGCGGCCCGCAGCCCGACGGCGATCGCCACCGCTTCCTCGTCGTCGAGCACGAGCGGGGGCAGCTTGCCGCCCACCCCCAGCCGGTAGCGGCCGCCGGGGCCGCGCACCGAGTCCACGGGGTAGCCGAGGTCGCGCAGGCGCGCGACGTCGTTGCGCACCGTGCGGTCGGTGACGTCGAGGCGCGCGGCGAGCTCCGGCCCGGTCCACTCCGCACGAGACTGGAGCAGGCCCAGGAGGGCGAGCAACCGCCCCGCCGTCGTCGTCATCGTGGCTCCTCACCGGCATCTGAAAAGAGATCGGGTACTCGGCAGAATAGAGGAAAGAAGTGTTCCTGAACCCCTCATAGTGTCGGAGACATGAACACCAACGACACCAGCATCCGCCCCTTCCGCGTCGACATCCCCCAGGCCGACCTCGACGACCTGAACGACCGCCTCGCCCGCACCCGCTTCGCCCCCGCCGCGCCGGGCGACTCGTGGGACTACGGCACACCGGAGTCGTACCTGCGCGAGTCGGTCGAGCAGTGGCGCGACGACTTCGACTGGCGCGCCGTGGAGGAGCGCCTCAACGCGTTCCCCCAGTACCTCACCGAGATCGACGGTCAGACCGTCCACTTCCTGCACGTCCCGTCGGCCGAGCCGGGTGCGCGGGCGCTGCTCCTGACCCACACCTACCCGGGCTCGGTGCTCGACTTCCTCGACATGATCGGCCCGCTCACCGACCCCGTCGCGCACGGCGGCCGCGCCGAGGACGCCTTCCACGTGGTGGTCCCGTCCATCCCCGGCTTCGGCTTCAGCACGCCGCTGGTCGAGCCGGCCGACGGCGGGAGCTGGACCATGGGCCGCGCCGCCCGCACCCTGGACGCCCTGATGCGCCGGCTCGGCTACGAGTCCTACGGCACCCACGGCAGCGACGCGGGCGCCATGATCGGCCGCGAGCTGGCGGTGCTCGATCCCGAGGGCTTCCTCGGCGCGCACCTGCTCCAGCTCTTCTCGTTCCCGACGGGCGCCGACGGCGAGATGGACGGGTTCGGCCCCAAGGAGTTCGCGGCGCTGGAGCACCTGCAGTGGTTCCAGAGCGTGGGCGCCTACAACATGATGAACGGATCCCGCCCGCAGACCATCGCCGCCGCGCTCAGCGACTCGCCGGTCGGGCAGCTCGCCTACAACGAGCTGTTCGAGAGCTTCGGCAACGGCACGAGCCTCGTCTCCCGCGAGCAGGTCCTGGCGCAGGTCACCCTGTACTGGCTGACCAACACGTCCGCGACGTCGGTGCGGTACCACTACACCGAGGCGCGGTCCGAAGCCGAGCCGGTGGTGAGCCAGGGGCGCATCGGCGTCGCCGTCTTCGCCGACGACTTCAAGACCATCCGGGCCTTCGCGGAGCGGGACAACGCCAACATCCAGCACTGGGCCGAGTACCCGACGGGCGGCCACTACGCGGCGATGGAGGTCCCGGACCAGCTCGTCGCGGACATCCGCACGTTCTTCGCCCGCCCCTGATCCCCGCAACGCGTTGAGTGCTGGCTATTTGCGCCTCCCGAGGCTCGGGAGGCGCAAATAGCCAGCACTCAACGCGTTGTGGTCAGTGGGTGTGGGCCTCGCCGCCCGTGACGCCGTTCAGCTCGTTCGGGGTCACGCCCAGCTCGGCGGACTTCCAGACCTCACCCGTCTCGACGTCGACCGCGTGGATCGAGTCGTTCGCCGGGTCGGTCACGTACACCGAGCCGTCCAGCGTGAGGATCGCGGGCCGCGGATCCTGCCACTCGACCGGCTCCTCCCACTCGTCGATGACCGGGATCGACTTGGTCAGCTCGCCCGACTCCGGGTCGATCACGTGGACCTGGCCGTCCGTGCCGAGCACGAGCGCCTCCCCGTCGTCGCCCCGGGCGAGCGAACGGAAGGTGTAGGACGACGGCAGGTCGACCAGCTGGAGGTCGCCGCTGCGGGTGTCGATCAGCGAGACCTGCGTGGGGCGCTCGAGCTCGGCGTCCTTGTCCTTCTTGTAGTCGCCCAGCACGACCGGCGACGCCTCGGTTCCGGCCTGGTTGCCGATACGGCCGTAATCGTCGGGCGCGGCCACCTTGGTGATCTTGCCGTCCGCGTAGACGACGGCGCCGTCCTCGCAGCCGATGACGACGGCCTCGTCGGCGGCCACGGCCTCGCCGTGCACCCCGGGGCACTCGTCGGAAGCGGCGATCTCCTTGTCGTCCCCGTCCAGCACCCGGATACCGGTGCGTGCGTCCTCGGTGCCCTCGGAGACCACGAGGGTGTCGTCGGTCAGCTCGACTGCCACACCGTGGTGGGCCGACGGCGTCGTGTACTCACGGGCAGCCGCGTCCGCGTCGGCCACGTGGGCTGAGTCGAGCACGCGCACCAGGCCGGTACCGTCGTCGAACAGGGCGGTGCGACCCTCGTGCACCACGACGTGGCCGGGCTCGGAGGCCTCGTAGGTCACGTCCGTGAGGATCGGGTCGGCCGTCCAGTAGTGGGAGTGGTCTCCGTGGGCCTCGGCCCAGGAGCCCAGGTCGAGGGCCTGGAAGCCGCCGGTCGTCGAGACCATGAGGTGCCGCTCGTCGCCCGCCGCGTTGAGGCGGGTGAAGCCCTCCAGCTCGATCTCGCCCACGGTCTCGAGGCTCATCGCGTCCAGCACCAGGACGCCGCCGTCATAGGTGACCGCGAGGCGCGGCGTGCGCGCCTGGGCCTCGGTGGCCTCGGGCGACTCGTGGTCGTGTGCGTCGGCCGACGCCGACGCCGACTCGGAGCCGGCCGGGTCGCCCTCGGCCGCACAGGCCGCGAGCAGGACGAGGGACAGTGCCGCGCCGAGGCCGGCGGCCGCGCGGGTGGGTTGATTTCTCATCGTCGGTGGGGCGGTCGGGGCCGCCCGCTCCTTCCATCTAGAATGACAATCATTCTCGTTACGGAGGAGGAGTCAACCAGAAGTGAGAACGATTCTCAAACAGCCTCCCGCGCGATGACCGTGCGGTGACCAGGACGAGGTCCGGACAGCGCCAAGCTGCCAGGCCCGCGTGCGAGGCGTGCGCCCCCGCGGCGCCGGGCATGCGGGCCCGTCGTCAGACGCGCGGGCTCGATGTCAGGCGCGCGATCTCGGCGTCAGGCGCGCACCGTCCCGTCGCACCGCGCCACGAACCCCGCGACCCGGGCGCTCACCCGGTCCGGGACCTGACCGCGCACGCCGTGCCCGGTCCCGGGGAAGATCTCGACCTCGGCGCCGGGCAGGTGCTCGGCGAGCCGCCGCCGGGCCGCGTCCGGCTCCGAGAGCACCGACTCGGCGCCGTAGAGCGCCAGCAGGGGCGGAGCGATCGACGCCAGCTCGGCGTCCTTCAGGGGCCGCGCCCAGCCGGCCGCCGTCCGGTACCCCTGCGCGGCCTTCATGCAGGCGAGCTCCGCTTCGGTCGGGCTCACCCCCGGCGTCAGCCATTCGCCCATCCGACGCCAGCCCGCGTCGGTCGGGTTGGCGCCGAACCCGAGCATCCGGACGAGAGCCCGGAACGGGGTCCTGGTGATCACGCCGTTGGGCTCGATCAGCGACACGCTCGCCACCCGGTCCGGGACGTGCAGCGCCACCAGGGTCGCGTGCCACGACCCGAGCGACTCCCCCAGCACGTGCACCCGGTCCAGGCCGAGCCCGTCCAGCACCTGCGCGAACCAGGCACCGTAGTCGGCGTCGTGGGTCAGGGGCGCGGTCTGCACGCTGCGCCCGGCCGCGCCGACGGCGTCCAGGGCGAGGACCTCGCGGTCGCGGGCCAGCCGCTCGACGACGTCGTACCAGTACAGCCCGTTGCCGCCGAACCCGTGCAGCAGCACCAGCGGCAGCCCTTCGCCCGAGCCGGACCGGCGCACGTGCGTCGACCCGTAGGCGGTCGGCACCTCGGCCGTCGTCGCCGGGAGGGGCCAGAGGCCTTCCATCGCGGCGTACGCGCGCAGGTACTCGGCGCGCGCCGCGTCGCTCCTGAACCGTCCGATCCTCGCCATGGGTACACCTTCTCGCCTTGCCGATCGCCTTGTTGGTATGAACGTATCACTTATGATGGTGCACGCATACCATCAAGAGCGACGAGAAGGCGGAACCACATGCCTCGGCTGGCCGACCACGATCAGCGACGCAAGCAGATCACCGACGCCGCGCGCCGGGTCATCGCGCGCGGCGGGCTCGGCGCCGCGACCTTCCAGTCCGTGGCCGCCGACGCCGGCATCTCGGTGCGGCTGGTCCAGTACTACTTCGGCACCAAGCGCACGTTCCTGCTCGCCACGCACCAGGCAGTCGTCGCCGACGCCGGGACGCGGTTCACACGGCGACTGACGACTCTCGGCGCGGACCCGGAGCCTCGCGCGGTGATCCGCGCGATCCTGACCGAGCTGCTCCCCGCCGACGCCGCGCGGCGGGAGGACGCCGTGGTCCTCAACGCGTTCCACGCGGGGGCGCTGAGTGCGGGCAGGGCCGGGGACGATTCCGGCGGTGGTGCCGCGTCCGACGGAGCGGCCGCGCCCGACGTCGGCGCCGAGGACACCCTGGGCGCACCCCGGTACCTGATCGGGGCGATCGCCGCCCAGCTCCAGCGCGCCCGCGCGGCGTCGTCGGCCGGTGGTGACGGGGGTGTCGAGGGCGGCGACACCGATCTCGACGCCGAGCTGATCCTGGCCGCGGCCGCCGGTCTGACCCAGACGCTGCTGGTCGACGCGAGCGCCGCCGAGCGCGCGGACGCCCTGCTGGACCGGCTGCTCGACCGCCTGGTGGCGGCGTGACCCGGCCTGGAACCCGGCTCTGGTGCTCCGTCGCGGCCGAGTGCCCGATGTGGGCATCACCAGCTGGTTCGCGACTCACATATCGCGGCGCGCCTCGTCGCTCCTGAGGTTCTGTTCAGGCCACGAGCTCCTGCCCGCGGGAACCGGCTTGAAACGTTGCAGCATCGTGGCTTGAAGAGAACCTCGGAGTCGGCCAGCGGTAACGGCGGCGATACTCACGGTGCGCCACACACCGGATGTCTGGTTGCGACCAAGTACTAGGAGAGGCTGGAGTAGGTGACGTAGAAGGTCGCGGCAACCAGTGCCGTCCCGCCGGCCGCGAGCGCCACAGGCACGACGCCGCGCACGCGGCGTATCAGCATGCCGGCGAGCAGCGCGAGGCCCGCGACGCCGATGAGCGTCCAGTAGACCGGGCTGGTCGTCTCACGGATGATCGTCAGCCCGTAGACGGCCTCGCCGACGCCGATGCCCGCGAGCAGGGCGGTACCGAGCGCGGCGCGGGCCCCGGTCGCGCGCAGCCAGGAGGCGGCGACACCGACGAACGGGCCGGCCACGATGCCGACGAGGGAGAAGAGCACCGGGTCGTACACGTAGCCGCGCAGGTGGGCGGCCGCCGTGTACCCGAGCACGAGCAGCACGAAGCTCGCCGCGCCGAGCACAGCGGACGGTGCCGTGCGCAACCGGGCGGCGTACACCAGCAGCGCCGTGAGCACCGTCCAGCCGCTGGCGGAGTTCGCGAAGGAGCTCAGCGCGCTCGGCAGGAAGCCCTGGGCGTACGACGTCAGGCCGCCGAGCAGAAAGCTGAGCACGAGCACGAGGCCGCACCGCACCAGGGGGTGGGCGACGGCGGTGGTGGCGAACGAGGTGCGGGCGACCGTGGGCATGCTCGGAAGCTACCCGGCCGGGCGGCCTGCGGCATCGGACCCCAGGTGGATCCCGGGCGACCTCGGGTCCACCCAGGGTCTGGGTCCCCGGTGACGCCGGCGCTTCCCACGGCGGCGCGGCGACCTACCGTGGAGCGATGTCCCGGACCAGGGCGGGCGTCCGCCGTCGGCCGACGAGCGCGAACCACTCGGCGAGCGGGTAGGACAGCCGCACCACGAAGTAGTTGACGTACTCCAGAGCGCCGAACACCCAGACGAGCAGGCACACCACCAGGGCGCCGCCGTCCGCGCCGGTCAGCAGCAGGCCCGCGAGGCAGGCCGCGAGCAGCACCGGGTCGAGCAGCCGGAATGCCCGGTAGACCAGGGCGAGGCCGCGCGGCATCCCGGCCCGCCCGGAGCCGGGCAGCCAGCCT